>CAISCU010000001.1 GCA_903883965.1 uncultured Bacteroidota bacterium
CACGCAAAAAATACGGAAATCATAATTCGGTATTCTTTACTTGTATTGGTTAGTTTCCTAGCGCTTTTGCTTGCACACATCCTGACCCACAACAATTACTTGTGATTTTGTGCGCCGCTTGACAATGGTCGGGGCTTCCGAACTAAAATTGGTTAAGGAATGAGATTCTATTTAGTCTTGCGAGTATGGTTGCTTGAGAGTTAATGTTCTGTCGGGCGGCTGAGCGGCAGCCGAAGCCTTATTGTATTTTAAATAATTCTTTTCTGAATCAACTCCGTAGGAGTTAAATATGATTAAAAAACAACCAAAGGCCATCACGCTCCGTTAGGAGCCTAATATAATAGTATAGACGAAACGATTTTTTGTATCGTAACTTCAGCTCTCCTACTCATCTAACTCCACATAATTCAAATCTTTGCTGAAGCTTTCTTTGATATAGCTGATGGCAATCCAGGCAACTAGTAAACAAATGGCACCAACAATCATTGCAGCATGGTTAATTGCCATATTTTTAGCCATGTAAGTATAACTTAGGGTTATGGGTACCACCGCCCCTCTTACAAAATTTGGAACAGTATTGGTAACCGTTGAACGGATATTGGTTCCAAACTGTTCTGCTGCAATGGTTACAAACAAGGCCCAATAACCTGTTGCAAAACCCAGTAAATAAGCCATGAATTTGAAATAAAACAAGCTCACATGGGTATTGTATAAATACACTACAAACAATACCAAAGACAATATTAAATACAGCTTAACAACTTTCTTTCTGCTTTTTAAAAATTGACTCAACAAACCACTCAGCAAATCGCCAGATGAAAGCCCTAAGTATGCAAACATAACTGCATCGGCAACCAGTAAACCTGGGGTTTGGTAAAAATCAGCAAATCGGTTCGACAAATTCACCAATACTCCAATGGTAAACCAAATGGGCAAGCCAATTCCAATGCAAGCCAAATATTTGAGGGCATTGTCTTTTTTAAACAACAAACGAATATTGCCTTTTTTAACACTGGTGTGCTCTTTTAAACTTTGGTACATGCCACTTTCAAAAGCACCTGCTCTTAAAAACAACAAAGCCAATCCCAATATACCTCCAACAATGTAGGTTACTTGCCAAGTAAACATTTTACCTACTATACCTGCTAAAACAGCACCTAAAGCACCAAAGGTTACAATAATGAGTGTGCCATATCCCCTTTTTTCTTTGTCCATGTTTTCTGCGACAAGGGTTATGCCTGCTCCCAATTCTCCTGCCAATCCTATACCCGCTATAAATCTGGCTAAGCCATATTGGAATATATTTACCACAAAAGCATTTGCAATATTGGCAATGGAATACAAAAATATAGAGCCAAATAAAACTGCCACCCTGCCCTTTTTATCACCTAAAATACCCCATATCAAGCCACCAACTAACATGCCTGTCATTTGTAAATTAAACAACAAAATTTCATGGCTCTTGATGGTTTCACCAGTTGCACCTAAATCAACTAAACTGGCATTCTTTACAACATTGAAAACAATTAAATCATAAATATCAACAAAATAGCCCAAGGCCGCTATGGTGACCAACCAAAAATTTTTATGCTGTAAAATTTGTTTCATACCCTTATAATTTTGAAAATTGAACCAAGCTATTCATTTGTGGTTGAAGCAAGCTCACTAATTGTAGTAAACCTTCCAAATCTTCTTGGTTAAAATTGTTGTATTGGTTGCTATCTATATCTAGTACAGCAACTACTTGGTCTTCATAAAATAGTGGCAATACTATTTCGGACAATGATGCTTCACTACAAGCAATATGCCCAAGAAATTCGTGAACGTTTGGCACAATAACTGCTTGTTTGTTTTGCCATGCATGTCCGCAAACACCTTTGCCATAAGCAATTCGGGTACATGCTACCGGACCTTGAAATGGCCCTAAAACCAATTGGTTGTTTTTTACAATATAAAAGCCAACCCACCACCAATTGAATTCCTGTTTTAAGGCACTGCAAAAGTTGGCCAGATTGGCTATGATATCTGTTTCTTCGGCAAGCAATGCGTGCAAGCCTTGATACAGATGCTTGTATTTTTCTTTTTTACTTGCTTGGATTGACCCCAGCTGGTGCATATTACTTAACAGCAGTAGAATCGGTAGCAACAACAGTTGTATCTGCAGAGGTTTCATCAGCTGCAGCTACATTGGCTCTGTTAATTGAATAACCGGCCTCATCTGTTTTGTACTTTTCGTTGTCTTTTAAAGTATTTTGAGCTTCTTGGGTTCCATAATGACAAGCAGAAAGTGTACCTGCTACGGCTAAAATTGCAACTATTTTTTTCATGTTTCTGAATTTTCGTTTACGAATATATTAAATTTTATGAGAGTGTTATTTCAATTCAAAATCTGTCTGACCAATTTTAAACCCTTCACTGTAAATCTCTGCCTTGTATTTGCCTTTAAACAAAGGTGTACCAGCATTCCAATACACAGCAACTTGCTGAGCCAATTGGTTAAATTCAATAGACTTTTTAGTGCTGTATAAAGATTCTTCGTTTTGATACACAAATGTACCTGAACCTGCAGCTTGGTTGTAAACCGTTGCCCCATCAGGGCCTACAATTTTTAAATAAATATCTTTAGAGCCTTTGTCAGATACAAAGTTTTCTGCTATGGTAAATGTCACTTTGATTTGTTCTGTTTGAGAAGCCTTTTGGGTTTCTTTCTCTTTGCCATTGCTTCTGAGTTTAACACCGGTAACTAACATGTTTTGAGTAATGAGTTTGGCCCCAATTGCCACTTTGTTGCTCAAACGTGCATTGTCCATGCTCAGGTCTTCGTACTTGCGTTTTTGCTTGCCAATATCGGTTTTTAATGTTTCGTTTTCTTTGTTTAATCCAACAATGACTGTACTCAAAGAGTCAATCTGACCCAAGTATTTTCTTTTGTAATAACGCAACAAGTCCAATTCATCTTTGGCTTTTTCTAATTCTTCTTTGGTGATTTTACCTGCTCTCAATAGCGTTTGGATGCGTTTGGCATATTGTTGCAAAGAATCATTTTTTTCTCCTAAAAATTGGTCTAATTGGGCATTTCTACCTTTGAATTGGTCTAGTTCAATTGCTGTTTGTTTGAGCAAAGTATCTAATTCCATTCGGGTCGAATCTGATGAAACCAAGCGCTCCTCAGTAACCAACAATTTTTTGTCTGTTTGAAAATAGTTCATCACAAAAAAGCCCAACAACAAAAGTGTCAGAATATTGGTTACTATCAAGAAGATAATAATGGTTCTACATTTTTTACGGTTATCTTTCTGTTCCATGTTGCAAAAATAAGTTTTAGGCTTGTAAAATAAATTCCTGTTTTCCACCAATGTGGAGAGTTCAAAAAAATATTGACTCAAAAGTTCTTTACAATGCGGCTGAATTCTTTATAATTGTTCAATTGATATTTCAATTACATGCAGGTAAATACTATATTCATTGAGGGGCCTTTGGTCATACAACCTACTATTTTCAATGACCCACGTGGTTATTTTTATGAAAGTTACAATGAACCCAATTATCAAAAAATGGGTATCCAACACCATTTTGTACAAGACAACCAAAGTTGTTCTCAAAAAGGGACAATCAGGGGATTACATTTTCAGGCTGCACCATTTGACCAAGGTAAACTTGTTAGGGTTGTAAGAGGTGCTGTTATAGATGTAGTGGTTGATATTCGTAAAAACTCTCCAACCTACGGCAAACATTACAGCATTGAACTCAACGAACAAAACCATACCCAATTTTGGATTCCACCAGGGTTTGCTCATGGTTTTGAAACACTCGAAGACAATACCTTATTTTTGTATAAGTGTACCAATTTATATGATAAAGCTAGTGAAGGCGGCTTGTTGTGGAACGACCCTGAACTGGGTATTCAATGGCAAACTCAACAAGCACTAGTTTCTGAAAAAGATACCCAATTGCCTTTACTTAAAAACTTAATCAGTCCTTTTTAAATTCTACTATGCAAACCAATCCAATAGATGAAACCGTTCTTGATTTGATTACAAAAATCAAGGCAAAATATGAGAAAAACGGTCAGGATTTTAAAGCTTACCTTGAGGGTTTACTCTACCAAGAATACACCAATTACTGGGATTACATTCAGGTAGATACCTTGTTGAGCTTACAAAAACCCAAAACAGATATACCTGATGAACTTATTTTTATCATGTACCATCAGATTACTGAATTGTATTTCAAGCTTACCATACATGAAATTAACCAGTTGCAAGCACTAAAAGGCAATCTTTCAGCTCAGTTTTTTATAGAAAGATTGAACCGCATGAATGCCTATTTCAAAAACCTGACACAATCATTCGAGATCATGATTCAGGGGATGGAGCCTGCTCAATTTTTAAAATTCAGGATGAGTTTACTTCCTGCCAGTGGTTTCCAATCTGCACAATACAGGCTTATTGAAATTTGCGCCACTCCTATTGCCAATTTGGTTCACAAAGACAAAAGAGAGGCTTTTCTTCACAAATCAGTTGCAGAACAATTGGAAGCCATTTATTGGAAATCGGGAGCAACAGAAGTTGAAACTGGTAAAAAAACATTGACTCTAACTCAATTCGAAGCCAAATACGCAGATGAGTTTCTGAACCATGCACAATCAAATGAATCAAAAAATTTGTGGATGTTATACTTGTCAA
Source organism: uncultured Bacteroidota bacterium (assembly GCA_903883965.1). Lineage (GTDB taxonomy): Bacteria > Bacteroidota > Bacteroidia > UKL13-3 > UKL13-3 > CAISCU01. The sequence goes on from CAISCU010000001.1 coordinate 4,686, forward strand.
TGCCTGAAGCCGACCAAGAAAATGCAGATTTAAAAGCAGCACTCCGAGCTTTTGATAAAGCTGTAAATATTGACTGGCCATTGGTACATTACAAATCGGCAGTGAGGTATTTACAAAAAAGTCAAACTGATGTAGCAGCTACAGGAGGAACCAATTGGCAGAAATATTTGCCTCCTCGTTTCCAGTTCAGAATTTTTTATCCTGAATTGTATAGCCAAGAAGAAATTGATACCTGGGGAACTAACAACCAATAAATGAACAAATCATTATCAATGAGTGTACTGCTATTTTTTAGTCTGTTTTGCTGCAACAATTTGTCGGCTCAAGTCATCAGCGAAAACGGATTGGGTAAAACCTTTTATGACTCTGAAAAAAAACAGGTGAAAGAAATTTACCATTACATTCTGGAATACACTTTTGTAGGTAGTTCGGTTACCGATCAAGACAAAAAGTATGAGAAATCAGAAGCCATTAAAAATGGCCCTTATACTTGTTACCACCTGAATGGGAAACTCAAGCAAAGTGGCTATTACAAGCGCAATAACAAAGACAGCGTTTGGAAATATTACAATACCAAGGGGCAGTTGATTCAAACAGAAACCTACAGAAACAGCCAGTTGGTTCATTGATTCAAAGTAACAAATGAATGCCCCTTTAAAACATATCGTTTTACTTTTATTGTTGCTGTGTTCTCAGCTTTTACATGCTCAAAAGAAAGTAAATTTAGAGGTTGGTAAAAGCATTCGTATTGCTACTTGTAAAAACAAAAGCAGTTTCAAAGGGATTGATGTGTACGCCAGAACTACGCCCTACAACAAACAAGGCATTGACCTTAAAACTGGTGATGGATTAGTAGCCGCTTTTTTTAGTAAAAATGCCAGTATTGATGCCAAACGTTTGCCCTGTTCAATGGGTGGAAAACACTATAAAATTGCGGCATTGCAAGAATATGAAACCGATGCAGGAACCAAAAAAATCGTAATTTGTTATACCAATTACGACTTAACGTTGATTTGGATAGATTTAGATGAAGCAATGAAAGCCAATGAAATTACTTGGCATTAAAACAGGTTTTTCTTCCTAAAGAAGAACACCCCACTTACCGATATAAATATCGCCATTACAATCACAATCCAAAAGGCATATGGATTTTGTTGAAATGGCAATTCCACATTCATTCCATATATACTCGCAACCAAAATTGGCAATGATAAAATAATGGTTACAGAAGTTAAAAAACGAATGGTAATATTTAAATTATTAGAAATGATTGAAGAGTGTGCCCCCATCATATTTCCTAAAATATTGCTGTAAATATTTGCCATTTCTATGGCTTGACGGGTTTCAATATTCACATCTTCTATGAGTTCTTTTTCGCGTTCTTTGGCCCAATCTGGTAGGTTGAGTCTTTGTAAACGCAACATCATTAACTCATTTGCTTTTAAAGAAGTGCTAAAATATACCAAACTTTTTTCGAGGTATAAAAGTTCTAACAGCTCTCTGTTTCTAGTAGAACGGTGTAAACTGTGTTCAATGTCGTTGGCCTTGTTGTTAATGTCTTTTAGGTTTTTTAAATACATCACCGACGATTTAAAAAATATTTGCATCACAAAACGCTCTCTGAATTGCGTGTAAAAATTTTTGACTTTGTTCTCCTTAAAACCCTGAATTAACTCTGTAGGTCTGCCGCAAACAGTGATGATTAAATCGCGTTTTAAAACAATGCCCAATGGAATGGTGGTATAGGGTAAATCTTCACCTTGGTCGTTAATGACCGGAATTCTACACACAATGAGCATGCAATTTTTATGGCTTTCAACCCTGGCATTTTCATCTGGATCTAGCGGGTCATTGAAAACCTCTGGTGGCAACAACAATTGGGCAGACAATGAATTGACCTCTTTTCCAGTTGGACTCACCACATGAATCCAACAATCCTTTTCAGGTTTGTCTAATTCCAGTAAACGGTTGTAAGAGCTTATGAAAATTTGAATCATTGTGCCAGTTTGAGCTTTGTTGCGATTTCAAATATACAACCCAAAATTGATTACTGTTGACGGCCCATTTAAATTTAAGGTTAATTGTTTTTAGATGATTTGGCCTAACTTGCAAGCCGTGAATGTCATTATTTTTACAGATGGATCGGCCAGAGGAAACCCCGGTAGAGGTGGCTATGGCGTAGTTTTAAAAAGTGGGGTCCACTACAAAGAAATGAGTGAAGGTTTTAGATTAACAACCAATAACCGCATGGAATTACTGGCGGTTATTATTGGACTCGAAGCTTTAAAATTTGAACAATTGAGTGTTCAGGTTTATACCGACAGCAAATATGTATGTGAAGCCATCGAAAAAAAATGGTTAAATAATTGGCTCAGAACAGACTTTAAAGGCAAGAAAAACAAAGACCTTTGGTTGCGTTACCATCAAATTGCAAAAAAACACATTGTTAAATTTCACTGGATCAAAGGACATGCAGGCCACCCGATGAATGAACGCTGCGATGTATTGGCAACCCAAGCTGCTGATGGTAAAAATTTAAAAATAGATCAGGTTTACGAACAACTTCAACAAGCAGAGCTGAGAGCAAATTCAAACACCAATACCCCTTTTTTTTAAAATTATTTGTATATTGAATCGCAAATGAACACAGTATGCTCAACATTCTTGTTCCCAACGACTACTCCACAGAAGCAAAAAATGCACTGAAATACGCTGTTGAGTTTGCTAAGCAAACAAATAGTCAACTGATATTGTACCATGCAATACCTGATGTAATTCCTATCAATGAAATTCCGGTAGATCATTTTTATGCAGACGAACAAGAAGAGCGTTTATTGCTTTTAGAATCATTTCAAAACTTTTGTGTTTCAGAGCAAATTACTTTTAACCAAACCCCTACTGCATATGTAAATAGTTGTGAACATGTTGCAGATGGAATTATGGAAGCTGTTGCACAAACCAATGCAGACATTGTCATCATGGGAACGCATGGAGCAAGTGGCTGGAGAAGGTATTTTTGGGGAAGCAATACATCGCAATTGGTTAGTAAATGTCATTTTCCAGTATTAGTAATTCCTTATCCGTTTGTGTACCAACCCATCTACCACATTGTGTATGCATCAGACCTTCAACAACTCGAAGAAGAACTTGATATGATGGTACCTTTTTCAAAAATATTCCATGCCGTTTTAGATGTTTTTTATTTTGATTATGCTTCAGCTGAAAGTGAAATGAAAATGATGGAAGCAGAGCATTACATTAGAAAACACAGTTACCAAAACATTCGAATGAGCGTCAAAAAAGGCAAATTAGAACTACCTATAGACGAACAATTGCAACAAAATATTGATATAGGAAACACCCAAATTGTTGCCTTGTTCAAAGGGGAACATTCGTGGCTTGATTATATCATGGCTGGTTCTAATGTTCAGAAATTAGTTATGTCAAGTACCATTCCTGTGCTTGTGATGAATAAAATATCATAAGCCTGTTTATCTTTGAACCAGGTTAAAGTTCAATCAATGCAAAAAAAAATCTTGGTCATTCGTTTCAGTTCTATTGGAGACATTGTATTGTGCACGCCTGTTCCTAGATTGTTAAAAAAAACTTTTCCAAGTGCTGAAATCCATTTTTTAACCAAACCCGGCTACCAAGATTTACTTCTAGAAAATCCATACATCCATCAAGTTCATGTGTTAGACAAACACCCCCTATTGAAGGCCTATGAACTCAAACAGTTGGGATTTGATTGTATCATTGATTTGCATGTGAACACCAGAACCCTTTTTTTTAAAAGTATCTTAAACATACCAGCCTACTCATTTCCAAAAATAAATCTAGAGAAATGGATAGCAGTTCAATTGAAACAGCCAGCCTTAGCTCCTATTCATATTGTTGACAGATATATACAAACACTTGAAGTTTTTGGCATTCAAAACGACCATCAAGGATTGGATTTTTTTATCAATCAAAACGAAATAGCATTCAGCAAAAACTTATTACCTCCAAGCCATCAAACATTTGTGGCATGGGCCATAGGTGCACAACATGTAACCAAACAATTTCCAGCAGATAAAATCATTGCCGTTTTACTACAAACCAAACTCCCCATAGTATTGCTTGGAGGCAAAGAAGACCTAGCTGTTGCAGAAAATATTTGCAATCAATTTCCTCAGCAAGTCATTCATTTTTGTGGGAAGCTAAGTATCAGACAGAGTGCAGCCATTGTAAAACTGAGTAAGTTTATCATTAGCAACGACACCGGCTTAATGCACATTGCAGCTGCATTCAAAAAACCAATTATCAGCATTTGGGGAAATACCATTCCCGCATTTGGCATGTCTGCGTATTATGGCCATCACCAAATTTCACATGTAGCCATAGAAAACAATGAACTAAACTGCAGGCCATGTTCTAAAATTGGATTTCATACATGTCCAAAAGTACATTTCAACTGCATGCGTGGGCTCAATGAGCAAATTATACTGACTACAATAGGTGAGTTTTGGAAGGCCTAATGGACTTGTCTTTTTTTTTCAACAAGCTTTAACCTTCAAGGCCAATCTTGTAAATTCGCATGGATACCAATTGCAGCTCCATTATAAGCCATGACGAAATTCTCTCATTTACATGTTCATACTCAATTCTCTTTGCTTGACGGTGCCGCAGACATTGAAAAACTCTACAAAAAAGCCATACAAGACAACATGCCCGCCATGGCCATTACAGACCACGGCAATATGTTTGGTGCTTTTGAATTTGTAGCTGAAGCATACAAACACAAACATGATGATGGCAGTTTAAAGGTAAAACCCATTGTAGGTTGCGAATTTTATATTGTAAATGACCGCACCAAAAGACAATTTACCAAAGACGATAAAGACATTCGTTACCACCAATTGTTATTGGCAAAAAATGCAGAAGGCTATCAGAACTTGATCAAGCTTTGTTCATTGGGTTATATGGAAGGCTTGTATGGAAAATACCCTAGAATAGACAAATCGCTTATATTAAAATACCACAAAGGTCTTATTGCTACCACCTGTTGCATTGGAGCTTCTGTTCCCAAAGCTATTTTAAAAAAAGGAGAAGCAGCAGGTGAAGAAGAGTTCAAATGGTGGTTAGATATTTTTGGAGAAGACTACTACATAGAATTGCAAAGACATGACATTGCTGATCAAAACAAAGTCAATGAGGTATTGTTAAAATTTGCCGACAAATACAATGTAAAAATCATTGCATCTAATGACTCACATTATGTTGATCAACAAGATGCCAATGCCCATGATATTTTATTGTGCATCAATACCAACGAAAAACAAAGTACTCCTGCGCTCAAAGATTTTTCAGATGACGATGTGCAAATGAAAGGCAAGCGTTTTGCTTTTGCCAATGACCAATTTTATTTCAAAACCACTGATGAAATGAGTAAACTCTTCAGTGATATCCCTCAGGCAATTGACAATACCAATGAGATTGTAGGTAAAATAGAAACATTAAATCTCAAACGAGATATTCTGCTACCCAACTACGAAATACCTGCTAATTTTTTAACACAAGACGATTACCTCTATCACCTGTGTTATGAAGGGGCTAGAAACAGATACAAAGACATTACTCCAGAGGTTGAAGAAAGACTCAATTTTGAATTACATACCATTAAAACCATGGGGTTTGCTGGTTATTTCTTAATAGTAGCCGATTTTATTCAAGCTGGACGTGATTTGGGTGTTTTCATAGGACCTGGAAGGGGTTCTGCAGCTGGCTCTGCTGTTGCTTATTGTATTGGCATTACCAATATTGACCCCATTAAATACGATTTACTGTTTGAACGTTTCTTGAACCCCGATCGTAAATCAATGCCCGATATTGATACCGATTTTGACGATTTGGGTCGCCAAAAAGTAATTGACTATGTCATCAAAAAATATGGCAGAAATCAGGTAGCTCAAATTATTACATACGGCACCATGGCTGCCAAATCAAGTATCAAAGATGTAGCCAGGGTGATGGATTTGCCTTTACCAGAATCCATTCAATTGGCAAACTATGTTCCCAGTAAACCAGGCATTACATTAAATAGAGTGCTGCATGCCAATATTGATGGAGAAAAAGGGCTCAAAGACAAAGAAGGTCTTGACAGTACAGAAATAGAATCGGTACATAAAATAAGGGAGGTGTATGCAGGCAATGATTTGCGAGCAACCGTTTTAAAAGAAGCTGAAAAATTAGAAGGCTCGGTAAGAGGAACCGGCGTGCATGCTGCAGGATTGATCATTGCACCCAAAGACCTCACTGAAATTGTTCCAGTTGCCATTGCAAAAGATTCAAACGATTTAGTGGTTACTCAGTTTGAAGGGAAAGTCATTGAAGATGCAGGGGTCATTAAAATGGACTTCTTGGGTTTAAAAAACTTAAGTATTCTTAAAAATGCCTTGCTTTTTATCAAGAAAAATAAAAACATAGACATTGTTTTAGATGAGATTCCATTGGACGATGCCAAAACCTATGAAATTTTTCAAAAAGGGGAAACCAATGGCATATTCCAATTTGAAAGTGCAGGTATGCAAAAATACCTCAAAGACCTAAAGCCCGATCAGTTCAATGATTTAATTGCCATGAATGCACTCTTTAGGCCGGGTCCATTGCAATACATTCCTACTTTTATTAACCGAAAACATGGCAAAGAACCCATTACTTATGACTTACCTGAATTAGAGGAATATTTAAAAGACACCTATGGGGTAACAGTTTACCAAGAGCAGGTGATGTTGCTTTCTCAAAAACTTGCTGGTTTTACCAAAGGTGATGCCGACGTTTTGAGGAAAGCCATGGGTAAAAAAGACAAGAAAACGCTCGACAAAATGAAGGGCAAATTCATTGACGGTGCCACCGACAAAGGTTTGCCTATAGACAAATTAGAGAAAATATGGACAGACTGGGAGGCATTTGCCCAATATGCATTTAACAAATCGCACTCAACTTGTTATGCTTATGTTGCCTTTCATACTGCTTATTTAAAAACACATTTTCCAGCAGAATACATGGCTGCGGTTTTGGGTAATTCTAGTACCAATATTGAAGATGTTTCTTTCTTTATGGAAGAATGCAAACGTATGGGATTACCCGTTTTAGGACCAGATATCAACGAATCAGAATTGAACTTTTCTGTGAATGCACAAGGCATTATCCGATTTGGCATGAGTGCCATTAAAGGAGTTGGAGAAGCAGCAGTAGAATCAATCATTGAAGAAAGAACTAAAAATGGTCCGTTTACCTCTATTTTTAATTTAACCAAAAGGGTTAACCTTAGAGCTGTTAACAAAAGAACTTTGGAATCTTTGGCAATTGCTGGTGGTTTTGATTGTTTCAAAGGCATACACCGTGCCCAATATTTTGCCACGGGGCAAGATGGGCTGAACACCATAGAAAAATCAATTAGATATGGCAACTCCGTTCAAAACAATGAATCGAGTAACTCTATGAGTTTGTTTGGAGCTGTCAACGAAATCAATATTCCTGAACCGCCTATTTTAGCTTGCGATCCTTGGCCATTGATGCATGAACTCAAAGAAGAAAAAGAACTCATTGGCATTTACCTTTCAGGGCATCCATTAGATCCCTATCAATTAGAAATTGACAAGTTGGTAACGCATTCGTTAAAAGGTTTGAGTGATTTGGCTCCACTGAAAAACAAAGAAATTAGAATTGCAGGTATTGTTGCCACTGCCGATCATAAAGTTTCTAAACAAGGTAAAAACTATGGAAGCATAACAGTAGAAGACTTTAGTGGCACATACAATTTTGCACTGTTCAACAAAGATTACATTGACAATAGCAAATACATGGTAAATGGCTATTTCTTGTTTATTAAAGGTCGGGTTCAAAACAAATGGAACAAAGAAGACGAGTTTGAACTCAAAATCAATTCCATTGACATGTTGAGTGACGTGAGAGACAAATATTTTACCAAAATCAGCTGCAATATTGATATCAAACAACTCAAACCAGAAACGGTTAAAACTTTGAGTGAATTGGGTAAAAAACACCCAGGCAATTGCAATTTATTCATTCAGTTGATTGACCACGCAGACGAACAAAGTATTCAACTGCTTTCTACAAAATCTAAGATAGAACCAAACAATGAGGTCTTAGCTTTGTTAGATAGTCATGAAATCAATTATAAATTAAATTAAGACTGACAAAATTGGTAATTTTTTTAATTGGCATTTATCTTGCAAACAAATAAAAACGAAAATTATAAGCTATGGCATTAGAAATAACAGACAGTAACTTCCAGGAAGTAGTACTGAATTCAAGTAAACCCGTATTGGTAGATTTTTGGGCTGAATGGTGTGGTCCTTGCAGAATGGTTGGACCAGTTGTAGAAGAGTTGGCCAAAGAATACGAAGGCAAAGCCGTAATTGGTAAAGTAAATGTAGATTTTAACCCTAAAGTGGCTACAGATTTTGGAATCATGAGCATCCCTGCTTTGTTATTTTTCAAAGACGGCAAATTGGTAGACAAACAAGTTGGTGCAGTTCCAAAACACATATTGGCTGGTAAATTAGATGCCCAATTGGCTTAATTTAAAAAAGCATTCATTCAAAAAGGTGGTTAGGAATTCCTATACCACCTTTTGTTTTTAAACGCTATCTTTACAAAACTAGAAAGCTGCGCATCAATGTCAGTAAAAGAACCCATTAATTTACTTCAAATTCCCAACATTGAATTCTTAGCCAACCAAGTGGTTGAAGGGTTTATTACAGGTTTACACAAAAGTCCGTATCATGGATTTTCAGTTGAATTTGCAGAACACAGGCAATACAATACCGGAGAAAACAGCAGGCATATAGATTGGAAACTTTATGGACGCACGGATAAATTGTTTGTCAAGAAATTTGAAGAAGAAACCAATTTAAGGTGCCAGCTTGTCATTGACACATCTGGTTCAATGTATTATCCCGAAAACAGTTTCAGTAAATTAAATTTTTCGGTTGTTGCAGCTGCAGTATTGATTCAATTGTTGAAAAGGCAAAGAGATGCCAGTGGACTCAGTTTGTTTGATGAACAGTTGTATTTAAACACCCCGGCCAAAAGCAATGCGGTTCACCTCAAACATTTAATGACCAGTTTGCAGCAAATACTCGATAAGCGTAAACCTTCTCAACAGCCCAGTCAAATAGCCAAAAACTTGCATGTATTGGCCGAACAATTACACAAACGTTCTTTGGTTGTCATTTTTAGCGATTTTTTTGAAACTGATTTTGATGCGTTAAAATTGGCATTGCAACATTTAAAATTCAACAAACATGAGGTCATATTATTTCATGTTGGAGATGCTGGTACAGAAGCTGAATTTAATTTCTCAAACCAGCCCCATTTGTTTGTAGATAGTGAAACTGGAGAACAAATTAAACTGCATCCAACAGCTATCAAACAGGCATATATGAAACAAATGGATCAATATAAATCGGCACTTAAAACAGCATGTATGCAATTTAAAATAGACTATATAGAGGCATTTGTAAATGATGACTTTAACCAAATACTGTATCCATTTTTAAAGAAAAGAGCCAAACTGAGCTAAAATGATCGATTTTCCAAATTGCAAAATAAATCTAGGATTGCATGTATTTGAACAAAGAGCAGATACCTACCATCCACTTGAAACTGTTTTTTTTCCAGTACCTGTACGTGATGCACTCGAGTTTGTAAAAGCTCCAGAAAACAATTTGCATACAAATATTCAGTTTTACGGACTCCCAATTGCAGGAGATGAACAAAACAATTTGGTTTACAAAGCCTGGAAATTACTGCATGACAACTATGGCATAGGGCCAGTAAATGGCGCATTGCTCAAAAAAATACCAATGGGAGCAGGACTTGGCGGTGGTTCTTCTGATGGTGCTTTTGCACTAAAAATACTGAATACACTTTTTGAACTCAACCTGAGTCAGGAAACCCTGTTAGCACTGGCATTGAAATTAGGTAGCGATTGCCCATTTTTCATTTTAAACAAACCCGTTTTTGCAAGTTCAAGAGGTGAAATCATGCAACCCATTGCAATTAACTTAAAAGGGTATCATTTGGTATTGGTTCATCCCAATATACATATCAGTACCGCAAATGCATTTGCCATGGTACCTAAAAGAAAAATCAGTGAAATGGGGCAATTAATGCCAATTGTGAATGGGCCCATAGAGCAGTGGAAAAACCAATTGAGCAACGATTTTGAACTGGCTTTGTTTCCACAATTTCCAGAATTGGAAACCATCAAAAACCAATTATACGAAATGGGAGCTGTTTACGCCGCAATGACTGGAAGTGGCTCTACCCTATTTGGATTGTTCAAACAAACAATCCAAGCAAAGCGTGTTTTTACAAATTATGAATTTGTTGCAGAAATGAACTTGTAATTTAATTCAAGGAATCGCTTTCAATTGAACCATCTCTAAGCCTTACAATTCTTTTGGCCCTTTTGGCAATATCTTCTTCGTGAGTTACAATGATAACCGTATTGCCTTGCTTGTGAATTTCTTCTAATAAATCCATGATTTCATGAGATGTTTTAGTATCTAAATTACCAGTTGGTTCATCGGCTAATATAATGGCTGGTTTATTTACCAATGCCCTGGCAATGGCCACCCTTTGTCTTTGGCCACCAGACAATTCATTGGGCTTGTGGTCTACCCTATCTGCTAAACCCACACTGTTTAAAGATTCTCTAGCTATACTGAGTCTTTCTTTTTTTCCAATACCAGCATACACCAAAGGCAAGGCCACATTTTCTAAAGAAGTATTTCTGGCCAGTAAATTAAAGGTCTGAAAAATAAACCCAATTTCTTTGTTTCTGATTTGAGCCAGTTCGTTGTCTGACATGTGGCTCACATCGGTACCATTTAAAAAATAAGTACCACGTGATGGCGTATCTAAACAGCCTAAAATATTCATTAGAGTTGACTTACCAGAACCTGAAGGGCCCATTAATGCAACATATTCTCCTTTATTGATTTGTAAATCTACACTGCGTAATGCTTCTACAACTACATCACCTATGACGTAGGTTTTACCAATACCTTTTATTTCTAAAACAGCCTGAGACATGCTATTTGTCTAAAACTTTAGGAACCCTGAAATAATCTGAATCTTTTGCAGGGGCATTTTTTAAGGCATCTGCTCGCTGAATACTTGTATGTGGTTTGTCTTCACGTAATACATTTTCAGAATCGGTCATAAAAATCAAAGGCTCTACTCCATTGGTATCAATGGCATTCAACTTCTCAAAATAAGATAGAATCCTGGTCAAGTCTTGTTTAATGGCTGTACGCTCTTCTCCTTTAAATTCGAGCTTTGCCAAATCACAAAGCCTGTCTATAGTTTCATCATTGATATCCATACTCGTGCAATTTAATATTAATTGAATCAAACACCTGCATTTTTAATGCTTCAACATCTTCAAGTGTTAAGCCTTTAGTTGAAATGGGCTTATGAACATATTGAGTTACAAAACCTGGCCTACCTGTAATTTTTTTACTGTCATCAAAAATCAAATGATTTCCCAAAATACTCACTGGTAATATTGGAATTTGTTTTTCTATAGCCAGTTTAAATGGACCATCTTTGAATTTAATCATTTTAGGTACTTGGGCCGAAATGGTGCCTTCAGGGAAAATCACCAAACTTCTACCACTGTCAAAAAACTTGGTGGCTTTGATATAGGCTTCCGCGGCCTTTCTGGCATTTTTACGGTCTACAGCAATGTCTATTGTTTTGAACCAAATACTGAACAAAGGAATTTTTAACAATTCTGCTTTTGCCATGAAACTAAAATCAAGTTTCTTCAAGCCAACTGTTAACGTGGCAATGTCTACATAAGATGTATGGTTTGGAGTGATGATATAGGGTTGATTGCCATCTATAGGGGCTTCAAAAATGGTTTTGATTTTAACCATGCCTAATAACATCAACCAATTTCCCCAAAATCTTCTGATTCTATGCCCCAAAGGATACCTGGCAGCATTTGCCAAGGCATAACGCAAAAAAGGGTAAATCAGAAAAAACAGCATCATGGCTATTGTTCCTAAGTAAACAATATAAGCTAAGCGTAAAGGGTTTCTGGTAAATTTTGCCATTGATTGAATTTATTGCCCCCAAGTAGAAGGATTTGCTCTCCAATCGCTCAGCACTTTTGATTGCGTTTGTTGAATCAAACCATTTTGGGCAGCTAATTGAATGAGAACATCATAATTAGACAATGAAACATAAGGACATTGAGCCGCATCAAATGCTTGTTGAGCCGCATCAAATCCGTAAGTAAAAATACAAGCCAAACCAATCACTTCAACTCCATTTTCTCTTAAGCTATTTACAGCTTGTAAGCTACTTTTACCAGTAGACACCAAATCTTCAATGACAACCACTTTTGCGTTGGCAGCAATGTCACCTTCTAATTGCTTACCCATGCCATGTTTTTTGGGTTCAGACCTCACATAGCCAAAAGGCAATTGCATTTCATCTGCAATGAGCGCACCAGGTGCAATTCCTGCTGTTGCAACGCCAACAATTGCGGTCACTTCTGGATAGTTTGCTAAAACCATTTTGGCCATCTCTTTTTTAATGAAATTTCTGACCACTGGGTGCGACAATGAAAGTCTGTTGTCTGAATAAATTGGACTCTTCCAACCACTGGCCCAGGTAAAAGGGTTTTCAGGTTGTAATTGAATGGCATGTATTTCCAATAAATATTCTGCTATCTTTGAAGCTACCTCTGATTGATTATTCATAAGGCAAATGTATAAAATTTTCATCAACGATAAGCCATTCATCCTTTGTAAACCTGAAGAAGCTGCAACTTTTTCTGCCGATTTGGAAGTTTTAATGCATCCAAATCCAGCAATGCACATGGATTGGATTAGAGCCATTGAATCAGCTCAACACAAAGGAACATGTGTGATATGTGATGAACCTGCAGTTTTATTTGAAAGTGTAAAAGCCAATTTCAAAACCATTCAAGCAGCAGGTGGGCTTGTGTTCAATGACCATAACCAAGTTTTGCTCATTAAAAGACTAGGATTATGGGATTTGCCTAAAGGAAAAATAGACCAAGGTGAAAATAAATATGAAAGTGCCATTAGAGAAGTTGAAGAAGAATGTGGCATGAAAGAACTCAGCATTTTACATGAATACCCTTGTAGTTTCCATACCTACAAATTACAAGGCCATCGGTTTTTGAAACAAACATTTTGGTTTAAAATGCACAGTTCATTTAACGGAAAACTCGTACCCCAAACAGAAGAAAACATTACCGAAGTTAAATGGGTAAACTGGGATACGCTCAATCCAAACAGTTTAGATACCTATCAATCTATTAGAGAAGTTTTAATAGCTGCTAAAAACGCCAATTAATCTAATTGAACTGCTGCCGGAATAAAACCAGCTACATCTCCGCCATTTCTAATTAAGTCTCTCACAACTGAAGAACTTATTGGAGTAAAGGCTGGATCACACATTAAAAACACGGTTTCGGCTTCTGGGTAAATCAATTTATTCATCTGAGCTATGTTTTTCTCGTAATCAAAATCGGCCATGTTACGAATACCCCTTAAAATATAATTTGCTGAAATTGCTTTGCAATATGTAACTGTTAAACCCTCGTAAAAAGAGGCTTTTACTTTGGGTTCATTCTTAAAAATTTCTTCTATCCAGTGTAACCTCTGTTCTACAGGATATAAGGTTGTTTTACTGATATTGTGTCCAATACCTACAATAATTTCATCAAACAATGGCAAAGCTCTTTCTATGATGTTTACATGACCAACTGTAATGGGGTCAAAAGTTCCCGGAAAAAGTGCAATGCGTTTCATATGTGATTGTTTTCGGTAATCGGTTTAAAAAATGAAAAGGTAGATTGACCATACTTTCTGTCTTCAAAAAAACCTATTTGCTGACTCAAATCCAAACTTGAACCATGTTCAACCACTAATAATCCATTGGATTTTAATAACTTTTTATCGAAAACAATTTCAGGTATTTTAATAATGTCAGCTAATGCATAAGGAGGGTCTGCAAAAATGAGATCAAAACTTTGGGTCATGTTCTTTAATGCAGTAAAGACATCTTGTTTGCGGACTTGAATTTGAGGAAGTCCTAATTTTTGTGCATTTTCCTTTACAAACTTTACACAGCCAAAATCTTTGTCTATACTTAATACCAGAGCCGCACCCCTACTTGCCAATTCATAACTGATATTGCCTGTTCCGGTAAATAAATCTAGTGCTTCGATGCCTTCAATTGCAATAGAATGTTGTAAAATATTGAATAGGCTTTCTTTAGAACGGTCGGTTGTAGGGCGAACCGGTAAATTGTTCGGAGCCTGAATTAACAATCCTTTTTTGGTACCTCCAATTATTCGCACAACAAACAGCTAGTTTCTATAAAATAATGATGGGCAGGTAATTGATGAAACGAAACCGGATAGGCCACTCCTTTGGGTTTATTTCCAAAAGAAACGGCTTTCACATAATTGGCCAACAAATTGGTAATATCAGTTAATATTGGTACTTGCCCATACAATACAACCTCAGCTTCTTGGTTCAATTCTAATTGTTTGGCAACGGCCAATACAAAATAGGCAATGTCATTTTCATTGGTAAATGGAAATGTATTGTAAAATTTAATTTGGTGATTGACACATGCAATTGAGATGTAATTGGGTTGAACCGATACATGTAATTTATTTCCAGCATTTGGAAATGATTGCATGTCAAGCGACTTCAAAAAAATGAGTGAATCGTGTAAAACAACAACTCCTGGAAGCTGTTCATTTAAATACCTCAACAAATCATTTTTTACGTTGAACAATGCAGCAGTTCTGAGTGCAGCTTCTTTGTGTTCTAATATTCCAGAGGCAGGAAATTGCTTTTGGTTTAATTTAAAATAAGCTGAAGCATCTGCAGCATGCAACAATGATTCGGGTACAAGCGTACAAGCATCATTGCAAACAACTGCTTTTACAAATGCAAACTCACCACTGAGTAATTTTGTCAATTGTTCTGAATGCTTGAGTTCATGGTATTGACAATCGAAAACAGAAAAATTAATTGGAAACAACAATTGCAATTGAAGCACTTGTTTTTGTGCCTGATTGACTATAACCAAGGCAATGTGCTCATTGCTTAGCACCACATACAAACCATATTGAGCACGCTCTGCCTCGTGGTATAAATTATCGGTGTAAACCTGAACATTGAATTGAATGCCTGTTGTTTCCATAGCAAATGTGTTGCAAAGTAGATTTTTTTTTTGAATTGTGATAGCAATTGGTCAATTCCAGATGGGATACAAAGGCTGACATTAGAAAGAAAGCCTTATTTTTGATAAAAATTTCACCAGATGTTCCAAGCCAAAGACCCAGCATTTCAATCGAGAATACTTTCTAAAATGAAAGAAAACCATTTTATGCAGTTCATCAATTTCCAATTGGATCAATTAGAAGCGGGTTGTGTTTGGGGCCATTTAAACGCACAAGAACACCACCTTCAACAAAACAATTTTTTACATGGTGGGGTGATAGCTACCTTGGCAGATTTGGCTGCTGGTTTTGCAGCATTTAGCTTGGTTGACAGCAAACAGACAGTCGTCACCAGTGATTTAAAAATTGCCTACTTGAATCCAGGTATTGGCAAACTGTTTCAGGTGAAAGGATGGGTTATTAAATCGGGTCAAAAACTCATTTTTGCAGAAGCAGAGATTAGCTATACCAAAGCAGACGGTAGTATTTGTTTGGTAGCAAAAGGTTATTGCACATTTGCTGTAGTAGAATTGCCTTAATTAGAACTGATTTTATCTCCAAAACACAAATCACCTGCATCACCCAATCCAGGTACTATGTATTGGTGCTCATTGAGCCCTTGGTCTATGGCGGCACAATAAATATGTACATTTGGAAAAGATTTTTGAATGGTTTGAATGCCCATTTCTGTTGCCAATACAGCCGCAATATAAATTGAATTGGGTTCTCCCAGTTTGAGCAGTTGATTCAGACAGCTGACAATGCTTTGACCGGTTGCCAACATTGGATCTATTAAAATCAAGTCCTTGCCTTTTATAACAGGCGAAGCCAGGTATTCTACTCGAATTTCAAAACCTACTTCAAGGTGGTGTCTGTAAGCGGTTATAAAGCCACAATCTGCTGCATCAAAATAATTTAAAAAACCGATGTGCAATGGCAATCCTGCCCTTAAAATGGTTGCCAATACAGGTTGATTGAGCAATTCTCTTACCTGCATTTTTGCCAAAGGTGTTTGTATTTCTATCTGCTGAACCGGAAGTTGTTTGCTGATTTCGTATGCCATTATTTCACCAATTCTTTCAAGATTTCTTCTAAAACGCATGCGGTCTTGGTGAATAGAAATGTTTCGAATTTGACTTAAAAAAGTTTCAAGAATTGAGTATTCTAGACTTAAATTGTATACTGGCATTTTGCTTTTTTTAGATAATCTCCAAAAATAGCCGAAATATCGGTAAATTGCAGCTTTAGAGAGCAAAACAAGGAATGAAATTATATTTTTGGGGAGCAGCAAGACAAGTAACGGGCAGTATGTATTTACTGGAAATGAATGACGGTTTCAGGATGCTGGTAGATTGTGGAATGGATTATGAAGTAAAAAAGAACCCAGTAGTGAATCCTAAAATATTTCCTTTTGAAGCCAGTTCCATACATGCCGTATTATTGACACATGCACATATTGACCATTCGGGAAATTTGCCAATTTTGGTAAAAGAAGGATTTAAAGGTCCAATTTATTGCACTTCGGCTACTGCAGAACTGAGCGCCTATTTGTTGTTCGACTCCTGCCACATTCAACAAGGCGACTATATTAGAGCGTTAGCTCGTAGTAAAAAAAATAGAAGACATTTGGTACAAAAGCCACTTTACTCTGAAAAAAATGTGAGTGATACTGTTCGCTTTTTTGAGCGCATTCAATTAGACCAAAGTTTTGTACCTCACAGAGGCATAGAAGTTCAATACCAAGAGGCCGGACATTTATTGGGAGCTGCTGGTATTCTGATTCAAATTTCTGAAAATGGCAAAACCCATCGTTTTGGATTTACTGGTGATTTGGGAAGAAAAAACAGCAAATTACTCAGAGATGGGATCCCTTTTAAAAACATTGACTACCTCATTTCTGAAGGAACATACGGTGGCCGAAAACATTTGAGCAAACAAGCTCCTGAAGAAGAATTGGCTGCTTTTATTACATCTACTTGTATTGCACAAAGAGGCAAACTGATTATTCCGGCATTCAGCGTTGGTAGAACACAGTCAATTGTTTTTACCATCCACCAATTAAAAGCAAAGGGTATTATTCCAAGTACTTTGAAAGTTTTTGTAGACAGTCCATTGGCTATTAAATCAACACCAGTATACGACAAACATCCAGAATTGCTCAACGAAGAAGCGATCCAATTTAAACTCAATTATGGTTCTTTGTTTGAACACGAACACACCCATTATTTAGATACCAAAAATGCACATGAAGCTCTTTCTGTGTATTACGACCCATGTATCATTATATCTGCAGCAGGCATGGTTGAAGGGGGGCGTATTCAAGAACACGTGATGAACCATATTGAACACCCAACAGCCACCATTTTAATAGCTGGATTTTGTGCTGAAGGAACCTTGGGATACAGACTTTTATTGGGTCAACCTACCATTAAAATCAAAGACAAAGATAAAAGAGTACATGCCCGGATTGCCAAAATTGATGTCTTTAGCTCACATCCTGACCACGACGAAATATTGGAATTCATTTATGCCTGTAAACCTCCGCAATTAGAATCTGTATTTTTAATTCATGGAGAATTGCCTCAGTTAGAAGCGCTCAAAAGTGCAGTGCTTCAAATTGGAGCTAAAAAGGTTGAAATACCCAAACAAGGTCAAGTATACGAATTCAATTAAATATGTTAGAAAGCCAGGCAATCGGTTTATTGGCAGCCTTAGGAACTGTTCTCTGTTGGACGGTAGGTACTTTTGCATTTACAGATGCCAGTAAAAAAATGTTACCCTCTGCTGTCAATAGGGTAAGACTGGTATTGGCAAGTATTTTATTGAGTTTTTCCTGTGTGTTAACTGACCATACTTCGCTGTATGATCTGTTTACCCAAACTAGCCCAAATGCTTATTTATGGTTTGGATTATCTGGTATCATAGGATTGAGCCTTGGCGACTATTTTGCATTTACCGCTTATCAATTAATTGGAGGTGCAAAAACTGCTTTGATGAGTTGCATAGCACCAGCCGCAGCCTTGCTTTTTGCTTATTTTATGTTAGACGAAACGCTCTCAGGTTTAGGTATTTTAGGTATCTGTATTTCTATGTCAGGCATACTGCTGCTCATTTACTCAAACCAAGGTAATCAATTAGCTACTAGTCAAACACTAGGTTCTGTATCTAAAGGATTTTTATTTGCCTTTTTAGGAGCCATTTGCCAAGGGATTGGATTGGTACTTGCTAAAAACGGATTTCAAACTGAAACACATGCTATGAGTGCCATTCATGCCACATGGATCCGGATGTTTGTGGCAGCAGTTGTCTTGTATTTATTTACAGGTTTCAACAAACAATCTATCACAGAATTTAAACAAGTCTTTGGTAATAAAAAAATATTAAAACCTATTTTAATGGGGTCTGTATTTGGCCCCGTGATTGGTGTTAGCTTATCGTTACTTGCCACACAAAATTTAACAGCTGGCATTACACAAACTTTATTGAGTTTATTACCTGCTTCTGTTACCTTGGCAAGTGTATTTGTATTCAAAGAAAAACTCAATAAGCGCATTTTTATTTCACTTTTTATTTCACTTTTGGGAGTGATTGTATTAATTTGGAGAACACAGATTGCCGATTTTATTTTCTGATTTTATGAATAAAACCAATGACCCAGGCATAGCTGCCTACTTAGATAAACTGGCTCCTGATCGCCTAGAGGCCATTCAAAAGCTCAGACAGGTATTTCAAGAAAATCTACCCAACGGATTTGTGGAAGAAATCAGTTATGGTATGATTGGCTATGTAGTTCCACATACTTTGTACCCGGCCGGTTACCATTGCAATCCCAAATTGCCATTGCCTTTTATTACCATGGCTTCTCAAAAACAATTCATTGCCATTTACCACATGGGCCTGTACATGGATCAGCAACTATTTAATTGGTTTGTAGATGCACATGCCAAAGCCAGCTCGCAAAAATTAGACATGGGCAAGAGTTGTATTCGGTACAAAAAACCTGAACACATTCCTTTTGACCTCATTGCCGAATTGGCTACTCAAATGAGCCCAGAACAATGGATTTTAAATTATACCAGTCAACTAAAAAAGAAATGAACAATTCAGAAATAGCTGAAATATTGGAGTTATATGCCAAATTGAGTGAATTACACGAAGGAAACCCTTTTAAAATTAAGGCATTGGCTGCTGCTGCTTTTCAACTCGATAAGTACCCTACCCCATTGGCAAATTTAGGCTTACCCGAAATTGAAAAAGTGCAAGGTATTGGCAAAAGTATCGCTCAAACAATCTTTACTATCGTTCAACAAAATAGCTTACCAGAGCTTGAACAATTAATAGAACAAACACCTCAAGGCATAAGAGAAATTATGCAGATAAAAGGCATTGGCCCCAAAAAAGTGCGTTTGATTTGGAAAGAATTGGGCATTGAAAATATGGGAGAATTGCTTTATGCCTGCAAAGAAAACAGGTTAATGCATTTGAAAGGATTTGGAGAAAAAACACAAGCAAGTGTGATGCAACAAATTTATTTCAAAATGGCAAATGCCGATAAGTTCCATTATGCAAGGGCTGAAGCACCTGCAAATCAGTTAATACATGAATTGAAAACCAAGTTTCAATTGGTTTCACTCACCGGAGCAATGAGAAGGGCTTGTGAGGTTTTGGAACAGATTGACATTTTGGTTTCAGCTTTTTCAACTGAAGATGTAAAAAAACATTTAACTGAAATCGAAGGTTTTCAAATTAATCAGACAACAGAACAGCAGATTCAAGGAAATTATCTTGGATTTCCTGTTTGTTTGTTTGTAACTGCAGCCTCTGAATTTTATCTGCAATTGTTTCAAACCACAGGAACTGCTATACACCAATCGGCTTACCCTGAAATAAAACATGAAAGCCCTATTTTTGAAAGTGAAGTTGCCATTTTTGAACAATTTGAAATGGATTTTATTCCACCTGAATTGAGAGAAAATGAAGCATACATTGCATTAGCCAAGGAAAAAAAGATACCACAATTAATTACTGATGCTAACCTTAAAGGCCCCTTACACAACCACAGTATTTGGAGTGATGGGCAAAACACCATTGAAGAAATGGCCTTGTGGTGCATGCAAAGAGGCTATCAATATTTAGGAATGGCCGACCATAGTAAATCTGCTTTTTATGCAAATGGCTTGTCTATTGAAAGGGTTTTGGCTCAACATGAAGAAATAGACAAATTGAATAGCAAATACCCTCAATTCAAAATTTTAAAGGGCATTGAATCAGATATTCTAAATGATGGTAGCCTTGATTATCCAAACGAAGTATTGGCTCAATTCGATTACATAGTGGCATCTGTACATAGCAATCTCAAAATGACTGAAGAAAAAGCCATGACCCGCCTCATTAAAGCCATCGAAAACCCTAATACACATATACTTGGGCATCCAACCGGCCGATTGTTACTCATGCGTGAGGGCTATCCAATTGACCATAAAAAAATAATAGATGCTTGTGCTGCAAATGGCGTTCATATTGAAATCAATGCAAATCCATACCGTTTGGATTTAGACTGGAGACAAATTGGATATGCCATTGAAAAAGGTGTTTTATTAAGTATCAACCCAGATGCGCACAATACTGAAGGTTTTTTAGACATGCATTATGGCATACTCACAGCAAGAAAAGGTGGATTGAGCAAATCTGGCTGCTTAAATTCTTTTAATATTGACGAATTAATGCTAAAACTGCATAAAAATTAAAATATTTATGCTAAATATGTGAATAAAATATAGAAATCATAAAATTAATAATAAATTCGTAGCATTATTATAGTACCCTATGTTCAAAAAAATTACACTTTTAAGTTTGGTCCTGTTCCTTTTATCCATCAGTATAAAGGCGCAAGAAGCGAACTCAGCAAATACTGAGAATCAGCTCAATCAACTAAAAAACAAGATACAAGCTCAACAAAAACTTATCCACAAAAACGAAGAATTACTTAAAGTCCAAGAAAGCAAAATTGCGGATATGGGTGCTAAAATGAGCACTGAAATTGCAAACTTAAAAAATGACCAAGCAGCACAATTACAAACAATTGAGTCAAAAATGACCGGAGTTTTAGATGGATACAATGCTAAAATAGAAACTCAAAACAAAACTATAGAGGATTTAAAAGCATCACTCAACAAAAAAGATTTCAATTTGTACTTATACATCGCCATTGCATTAGGTATTGCAATGGTGCTATTTGTTTATTTCATGAAAATGGCCATTCAAAAAGCCATTACCCAACAAGGTAAAAATTGGTCTGATTTTTTAACTCACATCGCAAAAAGATAACTCAATTATATGGCAATCAAAGCAAAAGGAAAATTAGATCCGATCACCTTTATTTATGGTTTCGGAGCGGCAGTCATTCTGGTAGGATCCATGTTTAAATTCATAGGATGGGATTATGCCAATGAATTGTTTATTGCCGGTTTGGCAATTGAAGCAGTTGTATTTATTATTTCTGCTTTTGAAAGAAAAGTAGATGACAAAGAATACCATTGGGAAAATGTATTTCCTCAATTGGAACAAGAAAATACAGGAAACAGCCCTGACAGCAGCTCATACGCAAAAGCCATGGAACAATTGTCTGAAAGTATCAAAAGTTTTTCAGGTCAAATTACCCATTTGAATCAATCTTTAGAGCATATCAACAAAGAAATGCTGGCTAACAATGAATCAACCAAAGCCATGAATGGCAGGGTTCAAGAATTAAACAAACAAATGGAAGAATATGCGGGTTACATGCAACAAATGAACTCCAAATACAAAGATTTTCTTTCAGGCGGAAAAGCTAACTAATGGCAGGTTCAACAGTTAAAATACATCGCTCAAGGGCACTGAGTTTTAAGAAATTATCTTTCTTATACTTGGTGTTTATTGTGTTTTATTTTTTCTCAACTTCTGGTGACTATATCAAACAATATGAGTCAATGAACAAGACCCAAGTCATGTTGAATGGTATCTTACAATCTCAACTAGAAGCAATTGAGTGTAAAAACTTAGAAGACATTGCCTTGAAAAATAAAACCCTAGATTTTATTGACCAAATAGAACAAGTAAAAAAAGAATTGCAAAACGAAATTGGCAATTCAATAAAATTAGATGAGAAACTAAAAGAGACCAAGTTCAGTAAAAAATTTGTTGAAAATGGCAATTATGAAAATCTAAAAGCAGCAATGGTTGCTTATGCTGAATCCTTTCCAGACCAAAAAAAACAAGGTTTGATGACCATTTTTGGAATTGAAGAAAAAGTTAAAAATAAATTCTTTACCAATATTCCAAATGGATTCATGGGCAATGTTTTAAATAACTACCAAACGATTGCACTAAAAAACAGCATCGAATACTTAAATAGTAAATCAATTGCTAGCAAAGAGCCTGTTAAAGAATCAACAGAAAAAATCAAGAACAATCCTTTTCTTCAATCATTGAAATCAACTTATTATATTGGCGAAGAGGTTCTTTTTTCTTTGTACAGCAACAATGGTTCATCTCCTAAACTTCAAGTTAACGAACTAAACATTGACTTAAAAGAAAGCAAATTAAATACTTACACTGCCAAGTGGCTTCCTTCAAAGCCTGGTATTTATTCAGTGATAGCTTCTAATGTAGGACACGATCAAATTCAGCAAATTGAGGTAAAATCGCTTGATTTAAAATTCCTTGAAAGTTTACAAGAAGTGGTTTGTAACATGAATGAACCATTTACACTCACACCCTATTTAGGTAAAGAATTAAAAATCAAAGACCTCAGTTATATTTCTAAAGAAGCAATCATTGAAATAGAAGGCAATCATTTAAAAATAACCCCAATAGTAGAGGGTCGTTTCAATTTACAGGTAAAACTTGGAAAACAAATCATAGAAAACATCTCACTATTTGCCAAGATCAATACAGCACCTATTGTTCAGTTAAAAGACAAATACAATCAATTAACTGAACTTACAAATGCATTTGCCCTAGCTTCTAGTAATTCACTTTGGCAAGTTGCTTCATTTAATATGGTTTTGATATACCCCGATGGGAACAAACAAACTTTTCGTTCTAACAATAGGTTCTTAAATGGTGACATGTTAACCGCACAAAAGAACATGCCAATTGGTTCAGGTATTGTTTTTGAACAAATAAAATTGTTGTTCAATGACGGTGTAAAAACAACCAATGGCAGACCAATCTATATTCAAAAATAATGTCAGCATACGTTAAAATAAAAAGAAGTAAAAACTTAAGGTTCAAGCTCATTAGCTTAATGTACCTTGTATTTTTAATGCTATCGTTGATTCAAATTCCCACAGATTGGCTTGCAAATAATGCTTTTATACATCCTTATTTGAACCATCCTAAAGCCATCTACAAAGATGAAATGATTCAAATAACCGCTGCAAAACTCAGAGCAATTGAACCTCAAATGCAGTTAGCCATGGGCTATGATTCTATTACCAAAACTATCAAGGAACCCAATGCCTATGCTCCAACTGATTTGTATTTTATAAAGAACGGAGCTGCTTCAACCATTTTCAATGCCTTAACAGAGTTAAATAATTGGATTTATACAATTAATACCGACTCAATTGTGCTTCACAATTATGAATATTTGTTCGCAGAAGATTTAAAAAATGGCTTACAAAAAGACAATTTAAAAAGTTGGCAAAATTGGAAATGGAAACACATTCCGGCAACTATGGCCATGAATTTGTTTGAAGAGCTAAAATTGAGAATTGACTTATTATCAATTGCAGTTAAGCCAATTGATAAAAAAGATGAAGATGAGCAAACACCAATTAGTTACAACAGTCAAGACGATCCAAAGCTGGTATTGTTGAGTGAAAATGGTAAGTTAAGAATTGGTGAGACACTTAGATTTCATTTGTATGCAGACAGTTTGGTTAAATTAAATATTAGTAAAAACAACCAGGGAATTCAAAACCAACATGTATTTCATTCAGATACTGTTTTATTCACACCCAAAGAAACTGGTAAATATACCATTGAGATAGCTGGTACAAAATTAAATGAAGTGTTTGAAGTGGATGTCATACCTGCTAACATCGTATCCGACAAAAAAAGTACATTTAGAATTGCGTACAAAGGCATTCAATACTCACAAGCTTTACCTAACAATTTACAAGCCTCTACCTTGTTTGTTAATGGTGTCAATAAGGGTAAAATCACAACTTCACATAAAATCAATTATACACCAAGTCAATTAGGTTGGAATGTGTTAGAGATAAAGTCGGCAAGTAGTGTTTTACTATCAGACTCAATTTACGTTAAACCCCTTCCGGAGCCTTATATTTTCATCAAAGATTTACCCAATTTTAGTATCAGCAAAAAAAGGCTAGAACAATTGAATTCGATTGATTTGTATGCCATTCACCCTTCATTTGAAGACGGAATTTTCAAAATTGAGTCATTTGAAGTTACCATACCAGGATCAGCTATTGGTACATTTAAAGTGTCTGGTAATTCATTTCCAGTATCAGAAACTTTAAAAAATAGCAATGTACCCTATATCATCATTTCAAAAATTGTTACCAAACAAGGAAATGAAAATAAAACTTTAACAGAACCTATAGTAGTTAAAATACTTTAACCATGAAACACATCATTCGTATCCTCATTATATTGTGCTTTTGTTCTCAGGCATTTCACCTGATGGCTCAAGATACTATTGTGATTGAACAATCCAGAGTAATCTCAAAAGGCCAAAGTTTTGATGTTCCTGCTGGTTCAACAATTGTATTGATGCCAGGAGCTAAAATTTGGGTAGAAGGTAGCTTAAATTTAAATGGAACAGCTGCCAAACCAATTTATGTTATTTCTAAAGACGCAAAAGAACCTGGTTCAGGTATTGTAATCAATGGACAATCTTACCAACAAAGTATACAAATTGCATACACTTATTTTATTGCTCTAGAACAAGCCTTGCGTTTTGACCCATTTTGGGCAAGAAAAATGGTCCATTTAGACCATATACAAGTAAGCCAATCAGTTTACAACGAATCAAGTATATCAATTTCTGCACCTTTTATAGACCATAACTACCCTCCTATTCAATTTTCAATAACAGGCTTAGATTATTTTAATAACAATGCAGCTTTTTTCATTGAAGAATACGGAAACAACTCAATTCAATACAATTTAAATGGCTTGAATTTCTTTGAAAACAAACTTCCTGCTACAACTGAAAATACTGGCATTTTTCATTTGCAATTGACAGATGAAAATCAAAAACAAAAGAACCAAATTGATCAAATTTCATTTAGCCGAAATTTTCAAGGACAAAAAGAAATTGGTCTTTCTGTATCTGGAAACCAAGACACCATCATTATTCAATCAGCTATGGGTGCGGTTCATTCAATACCTGTTATCGATTCCAAATCAGACCCAAGATTACCTACAGTTACTGTTCAAAAAATAGAAGACATCAAGACAGTTCAAGCAGAAAAATGTCAAATTCACTCTATTTTTCACAAGAAAAACAACATTGTAATTCATACCAATTCAGCTTGTGCTGTATCTTATTTAAGAGACAGCAACAACTCAAACATTCCTTATACAGTTAGCAGAAGCAATGACAGTATTGTATTGAATTATACAAGCAATTTAGTTCCAGCAAAACTTTGGATGAATGAGCAATTTTGGATTGCTGTTCCACCTATTTTAGATTTAGATTCTTCCCAATCGGTACAAAAAGCACCAATTCAAGCCGAAGAAAAAAGAGCACATGGCTTCTGGGCAGATTCTTCAATGCTCAAAGATTTAAACTTATTTAAGCCAAGTGTCGAAATTGGAATGTTTACTGGAATTGCCGCTTACGTTGGAGATATCAAACCAAAATTTGGTTTACCTGCTTGTTATGAATTTTCAAATGGGTTCAATGTTCAATACCACCACAACAAGCATGTATCTTATCAGTTTACTTTCAACAGGGCCGATATTGGTTCTGATGATCCAACTGCTTTGTACTTGGCCTATTCATCATTACCAATTTATATAGACAAAGGTTCAGTTGCATGGAAAGTACCAAGCTACAGAATGAATTTCAAAACCAAAATTTACTCCTTTGAATTGGGAACAACCTATTATTTCAGCAGATACATCATGGAGGATAAATCAGTTGCCAATTTAAAAGGCAAATGGGTATCGGGAATTGGAGCTGGAATTGGAATATTCAGCTATGATCCTTATAGGTATTCTGTATATAGCAAATACGCAGGTGAAGTTCAATGGGTTAGTTTGCGCGAAATGGGTACTGAGGGTCAAAATTTCATACCTGGAAAGTCAAGATATAGCCAATATGCCATGAATTTGAATGTGCATTATGAATTGAATTTTTGCTACGAACGTTGGAAATTCAAAACTGAATTGAGAGGGGTAATTACTTCTACCAATTACCTCGATGACATGGGTGATGGTTATTACTATGGCAATGACTATGCTAAATGGGCTGCAACTGCACCAGCTTGGGCCAATTATGTAGACAAAAACGGAAATTCAGTTCCTATGGTTCAAGTTTTCCCTGATTTTGGCAAAGTAGCATCAAAAAGAACTTACAGCTTATTGCCTGATGGATATATTCAATTTCACATGGGATTGAGTTACGACATTGGCTATCCGCTGAAGGCTAAAAAAACCAAAAAATAAGCAGAAAAGTCTGCAACTTTATCAGTTTCTCTATTCAACAATCTCAAAGGAATTTCTACAAGGAATTAATTTCATTCTATTTATTTTATTGTTAACTCCGTTTTTTTCTGATAAAAAAATCATTAATTCGTAGGTATACATTCAGTTCATGAATAAAACCTTGGTTTGTATTTTGGGTATTTTACTCTTCAACTTTACAGTTGTAGTATTACATGCACAACCATGTGTCAATACAATTGTAAACGAACCTATTCCGAACAAATGCTTTGAAATTGTGAGTGTATTGGTTGATGCCTGCGACGGTAGCAATGAAGGTAAGAATGAAATGATTCGGCTGAAAATAGGCCCTAGTGATTTATTGGTATCAACTTTGGCACCAGGCCCTTGCAACCCAGGAGTTACTGTAAATTGGGGAACTGGATCGGGCACTAATCCGTTTCTTGGATGGGCAAATTATAAAGCAGCAGATATTGTAAAGATTGATACCATCAACAATAGAATCAAAGCAGCAGGTAATTGTGGCATTTTAATTCCTAAAAATAAAACAGATTATATACCTGCAGGTTCCAATTTATTAATCATTACAAGTACAGCATATAACCCTACTGCGCATGATTTTATTGGATTACAAGACACATTGTTTGTAATTCTTCAGGTTGCAGATGCAACTGGAAACCAGGGTGGGCATTTTGCCAATTTTAATACACCCTCCTCTACAAGAAAACTAGTACTCCTTTCTGGCTCATGTGGTGACACAGTTAGCTATGATATTAGTAAATTATTGACCCAAAGTTTAGTAAAAGGACAAGAAGACGGAGCTACGGTCAATTATACATTTAACGGCATTGTCACTTATTCAAATCCTGGTTGTAAAATTCCTATCCCTGTTCAGACCATTGATGCAGGAAGTGTTCCGGCTAGTATTTGTGCAGGGGGTACAATCAATTTAAATGGTACTTATTCTGGAAACCATTGTTATGCATGGAGAGCTGCCAATTCAACTAGCGGCACTTTTGCAGACAGCTTAAATTTAATTACGACATATACATTCAAGAATGGTTTTAAAGGCAAATGTAAATTGTATTTAGTTGCCAAACTAAATTGTAAAGATTACAAAGATTCTGTTGAGTTAAACGTACTTGCTCCTTCAGATAGCATCCGCATTCAAAAAATGGATACTGTATGGTGTGACCAAAAACAAATACCTATTAAAGCCATTAGTACCAATTTAGCCAGTGTTATATGGACTACAAATGGTTTTGGAAAGATAGATTTCCCCAATCAATTGACTATTGTTTACACACCAGATACTTTAAAAGACAAGGGTAATGTTGTATTTAAAGTAACACAAAATACTACTTGCGGAATGATTGAAGACAGTGTCCGTTTATTCATAGCCAAAGCTGATGCGCGTTTTTTGCCAGACAAATTGGTATTGTGCAAAGGTGAAGCAGCCATTTCATTAAACCCAAAGAACAACAACGGCCAATTTTATGGTGCAACGGGTATGATTACCAATTCATTTTTTAATCCAATAGATACCGGAAATTACATTGTTACTTATATCATTTCAGAATTGGGCTGTTTGGATACTGCAAAGCAAGAAATCAATGTCAATGGATTTTATATAGACCAAATCAGCACTTTGAATCCAAGCTGTTATGGACTACAAGATGGCAGTATTCAAATAGACCTCTCTGCAGGAAAAAGCCCTTTTATTTTTCAATGGAACAATCAGGTGAACTCCTTGAGCCAACAACAAAATTTAAAGGCAGGTAGCTACCACATTCAAATTACTGACAATAACAATTGCAGAGATACATTTACAATTGAATTACAAGAACCTTCAGCAATTGAACTGAATAAAAGTATTCAGCAGCCAACTTGTGGATTGAATAATGGTTCTATACAAATTCAAGTAACTGGAGGTACACAACCTTATCAATTGCTATTGAACAACAAGCCAACTGTTTTAAATAATTTCCAAAACCTCCTTGCTGGTAAATATTACTTAATGGTAGTAGATAGCCACGCATGTACCCTATCAGATACCAGTGAATTGTTCCTATCAACCGCAGTTCAAATAAGTACCAATACCATTGCAGATACCTGTAATGCTTATAAGGGATCAGTTGAAGTAGCCATTAAAAGTGGAATAGCTCCATTTAGTTACAATTGGACCCCATTTTACGCACCTAATCCATCACAATACAATTTAGCTGGTAAAAGCGCAGGAATGGTGGTTGTAATAGATGCCAACCGCTGCAGCGATACTGCATACTATGAAGTTCCTGATATCTGTAAAAATGAAATTTGGATTTCCAATGCTTTTAGACCTTCAAGTTCAACTATAGAAAACAATCAATTTGGACCTGTTACATCATTTCCAGAAAGCATTGAATGGTATCAGTTTCGTATATTCAACAGATGGGGACAACAAGTTTTTGAGAGTATCGATTACAAAAACCGTTGGGATGGACGTATCAATGATACTGAAGCGGCTACCGATATCTACTTTTATGACTTGCAAGTTCGCTTCCAAAATGATGGTTCAATAGAAACATTAAAAGGAAATGTAACCCTTCTTAGATAAGATTTTTTGTTCTTTTAAAATTTCATAGAACTATAAATCAGGCGAATTGCTTTTAATTAAACTTTTTTATCAAAAAAGGTTTGCTAAAAACAAGAGTATTTTTATATTTGCACTCCCATATGCGAGAGTAGCTCAGTTGGTAGAGCATCACCTTGCCAAGGTGAGGGTCGCGGGTTCGAGTCTCGTCTCTCGCTCAATCAGAAAAGTTATGGAAATCCATAACTTTTTTTGTGAAGCGCCCGGGTGGTGGAATTGGTAGACACGCAGGACTTAAAATCCTGTATCCTCAACAGATGTGCGGGTTCAAGTCCCGCCCCGGGTACACCGGAAAAGCCGCAAACGAAGTTTGCGGCTTTTTTTATGGTTTTAATCGTATCAATGTTAATTGAGCAAATACAGTTATCGTAGATCGAGAACAATAACAAACTGTTTGTAATCTATTTCACCGCTGTAATCAGCATGAATAGGCCTTGTTTCGGAAAAAATGTTTTGATAATCCATCTAGGAAATAAGTAACGAGCTATGGTTAAAACAATGCCCTTGTGTCTTTGGCCAGCGTTAGAACTGAGCAAATCTCCATGGGTTAATACAGTGTCAATTTCTACTTTAGAAAAGTCTTTGAACAATTGCATTGCTTCATTAACGGTATATGCTTTTGTGCCCGGGCTTTCTAAATAGTTGGCATAAATGGTTTCTAAAGTCGTAAAAGGCTTGAACTTCAGCAATGCATACCTCAACCATAGCATGTAGCCTACCATGGCATATTTATGGTAAATCATGATTTTAGCAGTACCGCCTGTTGTCAATACCCGGTGAATTTCTGCAACTGCTTTTGGGGTATTGGGTGAATGATGGATCACTCCCCATGAATAGACTATATCAAATTGGTTATTTGCATAGGGCAAAGCTTCGGCATCAGCTACTTGCAATTTGGTTTGAAGCCCTAACAATTTGAACCTTCTGTTGGTATGTTCAATGGCTCTTTCGGTTAAATCACAACCTTCGAGAATAGCGCCATTTTCAGCAATTTTCTGGTGATCGGCACCTAAACCCACTCCTATTTCAAGAACCTTTTTGTTTTTAAACGACTCAAATTGAGCAAAACTCAAAATATAAGGTTCTAGTTGGTACCTGATTGAAAGTTGATGATTGAATTGGCTAACTTCATCAGAACCCTTTAAATATAGCTCCTCACCGCAAGAAGCAGCATTCCAAAATTCTTTAACCAATTCTTTATTTTTTTCCATTCTTTCAATTATACAGCTTTAAAATTAAGCAATTATGACTACAAAATAACATGAATTAAAGAATATTTAACAAAGCAAGCAACACTCTAAAAAAGTTTATCATTGTAGTAATTCAAAAGTTGATCTTAAATGCAGAATAAATTCCCCAAAATATGCAATCTGATTGTAGTCATTTTCATGTTTTCCAATCAATCTTGGGGACAAACGAAACATTCCGTTTTGATAGATTTTCAGACAACACGTGGCGACCACATCACAGTTTTGCAATTGAGCAATAAAAATGGTTTGCAATTTATTTACAAGCCCAAAAAAGGAAGCACCTTGGTATTTCCTAAACAAATCAACCCAAATAAAAACTGGTCAAAATTCAATTATGGGTATTATTTCAGACCTGGTGGCGTTGAGAATGATGGTTTAGACTTAAACAGTTTGAGTTTTAAATTGAATGGCAAAATTTATGTCATTTATGAAAATTATGTAGCTGTTGGAGATGAACAAGAATTGGGATTTAAAATACTCAATGCCAAAGAAGAAACTTTGGCAAACTACAAAGGAAAATTAAATACGCTGAAGGGGTCAATTATTGATCTGAGATATATTGAAGAAATTCCTAAAGGAACCGGTTACTATGAATAGGATTATAAACTATAAGCCCTTACAACCATATAAACCCAAGCAGTTCCACCTGCATTGTGTCCTGATGCTGCTGAATCAAAACTTGAATTGCTATTTAACGGCAATGCCTGCGACGAATACCATTCTCCGTAGTATGGAGAATAACCATCAGAATCTCCATGATAAGTTAGTTTGATGCAGTTTTTTTACAAAACCTGCATTGAACTGGGTAGAAGGCTGCAATCCCCTATTCCCATTCCAGTTAATGACATTGGTTACTGCTTTTCCCATTAACAGGTTAAAATGATCTGATTGGGCATTGGTAATAAACACATCTACTAATAAATACCTTGCATATGAAGGAACCCCAGCTATGGTTATATTTACAGGATTGCCATTGCCTACAGAAAATTCTTTAATTAAAGGGGTGGCAAATTCTTGCCATTGAATGCTTGGACTGCCATTGATGGCAATGACACCGTTTACATCTAAAGGGTATGATGGATTGGTTTTGCCTATACCAACATTGCCTGCGTTGTAATAAATATCTGAACCATTCTGAGTCCATTCTGCATTCAAACGCAACCAATTGGGAGTAGCAGCAGTTCCAGCATTGTAATACAAACCGGTATTGCCATCTGTCTGAAAGACCATTAAACCAGTTGCAGGATTAGCAATACTAGCTCTTTGAGCAGCAGTCATTCTTGGAGTTAGCAATCCTCTGTTAGTAGAACTGATTTCTAACAAAGCAGATGGGTCAGGCGAATTGGTGCCAATACCCACTTGTGCCTTTAGCTTGAAAGCATTCATGAAACTGAACCCAACAATCAATACCAAAACTATTTTACTCTTTTTCATTTTAAGTATTTGCTTAATAACTATGCGCTCTAATGACCATATACACCCAACCAGTACCTGTAGCATACATGCCACTGGCCAATGCGTCAAACCCTCCACCTGATTTTAAAGGGATAACTTGTGAATTGTACCAATTTCCAAAGTAAGGAGTGTAGCCATCTGTTTCACCTTGGTAAGTCAATTTTACGCAAGAAACCAATGCACTTGAAGTAAAACTTGAAGATGGTTGTGCCCCTCTGCTGTTGACCCAAGTAATTGGGTTTGAACCTAAATTCTTGCCCAATAACATATTGAAATCATCTGAACTAGGATAAGTAACAAAAACATCGGCCAGTATATACCTCGCTCCTGATGGTATACCAGAAGGTGTAACAGCAAAACTGCTGTAATTACTAAAACTAAATTCGTGAACTAAGGGTTCTGTAAAATCAATCCAATTGATAGTTGGGTTTGCGTTAATTGCAATTTTACCGTTTACATCCAATGGATATGCCGGATTGGTTTTGGCTATGCCTACTTTGCCATTTGTAAAGTTAATTCCAGCGGCTTCTTTGACCCATACCGTTTGAAGCAATTTCCAAGATGAGCTTGCTGCAGTACCTTCATTGTAATAGTAACCTGCCAAGTCATCTGTTTGATAGACCATTAAACCTTTTGCAGGTTGAACAATGGCAAGCCTTTGGGCTTTGGTCATTCGAGGGCTTAATACCCCTTTTGCTGAGTGTTTGAGTTCAAGCCTAGCACTGCTGTCAGGGAGTTGTGTACCAATTCCAATTTGACCATGTGCACTATAAATGAGGCTACAAACCAAAGTAAAAACAACTGTAATTTGATTGACATACAGCTGAATTTGATTTTTACTGATTTGTATTTGTTTTGACTTCAACATTGCATCCAAAATTAATCAATAGATCCATACTCAACTTAGCGCTTTCTTTACATAAATTGTGGGAATTCAAAAAATTGAGACAAAAAAAAGCCCATATTGTTTGAATAAGGGCTTTTTAAATTAGTATAAATGTTGAGCTTATAAGCTAAAGTTCACCAAATTCTTGAATGCATGAACTCGGGCATTCAATTCTGTTTCGCTCAAATCAATGATGCGTTCAGTACCAAATTTCTCCACACAGAATGAAGCCATGGCCGAACCATAAATGATGGCATTTTTCATGCCCTCAAAACTGATATCGCCAGTTTTAGCAATGTAACCAATGAAACCACCTGCAAAGGTATCACCTGCTCCAGTTGGGTCAAATACTTCTTCTAATGGCAAAGCTGGGGCAAAAAATACTTCAGTGCCATGAAATAATAAGGCGCCATTTTCACCTTTCTTTATAATTAAATACTTAGGCCCCATTGCTTGAATTTTTGCAGCGGCTTTCACCAATGAATATTCTCCAGATAGCAAACGCGCTTCTTCGTCGTTGATGGTTAGTACATCTACCATCTTTAGGGTTTCTTTTAAATCGTCTAAGGCAATTTCCATCCAAAAATTCATGGTATCCAGTACCACCAACTTGGGACGCTTGTGTAAACGCTCTAAAACTGTTTGTTGAATTTTAGGGGTTAAGTTACCCAACATTAAATATTCGCAGTTTTGGTAAGCCTCAGGAATAATTGGGTCAAAATTGGCCAATACATTCAATTCTGTTACCAAGGTATCGCGTGAATTCATGTCGGTATGGTATTTTCCACTCCAAAAGAATGATTTTTCGCCTTGTTTTACTTGTAAACCTGTGGTGTCTACTCCATGTTTGTTCAGGTGTTGAACAAATTCTTGAGGAAAATCTTCACCAACAACTGCCACCAAATTTGTAGATTTTGTAAAGTAAGAAGCGGCCAAAGAAATGTAAGAAGCAGCCCCACCAACTATTTTATCGGTTTTTCCGAAGGGTGTTTCAATTGCATCAAATGCCACAGAACCAACAACTAATAAACTCATAAGATATTTTTTTTAAAAAATTTAGGCTACAAATATTGCGTATTTAAAATTCATTTCCTATCATTGCATCCCCGTTCAGGGAAATTCCTTCTTAGCTCAGCTGGTTAGAGCACATGACTGTTAATCATGGGGTCCCTGGTTCGAGCCCAGGAGAGGGAGCAACACTAGACAAGCCATCAGAAATGATGGCTTGTTCTTTGTCTATCAGTTAGTTAGGGTAGTTGCATCTTTTCTAATTATGACAAGTGCAACAAGTAAATTAGGTACCCAACAAAGCCATGCAAGGTATGGGTAGATTACTTCAAAAGGAGTTCCACTAGCGAAACCTATTCCTAATCCAGTTCGCAAAGTAACTGCTGCAAATGTGAGTGCAAAATTGATAAACATCCAATATTGGTGTGCTTGGATATTTTTATTTTTGATGGAATGATATGCTTTATATCCTGTGGCTAACCATAGTATGGCCAAAGTGAAAAATCCTGAATGAGAAATCATGCCACCAAATGAATATTGAGACATATACAAACCAGAAAGCCCCCCAATTAATACGCTTATTAGATAGATTTTACCTAGCAATCGATGCACTTGTATCTTATTTAATCTGAACTTTTCATTGAATTGAAAAGGTCCTATAGCTAAAGCGATGAGAGATGCGAAAATATGCAAGTAGATACCAATAGGGTGTGCTTGAAAATTACTTTTCATGCCTGGGTGAACTGCAACGCCAAGTTCAAGAAACGAATACACAACTAGGGCGTATAAGGTTACAGATATGGATAAACTTAAAATTAGAAATTTAAATATTTTGTTCATTGATAAACAGGGTTGATAAACTAAATCTCGCCGCTATTTTATAACTTTTCCTATGTTAAAATTATCTGCTGGTTTTGTTTTATCCACGTATATGAGGGCATCAAAATATTCATATAAATTGGTTGACCATAGCGCTGATTTTTCACTGATATAAACTGCTCCAGCTTCATAATGCTCATATTCCTTATTTATAAAATCTTTTAAGGATTTATAAGGGGCAATATCTTTAAAATCAATATAGAATATTGGTGTTTCAAGTTGTGAAAAAGCATTTGTCAAGTAGCTCTTTTTGTGTGGTTTAACATAGTTGTTCGATACAGCCCAGGGTTCATCTTTGAAGATACTTTTGGTGAAACTGTATATTAAGTAAAACAGATTTGTAGATGGAGGGCTTTGTGCAACAAAACCACCTTCACTAAAACTGAAACCAATGTTATAATATTTTTCTCCATATAATTTATTCAAATGCGTTCCCATCCAATTACCTGACTTAAAATCGTCAGAGAACGTACCTTTTCCAATATGTCCATTATGAGCCCAAAGCATTATTTTACCATTATTATTGCGCTCTCTTATCCATTTTATGTTTTGTGTCATCGAGCTATCTCTATAAGAATATGCAGTATTAAAATCTTGCTCTCTAAAATAATTTAATTTCTGACGAAGTACAGCAATGGTTTGTGTAGCAAATTTGAAGTCAGTCGAATCTTTTTTAAATAATTCTATTTTATTATTCAAAACATAATCTTCTAGCTGTTTTAATTTGTTCAAATTTCTTTCTTGCATTTCATCTAATGCCTTATCGTCTAACTTTCTTAATGCAATTTTGTTTTCCTCAATTTTCTCCGGTAATAAACTCTTATCAAAGTTGGTAATGTATTTGCTCAGGTATTTGTCAAGCCAAATAACACAAGAGGTTGCGTCTTGCATATCGTATCCATAAAATTGAATCATTTGATCTGGAGATTTTCCATTATTGTAGTTTTTCATCCACTCTATTAAATCTAAAACTTCTTGCGACTGCCAAACCCAGTATCCATTCCTTGACAATGCTTCTTTTGCATTTCCTTCTCCGGTCAGAACATATTTGTTTATATCATAACAAGCTGCAAAATTAGCTTCAATACCAAATAGTTTAACATTTTGTTTTTGAACTAAATATTTAAAAACTCTACTTTTTAGTTCAAAAAATTCTTTTGTTCCGTGAGTTGCTTCACCAAGGCCAATTACTTCTGCTTTTTTTAATTTTTCATTTAAAAAAACAAATTCTGAGCTATCGTTTTTAAGGTCATCCTTAGCAATTGGATAAATATGGTTTTTAAGTATTCTTAAATCGCCTTCTGATAATTGCTTAGGTTTCTCTTTTTCGGTAAATAAATTTGTAATTGGATCACCAAAAAATGGATGACCTAAAACTGTTGAGGCAAATGTTCTTGTTATTATAATCAATAAAATAATAACTAAAATGGAGATAATTTGTAATCTTTTTTTCATTCTGCTAATTTTCTAAATTATTTAAAGCACAAAGTTCAGTCGTGGAGAGTCTATTTTTTGTTGACTATTGTTAAGATTTTCGCCTAGCTCTAATTCTACTTAAACTTTCAGGACTTATACCTAAAAGATTAGCCAAATAACGCTGTGGTACTTCTTGAAATAAATCAGGTCTTTGCTTAATCAATTTTTCAACCCTTTCCTCGGGCTTTTCAGAAGATAATGACATAGCAATCTCTATTGTCCGCTGAGCCACCTGCTCCGCCATTATTCGCCCAAATGATTCGATATTCCTGTTATCTGAATAGAGCCTAAATAAGTCGCTTTTTTTAATCAAAAATAGTTCGGTGTCTTTAAGAATTTGGAAGTAATAATTTGACGGTATGTTTTGTGTAAGGCTTTTAAAGTCTGTTATAAAATTGTTGTGCAAAGTAATATCACACGTTATTTCATTTCCATCTTTTATGTGGTAGTGCCTTATAACTCCTGAATTTAAAAATGCAATAAAATCACAAACCATCCCTTCTTTGAGTAAAAAGTCCTTTCGTTTCAGCTTAATTGGTTTAAAATTTAGTTCAATAGCTTCTTTATCCAACGGGGTAAGCTGAATGAATTTTGAGACATATTGGAGCAGATTTTCATGCATTGATGCAAACTTACTTAATTATTTATTGAAGATTAAACAGAATTAACCATTCAGTTTATATTTCAAAGGAGTAAAAGTAAAAGATAGCTGAGGCTCTGATAAACCCTCAGTTCATCCCAAAATTGGTTCGAGAATAGACCAGCTTGGGGAGCTAAAGCTGCGCAGAAATGTGGGGCTTTTTTGTGTTTACTTGCTTTGGGCAATTTTATATTCCGCCAAAACAATCTTAATTGATAAATTCTGGCGAGTTATATACATCAATTACTGAACAAGACAGCCATTTCCAAATGACTATGAACTAATTCTTTGCTATATTCGTTTTCCTTGATCCCATAAGTTGTAATTAAAGTAACAAAAATATTTTTCCTTGTTTTGGTATCTTGTTGAAGTGCAGTTATTTTGTTTTTCAGATTGAGATAGTAAGATTTATCAATTGCAAATTCAGAATTATAAAATTTCATTTCACACAAGTGCATCACATTATCGCTACGATCAATCAACATATCAACTTGCGCATTTTCATTGAACCAGCTGCTGCTCGTTGTATAAATAGCATCTATTCTCAAAGCCTTCTTAATTTGTTGAATATGCTTAAGACAAAGTGTTTCAAAAGCAAATCCAGACCATGAGAGATAGGATTGTGTACTATATAGTTTTTGCCAAGTCCCATCTCCTCCATTCTTATTATTCTCAATAAATTTTAAGTAAAATCTAGAATATTCATCGGATAAGCGATAAAGGGTAAGCTGTTTCTTATTCTGATAGTAGGGATAATCCGTAACAAAGCCTGATTCAATTAATTCTTCAAGTTTAATTGAGAAATCCCCACCAGAAGGCAGTCTACTTTGATTTATTATTTCATTCCTAGTCAGCCCCTTATTTGTTTTTGACAATGTTTTAATCAACTTCATGTGCCGTTCAGAATCTTCAAATAAAGATGCAAACAATTGATTGAACTCATCGTTCAATACACCATCCTTGCTAAAGCAAAGCTTATCGATATTTTGGGATGAGCTTAATCCTTTGTTCAATTTTTCTAAATAGTGTGGAACCCCGCCCAAAGCCATGTAAATCTGAACAAGGTCATAACGAGTATACTTTATTCCATTATTTATTAAAAACTGTTCTGTTTCAAATAGGTTAAACGGCAACAACCTTATTTTTCTAGTGATTCTATTATGAAGCCCGCCTTTATTTTTAATTATTTTCTGAACCATATAGGACGCAGCCGAGCCACAAATAACTACAATCAAATTATCCCTTTTGGTGCAATAGGTATTCCAAAAGTTTTCAAAGGCAATTAAAAACTTCGATTTGGGCGTAGCTATCCATGGAAATTCATCAATAAATATTACTTTCTTACTTCCTGATTTAAATTTATCCAAATACGACTCAAGCATCGTAAACGCTTGAAACCATGATTTTGCAGTCTCAAATTCCGTTTTCCTCGTTCTTTTGATTAGCTCCTTACTGAAAGTATCGAGTTGATCTTTTAGTGAGCCGCCAAATAATCCTGTCATTTCAAAAACAATGCTAGCCTTAAAGTATTCACGTATCAGATATGTTTTGCCAACTCTTCTTCGTCCGTATAGGGCAATTAATTCAGACTTATCATTATCCATGGCTTCTTTCAGCAGAGCCTGCTCCAAATTTCTTCCAATAATTTTACCCATAAAAACAACTTATAACTCGCCAAAAATACAAAATATAATAAGTTTTGGCAAATTATAGAATGATTTCACTATATTATCTGACCAAAACGAAACAATTTTGTTCTTAGCCCATAACTGAGTTTTACCAATATTATCAAGTTGCATTTATACCAAAGTCGCATAAACCCTCAATTCATCCCAAAATTGGTTCGAGAATAGTCCAGCTCAGGGAGCTAGTCTCAAAAGCCACCATTTGGTGGCTTTTTTTATGCAATTATTTTATGGACGACAAGCATTTAATATCATTACTTTTTTTATTTGAAATCTTTTAATATGTACATATATTTGTACATATTATAGTACACCAATGCTAACCACAACACTATCAGACTTTAGAAAAGACATCAAAAACTACCTCGATAAAGTTACACAAAGCTTTGAAACACTAATTATTAATCGTGGTAAAGACACCGGAGTAGTTGTTATTTCTTTAGAAGAGTACAACTCTTTAATAAGTACTCAACACGAATTATCCTCTCAAATCAATCAGCAACGATTGGATGAATCAATCAAAGCACTCAAATCAGGAAAAAAAATAACCAAAAAATTGGATGACTGATGAAGTTTGTGTTTACTGAACTCTCTTGGGAGGATTACCTTTTCTGGCAAAAGAATGACAAACAAAAACTGAAGCGCATCAATGAGCTGCTAAAAGATATATCTCGAAATCATCATGAAGGTATTGGAAAACCCGAACCTTTAAAATTCAAATATGCTGGCTTTTGGTCAAGAAGAATTGATGATGAGCATCGCTTAATTTATAGAATAGTAGGTGATGAGATTCAAATTGCGAAGTGTCGATTTCATTATGATTAATTACTAAGCAAGATACTTTTTTCATTATTTAGGGAAACCAGACTTTAAAGTAATCAATCATTGGCTTTTTTGTTCAAATTCATGGGCCCGATGAATAGCTTTGAGAAACTGAAGCAGCAAAACACTTGAAACACACTACCCTATTTTCATTTAACTAGCTATCCTGAAACAATTCCAATTGTATTTAATTTGGTTAAAACTATTGTATAGGTTAATGTGTTATATGTAAATGAAAACACTCCTAATTTTAATAGTATTTATAGCAGCAATCGTACAATTTTTTATTACAAGAAGTACTCAACAAACAGAACAACTCTGTTACACTGTTATTAAGCAGTATGACAAATTTGAAATCAGAAAATATGATCCAGCCTTGTTTTCGAGTGTAAGGCTATACAAGAAAGGCTATAAAGCAAGCTCAAGTGAAGGTTTTCGTATATTGGCAGGGTATATATTTGGAGACAATGAATCTAATGAAAAAATCGCAATGACCTCACCTGTAATGATGGAATTAGGTGATAGTGCTAAAATGCGATTTATGGTTCCCAAAAATTACAACTTAAAGAATCTACCAAACCCTACAAACAACAAGATAGTTTTCGAAAAACAGGATGAAAAAATCTTTGCTGCCATCAGCTTTGATGGATGGGCAAATGATGAAAAGATTGAAAAATATACGTCTATCTTAAAGGATGAATTGGTTAAAGAAAAAATAAATTTCATCGATAAATTTACATTTCTAGGTTACAACCCTCCCTATGAAGTAATAAATAGACGCAACGAAATAGTGGTTGAATTAATTGACTATAAATATTAAATCAAAAAAACAGTTAACTGCATTTGGTAATTGATTTTAAGAGAATGATATAATCAATCTTTGAATTAAAATTGTAACAGTTACCAATAAGGGGAGCTATTCAATAAGTAATATTTCATTTAACCCCATTTGAACCCGAAATTGATATTGACAATTCCTTCACAAACCAATAATCGGTTTGTGGTGTTGAACCTAAGGGAAAATCATTTTCAACACCAGAGTTAACAAAACCATGTTTTTCATAAAAACCTCTGGCTCTAAAATTGTATTCCCAAACAGATAAATACATTACTTGGGCACCTTGTTTACGGGAAAAATCAAGGGCAAATTGCATCAATTCATTGGCTACACCTGTTCCATGAAATTCCTTTAACACATACAAGCGAACCAGCTCTATGCTTGGCTGATGTTGGTATGCCTCTATAGGACAAGTATGTTTTGCATTGATACGCATATACCCTTTTGTGGTTCCGTTTTCTTCAAAGAAAAAAAAGTAATCTGTTTCATCAAGCAATTCAACTGCCACTTGATCCGAATTGAAATACAATTCCAAAACTCCTTGCATATCAGCTTTGGTACAGGTATTGCCAAAAGTATCGTCAAAGGTTTTTCTGCCTATGTTTTGCAACAATGCAACATCATTTGAATTTCCACGTCTAATCATAGGGCAAAATTAGAGAATTTGAAGCATCATTTAGATGAATCAGCATGTAATGGACTTCAATTAATTGTATCTCTGATTTATGTATGTTTGTATATGAACCTCACTTCAATTCCATTTGCACAAATGATTCGTCTGCAAAAAGGCGAAGGTGACTACCTGTTTTGTTTACCAGCACATCAAGACTATACCAACCATTTGGGAACTGTAGCTGCTGCTGCCCAATTTTCACTGGCTGAATTTGCGTCGGGCCAATGGCTACTCAATACATTTCCTGAATGGGCAGAACAAGTTGTTCCAATGTTGCGCAATTCTCAAGTAAAATTCAACCAAGCCACAACCGGAAGCATCTATGCAAAAGTGAATGTTAGCAAAGAAACTGAACTACAAGTAGCGTTAGAATTGAAACAACTCAAACGAAGTAAATGTACCATTCCTGTAAAAGTAATGAACGATCAAGGACATATAGTGATGTCAGGGAATTTTGAGTGGATACTCTTAATGAAATAAAAAGTTGTATTTTAGTACATTGATGGTTGATTCTATTTAAATTCATTTAATAAACATTTCGAAATGAAAAAACTAATTTTAGCACTTACAATCCTTCTCTTTCAAATTGCATGTCATACAAAAAATGAAAGCCCAGATTACACCATTTTGAGAGCTGTTGATTTATATACTGGAAAAGGTAAATGCGGAGAGATACTCATGCCTTCAATTTCAAGAGAAATGAAATCAAGTGACAGAGAAAAACTATTAAGAGATATTCTCAAAAAAGAGGGATGGGTCATTATTTCAGCCTATGCAAGCATGGAAGCCTTCAATGAAAAAAGCTGTGCAACATTGCCCATGCGCTCTAAAGCATTCAAGGATGGTTATATTGGAAAAATAGACGAAAATGGCGCTTT
Source organism: uncultured Bacteroidota bacterium (assembly GCA_903883965.1). GTDB lineage: Bacteria > Bacteroidota > Bacteroidia > UKL13-3 > UKL13-3 > CAISCU01. The sequence goes on from CAISCU010000001.1 coordinate 46,782, forward strand.
TTCAGACTAATGAATGCACAGCTAAAGTTCGTATGATTTAATTCAAAATAGTTTGAGGACAAGCTTCTAATTTCAATTTAGATGATTCTCTCTATGGTAATTAAATTGTTGATGTAACTACTGCCAAAAATGACACTAATTCTCCAAGCAATAGCGTTTGCAGGGTCCATAATGGTCCAAGTATCAATGTATCCACCAGTTAAAAAGTTCAAAGTTCCATTTAAATATGTGGGCGTAGTAGTAATTGTTAACTTGTTATTATCTGCTATTGTAGTTCCATTAGCCCCACCAGCAACAAAAACATCACTTCCATATACATTGTATGTTCCAGAAACAGTTGAAACTTGCAAAGAAGCATTGCCTGTAGCAGCAACCCTTACTTTTAAATTGCCCAATGTTACATCTACTCCCCTATTTACAAAAGCAGTTGCTTTTGTACTATTGCTTTCAGCCAGTTTTACCCAAGCAGCACCATTCCAAAAATAATACCCTGGGGCCACATCATATGGTGAGCTTCCTGCCAATGCAGTATTGTATACCAATAAGCCTGTTGCAGGTGCCAATACTGGAGCAGCTGAATTGCTTGCTGTCAATGCCACACGTGGAGGTAAAAAACCTTTTGAAGTACTTTTCACTTCTAACATGGCAGAGGCATCAGGAGTAGAAGTACCAACGCCCACTTGGGCAAATGCTGCTTTAGAAAATATAAAAGTTAAAACCAACAGAAAGTACTTCATTTGAATCATTGGTATTAGAATTTGAGTTGCGTTTTTTTTTGTGAGGTTGCTACAGCAAGTTAGCACAAGTTACATACAATTGAGAAACGAATTTCTCAACAAGATTTAGCGTATTTTAAATAAGTGACCTAAATTTAACTGATAAACTCTTGACCCCATTTATGAAGCGAATGTATACTTGGCAACAAGCTCTCCCCTTTTTGAGTAAGCGAATATTCAACAGTGGGAGGAACCGTTGCAAATACATTTCGGTGAATGATTTCATTGGCCTCCATATTTTTCAATTCCTTTACCAACATCCTGGTATTGATTCCTTCTATAGACCTTTCTAGTTCTTTGAATCTCATGGTACCTTTTGACAACGTATAAATAATTGGCATGGCCCATTTGCCACCAATGATATCCAAAACCTCTTTTAAAGAGCAGTTATTTTCACTTTTGTTTGATTTAATTTTTTTCATAGTTATTTGAAATACAGCATTAAAGTACTTTAGGTTACTACTATACAATCGTGTAACTACTTTCAAAAGTAAAGTATTGGATTTAGATTTGAAAGAACCAATAAACTATAAATGAAATTATTCGCATCAACCCAAATAGGTGGTAAGACCTTAAAGAACAGAATGGCCATGGCGCCTATGACGCGCTCTCGTGCTACAATCAATGGCATTGTAGGGGAATCTACTGTATTGTATTATACCCAAAGAGTGAGTGCTGGTTTGATCATAACAGAAGCTATCAATATTTCTAAACAGGCCACTGGTAGCCCGCTTACTCCAGGTATTTATAACCACGAACAAATAGAAGCTTGGAAAAATGTAACTGAGGCTGTGCATGAAAAAGGTGGAGTCATTTATGCACAACTTTGGCATACAGGTAGAGTTGGACATTCACTTGTAAAAAATGGAGAATTGCCTGTTGCGCCTTCTGCTATAGCCATTCAAGGGCAACAACATTTTACAACTCAAGGGCCAAAAGACTATGAAACACCTATTGCATTGACACCTGAAGCAATCAAATATATTATTGAAGACTACAAAACAGCAGCTATAAATGCCATAGAAGCAGGTTTTGATGGAGTTGAATTGCATGCTGCCTTCGGGTATTTGCCGAATCAATTTTTGGCAGAAAGTTCAAATCAAAGAACTGATGAATATGGTGGAACTGATGAAAATAGAAACCGCTTTGTATTGGAGACGATGCAAGAAATGGTGAATGCAATAGGTGCAGATAAAGTTGCCATTCGTTTATCGCCAACCAGTACCTATAACAATATTCAACATAGCAATCCGGTACAACAATTTACATTACTATTTGAAGCGTTGAATCAATTGCCATTGGCTTATATTCACATCATGAATGTTCCATTTTCTGTTGAACAATTTCCTCAATACCCAACAAACTCAGTAGAAACTTTTGGTAAACTCACACATCACCCCATTGTTGCTAACTGTGGCTATTCAAAAGAAACGGGAGAAGCTGAATTGGAAAAAGGCATTGCGCAACTTATTTCTTATGGTACTCTGTTCTTGGCCAATCCTGATTTACCAAAACGATTTGAACTTGATTCAGAACTCAATCAACCTGACAGGGCTACCATGTATGGAGGAAATGACAAAGGCTATATTGATTATCCATTTTTAAGTGAAACCAATAATTAAGACTAAAATATGAATTATAAAGTACAAGCAATTCTGAGCATAGACACCGATAATTTGCCCGAGAATTTTGATGTGATTTTGAAAGAAGAACAAGCTGTTGTAGCACAATGGAAACAAGAAGGCATATTAGAACATTTGTTTTTGCGTGACACTAAAAATGGTGCCATTCTGCTGTTCAATGGTTTGTCTGAAGACGAAGTAAAAGAAAAAATGAAGACCCTGCCCTTTTATCAAATTAAAAAGCATATTGAATATTACAATTTGATTCAACAGTTTTAACACCTTTAGTACTGAAAGCCATTTCAGCCACACAATAGTTGAAAATTTCCTAAATTGTAAGCATGAAAGATACGCCTAAAAAAAACAAAGGAAATGGCATTGCAATTGGAGCTAGTATAGGGGTTTCATTGGGGTTTGCTTTGGGATTAAAAAACAACAATACCTCCCAAATGTTAGCCATGTGTTTGTGCATGGGAACTGCATTGGGAGCTATGATTGACTTTTGGAACAGAAAAAACTGATTTGATTCATTTCATATTTAAATCACAACTAAACATTTGTTTGACCATGAATGAATCTTATTCTACAAAATCAATATTCTACTTTAATTCATAGAGATACCCTATTCACCTATTAAATTTGATGCATGTATATTTCTATCACCGGACTTAAACCAAGAGGCCTAATTGGCTTTTTACGGTTTTGGACCTTGGCAATTCCTTCTTTTAAACAAGCTCAAAAAGCCGATGGAATTATATCCTGCCAAGTGAAACATATTCAAGGCTATCAATGTACTTTAACTGCATGGGAAAGTAGAGATCAGATGTTAGCCTTCATGCGAAGTGGCGTTCATATCAAAGCCATGAAAGTATTCCATCAAATTGCTATAGGTAGCACATTTGGATACCATTCTGATACCATTCCATCTTGGGATATTGCTTTTGGTTTGTTACAAGAAAAAGGTAAAGTTCATGATGCTTCATCAAAAGATGTGAATTAAACCTTTCCAATATTTTATTTTTTCTTTGAAAAAAATTAATACATTATATTGTATTTCAATTTATTAAGTCATGAATAAAACAATATTCACATTATTCATTTGTATTTTCATACACTTTCAATGTAAAAAAACACAAGATGTGCTTAGCAGTATAAAAAATAAAATCATTGATGGTTACTGGGCAGATATAAACGGACTAAAATTAGACATTAAAAATAATGAATCTAAGGTATTGGATTATGGCAGTTCTCAACTTAAAAATTACTCTAACTACTTTAATAAAAATTCTACACCCTATATTAAAAATATCACAAGAACCTCTGAAGATTCATGGTCTGCAGATATAGTAGTTAGAAAATACGATGGAAACGAATGTATAGGTATCAGTTATGAGAAAATAAATATTACACTTTCTGATAGCAACAATAGTCAAAGCTTAAAACTATCAAAGTCCGATTTTGGAGCTACGCTTTTTACCAAACTGCCCGCAAGCTATACCCCCCCTGTTGTGAATTCTGCATGCGACACCAGTTCAAAGGTTTATCAAAACAGCAACAACACATTAGAAATTTACGATTTAGGCATTAGCAAATTTAACAATATAGAGGTGAGAAGTTTTTACCGTAAACCAACCTATGGAGCTGGATGTAATTATATCTTTCAAACATACAATACTGAGTATCCTAAGGGTACTGTAGGTGCAGCTGAAACAGAAATCATATTCGGCGACAGACCATCTGTTAACAAAGTCTACAAAGTAATAGATATGAAAAATAAAATATTTAGGTTAGAAAGTGATGAAGTTGGAATAAAATATTTGAATAACTTTTACAGTACAGGAGTAGAAGGAGAGAAACTTTATGTTTCTTCCGAAGGTGGTAAGGTAAAAATGAAAGCAGACACTATCCTAACTAAAAATTCAAGTTACAATTCAAAAATTACCATAGATTTAGAAGGTTACTAAATTACAACTCATGTTGGTTAAAAAGTTGCACCTCGGCAATGCTACTATGGTAATACTTGTACCATTTTTTGATGCCTAAATTTTTGGCTTTTATGTGTTCCGGATTGCGCGCCCAGTTCGTCACTGCATCCATGTCTTTCCAATAACTGATAAAAGAACCTCTGCCATTGTGTTTGAAGCTTTCGTAGCCTAAAAAACCGGGTGATTGCTTGGCCAATTCCAAGGTTAATTCATCGTATTCTGCATATCCTTCTAATTGATCTGACAAATAATAATTAAAAATAGATGCAATGTAGGGTGCTGTTGGAACTTGTTCGTTTTGCCAATTAATCATGGTATAAATTTTATTAATTTAAATTTTTAGGAATAAATTGAAGTTAAATTTGTTTCTTTTGAATTCAAAACAACACATATGGGAGCTAAAATTTTCATCAACTTACCCGTTAAAGACCTTTTGCAATCTATGCATTTTTATACCCAAATGGGCTTTCAGAACAACCCTCAATTTTCAGATGAAAGTGCAAAATGTATGGTTTTCAGTGATGAAATTTATGTGATGTTGTTAACCCATGAAAGGTTCAGTTCATTTGTGGTAAAACCCATTACTGATGTTTCAAAAACGACTACTTTGTTGCTTTCATTGGGAGTAAACAGTGTAGAACAGATGAACCAAATTGTTGACAATGCTAAAATAGCAGGTGGCACAGAACCCATTGAAGCCAAAGACCACGGATTTATGCAGCAACGTACATTAGAAGATTTAGATGGCCATATTTGGGAGGTATTTTATATGGACATGAGTCAATTTCCCGTTCAGTAATCAGAGGCGTGATCAACCAAAGTGGTATGAATAAATTTTGCCTTCTAATTGTTGTGATGTTGCTATTTCATTTGAAATCAGCCAAAGCACAATCTATTTACTTTCCTCCTATCAATAACACTGCAACTTGGGATACCCTTTCGCCCAATTCATTGAATTGGTGTACCAACCAAATACCCAATTTGTATAGCTATTTGCAAAGTCAAGACAGCAAAGCCTTTTTGGTACTCAAAGATGGCAAAATAGTACTTGAAAAATACTTTGGCACTTTTACCAAAGACAGTTTATGGTACTGGGCTTCGGCTGGTAAGTCATTGACCTCCGTCTTGGTTGGCAAAGCAATTGAAGAAAATGGGCTCAAATTAACCGATACAAGTGCTCAATATTTAGGCAATGCTTGGACCAAATGCCCTCCTGAAAAAGAAGCTCAAATTAGCATCTGGAACCAATTGAGCATGACCACAGGTTTAGATGACAATGTACCCGATAACCATTGCACAGCCGATACTTGTTTGTTGTATTTGGCCGACCCAGGAAGCAGGTGGGCTTATCACAATGCACCTTATACATTGTTAGAAAAAGTTCTAAGCAACGCAACAGGAACAGACATCAATTCTTATACCCAACTCAAACTCAAAAATAAAACAGGCATGACTGGTTTTTGGGCAACAATTGGTTCAGACAATGTATTTTTTAGCAAGGCCCGAAGCATGGCCAGATTTGGTTTATTGGTTCAAAACAATTGCATTTGGAACACCGACACATTGTTAAAGAATAGCATTTATGTAAACCAAATGACCCAATCTTCTCAAAGCATGAACCCTGCTTATGGTTATTTGTGGTGGTTGAACGGTAAACAAAGCTTTATGGTTCCAGGTTCTCAAATTCAATTCCCTGGTTCATTTGCACCTGCAGCTCCTCCAGATATGTTTGCCGCGATTGGTAAAAATGGACAGCTCATTTGTATTTCAAAAAGTACAGGTTTGGTGGTGGTAAGAATAGGAAACCAAGTCAATGAAGGTGAGGTTCCATTTCTATTGTGTAACCAAATTTGGACAGAATTAAATAAGGTGATGTGTACTGCCAATAGTGTAAACGAAACATCATTACAGCCCACTCTAATCCATGTTTATCCTAATCCATCCGATAACCTATTGCAAATAGATTGTGGAGGAATAATGCCAACAAACTTAATTATTACTGATTGTATGGGGAAACAACTCATAGATGCGTCTAACCATTCAGAAATAGACATTTCAGCACTTGCCGATGGCATCTATACCATACAATTGCAAATTGATGGATTTGAATACACTAAAAAATGGGTCAAACAATCGCATTAAAAAAATTAAACAAAAATCTTTAATCCAAATTATTAATATCTAATTTTATGAATGAATCAACGCAACCAAAAAAATGGAAACTATTGCTAGTGAGCTGGCTATTTGTTTATCCAGTAATCAATGTCCTATTTGCCTTGTTGTTTCCGATCTTACAAGATTTGCCACAATTGCTAAAAACATTGGTATTTACAGTCATTTTAGTTCCTTTAATGGGCATTTGTATTCCTTTGTTGCATAAATAATTCTGGAACTGGATTTGCAAG
>CAISCU010000002.1 GCA_903883965.1 uncultured Bacteroidota bacterium
AAAGACTATCCAGCATCTATAGGTTCTTTGGATACTATAGGTTCAATCAATCAAGGTAATTTAACCAATGGGATAGTGGCAAACAATGTTACCATTGAATTAAAATATACAAGTGGAAATGGTGCAATGTATGAAGCACAATCCATTGCTTCATCAGGTGTAACAGGTTTAACCGCAACGCTTGCAGCAGGCACCTTGAACAATGGCAATGGAACATTAATATTAAGCATTTCAGGCATCCCTAATACAATTGGAACTGCTAATTTTAACATTACTTTTGGAGGTAAAACATGTGTCTTTACAAGAGAGGTGATAGATTTAGCAGATTTAACTTCTATTAATTGTAATGATACCATTCATTTAGGTATTTTATATTCAAATCAAACAATTGGTTCAAATGTAATGACTACATTTAGTTACACAGGAGGTAATGGTGGTTTTTTTGATATACAAATTGTTAATTCATCAGGTGTAACAGGGATTACTGCTACTATCAATTCTGGAGTATTACAACATGGTAGTGGAACATTAAACATTAATTTTACAGGAAAACCTAATAACTATGGAATTGCATATTTTAATCTTAATATTGGTGGTAAAACATGTCAAATTACTAGAATAGTCAAGCCTCCAATTTTAATTGTAGAATCTTTAATTCAGGATATAACTTACAGCAGTGGAATTTTATATTCTGGAATAGAAGCAAAAGATATATTTATCAAAGTTAACTATACTGGAAGTAATGGTGGTGTAATTGAAAGCCAAGTTATAAATTCTACAGGTGTTACTGGACTATCAGCGGAAATAAACTCTATTATATCAAATGTTAATAATGGCTCAATACTAATTAAAATCTCAGGGGTGCCAAATTCAAATGGAATCGCCAATTTTACTTTGTCTATGGGTTCTAAAACTTGCATTATTTCAAAACAAATAAATGAAATTACAGTTGGTACATTATTCGGAGGTGGTATAGTTATTTCCACATATCAATCACAGGGGATTTCACATGGTATGATTTTATCTTTGAATGATCAAGGAAGTTATAGTTGGGGTTGTAATTTAAAAAATGTTATTGGAACATCATTTGCAATTGGGACAGGTGAAAATAATACAAATCTAATTGTAGCTGCAAGTTGTAATGGAGCTGCATCTGTATGCAAAAGTTTATTAATTAACGGCTTTTCTGGTTGGTATTTGCCATCCTTAAATGAACTTGGTAGTTTATATGCAAATAGAGCTATGTTAAATTCCATTTTAGTTGCAAATGGTGGTAGTCCATTTTCTAATTACTATTGGAGCAGCACCCAAAGTAGTGATACAAATGCATTTTTCTTAAATTTTACAAATGGAGGAGGTACTAGTTTCTCTAAAATATATTCTGCTTATGTACGGGCAATTAGAAACTTTTAAATATATTCAAATGAAACAATATTTTCTCCTTACTTTTTTCCTTTTGCAATTAAATTGGGCATTTGCCCAAGCACCTAATATTAACTATCCTCAAAACAAGTATGTTTTTGAAATAGGACAGACTATGAACTCTATCTTACCCACTAACACTGGAGGGTATATAGCACAACAACCTGGTTCTGGAAATTATTGGGTTAATACATTACATTCTAATTCAATTTTAAGTAATAATGGAAATTATAATGACACTTCAGGATTTAATTACCCTCAAGATGTTGCAGTTGATAAATTGGGAAATTTATTTGTAACAGATTTCGGAAACAATTGCATTAAAAAAATAAATAAAAATGGAGAGGTAACTGTATTTGCTGGTTCAGGGGTTAGAGGTGATGCAGATGGATTAGGAAGAATTGCAGAATTTAACGATCCAATTGGAATTACTTTTGATAATGGTGGAAATTTATTAGTTGCTGATGCTGGAAATAATAAGATAAAAAAAATATCTCCAACAGGATTAGTTACAACCGTTGCTTCTTCCTTTAATTATCCTAATAATATGGATGTTGATGCGATTGGGAATATTTATGTAGCTGATACCAAAAATAACCAAATAAAAAAGATAGATACTTCAGGGAATGTTACAGTAGTTGCCAGTACTGCATATGCTGTATATTATTTTTCAGGCCCAGGCGCTTCTTTAAGTGATAATCCAATTGGAGTTGCCGTTGCACCTAATGGGGAGATTTATTTTATTGATAGAAATAGATTAATAAGGAAAATAACAAATTATGGTGTAACTTTATATTCTGGTTCACTCCAATATGTTGGCTCACATGATGATATTGTCCAAAATGCATATTATTTTGAATTGAAAGATATTGAAATTGACTATCAAGGTAATATATACGTCAGTCAAGATAATTCTGCCTTGAGAATGATTCCAAACTATGGATATAATGTTACCAGAACATTAATGCATGGCGATTGGCCTACTGAAAATAAAATCACATCTGATGGAAGTTATTATGGAGGTTCACAAGGGCGAGTTGCAACCAGGGGAATTTGTTTAGATAGCATTGGTGCTGTTTATTGCACTGAGAAAAATGATTTTTTTTCAAATACTGATAATAATAGTTACAGAATAAATAAAATAAGAAGGATATGTAAACCTTTTTATGAAATTAATCCACCTTTACCCCAAGGCTTAAGTTTTGATGTAGTAAGTGGTAAAATATCAGGTAAACCGGAAACAGTGACTACTTTATCAAATTATTTAGTATCGGTGAGTAACAGCTATGGAAGTTCAAGCTTTATGCTCAATATTGAAACAGCTTTTAAATTAAAAATAGATCCGATTCATCCTAGCTCAAATTTCATTTCTAAATCAACGTTCAATTACCCTATTGCTGCATTTAAAGTTGAAAACAAGAATTTCAACTTAACGCTTAATGAATTTAGCTTACAGGTAAAAGGGAACTTTCAAGCCTCAGATATTAATAATTTTAAATTATACATCAATAAAGTAAATAGTTTAAGTGGGGCTACACAAATTGGAAATACTTTTGTTTCTAACTCAAATAATTCAATAGTAAGTTTCAGTGCATTTAACCAAAATTTAGAGGATAGTACAATATATTATTTAATTGTAACAGCAGATGTTTCAAAAAATACAACAAATGGTACCACGTTAGAAATTGCACCAATTCCTAATAAGCAATTTGTATTTACAACTAATGTTGTAATTGACTCTCCTGATACATTATTAGGTAAAAGTTATACTATAATAGAAAATACGCTTTGCTCAAACGACACCACAGTAGCAACCGTAAACTTACCTGCCAATAGCCTTGTTAGAGCCACTACCTACTATTCAAACATTTATTTGTTTAACCAAAACAATAAAAGCAACGCTTACAAGTACAATGTCAATGATAGAAAATATACAGCTATAGCAGACAAACCTACACCATGTATTGAATGTGGCGTAGCAGAAGCCAATGGTAAAATCTATTGCTTCAATACCAATAGTACAACCCAAGCTTATGATATTGCTAGCAATACTTGGCAAACAACAACCAACCAACCTAGCAGTTCAACAAGCAGTGTGTATGCAGCAAGCATCAACAACAAAGTATTCGTATTGGGAACCAATAACAACAACCAAAATATTTTCACTCAGTACAACCCATTCAACAATACTTACACTGCACAAGCTACCCCGAACCAGCAAACCAGCCAAAGCAGGTTAGTAGCGTATAACAACCTCATTTATAAAATTGGAGGCATCAACAACACAAGCAACAATACTACTAGCACAGCAGTTGAGGTATATAACCCAAGCAACAATACTTGGACCAGTTTACCTGATTTACCAGAAGCCTTAAGCCATGTAGGTGCAACCAACTACGACAACAAACTTTATGTATTTGGAGGCAAACAAAGTAACACTAACCCACCAAGCAACCTAAGCAACTCAAACAAAGTTTATGTATTTGACATTGCAGGCAATACTTGGTATGCACAAAGCAATACACTCAACTTCCAAAGAGCAAACATAGAAGCCAAAACGGCCAACGGCTTGGTGTATTTATTTGGAGGAACCGATACCTCAAACACTACCACTAAGCAAGCCGTTCGTTACTTCTGCAAAGACCAATTGTGTACTTGCAAATGGGCAGAGTATGTGTGTAATGGCCAAACGAGTGAAAACCCATGTCCAACCAGTAGCTTGTATAGACCTGGCACCGTATTTTGTAATGGCTATGCTACCAAAGTGGTAGAAGTAACCAACCCCATCACTGGCAAAACTTGGATGGACAGAAACCTCGGCGCTTCAAGAGCCGCTACCAGCAGTACAGACACATTAGCATACGGAGACTTATACCAATGGGGAAGAGGCGCTGATGGCCATCAATGTCGAAACTCAACCATAACATCAACATTGAGTTCAACTGATCAGCCTGGGCATGGGAATTTTATTATAACAAATAGTTACCCATGGGATTGGAGAATGTTACAAAATGATAAATTATGGCAGGAGGGAAATGGAATTAATAACCCTTGTCCAACAGGCTATAGATTGCCAACATCTACAGAATTAGAAGCAGAAAGAATCAGTTGGTCACAGAATAATTATTTAGGAGCTTTTGGCGCATTACTAAAACTCCCTGTGGCAGGATGCCGCGTTAGCGTAGATGGGTCATTATCTTTTGTGGGTAGCTACGGTTACTATTGGAGTAGTACAAAAGGTACTCCTACTTCAATTCTTGACTTTGGAAGTGGAGGTGCTAGTTTAGATAACTTTGGTGGCAGAGCCTTTGGCTTTTCAGTCCGTTGTATAAAAGACTAATTCTATAAATATCTCCCAATGAAAAAATATTCAATCCTATTCTGCTTGTTTTTACAAATGGTTATAGCATTTGCCCAAGCTCCAGAAAAAATGAGCTACCAAGCAGTGGTTCGCAACAACAACAATGTGCTGGTAAGCAACCATGCTGTGGGCATGCGCATCAGCATTTTGCAAGGTTCCGCAACAGGCGCAGCTGTTTATACAGAAACCCAAACACCCACTACCAATGCCAATGGTTTAATCTCCTTTGAAATTGGAACAGGCTCGGTTGTTACAGGAACCTTTACCAATATTGATTGGGCCAATGGCCCTTACTTTATTAAAACAGAAACCGACCCTAACGGTGGTACAACTTACACCTTAACGGCAAGCAACCAATTGTTGAGTGTGCCTTATGCGTTGTATGCGAAGAAAACAGACACTGCTAAAGTTGCATTGAATGGAATTCCAAGTGGCGCTCAACAAGGACAATCTTTAACTATGTGTGACGGTCAATTGGTATGGGCAACAGGAGGTTTATGTCTAGGAAAAATTTCTGGATTCAATTGTTCAGATACTATATACACTGGGAACTTGTATGCAAATCAAACTTTAGAAACTGGTTCTACTTCAAAAATCACCTATACAGGAGGAAATGGAGGAATTTATACTTCACAAAGTATCGCATCAACAGGCGTAACAGGCTTAACAGCAACCCTCACAGCAGGCACCTTGAATAATGGCAATGGCACACTCACATTTGCAATTTCAGGTACACCCACAACAACGGGTATTGCTAATTTTACCATTACCCTATCGGGAAAAACTTGTACCCTAAGCAGAACCGTATTGGCAACACCTACCTATGCAACCAATTCTATTTTTTGTAATGGAACACCCACAGCAGTTATAAATGTTACCAACCCCACCACAGGCAAAACTTGGATGGACAGAAACTTGGGAGCTACCCAAACCGCTGCCAGCAGCACGGATGCTGCAGCTTGTCTAGTCCTGAAATAGCGATACATAAAATTTATCGTTATGAAAAAAATAGAAAAAAGCGTTTATGAAAAGCGTAGCCAAAAGGATTACTCAATGTCCTTTAAGTTAGGAGTAGTCA
>CAISCU010000003.1 GCA_903883965.1 uncultured Bacteroidota bacterium
AAAGACTATCCAGCATCTATAGGTTCTTTGGATACTATAGGTTCAATCAATCAAGGTAATTTAACCAATGGGATAGTGGCAAACAATGTTACCATTGAATTAAAATATACAAGTGGAAATGGTGCAATGTATGAAGCACAAACCATTGCTTCAACTGGTATAACAGGTTTAACAGCTAACCTAGCAGCTGGTAATTTAAATAACGGAGATGGTACACTCATATTCAATATAACTGGTACACCCAACAGTTATGGTATTGCTAATTTTAGTTTTAGCATTGGAGGTAAAACTTGTGTATTTACGAGAGAGGTGAAAACAATGCCATACAGAGCCGGTACTGTGTTTTGCAATGGTGTGGTGACTGAAGTTGTAGAAGTTACCAACCCCATCACAGGTAAAACTTGGATGGACAGAAACCTCGGCGCTTCAAGAGCAGCCACCAACATTACAGATTCATTGGCTTACGGAGATTTGTACCAATGGGGCAGAGGAGCTGATGGGCATCAGTGTAGAAACTCAGATACAACTAGTGTATTGAGTACAAGTGATCAACCGGGGCATGGAAATTTTATTTTAATATCTTCCTCAAACAGTTCTTTAGATTGGCGAACTCCTCAAAATAACAATTTATGGCAGGGTTTAAATGGGGTGAACAATCCTTGCCCATCAGGGTACAAATTACCAACTTATACTGAATTAGATGCAGAAAGAAACAGTTGGACTCAAGACAATATTATAGGCGCTTTTAGTTCTCCCCTTAGACTTATAGAGTATGGCCACCGATTACCTAATGATGGATGGCTAGACATAGGTGGTGGGTCATCAGGCTATTATTGGAGTAGTAACGTAGATGGGTCTGACGCATGGTTTCTTCAATTCAACTCAAATTCCTATATGGGAAGTACCATGAGATCTCAAGGCTTCTCAGTCCGCTGCATCAAAGATTACCCTGCTTCAATTGGTTCATTGGATACTATTGGCTCAATCAATCAAGGTGTAATGTATTCAGGGATATCTGTAAGCAACATAAGTACTACATTAAATTATAAAAGTGCCAATGGAGCAATGTATGAAGCTCAAACCATCGCTTCAACTGGAGCAACAGGTTTAACAGCAACCCTAGCAGCGGGTAATTTAAATAACGGAGATGGTACACTCATATTCAATATAACTGGTACACCCAACAGTTATGGTATTGCTAATTTTAGTTTTAGTATAGGAGGCAAAACTTGTGTTTTTACAAGAAATATTTTATTAACGGGTGATATAGATTCTTTGTTTTTAGATTCCATTTTAAATACCTCAGATATTTATGAAGGTATTTCAACATCAAATTTTACAGTTAGACTTAATTACATATCTGGAAATGGTGGTTCATTAAGTAGTAAAATATTTCAATCTTATGATGTAACTGGCTTAACAGCAAGTATGAATGATGTAACATTAAATAACGGAAATGGGAAAATAATTATAAATATTGCAGGCATTCCTTCTCAAGTTGGTTATGCAAAGTTTAACATCTCAATAGGAAATAAGATTTATATCCTTTCTATTCAAATAAAATCTTTGACAATAGGTATGAATTTTCAAGGGGGCATTTTAGCATATATTTTACAACCAGGTGATTTGGGTTATCAAGCTAATACAAAACACGGCTTGATTGTAACACCAAATGATTTGGGAATAGCAAAATGGGGATGTAATGGGACATTAGTTCAAGGGACAAGTCAAAATTTAGGGAGTGGTAATTCAAATACTAAATTAATTATTAATACTTGCCCAGAAAATAATATTGCTGCTTTAATCTGCTCAGATTTAATTCTAAATGGGTTTGATGATTGGTTCTTACCTTCTGTAATGGAATTCCAAAAAATATTTCCAAATAAGAATTTAATTGGGGGATTCCAAAATGCATTGTATATAATACTCCCCAGTTGTTGGACCAAAAGGTTAGTGATGCTAAGTTAATATTTTGTGCTGTATTATGCAGCATTTTGTTTTAAAGATTTGTAGTAAGCATCATTGGGTTTCATCCCAATGCCTTGATGTTTTTTCTGGTG
>CAISCU010000004.1 GCA_903883965.1 uncultured Bacteroidota bacterium
ATTCACGGAAGAATTATCTCAAATACAATTAGGCTTCGCTTTTTATATGACACTCCTAACGGAGCGTGATGGCCTTTGGTTTTTTTAATGATATTTAACTCCTATGGAGTTGTGTGAAGCATTGGTATTTTTTGAAAGCAAATTTTTTAGCTTAAAACACAATCACATTTCGGCTTCACTTTTTATATGTCACACCTAACGGCGTTTAAAGGCCCTTTATTGTTTTTTAGTAGTATTCAACTCCTACGGAGTTGGTTTAAGCATTGAAATTTTTATTAGCAATTATTTTAGCTTAAAACACAATCACATTTCGGCTTCACTTTTTATATGTCACACCTAACGGCGTTTAAAGGCCTTTTTATTGTTTTTTAGTAGTATTCAACTCCTACGGAGTTGATTCCGAAAAGAATTATTTAAAACACAATCACATTTCGGCTACGCTCAATGTTCCTAAAAATTATCAGCAAACTTCCCATTTTCAGCAATGCCGTCTATCAACAAATAATCTTAAAATTAAGCCAATTCAAACAAGCCATTTGTTTCTTTTAACAAATGGTAAGGTTCATCGGCAACAATTAAACAGCCATCTAAATCGGCATAGTCGGTAAGGGCAGCAAGGTAAAAAGCGCCTTGTATTCCCAATGTGGTTTCAACCATACAACCCACCATGGTTTGTAAATTTCTTTGTTTGGCTTCGTTGATAATGCGAATGCCATTTACAAAAGAACCTGCTTTCATTAACTTCATGTTGATGCCATGAAATTGATCAACCAAGAGGTCAAAATTAGGGTTGTTCAACACACTCTCATCGGCAAAAACGGGAACTGTTGCCTGTTGTTTTAAAATTTTATATTCTTCCACAAACTGGGCAGGCAAAGGCTGTTCTATAAATTTAATCGGATAAGCTGCTACAGTTTTTAAAAAAGCAACCACATCAGCAGCATTTTCCCAGGCTTCGTTTCCATCAATTAAAATGGGTTGTTTGCAAAAACTAGCAACAGCCTCAATGATTTCAGTTGCTTTGGCAGCATTCACTTTTACTTTGATGTACTGAAATCTTCCCAATTGGTGTTGCTCGTAAAATGCAGCCAGTTCTGATGTTTCCATCATTGGCAGGGTATAACAAGAGCCAATTTGTTTTTTTGTAGGAATTCCCAAAACTGCTGGAATGCTTTGTTTTTTTGTTTGCGCCAATAAGTTTACATACGCCGCTTCAATTCCAAATTGAAGGGCGTTAGGCAATTGAGATTGAAACAAATTACGCTCAAAATCGTCCCAATTTTCAATTGAAATTACTGAACAGGTTAACTTAAAATCTTGAAATGCAGCAACGATGCTTTCTGGTGTTTCTTGGTAACGAATATTAGGAGCCACTTCGCCCAAACCTATCAAGCCATTTTGTTTGCATTGAACAATGAAATTCTGTTTATACTCGCTCGTGTTTCTTGAGATTTTCCAAGTGTATTTTAATTCAAGTTTAATTGGTATCAGTTCCCATTCCATACTGCCAAGTTAGTATCTGTAGTTATTACTTTCAGTTCAAGAAATCCCCAGCTTTTAAAAAGCGTAGTTTAAATTGGAATGCTTTAAAAGCGATTGATAGAGATTGTATTTTCTACAAGTTTATTTTCAAACATCAACCCAATGAGTTGTTTGGATACATAAGGAGCCCACATGATTCCTTTAGTGCCCAGTCCATTGAAAACATACATATTTGCATATTTGGGGTGTTGCCCAATGATGGGCATACGGTCTTTACTTGCAGGTCTAATGCCAGATAAATGCGATACCACTTCAAAAGGAACATTTAATAATTGATTGACTTTTTCGAGCAGTTCTTGTTTGCCAGCTTCATCCGGTTCAGGATTTAATTTTCCCCATCTGTAAGTGGATCCCGCTTTGAACAAACCATCTCCAATTGGTACCAAATACACCCCTTTTTTCCAAATCCGGGTTTGTGGAATTTGATCGCATTTGATCACAAACACATCACCTTTTGCCGGTACCATAGGAACCCAATTAAAAAATGGATTTTCGGCAATGCCAATGCCCTGACAAAAAATAATTTTTTGAGTATGGTATGTTTGATAATGGAATCCATCGGCTACAATTTTTAGTGAATTGTAATCAAAAGCTTCCTCCAAATACACCTCATTTGCTTTCCATTTGTTTTTTAAACAATGCAATAATTTTTCTGATTGTAGCCAACCAGTACTTAAAATTTCAAACGCACCCAATTCATCTTTGAACCCTAAATGATTTTCTGGTGATTCATTCAAATGCCCCATAAATGAATCATCTTCAGCTTTGATGCTAAAGTCATTTTGTTCTTTTACATTGCCAAAAAACTGAATGGTTGGGCAAAAGTTTAGAAAGCTATCGTTGTGTATTTTTTCTAAGCCTTGATAGGTATCGGTCAATTCTTTTAACAATTTTTCCCAATTCCAAGCCATTACCATGCGTTTACCTGAAACAGGGTTGAACATACCCGCAGCAACGGCGCTGGAATGGTGTTGAATGCTATTGTTAATAACCAGTACAGTTTTATTCATGGCCATTAATTGGCTTGCCAATATAGAACCTGCAATGCCTTGCCCTATTACAATGCAATCAAAATGTTTCATTTTGCAGGGGTTTAGTGGCTCTGAGCATGTGCCTTTTCATGGGCGGTCCTGGTAGTTTTTCCACCAAAAATCCTGCTTCCATGAGTCCTCTTTTAACAGTCCCTTTTGCGGTATAGGTGACCAATACGCCACCTGGTTTACAGAGATAAAAAAAATCTTTGTATAGCTTATTTTGCCACATGTCAGGTTGTTTGTCGGGAGCAAATGCATCCATTAAAATCAAATCAAATGATTCCAAATAAATTGAACTGTCAAATTCAAGAATGTCTGCCTGAATCTTATTGATTTCAAAATAATCATTGACAATTGTTTTGGCATTCCAAGCTGCAAGATTCAATTGTTGAAACAAATCTGTTGTATGGAGAGGAATGATTTCTGAATAGTTTAACTGGGTTAAAATTGCTTCAGATAAAGGCAAAATATCTATACCAGTGTAATGCAATTTGATATTGTTTCCTATTGCATAATTGGCAAAAAGCAAAGCGTTTAATCCTGTTCCATAACCTATTTCTAGTATGGAAATGGTTGGTTGCCCATAATTGGTTAAATTGTTTAAATAATCGCCCAGGCCTTTCTCTAAAAAAACATATTTGCTTTCTTCAATGGCTCCAAATTTTGAATGATAGGTCTCATTCAAAGTAGGATGGTGGAGCGTGTGAGAACCATCGTTGGTAAGTAATAGCTCCATGCTTATTCCAGCAATAAATCAATGCTTACTGGCAAGTGGTCGCTATACCCATTTAAGTATTTACTTCCTGCAAAAGTTCTTTTAGGATTGCCTTTGAACCGCTCTTCAGTTTCGAGTAAGAAATCGTTTTTGATGATTTTAGCTGAATTTGAACTGTAAACAAAACCAGTTTTATTTTTTGTTAGGTTTGAATTGATTAAAATTTGATCGAGCACACCCCATTCTCCTTTGTATTTGTGAGACCCTAATCCATCGAGGTGCAATTTCCAAAACGGATTGTAAAAATCTGAATTACCCACTTCATCTATTTTTAATTTACCTGAAATGGTTTCTGACATAGATTTGTCATTGGGATGGTCGTTGAAATCGCCCATCATTATGACAGCGGCATTGTTGTTTATTTTGGTAATGCTATCTGTTATATTCTTTAATTTAGCAGCAACAGCTATTCGTTTGTATTCAGATTCCATTTGGCCTTCTCTTCTGCTTGGAAAATGATTCACTAACAGATTTAAAGGAGTTCCTTTTTTAGCTTGCAATTGGGCATATAAAATATTACGTGTATGGTCTCCACCAATTGTTGCCGGGTCAATAATATAAGAATGTTTGTTACTTACTTTAAATAAAGCAGTCTTATAAATCAATGCTACATCAATTCCTCTTTCATCTTGCCCTTCAAAAAAAACGTAATTGTAAACTTGTCCCGATTTTGCCAATTGTTTGCATAAGTCTTTCAATGCAATCTCGGTTTCAATTTCGCACATGCCTAATACATCAGGTCCTTTGCCATTGTTGATTGCTAAAATAGAGGCCGACATATTGGCTAATTTGTTTGTGTATTTTTCAGTGTTCCAATTGGTTTTTGCACTGGGTAAATATTCTTCATCAATTTTATTAGGAGTATCAATGGTATCAAATAGGTTTTCCATGTTATAGAAAGCAATGTTGATAGCCTGTTTTTGCTGACCATTAACAGTTGAGTAGTTTAAACCAAGAATGGTTAATACAATTGCGATAGGAAATACTTTCAATGCTTTCATTTTTATATTGATGCTTGTTTCAAGCAAATGTAAATGTTTGTGCTTTTTTTTAAAATGTATTTTTGAGATTTGAAGCCATTCACATGAGTTGAGTCAAATATTTACTCTTTTGGTTGGATTGTTTAAATTTGATTAACTTGTTTAATGAAAGATAATAAAGATGAAAACAAAAGAAGAAATAGTACAAGATTGGTTACCCCGTTATACTGGAAGAAGTTTAGATAGTTTTGGTGAATATATTTTACTCACCAATTTTATCAATTATGTAGAATTGTTTGCTGAACGTTTCAATGTAGAAATTATGGGAAGAGACAAACCCATGCAGACAGCTACAGCCGATAACATTACCATCATTAATTTTGGAATGGGCAGTGCCATGGCGGCAACCTGTATGGATTTATTGTCGGCAGTATCTCCTAAGGCAGCACTATTCTTAGGCAAATGCGGTGGTTTAAAAAAGAATACCCAGTTGGGAGATCTGATATTACCAATTGCAGCCATTAGAGGTGAGGGAACCAGTAACGATTATATCATGCAAGAAATTCCTGCATTGCCTTCATTTAGATTGCAAAAAGCTGTTTCTGCTGCCATTGTAGCTCATGATATGGACTATTGGACTGGAACTGTTTATACCACCAATAGAAGGGTTTGGGAGCACGATGAAGAATTTAAATCATATTTAAGGAAAACACGAGCCATGGGCATTGATATGGAAACAGCAACTATTTTTGTAGTTGGATTTGTGAACCAAATTCCCAAAGGAGCACTCTTGTTGGTATCAGATAATCCAATGACTCCTGAGGGTGTAAAAACCTCAAAAAGCGATCAGTCTGTTACCTCTAATTATGTAAAAAAACACCTAGAAATTGGCATTGATGCCTTAATTGAACTCAGAGATTCAGGAGAGTCAGTTAAGCATTTACGCTTCGAATAATTAGTCTAGTTTTCCTACCATGTAGTGAAATAATTGAATGAGGTTTGGTTCAGCTTTTTGAGCCGCTGCCAATACTTCTTCTAATCGCAAAGGTTTGAGTTGGTCTGGAATACATTTGTCAGTAATGACAGAAACTGCAAAAACGGTTAATCCCATGTGTCTCGCAACAATGTTTTCTGGAATGGAACTCATACCAACTGCATCTGCACCTATGGTTCTGAGGTATTTGTATTCTGCTCTGGTTTCTAGGCAAGGCCCTTGAACACCTGCATAAACGCCTTTTTGTAAAACCATATTTTTTGTTTGGGCAAACTTTTCGGCAGTTTTTATGAAATCAAATGAATAGGGTTCACTCATATCAGGAAATCGAGGTCCAAATTGAGGGTTGTTGTGTCCTCTCAATGGGTTTTCTGGAAACAAGTTAATATGGTCATGGATCAACATCAATTCACCTATTTCAAAATCAGGATTCAAGCCACCTGCAGCATTGCTGATCATTAATTTTTTAATGCCCAAAAGCGCCATTATTCTAATTGGATAGGTGATTTGCTCCATGTCATATCCTTCATAATAATGAAATCGCCCTTGCATCACAAGCACTTCTTTACCAGCCAAAGTTCCAATAATCAAATAGCCTTGATGACTTTCTACGGTACTAAGTGGAAAATGAGGAATTTGTGCATAGGAGATTTGATGCCTGATTTGAATGTCTTTAACCAATCCTCCCAATCCTGTTCCCAATACGATACCGGTTTCGGGTTGCTCATTTAAAAATGGTTTTAAAAAAGCAATTGTTTCATTGTACTTGTTTGACATAATCTAAAATATGCTGCTTGAATTTGAATTGATTTTCCGTTCCAATTATTTCAATTGAAATAGGTAAAACACCCAATTGATTGGTGCTTAAAAAGGAATTGTTTTCAGGAATATTGAGTTTGGCGAAATCTTTTTCTGTAGTTAGTAATTGCCAATCATTTCCAAGTTTTGACAATTGAGTTGAAATTTGATCAAGTATTGATTTTTGATAAGATTGGTGGTCGTTGAAATGGATGCATTCAACAGTTTTATAAATTGATTTTAAGTATTGAATAGCTGGGTCAATGTTGGCAATACCTGCAAAAAACAAAACTTTATCTTTAGCTGAAATGGGCTGGCTGTTGTATAAGTATGGATTTGAATAATTGATACAAGAGAAATAAACAGATTGATGGGGGAGAGGTTTGAGTTTCTTCTTGCAATCTAATTGGGCCTCATGGCTCATGTTGGTTGGACATTTACTAACAACTATTACATGTGCTCTTTCAGCAGCAGCAGCATATTCTCTTAATGTTCCCATTGGAAAGAGGAAGTCATCTGTATACAATTTGTTGTAATCAGTTAAAAGAAGGTTTAAGCCTGGCTTTAAATAACGGTGTTGGAAACAATCATCTAACAATACAACAGCAGTTTCTGGGGCGTCTTGCAATAATTGAGGCAATCCCAATACACGGTCTTCGCAAACAGCCACTGCAGTTGCTGGAAATTTTTGTTTCAATTGCATGGGTTCGTCTCCAATAGTCTGTGCATTGTAATCAGATCCGGCAAAAACATACCCTTTGGTTTTTCGTTTGTAACCTCTGCTTAAAACGGCAGTCTTGAACTGAGATTCTAAGAGGCTGATTAAAAATTCTATGTGCGGGGTTTTACCTGTTCCTCCAAAAGCTAAATTGCCAACAGAAATGGTAGGAATATCGAATTGAGTTTCTTTTAGCAATCCAATGTTAAACATGAAATTCCTGAGCCTTAGTATCAGTTGATACATTAAAGAGAAGGGGGCACCAATGAGTTGTAGTATTCTAGGTATTTTCATGCAGATTCAAAAATAAGTGGATTCAGATTGATTTTAGGATTTAATTTACCTTTCTGTATCTTATTTTGGGCAGTCTTTTGTTGAATGTGGAAAAGCCCAGTTTATCTGCTAATTTTGTGAAGAATTTGTGCTTCAAATGCGGTATATTTGTTTTTAACCTCCATTAGAATTTACATGTACAAATATATATTGTTTCTGTTTTTAACTTGTTTATCAGCAAGTTCGGTGTTGAAAGGGCAGGGGCTGGTTGTAAAATCAGACCTTGAACTGCGTGCACGTGTTGCACAAATTGATTCTGCAACGGTCAAGCTTAGAAATAACAAATTATTCCCAATTTTCAATCAGGGCGACCTGAACATTTATGGTTACAATGAAGAGGATGTGCCATTGTTTTCTGACAGCGCTTATGCATACAGGCTTTCTTTATTAGAAACAGAAGTGCCATTAGATTACAATGAGTATGTAAAAAACTACATTGATTTGTATGCATTCAGAAGAAGGAAATTGGTAAGTAAGGTTTTGGCTCAATCAAGGCATTATTTCCCTGTTTTTGAAGAAATTTTTGACAGGGAAAACATTCCTTTAGAGATGAAATACTTAGCTGTGATTGAATCGGCATTGAATCAAAATGCTGTTTCTCCTGTAGGTGCAACTGGAATGTGGCAATTTATGGCTCCAACTGGAAGAATTTTTGGATTAAGAACAGACCATGCCTTAGATGAAAGACGCGATTTAATTCGTTCAACCGAAGCTGCAGTCAAATATTTCAAAAATTCGTATAAAATTTATGGTGATTGGTTGCTAGTCATTGCATCTTACAATTGCGGTCCAGGCAACGTAAACAAGGCCATTAAACGCTCTGGTGGTAAAAGAAATTTCTGGGAAATTATGCCTTATCTGCCTAGAGAAACAAGAGGCTATGTGCCTGCATTTATTGCCGCTGCCTATGTGTTAAACTTTGCCGCTGAACACAATTTGTATCCTGCAGACATAGAAATCAATCCGTACTTAGATACCATTATGGTAGACAATAGAATGTCTATTGAACAATTGGCCATTGGTTTACAAGTTTCACCAACTGAGTTGAAAGCTTGGAATCCTTCATTTAAGAAAGGTTACATCCCTTTTTCTCCAAACAAAGTGGTATTGAATTTGCCATATCACCACGTTGTAAAATTGGTTGATTTAACAAATGATTCGGCTTTTAATGAGTCTTCACAACAAGCATTGGCTCAATTAAACAATGAAATCAGCGAACCTACTTTCCAATCAAAATCAAGCAAATTAAGACATCGTGTAAAGGCTGGAGAAAATCTAGCACAATTGGCTAAGAAATACGATGTAAGTATTGCAGAAATTAAGAAATGGAACAAAGGTAAAATCCGTCATAACAGGTTAAACAAAGGTCAAACTATTGTAATCAGAACAGACAGGGCTTAATTGTTTGCTATTTTACTGCAATGGAAAAATAACTTTTCGCCAGCGGTATTTCTGCCAAAGAAAAAGTAATCATTGCCTCCTGTTTTTAATTTCAGGGTTTTTACAAGCGTATCTGCATCCATTCCAAAGTTTCTTGTGCTAATATTCATTTGATCAATGCCATTCATTTTCAAATACGTTGTAAATTTACTTTTACTGTAAATGCTTTCATGTATGATTTTGAAAAACCTTCCATGGTTTTGTAATGAAACAACGGCAGTAATCCCTTTAAAATAGAAGGTGTTTAACCCGATGGCTTTATATTGAAACTGGTTTAAGTATACATGTGATAAACCGCTTTTAATGAGCGCAGCAGAGGGTTCAAAGAAAATGTTTTTAGATTCATTTGTTTGACCCAATGGTTCAAATTCTGATTGTTGTTGAGTTGAATTTAGTTCATGCGTTTTTCCGTTTTTATCAATTTCTATAACATGTATAGTTGGTGTTACATCCACATTTTTGTTAATGAAACAGAGCAATTCTTTTACTTCATGCTGTATACTAACAATCCATATTTTGTTGATAAAGGGCAATGTTTTTAAGCAATAATTGATATCAATTAAGGGAGACAATTTCAAAAGTAATTGGCTACTCATTTGAAACAATTGTACTTGGATTTCAAAAAAGTTTGGAGTGCCCTCGTGTATGCCTAATTGTCTGTTGTTAGTTGACCTTCTATCTGCATCGAGGTATATCAAATCAAATTTTCTGTTTGTATTTTCTTGAATAAAAGCTTCGGCAGTTGTATCTAAACGAGTACAATGAAGGGTGTTTAATCTATGCCAGTTTAACCTTGCTAGCTCGTTCAATTGGGTATCTGGATCTAAAGATAAAACTGTTTCAAAAGATTGTGCAAATGCCCAGTCATCAACACCCAGGCCACCAGACAAGTCTAATAAATGCACACCTTTAAATAAGGAGGATTTAAATAAAGCAGACGACTCACTACTCGACTGTTCATAACTTTTACCTGTAAACCAACAATGAGTTGCTGTAAAAGTAGGTAATTTGTGAACGGCTTTTGGATATGTTTTTAACTGCTCAGCTAAAAACCAATTTAGTTTTTTGGTGTTATATTTGCTGTGTAATAAAAAAGATTCAGGTTTGAGATGCTTATTTTCATTTAAAAAATTAGCTAAGTCAAACGCCCTGAGTAAACCAAAGTCAAAAGATTCATCGTTTATATTGACTGACATGAAAAAAATAGTATTAGGATTAAGTTTAATGGCTGTATTGAGCCTAAGTGCCTGCAAAGGATCATGCCCAAAATTTCAATTGAGTTTAAAGGCAATCCTTACTTCAGTTCTGTAAATTGAAATTGGAAATCTTGAATGAGTTCAGGATGTAGGCTTTTAGAAACTGGACAATTTAAACCTGTTTCAATTAATTTTGCTTCTTGAAAGGAATCACAGCCTTTGTGTACAATGTTCATTTTTACTTCAATTTTAACAACCCTTCTTGGGTTTATTCCCATAGTTTTCTTTACTTGAACACTACTGCCATCTATATTCACACCTAGTCTATTTGCTACAATACCCATTACCGTCAATGCACAGCTACCCAATGAGGTGGCCATTAAATCTGTCGGCGAAAAACGTTCACCTTTTCCATTGTTATCTGTTGGGGCATCGGTTTCAATCGTAGTTCCAGATTGAAGATGTGTGGCATTCGCTCTTAAATTGCCTTGATAAATCAACTCAGATGTGTACATTCGTTTATAGTTTTAGCAAATTTAAGAAATTGACACACTTACAGCGATTTTTGTTGCTTTTTTTTAGTCTGATACAATTGGTTTTGAAGGCTCAAAATATACCAATAAATGAGCCCGAAATGGTTTACAATAACCATTACCAATTTGGTTTAAATGCGAATTCTTTTGGACTAGGTGGCATTCAGTTTAAATACAACTGGCATCAAAATGCCCTCAAATCCACATTTTTTGAATCTGAATTGTGTAGGGTTAAGCATCCAAAGGAAATCAGAAGAAATGGTGCCATTACTGAGCAACCCAATCAATATACTTTTGGTAAATTAAATACTGTGTTTTTTATAAGAAATGGCATTGGACAAACCATTTTACTAACAGAAAGGCCATACAAGAATGCATTGTCATTGCGGTTTAATTATGCTGCTGGTGTAAATATTGCTTTGTTAAAACCGGTATACTTAGACATTTTTTACTCTTATTCAAATGGAGCCCCAAGTGGGTATTTGGTTTCGGAAAGGTACGACCCCAATAAACATACAGATATTTACAGAATTTATGGGAATTCATCTTTCTTTGCAGGCATGAATGCAATTGATGCCCAATTGGGAGGATATGGAAGGGCTGGACTTGAGGTAGAATGGGGGCAATTCCCTGACGAAACCAAAAGTATTGAAACAGGAATTACATTTGATACATTTATTTCAGGAATTCCAATGATGGCACATTTACCTTATGAATCAAAATTCTTAGGTTTGTACTTGGCATTTAATTGGGGATTTAAAAACTAACAATGATAGCATTACCAGTTTTAGGAGAAGAAAAAACAAAAAAACCAGCTTGGCTCAAGGTGAAACTACCAACTGGAGAAAATTATAAAAAAGTAAGACAACTCGTTGATCATTACCAATTACATACCATTTGCGAAAGTGGAAACTGCCCCAATATGGGTGAATGTTGGGGTGAGGGAACGGCTACTTTTATGATACTAGGAAATACCTGTACCCGTTCTTGTTCATTTTGTGCAGTTGCTACTGGAAGAGCAATGGGATACGATACTGATGAGCCCAAAAGGGTTGCTGAAGCCGTTAAATTAATGAAAGTGAAACATGCTGTCATTACTTCAGTTAACCGTGATGAATTGCCAGATAAAGGGGCCAAAGTATGGGCTGATACCATTCGTCTCATCAAACAAGAATGCCCAGGTACAACCATGGAAACCTTAATTCCTGATTTCATGACCAAATGGGATTTATTGTATCAAGTAATTGATGAGAAGCCAGAAGTTGTTTCACACAATATGGAAACGGTTAAAAGACTTTACCGTAAAGTAAGACCCCAAGCCAAATACGAACGCAGTTTAGAGCAAATTAGATTAACCAAAGAAAGAGGCCGAAGAACAAAAAGTGGCATCATGCTGGGTTTAGGAGAAACCGAACAAGAAGTGCTCGAAATAATGGATGACTTGGTGGCCAATGGTTGTGATGTTTTAACACTCGGACAATACCTTCAACCAACCAAAATGCATTTGAATGTAGAGGAATTTATTACACCAGAGCAATTTGCATTTTACAAAGAAGCAGGTATGAGTAAAGGCTTTAAATATGTTGAATCAGGGGCATTGGTAAGAAGTTCTTATCATGCAGAAAAACACATTTAAATGTCTCAACAATTGATTCGTTTTTGGGATCTGCTCAAGTTGAATTTAAAGTTCGCAGTTTGGGCGGCAGTTTTCAATTGTTTTTGGGGCCTAGTTGTGGTGAAATTAGTTTCTATTAAAGGTTTGCCAAATGGATTCATGGTAGCAGTTGTTTTATCAACTTTTTTAGTTGCCTTCCTCTCTACAATTGGTTACTTTTTATTGAAAAAGTTTTTTACTAGAGGATTGTTCTTGTATTATTTTTTAGGTACATCTTTTTATATTTTTTGCAATTTTCCTGCTTTTGAATCTCAATTGCCAGATGGCTCACCAATACCCAATTATTTTACATTGTTGGTTTTGCCCATGCATGCTATTTGTGCGTTCTTAATGGTGTATAAAATGCCTCAACAGGCTTTAAAGTTTACCAGTTTAAATGCGGATAACTCAATTTAAGTTTAGAGTATACTAGAGCTTTTTTGCTCTCGAAAGCTTGGTGTTCCTTGGTGTGGCTGTGTAAAATTCTGTGATTAATTAATTTGTAGTAAGCATGAATCTCATCCATGATAGTTTGTGTTTCTGGGTCAATACAATTGCTTTTAAACAAACTAAAAATATAGTCAATGGCTTGTGTGTTTGGATGTGATAAGTCCTCATCATAAAACCGATAATCTCTTAATTCGTCTTGTAAAATTTCAAACGCCGGGAAATAATATGACTGCGATGATTTACAAATTTCATCAGCTAATATTAACAAGTTGGCCTTGCTGATATTGTTTTCGTGAATACCATCTTTGGTATATTTTACAGGACTAACAGAACAAATGAGTTGTATGGTTGGGTTGCATTGTTTTAATGCGGCTATACATTGATTCCAAATTGGAAGCATTGTTGTATGGCTGCTCATTGATTTAATAAACTTGGTAGATGGAACTTTGTGACAATTGGCTACTGTGGTTCCTTCTTCTTTTAAATGGTACACATAACTACTGCCAAATGTAAATACCAAGAAGTTGCAAGTTTGAAGCATTTCTAAATCTTGCTGCATTTGCAGTTGTATGTTTTCCAACAATTCGGATTGAGACTTTGCCCATACCGAGCCATGGTGCATCCAAGAATACCATGTGTCATTGTGTTCAAAAACCAAGTGTTGAGGAAAGTCATTCCCTTTCAAACAAAGCATGATATATTCTGCAATGACATTGGGATGAAAAATGATACCGTTTCCTAAAAAATGAGTATGTAATTTGAATTGACTGAGTTTGTCAAAAATATGGTGCGCAAAACAAGAACCTGAAAAAACCACTTTTGAATGGTGGTTGATCAGTTGCGAATTGGGTTCAAACTGGAAATCAAATTTTAGTTTCACAGCTTTATTTGATCATTTTTAACCCAGAGTTGGCAGATTCATCTTCCATGTTAATGAACAGGCATTTTTCAAATAAGGCTTTTGCTTCGGTATTGTGTCCTGCATACAAATGAGCCCATGCTGAAAGAATTAAATTGTCATAATTGAACGGATACAAATTGATGTTCTTTTGCAAATAGACAATTGCTTTTGCATATTCTTTTCTGTTATAGTAAATCAATCCAGTTCTGTAATTCACCAAATTGTTGTTGGGGTCAACTTTTAAAATTTTTAAATAAGTTTCTAAAACACTATCCCAATTTCCTAAATTAGAAAGTGGGTACACCAATCCTAATTTGGGTTCTATGGCATAAGGCATAATGGCAATTGCTTTTTCATAAAATTTAATGGAATTGATCATTTCACCTTCGTTGTAGTACAGCCAACCCATTCGCAAATTCATTTCATAATTGTGTTCTTGGTAAACGGCTTGGAGTTCTTTTCTGGCATTGGAAAAATCGCCTTTCTTTTCTAAGTTATAACTGTTATTAAAGGCAATTGCAATGGCATTGTTTTGGGCAATTAATGCTGTACCAAATGCTGCAAATAAGAGTAAAAAGAGGCTTATTTTTTTCATATTTTAATTTTTTAGAGTATAACCGATGATGACAGTTTGAAAGGAATATGCTTGGTTGATTTCGGAATAATAAACAGGTTCTATATATTTTCTAGCTTTATTTTCGAACTGGTAACAAATATAAAAATCTTTGTTGTTTGCTGTTTTGTAATTGAGCATTAAAGAAATTTTGTCTTTGGTTAGGTCGTAATTGTTGTTAACGATAAATCCCTCTTGTTCTATGTAATTGGTTGTATTGGCATAGGAATATGAACCTATTAGCCAGGTGTTACTTTTTAATCTAACACTGATACCTGGATTGTAAATGACCGTGTATTGGTTGTCTTGGTTTTGGAGTATGGGATTGAACTGCAATCCCAATTTGTCGTTTCCTTTAGGGGCATACTTGAGGCTAGCACCAATTTGCCATTGTTGTTTTTTATTTAACCTACCTATAGTAGCATTTACTCCCAAATTGACCTTGTTAAATTGCTTCTGAACCGCAATTGCTTCAGTATAATTGGAGATGGTTTGTTGGCTATTTTGTGTATGGTCATCAACCACGCATTGCAAGTAGGAGAGGCCTAGTTTAAACTGAACTGTTGGGCTTGCTATGATGTTTACCATTCCTAAATATTGGTGTTGAATGACATCATACAAAGTACTTTTTTGGGTGCAATAAAAATAACCAAGGTAAGTTTCTATATTTTTATTCATGCTTAATAACAATCCTAAATGCGCATAATACATGTTTTGAATGGAGTCAGTTCTGTTACTCAATTTACTTCCAGTTTCAACATATATTTTTTGCAAGCGCTTATTAGCAATCCCTAAACTCGGGTTAAAGTAGTTGCTCAAGCCTGTTTGTCCAATTAAAATGGCACATGTGCGCATGTTTTGAACGGCCATCAATGAAGAAGGGTCAAATTTAAATGCTTGGTTGTATTGGAAATAGGCATTCTGGTAATTGCCTAAATTCAAATAAGCATTTCCGAGACTCATTCTTAAACTGTAATAATCAATTTTATCATGAATGGCCAATTTACCCATTGCAATGAGTGCTGCATGGTTTTTACTATTTTCGAGAACAGCAATAGAATCAGTCAGTTGTTTAAATGTACCTCTACTTTGTGCCTGTAATTTCAAAGAACAACATACAATACAGGTAATAAAAACAATTTGTTTTAGTTGCTGATACATGTAGCTGTTAATTGCTGTTTGTTATGGGTAATATGGAATTGTGAGAGTTGACCATTCTCAAATTCAATTTGAAATACCATCAAAGCATTTTTACTGAAGAGTTTTCCTAATTCTATGCTGCCTTCCAATTTAATTTTAGGCGATTGTATGTCGTCATAGAAATAGGCATAATTAAGTTTGCTCTTGGCTTGTAAGTACAAGTAAAATGGGGCTATCCAATCTTGAAAAAATCGCTGAGTTGGCTTGTATATTTCACTAATGTCTAGTGGGTTTTCAATACTCAGATTTGGATAATAACTCAGTAGTATTTGTTGTGTTGCAATGTAAAAATGAAACAGCAAGGAGTTTTTATCGCCATAAAAGGCATTGGCTTCAAAAACCAGATTGTCGTTTGTAAAATACAAAAAAGAAGCTGATTTAGGATCATACAAATACCTATTGTTAAAGGCATCAGTATGCGATTCCCAAATTTCAGTAAGGCCTGTTTGTTCAATTTGCCAAGTGTATTTTTTACCGGGTATAAATGACAATGATTCTTGAAGCAATTTATTAGGAATAGGGTTTTCTACCCAGTCGCCTTCATTTGGAATACCATTTCTTGTAAATCTAGGGACATCAATGCCCATTTGAACGTAGTTGCTGAGAGGGAAATTGAGTGTTGGCGAGCCAATATATGGTGTGCTTTGTAGCTGAAAGTGTAAATGGGGTTCAGGAGAACGCCCAGAGTTTCCAATTGCACCAATAGTTTTACCCAATGCAATCCATTCTCCTTCATAAACTTTAATGGATCCGGGTTTTAAATGAGAGAGTTTGCTGTACAAATATGGGGCATGCTGAATGATAACCGTATTGCCCCAGTTTTCTGTCAGATTTACTTGATTGATACCATTGTCTTTGACATGGTCTATTATTTTTACAACGGTTCCAGCAGCGGGTGCAACAACAGGTAAATTGTAGCAGTAATAATCTTCCACCAACATACCAGGTAAACGGTAGGTCCTGTTTTCGGCATCAGTTACATCAAAATCCCAGGCAAATTTCCAATCTGAGAGATGGGTAATTTTTCCTTCATGACCCTGAGAAATTCTCATTCTACCAATAATAGGTAAATGAATTTTAAATGCTGAATATCCAGAAAACCGCTTTGATTTATTTTGATAGCTATACAAGTTTTTTTCTGGTGAGGCAAATTGCTGTGGGGTGAGTTGTAGAAAAACCGCTTTCTCTCTAAAGTATAAAAAGAACAAGAATAAAATAACAAATATATTGAATGGCAATGAAAGCAATGGCAATTGAAATACACCTAATATTTTTTCAGAACCAATTCCTATAATAGCAATAGTAGGGGCAATGATCAATGCCAACAGATATGACCACCTGCTTGGAATGAGGAAAAATCCGCCAAGAGCCATTCCACTCAGTATAAAATTAAAGCCTATAAATCCATAATTGAGGTCATTCATATTGGCGCCAATTAATTGGTAGAACACATACCCTGAAATAAAGCTCAATACCGATAATGTAAAAGCAATTCTAGAATGAATGAAAATGGCAATTGAAACCAAAATTCCCGCACCTAAACTGTACTGAAACAATACGGCACCCAATGACCTAAAATAGACAGCTATTACTGGTGCAATTGGCAATTGTTCAATAGACAAATAGGTGTTGAGTAAGTGTTCACCTCCAACACGGTACAAGTGGTTGAAAACAAACAATTCATTTAAATTGGGAGCCAAATTACTCAAGCCTGTGGTTGCTAATTTTAGGAGCCAAACACATACCAAAAATGGCAAACTTAAAAAGGGCAGGTTTTTTTTACTAAGCCAATTTTCGAAGGCAATTGTAAACATCAAACACAAGATACTACCTGTTAACAATATGAAAATTAAATAGGTGCTCCAAGTAAATGTATGTCCTATGAATAATCCAGTTAAAAGGGCGTTGTAACCCAATGTGCCTGATTTTATTTTAGCTTGATTGAGCTGAAATAAATAAGCAATGGCATTGGTTAATAAGGTCATTGCAAGGCCACAACTTCCAGCTATGGGGTCTATAAAGCTTGCAATGCCTATGAGTAAACCAGCTAATTGATTGGTAGAAAGAAATAACTGAGCATAGCTATTTGACAATCCTTGGAAAGACAGACTTGTTATTTGCTTGCTACTTTTAATCATTTATGATAAGGTGAATTCTTTTAAATACGCTGGCATTTCTTCAATGTTGTTGATGTATTCCAAAGTTTCTTTGTTTCTGATTAAATGAACTTTACTATCCATATCAATCATGACAACATTTGGTCTCATGGCAATGAATTGCATCCATTGAGTCATGTTGTATGCTCCAACAGAATGTACAACTACATTGTCGCCTTTTTTCATTGGTGGCAAGGTAATATTTTCTCTGATGACATCTATATTCATACACAAAGGTCCATACACCACACCATCTTCGGTATAATGACTGAATTCTTGTGCTGGTGAAAGTTTGTGTTCATACCAGAACGAAGTAAACAAAATGTTAACGCCAAAATCCATAATGGTTGCTCTGCGGCCGTCACTCAATCTTTTGTTTGCCAAAACGGTTCCGCATAAAGAACCAGCATCGTCTATCAATGCTCTGCCTGTTTCTAATATCAATAAGGGCAATTCTTGTTTGCTGTATTCTGCATTTAATAAGGCACTACAAATGGCTTCAGCATAGTCGTCAAAGCTTGGAGAACTTACATTTCCTTGAAGGTAAGATCCTCTTAATGTGTTCTTAGAAGCAAAGCCACCACCTAAATCTATATAAGTAATTTTCTTATTGAATTTTGCATGTATATGGTAGGCCAAATCGGCCAATTTAGAGGCAGCAATGGCATAGGCATTTGCTGTTAACATGAAAGTTCCAATATGACAATGCAAGCCCACCAAATCCATTTGGTCGTTTAAAATGATTTTGTTGATGGCATCCCAAGCTTGACCAGTTTCGTAATTGAAACCAAATCGGTCCCACATTGGGTAAACTCCTGTATCCATATTCACACGAATGGCAACTCTTGGTCTTTTGTTCACTTCTTTGGTGATTTCCATGAGCCTGTACAATTCGTCTAAATGGTCAATATGAATCAAAGAATTGTGATCAATGGCTAATTTTAAATCATTGTCTGTTTTGTCAGGGCCATTGAAAATGATTTTATTGCCAGGAACTCCATTTTGAAGCGCTTTGTTGTATTCAAATCCAGAAACAACCTCGGCCCATGAACCTTCTTGGTGAAACACATTACACACCGCATTGATATAATTGGTTTTGTAGCTCCATGCCATTTGTACCCTGGGGTACCTATTGGTAAAAGCTCTTTTGCAATCTTGGTAGGTTTGGCGAATGGTTCTTTCAGAAATGACAAATAGGGGTGAACCGTATTGCCCTATGAGTTCTTTTACTGAAACACCATCAATATGGGTTACAGGATTGTATTCAGTTCTTGTTCCAAATTTATTCATCATGCCGGTGTTTAATTTTTTTACAACCGGTCTTTCGTATCTTAATTTTTCCATAAGTTTTATGATAGTTCTCCCAATGTGGAGATTTGTTCAAATTCTTTTAAATCTACAATTAAATCGTATGAGTAACGGACAAACATTTTACCCACTTCATAATTTTTGAATGGTTCTACTGTTTCTCCTAAAGCCATTCTTACCAATGCCTCCGGATGGTTCTGTCCACAACCTTTTGCCAAATACACCCATGCTGGGAAACGTGGATTTATTTCTAGAAGGTAGTAATCATTTTCGGCGGTTTTAATAAACTCCAGTTCCATGCCACCTCTCCATTTAGACGATGCAATGAGTTTGTTTGCAATTTGAACCAATTTGTCATCATCTAATGAAATACCCGCCCAAGCTTTGCCTTTGTCTGTAATGTATAACTTTCTCATTGGAACTGCACCTATGGCATTGCCATTGCCATCACCAATTGCAGTCACATTGACTTCGCTTCCAAATACATATTGTTGGATAATAATTGGCAATCCCCATTTTGAAGTGAGTTTGTTAAAATAGCTATGAATTTGTTCAATGTTATAAGCAATATATGCTTCGTAATATTTGCCTTTTACTACTATAGGAAAAGAAAATTCATTCAACAAAGCAGGAATTTCTGCGGTACTAAAAATCATTTTGCTATAAGGCACTTTGATGCCATGTTTCAAACCAAATTCAAATAAATTTGATTTGTGTCGTTCGTCAAATTGGTCTTGAGTAGGCAAAAACATTTTAATGCCAAATTCTGCTAACAATCTATTTTCAAGTTTCATGAAATTGCTTAGCTCAGCATCAAAATTAGGGATGATGACAGATATGTTTTCGCATTGATGAATGTATGAAATTCGCTCTATGAGTGCATCGGTACCAGCAGAAGGAAAAGGCACCTGATAAGATTTGTCGACCAAATTGTGCATGTACAAACCTGGTTCAAGTGCTTCATAAGAAAGCCCAATGATTCTGACATCAAAAAGAGTGCTTTCTTTCAATGCCCTAATAACAGGTATTCCAGGGCCTGGACTATCTATATTGTTCAAGCCTGAAACTGCAATGGTTAGCTGTTTTTTTGCTGTCATGATTATTCTTCTGCTATTTGTGAATTTTGAAGCAGAGTAGAGAAGTCATAAAAATCTTTTTCAAATGTTGACTCATCTACCGCATACCGACTCAAGATGGTTTGTTTGATTTCCTCTTTGTTTTTATCTTCTTTCAATAAATGGATGATTTCAAAACCAATTGGATTGGTTGAGAATGAGTCTCCAGTTGTTGGATTGAAAATAAATCCAGATTCACTAATGGCGATGTTTTTTTTAATTTTCATAGAGGTCGCATTTCATACAAATTACTTCATATACAAAAAGTAATGTGTTATAGGATTATTTGTTTAATGTATAAATTTAAGGAATTAATTCGTCTAAAGGAGTTCTAGGCTTTATTTTGAGGGCTTTGAATTCACTGACACTCATTCCTGTTACTTGTTTAAATTGGTTTGATAAGTGCTGTACACTGCTATATCCCATTTGGTATGAAATTTCACTCAAAGTCATTTCGTTGTAGCTCAAGAGTTCTTTCACGCGTTCTAGTTTTACAAGAATAATGTATTTCTCAATGGTATGGCCTGTTGTATCGCTAAAGTGCTTGCTAATGTAGGCGTATGATTTGCCAATTTTATCGCTTAAATAATCAGAGTTTCTAATGATGGTATTGAGGTTATTCCCAAAATAGATCATTTCTAAAACGGCCAATTTAATCTGCTCAATCAATTGTTGCTCTTTGTCTATCAAAATTTCAAAACCCGCTTGTTGAATAGCGAGCTTTAATTCGTTTTTTTGAGCGGGTTCAATTGGTTTTTGAAGTTCTATACTACCTAAATTTACTTTGTTAAATGGTAAGCGCATATCTACCAAAATCTGCTGCACAGTTTGTAGACAGCGTTTGCTGACCATGTTTTTTATGTAAATTGTTTGAGGCATGTTTCACAATATTAATTGCTTTTTGCTCAATTGATTGTTAATGATTCCAGCAATTTGTTATAATTTTTAAAACTTAGTAAAAATTCAGTAAATATTTTTTTGATTCCAGCAATGCTTGCAATTACATTCGTAATAAAAAAAGTAATATGGAAAACAAAGAATCAGAAAATAACCAACTCAATATAGAATTAACAGAAGAGATGGCAGAGGGTACTTACTCAAATTTGGCAATCATTACGCATTCAAATTCTGAATTTGTGCTTGACTTTATAAGGGTCATGCCGGGTGTACCTAAGGCAAAAGTAAAGTCTAGAATTGTACTAACACCTGATCATGCCAAAAGACTCATGTTTGCATTGAATGACAATATCAGAAAATTTGAAGAGCACAATGGAACCATACAAATCAATGAGCAAGCACCACCTTACCCAATGAATTTTGGTGGGTCTATGGGGCAGGCTTAAGTAAATAAGTTGTGTACAAAAGACACGGGCGGGCCTTTGGCCCGCCCGTGTCTTTTTTTGTAGCCCCAATTAGTTAATTCCAAATCCGTAGTAACCTTTTGATCCATCAGGGTTGATTCCTTCCAACAACACACCACCTTTTCGGCCTTCAAGTGCATTTTTTACTTCAGAGCTAGTACTTACATTGGTTTTATCAATTTGTATTATGACAAAACCAATTGGAACACCTGCCTTTTTCAAGGGGCTTTTCTCACCAATCTTTTTCACTTTAACCCCATTTGAAATTTTAAGTTTGAGTCTTTCTTCTCTTGCAATGGTTTCAAATTCACAATCTAAAACTTTGTTTGATTCTATTTTTTCAGACTTCACAATACCTGTTTTGCCATCTTTGTTCTTGAGAGTTACTTCAAATTCAAGGGCTTTGTTGTTTCTTAAAATTCCCACTTTTACTTTTTCACCTGGGCTTCTTTTACCTACTTTTTCCTGCAATTCATTTGAGCTATTTACTTTTTCATCATCTATCGAAACAATGACATCCTTGTCTTTGATACCTGCATCATCTGCTGCCGAATTTTCATTTACTTTGGCTATGTATACCCCCTTCACATCTTTCAGTCCTTCTTTATCGGCCAATTCACTGGTTACATCCTGAATTTGAACCCCCAGTAAGCCTCTTTGAACCTCTCCGTATTTTAACAAATCGTCTATTACTTTTTTCATTAAATTTACCGGAATGGCAAAAGAATAGCCTGCATATTGACCTGTTTCACTGGCTATGGCGGCATTGATTCCAATTAGTTTGCCATCAGCTGCAACCAATGCACCTCCACTGTTTCCCGGGTTTACAGCTGCATCGGTCTGAATAAATGCTTCTATGGCATATTGTGTTTCAGGATTTCTTGGGTCTCTGAGTAAATTCAAGCCCCTTCCTTTTGCACTGACAATACCAGCAGTAACAGTAGAAGTTAAATTAAAAGGATTGCCAACAGCCAATACCCATTGCCCAACTTTAACATCGTCTGAATTACCCTGAATGGCAAAAGGGAGGTTCTTTTCATCAATTTTTAAGAGGGCTAAGTCAGTGTTTCTGTCTTTTCCAATTAATTCAGCAGCATATTCTCTTTTGTCGTTCAAAACCACTTTAATTTTATTTGCTCCATCTACCACATGGTTATTTGTAACTATATATCCATCGGGTGAAATAATGACACCAGAACCGGAACCACCTCTCGGAATCATCTGTTGCGGCTCTATTTTAAATCCAAAATCTTTGAAAAAACCATAAGGGTCGTTCAGTTGCGCATTGTCGTTTCTTGTTCCGTCTACTGTAGTTAAAATATGCACAACTGTTGGTGTTACCAATTCAGCTACTGTAACAAAGTCAGGTCTGTCAGTTTCAACTGAAAGGCTGGCATATTTTGCCATGTAGGCTTCTTTAAACTCAGTATCAGATTTTTTGTCAAAAAGCTTTCCAATACCAATTGCTGCAAGCCCTCCAAGGGTTGCAACCAATACAAATGTTAAGATTTTTTTAGTATTCATAGTTTTGAGATTTTAAATTTTTTCTATTCAAAAATTATTCCAAATTTTATAAGAAATAAAACGCAACCCGAATGGCTTTTATTGTTTGTGCAGATAAATCGTAATTTACTGGCGAAAAAGTTTTTAAAATCCGTTTAATTTATCAATTTTGAACCTGTGCATCTCGATCCAGAAACATACCACTATATATTTGAAAAATACCTGCGGGTAGAGCTGGGTCAATCTGAATTGGAAATGTTTGAGGAAAAGCTCAATCAAGATCCAGAATTCAAAAAACAATTTCAGCAATACAAACTTCACAGAACAGAAATACTTAGAAGAGAATTGGCCGCTTATGAAGCGCCAATGATAGCTACTCAATCTCCCAAAAATATGGGTTGGCTGTATTTAATGGTTTCAATTTTAGGCATTGTGTTGGTATTTGATTACTTTATCAATACCAAATACAACAATTCTTTAAACCCTCCTAAAAGCATCATCAGTAGATCTATTGGTTTGTTTAAACCCAATAAAAAAGCAGTTCAATCAGACAAGATAGCCAAATTGGATTCCTATGCTCAAACAAGTGGAAATTCTGATTTATTACTTCCCTCAGATTCAAGTGCCGACAATCGTTTGATGGAACAAGATTCATTCAGTATCTCCGAACAACAGCACATAGAAAAACTTCCTCTTCAAATAGAAGAAGAGGTGTTTGTAGCAGATAGCAATTTTGAATGTTTCTCCTATACCGTCTGGAACGAATTATTGGAATCGGTCTCTTACGAGGTAGATTCAGTACTTTCAGATTCTATCATGATGACGCGCTCTTTGTTGTTATTATCCAAAAAGAAACAAACAAAATCACAACCCGTTTTGGTTGAATACTGGCAATCAGCCAATCAGTTCAAGGGCTATGCGTTTAATGAGCATAAACTTGTACTGTATGGTTTATCCACTCAAACTAATTTTTACCTACTATTTGATGAGGAAAAATCGGCCTATTTTATAATTCAAAATGCACGTATTTTTCAATTGACTCAAAACAACCATTTACACCGAATACCACTACAGTGAACCAAATTTTTTATAAATACCAAGGAACCGGAAATGATTTTATTTTAATTGATGACAGGGACAAAACATTTCCTGCTTCTGATCAAAAACTAATTGCACACTTGTGCCACAGAAGGTATGGAATAGGAGCAGATGGGCTCATTTTACTTCAATCAGATGAGCAATCAGATTTTTACATGCAATATTTTAACAGTGATGGCTCAGAGAGTACCATGTGTGGTAATGGAGGAAGGTGCATTGTTAAATTTGCACATGACTTACAAATTGTAACAGAAAGTATGCAATTTAGAGCCATAGATGGCATGCATGAAAGTCATATCAATGGCAACGATTTGGTTGCCCTTCAAATGAAAGATGTAACAACTGTTTTAGAAGAACCCAATGGCGTTTTTATATTAAACACAGGTTCGCCACATTATGTACAATTTATCAATGACAACATTGCACAAATAGACATTGTACAAATGGCCAGAGCAATCAGGTATTCAGATAGGTTTGCTGCAGAAGGAATCAATGTGAATTTTGTTCAAGTAATGCCCGACAGTAGTTTGGCAGTTAGAACCTATGAAAGGGGAGTAGAGGATGAAACCTACAGTTGTGGTACAGGAGTTACCGCATCCGCAATTGCATTTGCCTCAATTCAAGACCGAATTTTACCCAGTTATACAGTAAGGTTGGGTACCCCTGGTGGTGCACTTCGAGTAACATTTGAAAAAACTGAAAACGCCTCATATAAAGCAATTTGGCTAGAAGGGCCTGCAAAATTTGTTTACCAAGGAGTTTATACACTTTAAACTTTTTTTAAATT
Source organism: uncultured Bacteroidota bacterium (assembly GCA_903883965.1). Taxonomy (GTDB): domain Bacteria; phylum Bacteroidota; class Bacteroidia; order UKL13-3; family UKL13-3; genus CAISCU01. The sequence continues at coordinate 24,490 of CAISCU010000004.1, forward strand.
GATTTCTTACTTACCTTAGCTAACTTAATGTAAGTAGTTTTTGATTGTAGTTAACACACAACCCTTTGCTTTGGTATTCACTTTGGTGGAGCATGCCCAATTGGGCTTAATGCTTGAGCCTCATGTTGTTCAGCAGAATAGCAAAGGTGCCTTTACGCTTACACACCAACGGGTATTTTCAAAAACTGCAGATTACTTTTCAAAAAACATTTCTGAATCAGAATTTGAAATCATCAAAATTCTTGATGAAGTTGATGACGATTTCTTATTCCGAAAATTCAATACAGAAACCAAGAAAAAAATAAGAACCGCTGAGTTTTTCAATAAATATTGCCCCACTCAGTTATTGGAAGAAAAAATCAAACCTTTTTTTCAAGCAAAAATGAACAAGGTGTTTGAACTGTTAAGAGGCAAACACATCTACAAAACGGGCAATGACAACAATCCCATTTCCCAAAAAATAACCATTGCTGAAGAATCAGCCCAGGTACTCTTTCATTTCAAACAAAACGAAGACGGCATTCGCTATTACCCAACCATAAAGTATCAATCCGAAAAAATAGAATTCATGTACAAAGGTTCTCTACTGGTAGGGTTGTTTCCGGCTTGGTTATTGGTGAACAATCAATTGTATTCTTTTGCTAAAAAATTAGATGGTAAAAAATTACAACCCTTTTTAAACAAGAGATACATTTTAATTCCACAAAATGCAGAAGAAAATTACCTGCAAAAATTTGTATCGCATCTAGTTGAAAAATACGATGTCAGGTCTGACTGTTTTGGCATTCAAACCCTTTCTGGCCAATTCAAAGCAGTTTTGCAAATGGTGCATTTTTATGAAGATGAAATTGCATTGAAATTGCAATTCGAATACCACCATGCTTTTTTTGATTATGACTCAGGACAAAAAATCATTGCTCAACTCATTAAAAACAATGGCAAATATTCCTTCAACAGAATTGTGAGGGATGAAAATGCTGAGAAAACTACTGCAAATGCACTCGTAAAAATGGGCTTGCAATACAGCCAATCGGCTTTTTTTAAACTACCTCAAACTGCCGAACATAAAATGAAGGATGTATTATTGGGCACAGAAGTTACCAATAAGTACATTTTTTTAGATTGGCTCAACGAAAAGCACCAGGATTTAGCAGCATTGGGCATCTCCATTAACCAACAAGACGAACCCAATAAGTATTATTTTGGTCCAAGAGAAATTAAAATTGAGGTGAAGGAACAAAGAGATTGGTTTGATGTGAGTGCAATTGTGCAATTTGGAGAATACACCTTTTCTTTTCTAACGCTCAAAGAATACATACTTAGGGGCAAAAGAGAATTTATTTTACCCAATGGCATGTTGGCCATTATACCAGAAGAATGGTTTGGAAATTTAACCGGCATACTTGAATTTAGTACTGGCGAGGAGGAAATAAAATTAGAAAAACAACATGTTGGCTTGTTGGAAGAAATTGCCAATCAAGGGGGTAAATACCTGAATTTAAGTGATAAATTGCTTCAATTAAGAGAGGGTGGTGGCGTTGTTGAAACTGAACCTCCTGTTCATTTTAAAGGTTCACTCAGGCCTTATCAGAAAGCAGGTTTAGACTGGTTTTACTTTTTAAAAACAAACCAATTTGGAGGCTGTTTAGCTGATGACATGGGCTTAGGAAAAACCATTCAAACCTTGTCCTTACTACAAAAGGAAAAAGAAAATTACCAACAAGAAAATGCCAGCAATGCACCTGTTTTTGAACCTCTTCCAAAATCAGAGCTAATCGTCAATGGTATGGCAGTGCAAATGGACTTATTTAGCCAAGCCAATGAATCGCAAAACCGAACTCAATTTTTGCAAACTGGGGGTATTTTGGCACCCAAAGACCCAGTTGTTATTGCCGCTGCCAATAAGCAAACAAACATCAGGTGTTCATTGATTGTTGTTCCCAATTCATTGGTGTTTAACTGGTACCAAGAAGCACTCAAATTTACACCTGAATTAAAAATATTGGTTTATACAGGCGTGAATAGGTATAAAAATGCAGCCCAGTTTGCCAATTACGATTTGGTTATTTCTACCTATGGAACCATTCGGGTTGACATTGAAATTGTCAAAGAATTTAAATTCAATTACCTCATTTTAGACGAAAGTCAGGCCATCAAAAATCCCAACTCACAATCGGCAAAAGCAGTTAAAATGCTCAAAGCAAGCAATAAATTGGTTTTAACTGGAACGCCCATAGAAAACAGTGTTCAGGAACTATGGAGCCAGCTTTCGTTTGTTAATCCAGGTTTGTTGGGTGGTTTGAATAGTTTTACGGAGCGCTTTGTCATTCCTATTGAAAAGCAAAAAGATATCAGAAAATTACAGCAGTTAAAAGCCATTATAAAGCCTTTTATTCTGAGAAGAACAAAAGACCAAGTAGCCAAAGATTTGCCGCTTAAAATGGAGCAATTGGTGTATTGCCAAATGAGTGAAGAGCAAAAAGAAGCCTATGAGAAAGTAAAATCGCATTACAGGAACGAAATACTCAATGCCATCAAAGAATTAGGCATCAACAAAAGTCATTTTACTTTATTACAAGGTTTAACCAAACTCAGGCAAATAGCCAACCATCCTTTGTTGGTGAATCCTGAATTTGAAGGACAGAGTGGAAAATTTAAAGAGGTCACTTATATGGCCGAAACGGCTATGGCAGAAGGGCATAAGGTGCTTATTTTTTCACAATTTGTATCTCAGTTAAGTATTTACAGAAATTGGCTCAACGAAAAAGGCATAGACCATTGTTACCTCGATGGTACCATGAGCAACGATGAACGCCAAAAAATGGTGAACAGCTTTCAGAATGGTCAAATTCCATTCTTTTTAATTTCTTTGAAAGCAGGTGGCTTTGGACTGAATTTAACCCAGGCCGATTATGTATTTATGTTAGACCCATGGTGGAACCCCGCAGTTGAAAGACAGGCTGTTGACCGTGCCCACCGCATAGGCCAAGAAAAACCCGTTTTTATTTATAAGTTCATTTCTAAAGAAACGGTAGAAGAGAAAATATTGCTACTCCAACAAAAGAAAACCGAATTGGCCAATAGCTTAATTGAAACGGATGAAGCTGTTATCAAGCAAATTGACATTGATGAAATTTTGGCTTTGTTAGATTAGATGGGGGAAAAAAGTTGTAAAGCCTCAAAACAAAAAAAAAGCCGTCAAAATTGACGACTTTTTTATTTGTAGCGGGGAGCAGGATCGAACTGCCCACCTTAGGGTTATGAATCCTACGCTCTAACCAACTGAGCTACCCCGCCATTGAACCTAATCGGGGTGCAAAACTAAGGATACTAAATAGAATACAAAATATTTTTTCTGATTTTTTGGAAAACGCTCAAAATCTGTACACTTTTTTGAGTTATGCACCGTTAAATTCACATTAAAAATCCACAGGCTATGCACATTTTTACAGAATTCAGTAAATTTGTTAAAATCATTTAAGTATGAAAAAGAGAAGCGCATGGTATCTGGTTGGTTCTGCAATTACCTTTACGGTAGCAGGTTTTTTAGTGTTGGTATATCCACCTGCAGCCAAAAGCAGCGCCGCTAAATCTGAAAAAAGGGTAGACTACCCCGGTTTTGGAATTTGGTTGCCACCAGATTACGAAGTTCATGGAATTGATGTGTCTAGACACCAAGGAAGAATTAACTGGGAGTCGGTGAGTGAACATACCCATAACAATATTGGAATTAACTTTGCTTTCATTAAGGCCTCAGAAGGTAGAAGTATCAGAGATAATTTTTTCAACGAAAATTGGGAAGCAGCAAAAGATCAAAACATTTTAAGAGGAGCATACCATTTTTTTAGACCTCATTTAACTGCCGAAGAACAATTTGATTTGTTCAGATCTCAAGTTAAAATTGAACGTGAAGATTTACCTCCTGTATTAGACATTGAATTGAGAGGCAGTTGCCCTCCTGAAAGGTTGAGGAAAAATGTAAAGCGTTGGTTGGTATTGGCAGAAAAGCAATACAATGTAACACCTATTTTATACACTTCTTATTCGTTCTATAAAAACTATTTCAGTGGTCCTGAATTTAAAAGATACCCATTGTGGATAGCGCATTATGCCACCGATAACTTAAACCGTTTAACTGAAAATTGGCAGTTCTGGCAACACAACGAGAGCGGAAGGGTAAAAGGAATTAGGGGTGATGTAGATTTCAATGTGTTTAAAGGCGGCTATGATGAGTTACTTCGTCTTTGCAAGAAATAATCAATAAGTTTTAAACAAAACAAAAAAGACAGCTATAAGCTGTCTTTTTTGTTTTTACTCAATTTCAATCTTTCAGCTCCAAATTGGAGAATGCCATCAATGAATTCATAAGGCTTGTAACCATTGAGTGCACATTGGTGAAATATAGCAGTTGCTGGGGTCATGCCGGGCAACGAATTAATTTCTATGATGAACACTTCTATTTTGTTGTTCTTGTATATTTTAACAAAGGCATCAATTCGGCAATAACCTTCAACTTTTAATGTTTGTGCAACAGCCTTCAGTACTTTTTGTACTTCTGTGCTAATTTTTTTACTCTTCACCAAATTGGCATCGTACCTGGCTGGAGTAATGTTTTGGCCTTGACCGGCTAAGAATTTCTCTTCTAAAGAAAGAATTTCACCTTCTGCCAATGTTTCACTGGGTTCAAAAGTTTCATAAACCAATTTACCTGCTTTGTAATGGGTCATTAAGCCACCAGTTACTTCTAAAAAATGAACTGCTTTTCCTTTTTCTACAAATTTTTCAACCAAAAAATGCGGCTTAATAGGGAATTCTTCTTTAGGTTGTAACCCCAGTTCTTTGATAGAATGGCTTGGAATATTTGCTAATGAGGACCTAAATGTTGCAGCTGCAAATGCTTCGAGTTGTTTTCTTGTTTTAATTTTCTTTACCGCACTGCTACAGCCATCATCAGCAGGTTTGGCAATCAATGGATAGCCAATAGCCTCTATTTTTTTGATACAATTGGCTGCAGATTTTGTCCAGTCGTCTTTGAATATGAGCGCTTGGTCAGCAACTAAAAAACCTTTCTTTCTGAGCAATTGATTGGTGTTGTATTTGTTAATTGTCAATTGTGAACTTTCAACTCCCGATCCATTAAAAGGCAACTTCACGTTGATCAATTCTTTTTGGATGGTCCCGTCTTCTCCTGGTCTGCCATGAAGGGCAATAAATACAGTGTCGGCTAGTGTTTTTAACTCCTTGTAGCTGATTTGTTTGGGTTGAAGAATTTGGTTGCTACTGTATTTTGAAACGGTTGCAGAAAGCTGTTCTGCAATTACATTCATGATGGCTGGTCTTTTGTAGTTTTTTACTTTTTCGAGAATGTCATCTGCATTGTCTTTGAGCATGATATGGAAAGGAAGCAAATACAATTGGTGAGCCTGGTCATCTCCAGAAACAAATACAGGAAATGGCGCATACTTTTCAGATGAAGCCAGTTTTTCAAAAATATTACGGCCACTTTCAACAGAAATATGTCTTTCAGAACTATAACCTCCCATCATTACGGCCACTCTAATTTTCTTGGCTTTTTTAGCACTCAATAACACCAAATTTTTATCCAATTGATTGAGCAACGATTTTTCGTTGAAATGATTGGGTAAACTGTTCATCCTTTCATACAACGAGCTTCTAATAATAAATGTTAAAAACTGAGATGGATTTAGGCCAATTTCTGCTGCTTGGTGAAAAAAGAATGAAGAAGGCATCATGCCCGAAGTGGTATTGGGGTCGTTTAAATACAGTTTGCCATCGTTCCCTAAAAAACCATCTATGCGGGCATACACATGAAAATTGAACAAATTAAATAGTTTTTCACATGCCAGTCGGATTGCTTGAATTTGTTTGTCTGAAGTTTCAATTGGGGTTACTTTTCTGCTCAACCCTGGCAAATATTTGCTGCGGTAGTCAAACACCTCTTTGCCTTTTATAATTTCGGTAGGAGGAAGACTAATTGCTACCCCATTTTCATCTCTGATAACTATACATGAAAACTCTCTGCCTTCAATAAATGATTCTATGAGTACTTCGGTTTCACTTTGAAGACTCTCTAAAAATACATTTTCTTCTTTTTTGAATAACCTGTTCAAGGTTTTTAGCAAAACATCAGGGTGTCTGATAATTTCCTGTTTGCAGATTAACGGAAGTCCAATGCCTTCTTTGATATCTGTTAGCTTTTGAACGAAAGCAAATTGCTCAGCATTTGAAAAACGCTTCCAGTCTTTTTGTTTCAAATGAAGCATGAACAATGCTTTGTGACAAGCCTTTTCAAAACTTTCAAAATCCTTGTCATACAATGCAGTTACTCCAACGGAACTTCCTTGATTGGCGGGCTTTACTATAAAGGGCAAACCTACAGTTTTTAAAATACGCTGATGGATGGCTTTTAATTGAGGAAGTTCTGTTTTTAAAAAAGAATCATATTTTGGAACAGGCATACCTGATGCCTCCATTAAAGTTTTTTGGATGCGTTTATTCATGCCCAAAGCACTTGGCATGATACCAGAACCGGTATAAGGTATGTGGTGCCATTCTAACAAACCTTGAATGGTACCATCTTCGCCAAAATTTCCATGTAAAGCTAGAAATGCAAGGTCTATGAGTTGTTTGATTTGTTTAGGATCAATTGGCTTCCCAATTTTTTTACCCATTGCCAATGCTTCGTTATTTGCATTGTCTGTGATATTTTCTGCATACACTTGGAATGAACTAGGTTGTTGAAGCAATGCATCAACTGGCGGATAAAAATCTCTGATAGATCCTTTGTAAATGTATTTCCAATCTAACAAGATAAATTGATTGAAACTATCTACAAAAATTGGAATGGCTTCAAATAAACTTTTGTCAAGGTTATCATAAACTGTTCTTCCTCCGGCAAAAGAAACTTCTCTTTCTCTTGAATTCCCTCCAAAAAAAATACCAATTCGCATGCGTTTGCTCATAGTTCAAACATACAAGAATGTAATGGAATAAATATCAACGGAGTGCAGCTTTATATCATCATTTTTCCATAATTTTGTGTTGAAAATTCATATTTTTTGATTGTCAAATCTGTTTAATTGGAAGCTTTTGTTAATTTGGCAAGAAAATTGAACTTCAAATTCAAGCGCATTTTCAACCGAGATAAAAATAATTGTATGAGAAAATTCAACACCCTTCTTTGTTTTCTGTTGCTATCAATAGGAATCATGGCACAAAATTCAGTTCAAACAATGCCTAATTTGGTGTTAAAAGACATCAATGGAAAGTCGAAGAATTTAGCAGAATATTCAAAAAACGGAAAAATAACCATTGTGAGTTTTTGGGCAACTTGGTGTGCACCATGTAAAAAAGAGCTCAACAGCATCAATGAAATTTACGATGAATGGAAAACCAAATATGGTTTAGAATTGGTTGCCATTTGCACAGACAATGCCAGGAATACACCCAAAGTTAAACCATACGTAGATGGCCAAGGCTGGGAATATGATGTTATGATGGACATCAATCAAGATTTTCAAAGGGCTATGAATGTGGTTCAAATTCCACATACATTTTTATTGGATCAAACAGGTAAAATTGTCTATCAACACAGTGGTTATGTGGAGGGCGATGAGTTTATGCTGGAAGAAAAAATAAAGCAATTAATCACTAAATAATTTTTGTGCAGTTTTTTAGATTTTCTGTAGCTTTCTTTTTTTGCATCTATTTCCCTTTTACTACAATTGCTCAGCATACACTTGTAAAATGGGGTGATTTTACCATTCAACAAACAACAGATACTGCAATATTATTGAAATGGACAACCCATTTAGAAGTCAATACAAACACATATGTCATTGAACGTTCTATTGATGACAATACCTACACTAAAATTGATTCTATAAAAGCAAGTGGAAATAGTTTGTCTAGGATTTCCTATAGTTTTATAGACAACGACACCAATTTGTTAAAGTTGCCAGTTAAGCTGTATTACAAATTATCAGCCATTGGAATGAATGGGGAAACTGCCAATCAATTGTTGGGTTCTTTGAATCACAACCAACAATTGACTTTGCCTTGGAAAATAGAAGCACCATTGTACCCAAACCCTTTCAAAGGGTATTTTAGGATAAAATTTACCACTACTTTCCCTTATCCAATCAAACTTACTTTGTTTAAGTTGACAGGTGAAATTGCGCAAGAAGAATACATTGATATTTCTCAAAATTCATTGGCTGAGGTGGTCACTTTGAATTTACCTACTGGAGCCTATGTAATTAGGTTGCAATATGAAAACGCCGTACAATATTTAAGAGCCGTTAAGAATTAATTGCGCTTCAGTTGCTGGTGCAATTCATGTAAATAAGTATATACTTCTTGCTTAACAGGAGCTAATGGGAGTCTTACATATTGGCTACAAACTCCTTGGATTTCTAAGAGCGCTTTTATTCCACCTGGATTTCCATCCATGAAAATGGCTTTCATCATGTTATACAATTGGTAATGAATTATTTTAGCTTCAGTAATTTCTCCGTTTAGACCCAGTTGAACCATATTTGAAAATGCTTGAGGGTATGCTTGCGCTATCACAGAAATTACTCCAGACATGCCCATTGCTACAAAAGGTAGTGTGAGGTTATCATCACCACTGATGACATAAAAATTAGCAGGCTTAGCTTGAATAATATCCATGAATTGTTCAGGATTTCCACTGGCTTCTTTAATGGCTACTATATTTTGATTTTCAGCCAATTTGAGTGTAGTAGCTACAGACATATTGCTTCCGGTTCTTCCGGGTACATTGTATAGGATTACAGGAACCTTACTATGAGCAGCTACTTCTGTGTAATGTAGAAAAATGCCTTCTTGATTTGGCTTATTATAATAGGGGCTTACTGAAAGAATGGCATCAAAACCTTCGTAATTGAATTGGTCCAATGTGCTACAAACGGTTCGAGTGTCATTGCCTCCAATGCCTGCAACACAAGGTACTCGCTTATTTACCTGTTCTACAATGAATCTGTAAATTTGATTTTTTTCAGTTTCATTTAAAGTTGCGGTTTCTCCAGTAGTACCTAATGCTACCAAGTAATTGACACCACCAGAAATACAATTTTCTATGATATTTGACAAAGCGTCAAAATCAATTGATAGGTCTTTTTTAAATGGTGTTATTAGTGCAACTCCTGTTCCTTTCATAATTGTTATATTGGTTTTCAAATTTAGTTAATTATTCAATTTAAGGTTACCTTAAATTGTACAATTCAGGTATTGAATTTGTTTAAAGGTGAATAAATACGCAAATACGAATTAAACTTAGGGCGTAATTTCGAATTGTGTTTGCCATTGTAGATATTGAAACTACAGGAGGTCAGCCTTCTGCCAATGCCATAACGGAAATTGCCGTCTATATCACTGACGGTCAAAAAGTACTTCAACAGTTTGAAACATTGGTGAATCCAGAAATTCCTATTCCTCTTTATATTCAAAGTTTTACGGGCATTTCTCAGTCTATGGTAGACAATGCGCCTACTTTTAATCAGATAGCTCCCAACTTGTTTGAAATTCTGAACGGAAAAATATTTGTGGCTCACAATGTGAATTTTGACTATGCATTTATCAAAAATCAATTTGAATTAGCGGGTATTCAATACAATGCGTCTAAGTTATGTACGGTTAGGCTCAGTAGAAAAATCATTCCGGGTAAATCTTCATATGCTTTAGGTAACTTATGTGGGTCTATAGGAATTCCCTTACAAAATAGACATAGAGCAGCAGGTGATGCATTTGCAACGGTTCAACTGTTTCATCTTTTAATAGAAAAAGACAGCACGCAATTCATTAGTGAAAGCCTAAAAAAAGGGAGTAAAGAATATGTATTACCTCCCAATTTACCCAAAGAAGAAGTCGAAAAACTGCCTAAAAATCCTGGAATTTATTATTTCATAGACAACAAAGGATTGGCCATCTATGTAGGCAAAGCCAAAAATATTAAAAATAGAGTCATTAGCCATTTTACAGGAAATATAAATAGCAGTCAAAAGCAAAATTTATTAAGAAATGTATATGGATTGAGCTGTGTACAAACAGGAAATGAATTATTGGCTTTGTTATTAGAAAGTCAAGAAATTAAACGGTTATGGCCTGATGAAAACAGGGCTCAAAAGAAATTTCAAACGGTTTATGGTTTGTATGATTACTTAGACCAAAATGGAAAAATCAGGTTTGGAGTTGATAAGGTTAGAAAAGAATTGAAGCCATTGGTTACTTTCTCAAATAGGTCTGAAGCATTGTTATATGTAGAAAGTTTAATTGAGGAATTTGGATTGTGTCCAAAACTTTGTAACCATCAAACCAATTTACTTCCTTGTTATTCAGTAGAAAAGGAAATTTGTTCAGGTAGCTGTCTGGCAAATGAGAACATAGCTTTTTATAACCAAAAAGCCCAAGCATTTTTTGATAAGTTGAATGCCGAAAAAAAGGCTTATTTTATTGTTGGTAAAGGAAGAAATCACAAGGAGCAAGTGGTAATTGTCTATGAGCCAGGTGTTTTCGTGGGTTTTTGTTATACCAGTAATAAAGTTCAATTAGATTTTGATGTTTTAAGAGATGAGGCTCAGCCCTTAAAATTAAACCACACAATGGAAGCCATTTTAGCTCCTTTTATCAATACTGTATCCAAAGAATACAAGGTGTACGCACAGTTACGCATGACTTTGAAATAAGTCAAATACGCTATCATAATTTAACAATTTTTTAGTATTAAATCGGCTGAAGCAAATTAACTTTGACAGCTGTTTGACATCCAACGTGCTTTAAAAAAAAACTTAAAAATTGAAATGTGTATTAGTTGTTTGAATCTATGCAATTTCAAAATCTAACTTGCGCACAATTAAGACGTTAAAATATTAAATCAAACCATACAATTATACCATGTTTACCATGAAATCTAGTTTTTTAAAATTTTTGTTTCTTGTTATTTCAGTAATAACAATGAATCAATTGAGCGCTCAAACAATTTTGAGTTCCTATGACTTTAATCCAATCACAGCTACTCAGACATTTGGCCCAAGTCCATATGCAGGTTCTGCTGCTGCCAATGTAACAGCTGGTGGTTTAACCAGGGGGCCTGGAGTTTTAACAAGCGGAACACCTGCCGCAAGAGGTTGGGGAGGGGTTAGTTGGCAAGCAACAAGTGGTGCCAATGCAGTAACGGCCAATCAATTTTTTACATTTACCGTGAAAGCCAACGCCGGTTACAAATTAAGCATTGACTCATTAAGGTTTCCTTATAGGAGATCTGCATCAGGGCCAGCATCTGGAATGTTAGATTATTCGTTAAATGGAACAACTTTTACAACAGCTGCAACACTTTCATTCACAAACACTACTTCTGGAGGTGCAATTCTAAAGGTTGATTTAAGTGCCATTGCAGCGTTAAAAAATGTACCTTCCTCTGCTACCATTACGTTCAGAATTGCAGGATATGGTGGAACAGCATCAGCAGGAACTTTTTATTGCTATGATGTGGTAAATTCAACTGCTCCAGACTTGTGTGTAGTGGGTAGTGTTACTCCCTCTAGCGGTCCTTTGGTAGTAGCTACTGGTACATTAAAAGAATTTGCAAGTCCAGGAATTGGCTTGCCATCAAATGAGCAAACAATAACAGTTTCCGGTTCAAATTTAACCAATGATTTGGTTGTAAATGCACCTACAGGATATGAAGTTTCATTGTCATCAGGTGCTGGATTTGCCTCATCAATTACCATTACACCTAGTGTTGGAGTTGTTGGCAATACCACCATTTATGTCAGGTATAACCCTACAGCATTAACTGATCAGTCAACAGTTGTGTTAACAGCAACGAGTTCAGGCTCTCCAACTCAAAGTATTGACTGTTTGGGTTCAATATATAATTTAAACTTCAATGACATTGCCATCATTGGTATGAACACTTCTTCAAAGAATGTCATTTCATTTGTTGTTGTCAATACCATTCCAGCCAATACCAAAATTAAGTTTACAGACAATGGTTACAGTGACCCTACAACTCAAATGCTAACTGAGGGGACATTGATTTATACTGCACCAACATCCCTTACTTCGGGAACTGTTGTTACTTGGACAAATGGAATGACCATAACTGGAACAGGATGGAACTCAGCAGCCCCTTCTAATTTTACATTGGCTGTTAATGGAGATCAATTATTTGCATACCAAGGAACATGGGGAATTAGTGGTGGTAACACCAGCTTATTGGGTGGAATGATGACAGGAGGTACTTGGGTAACAACAGGTACAATTACCAACGTCACTACCAATTCTTATTTGCCAGCGGCTTTAACTGTTGGTGTAAATGCCATGAGTGTCTTTAATCCAAATGCGTATTACCTTAACAATACAGCCAATACAACAATCAGTCAGTTGAATTTACCTGCCAGAACAAAAGATTCAACCAATTGGAATACCAGTTCAACCCAAATTTATCCAACACCATCATGGGTATTCAATATCATTGCTGAGGAACCTACTGGCCAAGCTTATTTTCAAAACACAACCAATATTTCAACCAACAGCATGACCTTAAATTTTGCTGGAGGAAATGGTGGAAATTATTTAGTAGTTGTTAAAAATGGTTCTCCTGTAACAGGTATTCCTATTGATGCTACCACTTATACAGCCGATACCAATTTTAGTTTTGGTTCAAGTATTGCAGTAGGTGAATATGTTGTATACAATGGTTCAAGTGCTGTAAATACTGTATCAATTTCAGGATTGACATTTGGTACCAATTATTATTATGCAATTTTCCCTTACAATGGAACAGGAAATAAGTCAAATTATTTGACTGATAATCCAGGTAATGGAGTGGATATGACCAATGGTATACCAAACTCAACTTCATCAGACATTATTGCTGATACCAGCTTTTATGAGCCTGAAAATATTGCTTATCAAAATTTCCAAGACACTACAGATGTAACGTATTTGAATTCAATTGAAGTGGCAAGATTTCAAATTAGAGATGGCGGTTTTGGAGCAGATATGGATACTGCTTCAACGGTATTAACGAGCATTGGATTTGCTGTTCAAGGTAATCAGTCGTTGAGTAGATTGGCGTTGTACAATGGCATTACTGAAATTGCTGATCTACCGGTATCAGATACACTCATTAATTTTACCAATTTGAGTTTCTATACCCATGACAATACCATTGAAAATTTGAGTATAAGGGCAACCTTTAAATCAAAAGTTACAGACAATGCTCAATTTGGCTTCACCATCAGAAGTGCAGCCAATTCAGCTACTGGATCTTCATTTTACTTATATGATGCCGGAGCTGCAGCTACTTCATTATTAGGAGATAAAAATAGAATTGAAGTTTCATCTATTCAACTCAGGTTTATACAACAACCAACCAAAACTGTTACTAATTATCCAATTAGCCCAAGTATTGTAGTTGCAGCTGTAGACAACCTGAATAATATAGATTTAGATTATGTAACTGATATGACTTTGACTTCATCTGTTCAGGTGTCAAATAATGCAACCTTGGTGGTAACTCCAATTTTAGGTGTTGGAACTTTTTCAAATGTGATGTATGCTGCTACGCAAACAGGTATTACCATTGAAGTGAGTTCAGGTACTCTAACAAGCACAGGAATGAGTGCAAGTTTTGATGTAATTAAAGCATTAGAAGTTGGTGATTTGTCAATAATGGGTTACAGTGGAACCAATCCAGATAAATTCTCTTTTATGTTACATTCAGATATACCTGCTGGTTCTGTCATTACTTTTACAGATAATGCGTTCAATGGTACATCTTTAACTAGCAACGAAGGTGTTGTAGTTTGGACCTCTCCAAACAGGGTATTGCCTTCAGGTACAGTTGTAACCATATCAATTCCGTTAACCAATACTGTAGTTGTAGACAGTTCTAATGGTTTGCCAAATGGTACTGTAACCATGACATCAAACTTTGCATTGGCAACCGCAGGTGACCAATTGTTGTGTTACAGAGGAACATCATTTGCACCAATTTTCTTAACTGCATTTTCATCTACTCCATGGGTAAATGTTGGAGCAACAATCAATACAAATAACTCAGTACTCCCAACTGGTTTGGTTGCTGGTATTACAGCCTCTAATACTGGAGTAACATTTACGAATGGGTATTATAATAACACCACAACAGGTTCTAACTATTTATTAAGGTCTTTAATTAATAACAAAGATAATTGGGTAACTAGTTCATCATTACAAGCGGCTTATCCAAAATATGTGACTACATTTTCAACCAAAACACAAATCTCAGCGAATGCCTCTATTACTGAATTGGCAATTTTAAATACAGATACCTTTGCATTGGGTAATTTTAAGTTGACATTGAATGGAGTAGCTTCAGGAACAGGTGTGTTAAGAGGAAGTTCATTGGCCAGTTTAACTGTTACAGGTGCAGGAAACCATGGGGTGCTTAACTTTGATCAATCTATCAATGGAAGTACCAATACCATCAAAGATTTTGTGTTAACAAGTGGCGGAGTGAGTATAGGCAATTTGCTCAATAATACCGGAACTTTAACCCTAACTGCAGGTAATTTAGTAATTGATGCTGCTGCCGTATTAAATTTCTCAGGTACAACAATAAACAGAACTTCTGGTGTAATAGATTTCAAAGTTTTAAACGCGGAATTGAAATTTAAGAACACCTCAGCATTGGTATTACCGAGTGGAATGTTTGCTGGGGCAGTGCCAATTTTTACAGTTGAAGGTGCTCAAATTACATTGGGTTCTGCATTGACTGTTTCTAACAAGCTTAATTTAAATGGAGGAAACTTAATAGGAAGTGCTTCCAATACCGTATCTGTAACAAACAATCAATCGGATGCTATTTACAGAACCAGTGGGTATATCAATGCGCCTTTAATTAGAACAGTATCTATGATGTTAACCAATGGTCCGAGTTATCTTTTCCCAGTTGGAAAAAATATTTACAATGCATTTGAGTTGGTTGAGCCGAATACCAATGGTTTTGGTGATTTTGATATGAAAGTGAATTTAATTGATACCAATACCGGAGCTACAACAGGTACTGGTATGAACACAATTAACTCAAATTTTATTTGGGAAGCTCAAATTCTAACCGCAAACAATAGTTTTGTGAGTGCAAAAGTTAAATTGTCAGACACAAGTATTTATGCAGGAGCTAATGATGCTATTGCATTCAGTCTATTGTCAAATGGTGCTTTTGATAACATTGATGCCAGTATTCCAACTGCTAACGATTTATTGACAAATAACCAATTGACCTCACTTGGCTATTTTGCTTTGGGAGTGAAAACTTCTGCTACTCCTCAGTTGGCGGCCATTGATTTAAAAGCATATATTCAAGGGTTGTATTTAGGAAATGGAACAATGGCTGCTGCTTTGTTTAATTCAGATCCAACATTGTCCGATACCATTGCTGATTCTATAGAAGTAGAATTGCATGAAGCATTTGGTTCTTATTTAACTATATATAGCCAAAAAGCGGTACTTAATACGAGCGGAGTTTGTAATTTAACTTTCCCTTCTGCAGTTGTTGGAAATAGCTACTATATTGTAGTGAAACATAGAAATTCTATTCCTGTATGGAGTGCTACACCTATTACCTTAACTTTTACCAATTCAATCAATTTTACTGTTAATGCCACTGATGCATATGGAGCTAATTTAGCTGAATTAGAAACTGGTATTTTTGGCATGTATTCTGGAGATATCAACCAAGATGGTTTCATAGATGGTAACGATTTCATTGATGTAGACAATGACAATACTAACTTTGCATCAGGTTATTTGGTAACTGATGTAAATGGTGACGCATTTGTGGATGGAAACGATTTTATTGTAATTGACAATAACAATACTTTGTTTATTGGAGTTGCAAATCCTTAATCGTAAGTTATTTATTCATAAAAAAAGGGGCCTTGAGCCCCTTTTTTTATGAATCTTTTTGCGCTTCTTCCATCATAGCATGAGCCAATTCTTTGCCCAAATAGGCATCAATTAAATTGTGTATGAAATAAAGTACTGGAGTGAGTATAACAGCAACTGTAAATTTATACATGTAATTGACAATGCCAATTCCCAATACCAGTTTGATGTCCCAGCCTGCACCTATGTAAAATGCAATAATTAATACAACAAAACTGTCAATCAATTGAGAAACCAGTGTAGAACCTGTAGACCTTAACCAAAGCATTTTGTTTCCAGTTTTATTTTTTAGAAAATGAAATACAGAAACATCAATAAACTGACCCACTAAAAAGGCTACCAATGAGCCTATAATTATCCATAAGCCTTGACCAAAAATTTGGCTGTAAGCCTGCTGCATATTCACTTTTCCTTCACTTGTTTCTTTAATTATCCAGAAATCGGCTGGTTCCAATTGAATGGCAAAAAATAAAGTTAAGAAGGTATAGACAATGAGCCCTATGGCAATATAAGTGAATAATCTCACCCCACTTTTACCAAAATACTCATTGATAATATCGGTCATGATAAATACCATTGGCCATAATATTACACCAGCTGTCATATTAAATGAAAATGAATTTCCTAGCAGATCAATAGATAGGGGAGACATACCAATTGATTTTTCTAATGAAAATATTTTTACGCCAATCATTTCAGCAATGATTGCATTGGCAATGAAAAACGCTCCAAGAGCCAAAAATAATTTATTGCGTTTAGGTTCTTTGCTCATTTTAGTAAATCATCATTTTCATACAAAATACCGAACCTCCAGATTTCATAAATGCACTGGTTTCAATTTCATCAATTTCATACCCTTCAGCTTGTAATGCTTGAATTGCTTGCACACTTCCTTTTTGCAATACAGCTACTTTTTTAGTATTTTCAGGGTAGTTGATTACATGTGCGTTCAAACAAAATGTTTCGATAGCTTCTGTAGCATCTATATAGTAAATCTTTTTAAAATAACTTTGGATTTGATTCAAACCTTCAATTGTAAATGCTTCTTTACATAGCATTACTGCATCTTCGGATAAAGGAACAAAACAAGTATCTAAGTGGTAAAAATTTTCACTAATGAGTTCCAATTGCACTATTGGTGTAGCTGTTATGGCACCGATTTCTTGGTAAGCATTTGCATGGCTTCTATGTCCATATCCACCATAGTACAATTGTTTACCTGGGTGAGGAATGGTATCTCCCATGCCTTCAAATAAATCTGTATGGGTAAGTTCTATGCATTTATAGTCAAGTTTTTGATAAAATTCTTTGAAGAATGGAACTTCTTTTTGTCTAGAAGGGTGTTTCATTTTACTCAGAATCACACTTTTTACTCCATTTAAATCCATGAATGGAAAACTCTGATTGGCACAAAACACCATGTCTTCACATCCTTCCGCTCCATCTATTACCAGTACTTCGTCTAAGTACCCTTGGTCTACCCATTTTAAATAAACCTGTTTGAGCATTTCCCATTGATGCAATACTTCTTGTTTGTTTACTTTTCCATTCTGACCTTCCATATAAGGATTTTTTACGTCTATAATGTCAAAATATTCAGGATGACACATGAGTACTTTTCTGGGTTCTATTCGTTGTTTGACTTCCATTTCTTTAATTTATTTTTAAGCTACATTGCTTTGGATACCTTGAATTTTATAACGATGTTGGTTGATTAAACAAACATATTCAAATATGAGGTACATTTTTACAATTGCCATGTTATTTCTAAACATGCTCGCAAGTGATGCACAGAATTTTAATTTCAGAGGGCATAAACCGGTTGCTAAAACTTCAGCTGAAAAGCAACTAACATTGAATCGCAAACAACAAGGTGGTTTTCAATCATTGGGTAAATCTTTTCCAACAGATATTGTATTGCCTGGTGAATTTGAAGAATCTCAAGCAGTCGCTATTTCGTGGTCGTTTGAATACGACAACAATGGAAATGTAATTGGTGCAGATACAACAAGTAGCTATGGTTTTGTATCGGCTCAATTGGCTTATTACATTCAAGAAGAATGTAAAGTGTATATCAGAGTCAATGCAGCAGCTGATACCATTGCCGTTAAAGCTTTCATGAACAGTTTAGAAGCGCCACTTACCAATTATGAATTTATTGTTTCTGCTGGTGAAGATTGGTGGACCCGTGATTATGGACCCATGGCATTTTATTACAACAATTTAGACTCTATTGGCTTTGCAGATATGAAATATTATGATGGTCGTGACAATGACAATTTGTTTCCTGGGGTATTGGCTAACAGAATGAATTTACCCAATTTTGTAAGCCCTCTAAATGCTGAAGGAGGTAATTTAATGACGGATGGTTTTGGTAAAATGGTTTACAGCGATATCATAGGCCAAGCTAACAAAGATGCATTGGGTTGGACATTTACAAAAACAGAAGAAACGCTTAAAAATATATTTGGTACGCAAGAATTAATTGAACTAAAAGCCTTACAGTGCGATGGCGGAACGGGCCATATTGATTTGTACACCAAATTTATAGATGAACAAACTTTATTGGTAGCACAATATCCAAATGAAGTGACTGCTCAAGACAAACAAATCATAGAAGACAATTACCAAGCCTTAACCAATTTAAAATCTACTTATAACAGGCCATTTAGAATTATTAGGGTAGAACACCCAACCAATGATTCCGGAACTTACACAGACATTACATGCGACCAAATTAACAACGATGCCCGAAATTTCATCAATGGTATAACGCTAAACAATTCTTTTATTTTCCCTGATTATTACGATGGGTATTCTGGTAACAAAGAACAAGATGACAGGGTAATTGCATTTCTAGAGAAAACAATGCCTGGATATAAAATCATACCAATTGATAGCCGCGACTTGTCTCCACTTGGAGGAGCAATACATTGTATAACCATGCAAATTCCTGCAGCTAATCCTCTCAGAATTTGGCATCCATCGGTAGATGGCATTCAGCCCAATTTGCCTAAATACCACATTGTAGCCAAAGTAACTACACCAAGTGGAACCCAAACCGTCAACTGTATTTGGAAAAAAAATAAAGGTAGCTGGAACACAGTTACATTGTCGGATTCTGCTGGATTTTGGATTGGCGATATTACAAATCCAGGCATACAAGGAACAGATTATATTGAATATTATATTGAAGCAACTTCAACAAATGGCAAAAAAGGAACTAAGCCTTATACTGCAGGAAACGGTGGGTATTTTAAGTTGAAATTGATGGAAATAACGGGTGTTGAAGATTCATACGTAACTAGAAAAAATCATTTGTTTACAGCTTATCCTAACCCTGCCAATGGCATTGTAAACATCAACTACCAATTGGTTCAGGACGCCAAAGTAAAATTGAGCATTTTTGATTACAATGGGAAAGAAATTTGGAGTCAAGAAACAAGCAATGTGCCTGCAGGTTTGCATACCCAAACAATATCTGTAGAACAAATCCCATCAGGGTTATACCTCTATTCTATTCAAATAGATAACCAAACCAGGTTAACTAAAAAGATGAGAATCGAATAAAGATATTTTTTTTGAAACAACTAAGAAGTATGGTCCATTACGATGTACCATACTTTTTTTATTTTCTTAAAGTGTAAAGTGAAATATCCACCTTTCTCGGTATTGTCTCCTTTAATTTTCCAAGATCCAACTACCAATGCATCATTTTTAGAAAGCAGGTCAATTGCTTTAATTTCAAAGCTTAGTCCTCCCATACTGCTAGCTGTTGGGTAACTTTTTAGGTAGTTGTTTTTTATGTTTTCCCAACCATAAGTAATGCCATTTTTACTCACAAAACGCAGGTCTGGACTGTTCCAGTAATATTTCATAAAACCTTCAATATTTTGCTGATTCCAAGCAAATACTTGTTGTTGTAATATGCCTTTTATGGCAGCTTTGTCTGGATGGTGATCGTGTTGGGCCTGGACATTCAAAAGCCCAATAGTGCAGATAACAAGTAATATGAATAGGAACTTTTTCATATGTTTATTTTTTAGTGAAACTACAAAAAAAATAATTCATTTGAACTAAGACCAAGGTTTGAATACCTTTGCGGCTATGATTTTAGATAAAGATTTACTTTCAATCGTTGAAGAGTTTGGTGCCCCTGTTTATGTATACGATGCAAATACCATTGCTGCGCAATACACCCGTTTAAAAAATGCATTCAATCCAATTGATGTTAAAATTAAATACGCATGTAAAGCGCTCAATAATTCAGCCATATTGAAACTTCTAAAATCAATGGGGAGTGGTTTAGATACAGTTTCTATCAATGAAGTAAAATTGGGTTTACATGCTGGGTTTTTACCGCATGAAATTATTTTTACCCCAAATTGTGTCAGTATTGAAGAAATTCAAGAAGCCGTTTCCTTAGGTGTACATATCAATATTGATAACATTTCAATTTTGGAACAATTTGGTGCTATTTATGGCAATTCTGTTCCTTGTTGTATTCGTCTTAATCCGCATATTTTGGCTGGTGGAAACAATAAAATTTCAACGGGTCATATCGATTCAAAATTTGGTATCTCTGTTTATCAATTGAGACATGTTTTAAGGATAGTAGAAAGTCAAAAAATAAAAGTCAATGGCTTACATATGCATACTGGATCCGATATTTTAGATGCTGGCGTTTTTTTACAAGGTGCAGAAATTTTGTTAGATGCGGCTGTCCAGTTCAAAGATTTAACATTTATTGATTTTGGCTCAGGATTCAAAGTTGCATACAAAGTTGGAGACATTACAACCGATATTGAAGAATTGGGTCAATCTATTGCTATAAGGTTCTTAGAATTTTGTAAAGAATATGGCAGAGACTTAGAGTTATGGTTTGAGCCGGGTAAATTTTTAGTGAGTGAGGCGGGTGTTTTTTTAGCCAAAGTAAATGTCTTAAAACAAACAACTGCTACTGTATTTGCAGGAGTTGATAGTGGGTTAAATCATTTAATCAGGCCAATGTTATACGATTCTTATCACCACATTCTAAATATATCTAATCCAACTGGAAAAGAAAGAATATATACAGTTGTTGGCTATATCTGTGAAACCGACACTTTTGGGTGGGATAGAAAAATTAATGAAATCAGAGAGGGCGATATTTTATGTTTTAAAAATGCAGGTGCTTATGGTTTTACAATGAGCAGCAACTACAATGCAAGATACAGACCAGCGGAGGTATTGATATACAAAGGCGAAGCCAAATTGATTAGAAGGAGAGAAAACTTTGAAGATTTACTTCGCAATGAAGTTCAAATAGAATTAAACTAAACTCAACTACCTTACTAAAGTAACAGATCCTCTGTAATTGAATTCTTTCCCATTTACACCTTTTGCGTATATATGGTAAAAATAGACACCTTCAGCACATTGACTGCCGTTGTAATTGCCATCCCAACCTTTGGTTTCTGATGGGTCTGTTGTTTCAAATACCAATTGTCCCCAACGGTTAAATATTTCCATTTTAAATGATTTTATACCAATGGTTTTGGCATAAAAATAATCATTGTACTCATCTGTATTTGGCGAGAAAACATTTGGTATGATTAATGATGGTTTATCGGATACTTTGATGCTTTTAGACACGGTATCTATACAACCATACCCATTCCGAACTGTTAACAATGTTCGGTATTCTCCCTCTGTTAAATATACTGCTCTAGGATCTTTCAATTGACTGGTATCTGAATTGCCAAATTCCCAATGGTAAGATGTGGCGTCTTTACCTGTAAATTTAAATTGTACAGAATCTAGCGAAATAGGTTCTAATGGTTCAAAATCAAAATTAGCAGTAGGTTTTGGGTTTACCAGAATATGTATGCTTGAACTGTCAGTACAAATGCCATTGGCAATGGTATAAACTAATTTAAAACTGCCTACACTGTCTGGAAAGAACTTAAGTAGGTTCAGTTTTACTCCTGAAAATATACCTCCTGTTTGCAAAACTTGAATAGCAACAGCAGGGTCGCCCAAACACAAAATACTGTCACTCATTGTGAATTTTGAATTTGGTCTCTTCAATACATGCAATTTTTGAGAAGTAGAATCAACACAACCTTTGTTGTTTAAAATATAAGTAAAAGTGAACAAGCCAGAATCAATAGATTGGAATACATTTCCACTGAAGGGAGTTCCTTTCCAAATACCACCTTTTTGAATGGGATTGATTTGTACCTGTTGGTCGTTACAAATTTCGTTGCTGCTCAAAGTAAATTGGGAATTAGGAAACCCATTTACTCTAATTTGATGCACCATAGAATCAACACATCCGGCTTCGTTGATGAGGTATTTGATAGTAAACAAGCCAGTATCTGTAGGGTTAAATTGATTGCCAGGTTGTTGAATGGGTGCTCCAGAAAAAATACCATTGTTTTGAATTGGGTTCATGGCAATTGGATTGGCTCCTTTACACACACTAAATTGATCAGGATTAAAGTTGGCATTGGGTCCAAAAATACGCACACGAATACTGTCAGCAATTGAACCACAAGAATTGCTTTGTTTTACTTTAAACCAAAATAGTCCATTGTCAAGGGTTTTGTTGGGCTGGTAAATGGCATTTAATGCTGTAGAATCGGTAAATTTACCTTTTCCTGTTGTGGTCCAAATGACAGGGTTCGATGTACTTGAATTGGCAGCTATTTGTAATGGGGTGTATTTACACCAAACCGTATCGGTAGAGGAAATTGAAAGCGTTCCAATTGTGGCATTCACGTCAAAAATTACAGAATCTTTATAGTCTCCACAATTCAATTTTGCAACTAAGTAAAGCTTACATTTTCCGATGAAATTAGTTGCCAAAGTAAAGGTGGTTGACAGATTTAGGGAGTCTGCAAATTTACCTGATAACAGGTTGTCACTTTTCCAATAATAACAACTACTTCCATTGTATGTGCCATTTAAGTTGACGGTACTGCCTGAACAATATACAGGTAATACTGAACCCGCATCAATTGTTTGAATTGGAATAGGAATTTTGCAACCAGGATTGGTATAAGTTGCCGTTCCATTAAAAGTGTAATTAACAGTTGCGCCATCTTCTGGACCTTTAACAAGGTTTTGGTCTAGTAATTTGTTGGCATCATAAGAAACCGTATCGCTACAAGAAGGGCCAAGCAATACAAATTTTCTCAATTCTGTAGTTGTTTTGTAATTTACAAAATGCCCAGCTTGATTGTCGTTTGGGTCGGCACTTTGAAAAATCACATATAAAGAATCTTGCAAACTGCTAAAATCTTGTGCTGTTGGATTAAATGCTGTACTGGTAATAATTAATAAATTGGCACCTGCTGGAATATAATCTGTTTTATTTTTAGGTATCAAAACCCCACAATTTCCTTTTGCTTTGATTCGTTTATTGATGGTATCTACTTTTACTAAAGTGGACGAAGTTAAATTGGCCCAGCCAAAGAATGGATTGGTTGAAGATCCTGTTCCCCAGTTAACAGTTATGCCAGGATTACAAGGGCCGGGCGCCAAAGTAGACATCAGTAGTGGATTTGGCCCAATTTTAATCCGGATCATTTCATTCTTACCTTCGTTACTGCCATCACAAGCATCAACCAAAATACCCATTATTTCGAAGCATTTTGAAGGCACAGTGCCAGGACCACTTGCATTGGTGCATGGTTGTGCAAAAGCTATTTTGCTGAAACAACCAATAATTAAAAACAATAATATCCGCGTTTTGCTACTCATTCATTCAAATCATTCACTACGAAATAAATGAAATAATAGCAAAAAAGATGTTGTTTTTGCATTTAAAACAAAAACTTGATAAAGGTCAATTAGTTGTATGCCGATTCTCTCAATTGCTTTACAGCATCACTGGTAATGTATTCATCAAATGACATGCGTTTATCGATGCAGCCTTTAGGTGTAATTTCGATGACTCTATTTGCAATAGATTGTGACAATGCATGGTCATGTGAACTGAATATAGCTATGTGTTTCCAATCAGTTAATGCATTGTTCAATGCTGTAATCGACTCTAAGTCTAAGTGGTTGGTGGGTTCATCCATGAGTAAACAATTGGCATTGGTTAACATCATTTTAGAAAGCATGCACCTTACTTTTTCTCCACCAGACAATACATTCGAAAGTTTAAAAACTTCTTCACCCGAAAAAAGCATTTTCCCTAAAAATCCACGGATATAGGTCTCATCTTTTTCAGCAGAAAATTGTCTTAACCAGTCAACTAAATTCAAATCACCGGTAAAATACTGGGCGTTTTCATTGGGTAAATAAGCTTTGGTAATGGTTTGACCCCATTCTATTTTTCCTGAATCAGCTTGCATGTCACCGTTTAATACCTCAAAAAAATGACGAATGGCAAGTTGGTCTTTTGACAATACAGCCACTTTATCGTTTTTGTCTAACATAAAAGAAATGTCTTTGAACAGAAAGTGTCCATCTGCCGATTTTTTAGAGAGGCCTTCAATATTCAAAATTTGGTCTCCAGGTTCTCTGATGGGTCTGAATAAAATAGCAGGATATTTTCTGGTTGAAGGCTTGATATCATCAATCACCAATTTTTCTAATAATTTTTTTCTACTGGTTGCCTGCCTTGATTTTGAAGCATTTGCGGAGAATCGTTCAATAAATTCTTGCAATTCTTTGCGCTTGTCTTCTACTTTCTTGTTTTGGTCTGAACGTTGTCTCAATGCCAATTGAGAACTCTCATACCAAAAAGTATAATTACCAGTATACAATTGAATTTTTCCAAAATCAATGTCTGCAATATGCGTACAAACTGCATCTAAAAAGTGCCTATCGTGAGATACCACAATGACCGTATTTTCAAAATCAGCTAAAAAATCTTCTAGCCATGTAATGGTGTCTACATCTAAATCATTGGTAGGTTCATCCAGTAATAAAATATCGGGGTTTCCAAATAATGCCTGAGCCAACAATACCCTTACTTTTTCTTTACCATTTAATTCGCTCATTAACAAGTTGTGTTTGCTTTCTGATACGCCCAATCCACTTAACATTTGAGCAGCATTGCTTTCAGCATTCCAACCATCCATTTCAGCAAATTGTTCTTCTAATACCCCGGCCCTGTTACCATCTTCCTCTGTAAAATCTTCTTTTGCATACAATTTGTCTTTTTCTTCCATAATGTCGAACAATTTCTTGTTCCCCATCATAACTGTATGTATAACTGTGAACTTATCAAATTCAAAGTGGTTTTGTTTCAATATACTTATTCGTTCTCCTGGAGTGATAGAAACATGGCCAGCTGTTTGGTCAATTTCCCCTGCTAAAATTTTGAGAAAAGTTGATTTCCCTGCTCCATTGGCACCAATAATTCCGTAACAATTGCCCGGGGTGAATTTTACATCTACCTCTTCAAACAATACCCTTTTACCATACCTGAGCGCCAAATTAGAAACTGAAATCATAAATTTTATTTTGAGGCTGCGAATTTAGGTCAATTCTCTGAATAATCTGAATTGGATTCTATGATCGGCTGATTTTCGTGAACTTCAAACAATTTCTTAAATGGGCTATTGATGTTGAGGATAGTAAAACTGTTGTTTGAATTCAGGATATTTTTCAAGGTCATGTTGAACTTGAATTTCAATTGACCATACCGTCTTTTTAGCCAATGAAATAGCCAGTTGTTTGAGATGTGTATCGTCTAAAATAACATAGAAATTTTTATTGTTGTAGGTAATGGTGTTTTGTGAAGGCGTTTTTGCCCATTCGGGTATTGGCTCCCCAATGGCATTGTTTAAAGGTATCATATGAGAAACTAGGCTGTCAGAACTGATTAAAAATTGCGAATGATAGCCTTTTAAAATGCCGCCAATACTTGCCTTTAATGCAATAGCATATTGATTATTAGAAGTGTCAATCATTTCCAAGTTAAATGCAATTGCTGGTTTATTCAATACATAACAAATGAGGGTATTAGACACTGATTTTGTGTTGATTTTTTTTTCTTTAAATTGTTTTTTTACTTCATTTAAATAATACCAATCAAATAAGTCAATTTGTTTGTTGTTGAACTGGAAGCCTTCAATGAAACTTTGTTGGGTGTAATTTAAATTGGAGTCTATGATTTGAATACAAACTTTGCCAAAAGAAGGTTTAAAAACTTGGCATGATGAGACAGTTAAAACCAATAAATATAAGGGAATCAAATATGAAATGGCTTTTTTCAATGGATGTTTTGTATAGATTGATATTTACAAAAATAGGACCTTGATTGAACAACAGTCATTTTGTACTAAATTTTATTTTTCTGTTTCACTAGTAACATGTATTTTGCGGCTATGATTAATATAACATTACCAGATGGGTCCGTTCGTTCGTATGAGCGGGGCATTACCGGACTGGAGATTGCAAAGTCAATCAGCGAAGGATTGGCAAGAAATGTGCTTGCTGCAAAAATCAATGGAGAAGTATGGGATCTAGCTCGTCCTATTCATACTGATGCGAACCTCCAGTTATTAACCTGGTCAGACAAAGATGGTAAATCAACTTTTTGGCACAGTTCAGCCCATTTGATGGCTGAAGCCTTAGAGTCATTGTATCCCGGAGTTAAATTTGGAATTGGACCAGCAGTAGACAACGGATACTACTATGATGTTGATTTCAATGGACAAGCTTTTTCAGTTGAGGATCTCAAAAAAATTGAGGACAAAATGCTGGAATTGGCTAAGACTAACAGCAACTTTACCCGCAAAGAAGTGAGTAAATCAGATGCCATTGCCTATTTCACCGAGAAAGGTGATGAATACAAATTGGAACTCTTACAAGACCTTCAAGATGGAAACATTACCTTTTACGAACAAGGAAAATTTGTAGATTTATGTAAAGGTCCACATATTCCAAATACTGGATTCATTAAGGCAATTAAGTTAATGAGTGTTGCTGGAGCCTATTGGAGAGGCGACGAAAAAAACAAGCAATTGACGCGTATTTACGGGATCACTTTTCCAAAGAAATCTGAATTGGAAGAATACCTTGTAATGCTTGAAGAGGCCAAAAAGCGTGACCACAGAAAGTTAGGAAAAGAACTCGAAATTTTTACATTTGATGATGATGTAGGTCCAGGTTTGCCTTTGTGGTTGCCAAATGGAGCTGCAATCATAGAATTGTTGGAAGGCTTTGCTAAAAAAACAGAAGAAGATGCTGGGTATGTAAGGGTAAAAACCCCACACATTGCCAAAGAAAGCATGTATATCAAGAGTGGACACTTGCCTTATTACAAAGAAAGCATGTTTCCACCAATGGAAATGGACGGAGATACCTATTACCTGAAAGCCATGAATTGTCCGCATCACCATAAGATATTTGCGGCTACTCCAAAATCTTACAGAGATTTACCTTTGAGGTATGCTGAATATGGTACTTGTTACCGTTACGAACAAAGTGGCGAACTCTTTGGTTTGATGCGTGTACGTTCTTTGCAAATGAATGATGCACACATTTATTGTACCGAAGCTCAGTTTGAAGAAGAATTCAAGAGTGTCAATAATTTGTATTTAAAATATTTCAAGGTATTTGGCATTGATAACTATGTCATGCGTTTTTCTAAGCATGACCCACAAAAATTGGGACAGAAATACATCAATTCACCTGAACTTTGGTTAAAAACCGAAGATATGGTTCGTAAGGTGCTTCAGAACTTAGGCGTTAATTTCATAGAAGTAGAAGATGAAGCCGCATTTTACGGACCTAAAATTGATATTCAAATTTACAGCGCAATAGGCAGAGAATTTACGTTGGCAACCAATCAGGTAGATTTTGCCCAAGCCGAACGCTTTGATTTGAGCTTCAACAATGAGAAAAACGAGAAAGAAAGGCCGCTAATAATTCACAGGGCTCCATTGAGTACCCATGAAAGGTTTATTGGATTTTTGTTAGAACACTATGCCGGAAATCTTCCAGTTTGGTTGTCGCCAAAACAAGTTTCAGTACTCCCAATTAGCGATAAGTATGTTCCTTATGCTCAAAAACTTGCAGAAATTCTAAAAAAATCCGATATTCGCGCCCTCTATGATGATAGAAACGAGAAAATTGGCAAGAAAATTCGTGATGCAGAAATGAAAAAAATCCCTTACATGTTAGTTGTAGGAGAGCAAGAAATGCAAAACGAAACAGTTTCTGTAAGAAAACACGGAACTGGTGATATTGGAACCCTTTCAATCGCTTCATTCATCGAACAGATCAAACAAGAATCAACCATTAACTAAAAAATATTTGGCAGCACCAGTTACACCAGGCGGAGGCTCACAGCCCGGACAAAGACCAATGTACAACAGAGGTAGAAGAAGTCTAGAGCCCGAGCACAAAATCAACAACCGAATTCAGGCTTCACAAGTTCGATTGGTAGGAGAGAACATTACAGTTGGCGTTTATTCGTTGGCTGAAGCCTTAAAAATTGCAGATGCACAAGAACTGGATTTGGTAGAAATTTCACCAAATGCAGACCCACCAGTGTGTAGGGTCGTTGATTACAAAAAGTTCCTTTACGAACAGAAAAAAAAGAAGAAGGAGCAAAAAGCGAATCAAGCCAAACAAGATG
This sequence comes from uncultured Bacteroidota bacterium, assembly GCA_903883965.1. GTDB lineage: Bacteria > Bacteroidota > Bacteroidia > UKL13-3 > UKL13-3 > CAISCU01. Next base: position 53,051 of record CAISCU010000004.1, read on the forward strand.
TAAAAGAAATCAGGTTTGGTCCCAATACAGATGAGCATGATTTTGAATTCAAATTGAAACATGCCGAAAACTTTATTCAAGAAGGACACAAGGTTAGAGCTTATGTGTTTTTCAAAGGAAGAGCAATTGTTTACAAAGAAAGAGGAGAGGTCCTTTTGTTACAATTGGCTCAAAAGTTGCAAGAAATTGCAAAAGTAGAACAGTTACCTAGACTAGAAGGCAAAAAAATGTTTTTAATGCTCAGTCCAAAAGGTAAAGTAACCAAGTAAAAAGCCGTTAATCACTATAAAAAAGGAGAAATCAAGAAGATGCCAAAGGTAAAAACAAACAAAGCTGCAGCAAAACGTTTTAAAGTTACCCCTAGTGGTAAAATTAAAAGAGCGCAAGCTTACAAAAACCACATCTTGACCAAGAAAACCACCAAGCAAAAGCGTGCACTTGCCAAATTGGTAACTGTATCTGATGCTGACATGGGGTTGGTTAAGAACTTGTTAGGAATCGGCAAGTAAATCAACGAAAGTTGAGATTCCATGGTTTTATTTTTAATTCGTTAACCCGAACCAGAGCACCAAAGAATTAGGAAACTAATCGCTTAGGTTCAAAAAACACAAAAAACACACTATGCCACGTTCAGTCAATTCAGTCGCGTCTCGCAGACGCAGAAAAAAACTTCTCAAGTTAGCCAAAGGTTATTGGGGAAAAAGAAAAAATGTATTAACCATAGCCAAGCATACCATTGACAAAGGTTTAGGGTATGCTTACCGTGACCGTAAAACCAAAAAACGTAATTTCCGTAGTTTATGGATAGTACGTATCAATGCTGGTTCAAGGTTACATGGCTTTAGCTATAGCCAATTCATGGGTATGGTTCACAAAAAAGGTTTAAGCTTAAACAGAAAAGTTTTAGCTGACATGGCCATGAACCATCCTGAAACCTTCAAAGCGATTGTTGATTCAGTAAAATAAGTAATTTAACGGCTGTAAAAGTCCCTCAATGAGGGACTTTTTTTTTGCTATAAATGGTATTCTCAAAACTGGTTTTTGGGGTTCAAAATGGGAATGAATTTGGTTTAAAAAATGTGTCAAAACCCTTGAAAGTATTCTAAAATGCAGGTTTTCATAGGTGTATTGATTTTTGGCATGTGAGTTGCTTCATGTGTGTACGCATGCACAAATCAAACATTCACATAATTTTTACTTTACTGACCTTATTGGCGGTAAGTGCATGCCGTAAATCCTTAGATCACGATGAGCAACTTGCGGGTACAGACTCATCAGTTCTGGATATCAGAGAAATTAAAGTGCCTGCAGGTTTTGATTGGTCAACTACTTCTATTTACCATATTTCAATTTCGCTTAAATCACCCAATGATGAAGCCGTAGACAAGGCCGAAATATCTTTTACGGCAGATACCCGTTCAAACAATGGAAGGGTAATAGTAAAAGGTTTAACCAATAGCCAAGGCGTGCTTTTGGCAACAGTAGAGGTGCCAAGTTATTTTGACAAAGTGGTTTTAAATACCGATCAGCTGCATGTTCCCCAAAATATTTTGGTTCGATTAAATCAACCACACATTCAAATCAATTTGGGTGGAAGCAATCCTGATGAAGTAGAAACAATCTCTGGAAATTCTCCTATGTATACTTCATTAGATGACAATAATGGGGGCAATTCCAGTGGAGATAAAGATGTTGGTGCTGAAGATGAAATAGATAATGCCAATGACAATCCAAAAAGTAAATCAGAAATAGTAGAATATCAAAAGTTTATTAGCCCAACTAATAGAACTTGGAATAATGATGGATTACCTAATTATTTTGAAGAAGATGAGAAAATCTCAACCGAACTTTTAACTCAAATTGCCCAGCAATTACCAGAGAGAACGATGAGTTTAAATGCACCTTTTTTATCCAATGCTTGTAGTAAATTCATAGTATTAAAGCAAGATGCAGATGTATATGTTAGTTTGTTAGGTGAAAGCACTAATAATAAGAATGCCTTATTATATTATACGTATGATAAAAATAGAGCCCCAGCTTCTGTGAATGATATCAGTAAGTTAAATGTGGTTTTTCCGAATATGTCTTTTACAAGTTCAGGTGGAAACATGAAATGCGGACACAGGGTTAAACTAGGAAATTTTAAAGCAGGAACAGTAATTGCATATTGCATTGCTACCAATGGTTGGAAAGGAGGTATTGAAGGATACCAAGGCATTACAAAGGGTAAACACATTATTTATACGAATCAAGATTTTAACCCTGAAAATGACGACAATAAGCGCCAGCATCTGGTTTCGTTTTGTGATGTAAGTAGAAAGAAATTCATCATGGGCTTTGAAGATACCAAAAGAGACAACGGAAGTGATGAGGATTTCAATGATGCGATTATTTGTACATCAGCCATTCCATCAAGTGCAATTGATGATGGCAATAGTTGTGTTTTAACAGGTCAGACTGATACCGACGGTGATGGTGTAACAGATGAAGCAGATGATTACCCGAACGATATTTCTAAAGCATTTGACAACAGTACTGCTGCCGGATCTGTTTCTTTTGAAGACAATTGGCCTTATACTGGTGATTACGATTTAAATGATTTAGTAATTGATTATTTATATAATGTAATAACCAATGCCTCAAACCAAGTTGTAAGGGTTGAAGGCACATTGACACTTCGTGCAACAGGTGGTGCTTATGGGAATGGATTTGGGGTACAGTTTCCAATAGCAGTAAATAAAGTATCAGGTGTTACAGGCGCTACTTTAGAGGCTGGTCAAAGCAAAGCGGTATTGGTATTATTTGATAACATGAGAACTCAAATGAGTGATTGGAATACATTTGAAAATAGTGCTGGAGATGTCAAGCAATTTAACATAGCATTTAACGTAGCAAATGGCCCTACTTTAAGCTCATTTGGTTTAGGTTGCTACAATCCATTTATTTGGAATGGTAGTTTGGGTAGAGGAGCTGAAATACATTTACCTAATTATGCTCCTACCGATTTAGCCGATTTGAGTTTGTTTGGAAAAGCCGAAGATGGTACCAACCAAAATACAGGAACAACTTATGTAAGTAAGGAAAATAATTTACCTTGGGCCATTCATACACCAGAACCATTTGTGTATCCTATAGAAAAGGCTTCTATTGTATTGGGTCATAAAAAGTTTGCCAATTGGGTAAAATCAGGAGGGAATACATACCCAGATTGGTATACCAATCAAGATGGTTACCGTAATACAAAAGAATTACACCAAAAGAAATAAAAAAGTCCTCAATAAATTGAGGACTTTTTTTGTACCCAGAGCCGGGGTCGAACCGGCACGAGGGTTGAGCTCACTGGTGTTTGAGACCAGCGCGTCTACCAATTCCGCCATCTGGGCATCTATTCATTACTGAACAGGGTGGCAAAAATAACTTTAATCGGCAATTATCCAAAAAAGAATTCGATAAAATTAAAAGTTTAATGGTCTGCAGTTTTACTTTTACTAATTAAGCTTTTGATTTTCACGGCAGGAACCCAAATTTTAGATAAAAAATATTTCAATGGATTTTCTTTTTTTACATGCCAAACTGTGGTTCTTGGTGCCTCTAAATGGTCTTTGTGTAGCGTATAGGCGTAAGCAGCTATTGAAGTTCTAAACATGTTTTCTGGAAACTGAATAGGGTCATAACCATGTAACGTATAACTTCTGCAGTGCATAATAGCTAGTCTATTAAAAGGTACATCCACTTCAGTTTTTACTCCTGTTCTGCCATCTTCTAATTTTAATTCGCCACCATATTCTTTTTTCCAATCTTTGTTCATGTAAATCAACAGATTCAGGTTTCGGTACCAATCTTCATTCAATGGATGGTAATTGAAATCGGCATGCATATCTAAAAAACTCCCTTTTTTACCTTGGTGAATGCCTCCGCCATAAAATGCAGCATCTATGAAAATATTTTCGTTAGTAATAAATGAGATGAGTTCAGCAAAACGCGGATTCGTTAAATCATCATACAATTCTTTGAAAACACCACCCAGTTCCCAAAATTTACTCTTTTCAAATTTTGCTTTTGCAAATACGTAGTCCGCACTGGGAGTTTCTATGTTTGGAATATTGTTGTATAATTCTAACAATTTGGTTTCATCACAAAAATTGTCAATACCTATATGGGGGAATGGTTTGGCATTTAAGAAATCTTGTCTGAGTTTTTCTTTGTTTTGCTCTAGATAATCAAATCTAATCATGGCTTTTTAATTTAATGCTTAGGCAATGTTACGCAACAAATTCATTATTTTTTATGATTTCAGTCAAGAAATTTTAAAGTGAATAACAATTAAAATAGGTATCATAAAATTAATATAATTTTGCTGTATATGAGCTTTAATAAAGTTGTTTTGAGCATTTTAATAGTAGGATTGATAGTTGCACAAACTTCTATAAAAATGTATGCCCAAACTAAACATGAAATAGCTGGATATGTTAGAGATGCTTCAAACGGAGAAACACTCATAGGAGCAACGATTCGATTAATAGGCTCAAAGAAAGCAGTTCAAACAAACACTTACGGTTATTTTTCAATTGATTTGCCCAATCAATCAGATAGTATTGCCATTTCTTATATTGGATATGTAACTTCATTTGTAGGAATTCATTCAGGAGCCAATCAAAAGCTCACTGTTGATTTGAAACCCATTCCAATTCATTCAAAAGAAGTTGTTATTACAGGTGAAAAAAGCAATAAGCAAATTACCAGTACCACTATGAGCATAGCCGAAATTAGCGGTGAAAAGCTCAAATCATTACCGGTTATTTTAGGAGAACAAGATGTGCTCAAAGCCATTACTTTGCTTCCAGGTATAAAAAGTGGAGGAGAAGCAGGAACCGGTTTTTATGTGAGAGGCGGTGGGCCAGATCAGAATTTAATTTTAATGGATGAAGCTGTTGTTTATAACCCCTCTCATTTATTTGGTTTTTTATCTGTTTTTAATTCAGATGCCGTTAAAAATATTGAAATCATCAAAGGTGGGATGCCTGCAAATTATGGTGGTCGTTTGTCTTCTATTTTGAACGTGAGTATGCGAGAAGGAAACAATAAAAAAATGCAATCGAGTGGGGGTGTTGGTCTCATATCTAGCAGATTTACGGTTGAAGGTCCTCTTCGGAAAGGGAGTAGTAGCTTTTTGGTTTCAGGCAGAAGAACTTATATAGACATTCTTGCCAAGCCTTTTGTACCAGCTAGTTTGCAAGGTAACAGTTATTATTTCTATGATTTAAATGTAAAAACTAATTGGGTATTGAATGACAAAAACAGGTTGTACTTTTCGGGTTATTTTGGAAGAGATATTTTAAATTTTCAAAGCCCCAGAAACAAAGATGTGTTTTTTAATTTTGGATGGGGAAACAGCACAGCCACACTAAGGTGGAACCATTTGTTTAACAAACACCTGTTTTTGAACACGAGTTTTATATATAACAGGTACGATTTGTTCAATAATTTTACTTTTGGCAACAATGGTTTCAATGTTAAAAGTGGCGTAGAGGATATTAACCTTAAAATGGATTTCAATTGGTTTGGCCTAAACAATCATTCCATTAAATTTGGATACAATTATACGTTTCACCAATTTCAACCGGGTATATTATCGGGAAGTATTGGAACTACCAATTTAAACCAGGCTGTTAATTCGCAATATGCTCATGAATTTGCAGCCTATTTAGCTGATGAATGGAAGCTGAGCCAAAGAATTGCCTTGAACATAGGTTTAAGGGCTGTTGCATTTAATTTGGTGGGGCCATATGAACAAAAGGAATATGATACCGATACAGGTTTGCCAACGGGTTTATCTAAAACTTATAAAACTGCTGAATCAATAGCTTTTTATCCAGTATTTGAACCTAGAGCAAGTGTTACTTATTTGATCAACGAAGCCAGTTCTGTAAAAGCTTCATTTACTCAAACCTACCAGTTTTTACATTTGGCAACAACAAGTGGAGCTCAGTTTCCGGTTGATTTATGGGTGCCTAGTTCCAAAAAAATAAAACCACAGCTGGCTTATCAGTATGCCATCGGCTATTACAGGAATTTCTTAAACGATGTCATTGAAACCTCCGTTGAAGCCTATTACAAGCCTATGTTCAACCAAATTGAATTCAAGCCTGGGGCGCAATTGTTCTTTAATCAGAATTTAGAAAATGAAATGGTTTTTGGAAAAGGCTTGAGCTATGGCATTGAGTTTTTGCTTCGTAAAACCAGCGGTAGGCTCAATGGTTGGGTTGGCTATACCTGGAGTAAATCAACCCGACAATTTGATCAATTGAACCAAGGACAGGTTTATTTTTACAGATACGACCGTACACATGATATGTCTTTGACTCTTTCTTATCAAATCAATCAAAAATGGACTGCCAATTTTGTTTTTGTATTTGGAACTGGAAATGCTGTTACACTTCCTTCCGGAAGATATGCCTATAGATTTGGATATAACCAAACCGAAAACAAGCCTGAATTTGTATTTGTAGATGTGTATGATAAAATTAACTCATACCGATTGCCTGCCTACCACAGGGCCGATATTTCATTGACTTATCTTCGTAAGAAAACCGAAAAATGGGAAAGCAGCTGGAATTTCTCAGTCTATAATTTGTACAATAGGGCCAATCCGTATTTTATTTATTTTTATCCAGACATAGATTTGGGTCAAGTTAAAGCATACATGGTGTATTTGTTTCCAATTTTGCCTTCTGTTCAGTGGAATTTTAAATTTTAATGATGAGAATTATTGTCTTTTCAGTGCTGTTTCTATTTTTTATTTCCTGCGAAAAGGAAATAGCAATTCAGGTGAGTGATGTGCAACAACAATATGTAGTAGAGGCATCTATTAACCAGTTGTTTCCAACATTGAATTATGTATACATTACTCAAACCATCGACTATTTTAAGCCTGAATTTTCATTAAACGGTTTAACAGATGCTGACGTTAAAATTACAGAAGGAGCAGTTGTAGGTGTGGATACATTTTTCAATGGTACTGTTTTTAATTTTATACCGGTTTCTGATTCAATCTTACCAGGAATTTATACCAATCCGTTGTTTCAAGGTAAATTGAACACACCTTATTTGTTAACAATTGCTCTTACAGATGGAAGTAAAATCAGCGGTAGTACTTTTATTGGAAAGCCACCAGTAATAGACAGTTTGGTTAATTGGTCTACCATTCAAGATAAAGATACCAGTTGTTACTTTTGGATGCAGTGGAAGGATGGTCCAGAGCAGAACAATTACAGAATGGCAGTATACAATGGGTATGATTCTTTGTTATTGGGTTGGGGGGCTGCTCAACGATTTTATACATTCGATGACCAGCTTATTAACAATACCACAAGGCCATTCCGTTCTTTAAGACCATATGCCTTTGGCGATACCATCAGCATTTACCTCAGTGAAATTGGAAGAAAAGAGTTTTTGTTTTGGCAATCATTTGGGACCGCAGTTAACAATAATGGGCCATTTGCAAGTCCTGTTTCGGTTAAATCAACAGTTAAGGGTGCAGTTGGTTCTTTTACAGGTTATGCCATTGCACAAAAGAAATTCATTATTAAATAACTACTTTAATTAATTTATTAATTATGTTTTAGATCTAAATCTTTTTATGGTAATATACTGTATTAAAGTTTTTACTATGCTTGCTATTATCAAACATTTGGTATTTAGTTTCAAATTGCAAACTAATATTATTTTGATCAAAGTCAATTATCTTTACTGTATCAACAAATTCATTTGTGGTTAGAAAAAGAGTATCATTTTTGATATTAAAATCAATAACATCTTTTAATCCAGTATAGTTTGATTCATATATAAATGCTTCTTGATACTTAGTAAATTCTATCAAATTAGGATTTGATTTACTTCCAATCCACATTTTTTTAGTTTCTTCCAATTTTACTAAATTTTCTTTACCGTTGAAATAGATTAACATAGAATCAGGTTCCCATATCCCAACCACTGAATCATTATTTGGTCTATTTTTTTTACAGGATAACGTAAAAATAATTAAACTAAAAATTAAAAATATTTTTTTCATTATTACAATTTATTATTAACAGTTATAATTGTTATTAAAATTACAAATAAATAATGATAAATAAAATAAAAAAAAT
>CAISCU010000005.1 GCA_903883965.1 uncultured Bacteroidota bacterium
TAACAACAAAAGACCTCACCTGAGTTTAAACTATAAAACACCCAATTATGTACATAAAAAATCCCCAGTTGATTTAACAACTGAGGATCTTATTTAATTATCTTTGAACTGTCAACTTATTCTAGGACGACTCATTGGAATAAGCAATAAGCTTAAAGCATGGCTGCTTCAAAGCGTTTGTTGACCTCGTTCCAGTTAATGACATTCCAGAAAGCCGAAATATAATCGGGTCTTCTGTTTTGGTAATGCAAGTAATAAGCATGTTCCCAAACATCTAAACCTAAAATAGGTGTACCTTTTACTTCAGCAACATCCATTAATGGGTTGTCTTGGTTAGGGGTTGAAGAAACCACCAATTTTTTGTCGGCATTAACACTCAACCAAGCCCAACCTGAACCAAAACGGGTTGCAGCGGCATTGTTGAAAGCAGTTTTAAAAGCTTCCATGCCTCCTAAATCTTTTTCAATGGCAGCCAAAAGCGCTGCTGATGGGCTTCCGCCTGCATTGCTTAACAATTTCCAAAACAAGCTGTGGTTGTAATGGCCACCACCGTTGTTGCGAATTGCCATGCTGTGTTGGCTAATATTTTTACAAATTTCTTCAAGACTCATTGTTTCAACCGCAGTACCAGCAGTAGCATTGTTTAAGTTGGTTACGTATGCATTGTGGTGTTTGCTGTGGTGAATTTCCATGGTGCGGGCATCAATATGCGGCTCCAGGCTGTTGTACTCGTATCCGAGTGCGGGTAATTCAAATGCCATAATTGTATAATTTTAGTTTAAATGTTTTCAAATATAATCAACCCAAACAGAAGCCTTTTGTTTTAACGCAACTGTTTAAAAAAATCTTTGATGAGTTGGGCACAGGGTGCTTCCATAATGCCTGTTTTTACAAGGGTTTTGGGGTGTAAAAGTTGATGCCCAGTTGCCATAAAACCTCGCTTGGTATCGGGTGCGCCTATAACAAGTTCGCCCAATTGTGCCCAATAAATAGCCCCTGCACACATGTTGCAAGGTTCAAGGGTTACATACAATTTGCATTCGGTTAAATATTTGGCGCCTAAAAAATTAGCAGCAGCAGTAATGGCTTGCATTTCGGCATGGGCGGTCACATCGTGCAAACGCTCGGTTAAATTGTGTCCTTTGCCAATAATTTTATTGTCTAAAACCACAACGGCTCCAACCGGAACTTCGCCTTCCTCATAAGCTTTTTGGGCTTCTTTAAAGGCTTCTTTCATAAACCATTCGTCTGTAAACAAATTTTCCATTGTGTTTGGGTGCAATTGCTTGCCACAAAATTAGCCTATTTTAAACACAAACCACTTGGCCACATGAAATCTACTTTGTGTTGCAATTTGCCTTTCTTAACTTGCGCATTCAATAGCATACAGAAATAAAAACTATGTACAGAACCAATACTTGTGGAGAATTGCGCTTGTTGCATGCAGGCAATGAAGTGACTTTGAGCGGATGGATACAAAGAAGCAGAGACTTAGGCGGAATGACTTTTATTGATTTAAGAGACCGCTACGGTATTACCCAGTTGGCTTTTAACATGGACCAAGAGCCAGCTTTGTGTGAGCAAGCCAGAAAATTAGGCCGTGAATTTGTGCTGCAAGTAAAAGGAATAGTGAAAGAAAGAGAGAACAAAAATTTGCAATTGCCTACTGGTGAAATTGAAATAGAAGTTAAAGAATTAAAGGTGTTGAATGCTTCGGCTACTCCTCCGTTTACCATTGAAGAAAACACAGATGGTGGCGACGAATTGCGCATGAAATATAGGTATCTTGATTTGCGCAGGGCATCGGTGAGGGCCAATTTGCAATTGCGTCACCAGGTTGCCAAACAAACCAGAAATTACCTAGATGGTCAAGATTTTATAGAAGTTGAAACCCCTGTTTTAATTAAATCAACCCCTGAAGGTGCCAGAGATTTTGTGGTGCCCAGCCGCATGAACCCAGGACAATTTTATGCCTTGCCACAATCGCCACAAACCTTTAAACAGTTGTTAATGGTGGGTGGTTTTGACAAATACTACCAATTGGTAAAATGTTTCCGCGACGAAGATTTAAGAGCAGACAGGCAACCAGAGTTTACTCAAATAGATTGTGAAATGAGTTTTGTTGAGCAAGAAGATGTGCTCCATATGTTTGAAGGTTTGGTAAGACATTTATTTGAGACAGTAAAAGGCATTCAACTTGCCAGTGTTCCAAGAATGACCTATGCCGATGCTATGAAATTTTATGGCAGCGACAAACCCGATACCCGTTTTGAAATGCGTTTTGTAGAGCTCAATCACTTGGTAAAAGACAAAGGGTTCAAAGTTTTTGATGACGCAGAATTGGTGGTAGGTATTTGTGCTAAAAATGCAGCCCATTATACCCGCAAACAATTAGATGAATTAACTGAATTTGTAAAAAGGCCTCAGGTTGGAGCAAGTGGATTGGTTTATGCCAGGGTAAATGAAGATGGCAGCATCAAATCAAGTGTAGATAAATTTTATGACGAAGCAGCGCTTAAAACCTGGGCAGAAGCCATGCAAGCAGAAGCCGGAGATTTGCTTTTGGTATTGGCTGGTGAACAACACAAAACCCGCAAAGCCCTCAACGAGCTGCGTTTAGAAATGGGAACCCAATTGGGTTTAAGAGATAAAAATACTTTTTCTTGTTTGTGGGTAATGGATTTTCCTTTGCTTGAATACCTTGAAGAAGAAGGCAGGTTTTTTGCCATGCACCATCCGTTTACTTCGCCTAAACCCAATGATTTGGCACAAATAGATGAGATGTTGGCATTGCAAGCAGCAGGTAAACTTTCTGCAGCATATGAAAGCCCAAGAGCCAATGCTTACGACATGGTCATTAATGGAGTAGAAGTAGGTGGCGGTTCGGTTCGTATTTTCAACAAAGAGCTCCAACAAAAAATGTTTGCCCTGTTAGGCTTTAGTCCAGAAGAAGCGCAAGCCCAATTTGGGTTCTTAATGAATGCGTTTGAATATGGTGCACCTCCACATGCAGGCATTGCTTTTGGTTTTGATAGGTTGTGCTCATTGTTTGGTGGTGCAGATTCAATCAGAGATTTTATTGCTTTCCCTAAAAACAATTCGGGCCGCGATTTAATGATTGATGCGCCTTCAGAAATTGCCGAAAAACAACTCACAGAATTGAGCATTGCAGTAAAAAAATAAGAAAATTGCAGAAAGCACTTTGATTTTTTGTAATTTGTAAAACGAAATAAAGAATAGTATTTATGGCATTAGACATTATTGGTAAAATTATTCAGGTGATGCCTGAAACTGGCGGACAAAGCAAAGCTGGTAAACCTTGGTCAAAACAAGAATTTGTAGTAGAAACATTAGACAACTACCCAAGAAAAATTTGTATGAGTGTAATGAATGAAAAGGTGCAAGAATTAAAAAAATTCCCTCAAGGCACTGAAATCAAAGCCTCACTCAATATTGAATCAAGAGAATACAATGGCAGGTGGTACACAGACATTAGAGCTTGGAAAATTGAAGCAAATGGCCCGGCTAGCCAAGGTGGTGGATATGCTTCAAGCGATACCTTTCATGCAGATCCTGAACCTCCGTATACGCCAGACAACACAACCGATGATTTGCCATTTTAGTAAAACATTGCGTTGATAAAATTTATTCAACACCAAGATATTGACCAAAAAAAGTGGGATTTGTGCATTGAACAATCCCACTTTTCGTTGGTATATGCCTACAGTTGGTATTTAAACAGTGTTAGCCCTAATTGGCATGCATTGGTTCTGAACGATTACGATGCGGTTATGCCATTGACCCACAACAAAAAATGGGGAATGGCGTATTTGTATCAACCTTTTTTTACCCAACAGTTGGGTGTATTTTCTAAGTATGTTCCCGACGCTGAACTGTTGCAAGCATTCATACAAGCCATACCTGCGCAGTACCGTTTTACTGCAATTCAGTTAAACGAAAGCAATGGCGCAATTGCACCACATTACCCGGTTAAAAAAGCCAAAAATTATTTATTGGCATTGAACAAGCCTTATCCCAAAATATACAAGGCTTATGGCAGCCAAGCCAAAAGAAATATTAAAAAAGCTCAGAAAATGGGCTTGGCAATTGAAGCCATTTCAGCTGAGCAAGCCATTGCATTCTACCAAACCAATAAGGGGCATGTTACCAAAGGTGTTCAACCAAAACATTACAAATTATTGGCGCAATTATTTTCGGAATTGAATAGCCAAAACAAGTTATTGGTAAAAGGCGTTTTTGAAGCCAATGGTGCGATGGTTGCATCTGCTGCATTTATTATTCACAAAGGCCGACTTGTTTTTATATTAGGAAACGCTTCGCACAAAGGCCGAGAAATGGGTGCCATGCATTATTTATTTGACCATGTAATCATGCAATTTGCAGAGCACCAAATGGTATTGGATTTTGAAGGTTCTGAAATTCCAGGTATTGCCAGGTTTTTCAAGAGTTTTGGTTCGGGTAAAACACATTATTACAAATTAAAAATAAATAGGCTTCCTTGGTTTTTGAGGTGGCTCAAATAAACGCTTATGAAGTTAGCAGCAATTGATATTGGTTCAAATGCAGTTCGTTTACAAATTGTACGAACAGTAGAAAATGACCCAGGTAAAGAGCCTTTTAAAAAACTTGAATTTGTAAGAATTCCTGTTCGTTTGGGCGACGATGCTTTCAAAGACAAACACATTAGCAAAGACAAAAGAAAAATGTTTTTAAAGGCAATGGCAGCCTATAAATACATGTTGGAGGCATTTGAGGTTGATCATTACATGGCCTGTGCAACGTCAGCTATGAGAGAAGCAAAGAATGGTGAAAAATTGGCCAATTTGGTTCAAGAAAAATTGGGTTTAAAAATCCATATCATTGATGGTAAAAAAGAGAGTCAACTCATATTAAATTCGGTTCAGCATTTGTTTCAAAAAGACAAAAACTATTTAACCATTGATGTAGGTGGAGGCAGCACCGAAATGACTCTTATTAGCAACTGTAAAGTAATCAATTCGGTTTCATTTGACATAGGTACAGTGAGGGCTTTTGATGGGGCTGTCAAAGAAAAAACCTGGCAAACCATCGAACATTGGGTACAACACAAAACGGCAGGCTTTCATCCATTAGAGGCCATTGTTACGAGTGGTACCATCAATAAAATTGCTCACCTCATTAATGAGGGCTCAGATGGAGCCGTATTTACTGCCGATCAGCTCAAACGTTTTCACAGAAAAGTTTCTAAAATGGCTGTTCAAGAAAGAATAGAACAATTGAAATTAAATCCTGATAGGGCCGATATCATTGACGTGTCTGCTGATATTTATTTACGCATTTTAAATTGGGCCAATATTACCACCATTCAAGCGCCAGCCAATACAGGTTTAAAAGATGGTATTTTGTTGCACCTGTATCACAAGTTTGCAAACGATTGATACCAAGCAATTATTGCAATTGCAGTATTAATAGAGTTTAAAATGCTTCGTGAAGTGTAAGGTACAAGCCTTTGTTTTTTTCTTCGCCAAATCCCCAATCAATTCTAAAATTGATATGGTCTTTTCTGAGTAAAACACCTCGAATTCCTAACCCATAATTGGGTTTAATATGTGTGCTTAAATCAGCAATAGAATTGCCAACATTACCCATTCCACCAAAAAAAACGGCTCCCAAAGGCCCCCAAATGGTGGTTCTCAACTCGGTCTGAAAACTAAACAGGTGTTTGTCTCTGTAACGGCCATTGTAATAGCCTCTCATGTAGTTTTCATTACCCAGTGTAGCAAGTTGTCTGTACGGAATGTCACCATTGTTAAAATTGGCCAATAATTGAAATGCCAACACATTGTCTTTCCAAAGTTGTTTGAAATGTCGGGCATCAATAAAATAATTGTCAAAACTGTATTGGCCTGCAAAGTTTTTGTTTTGCCACAAGCTAGAAATTTCAATATAAGAACCCTTTTTAGAATAAAAAATTTCGTCGCGGTTGTCGTATACCAAAACCAATCCAAGCCCAAAACTTTCGAAACCATTTAAGCCAGGTATATTTTGGTTTATGTATTTTGGACCCAAAGACATGTTGTACAATTTTTCGTGCTGTAGTTGAGGGCCAGCATACAATCCTTTTACGAATTGTTTGAGTATACGAAGGTTCAATTTGGTTTGTTTGAATTCATTCTGTTCTTTGTCGTCATCAGGTGTGGTATTACCAATGCCCCAGAAGTATTCATTGAAATCATTGTAAACAAACTGCCCTTTTAAATAGTATTTGTTCTGTTTAAAAAACAAATCAATTGTAGGCCTTATGCTCAATTGTTTGTACTCTGTAAACTGCCAGTTTAAACGAGCCAGCGAGGGCCTTGTTATGCTGTCGTGGCTTAACCTCATGACAAAGCCAGAAGACAATCCCAATTGCCAACCAGTTTCAGGAGAAACACCCCAAATGGGCAATAAAATCAAGAAGTTTTTTTTGTGTTTAGCCGTATCACCCTCTAAAATTTTATAGCCCCAATTGATGCACCGTTCAAGTTTGGATGGCTGTGCTTTTGTAGTAAAGCCTAACAATGCAATTAAAAAAAAGGATAAAGCTAATTTCTTAATTTTCATCAAAGCAATTATGGCAATAATCTACCATACATTCTAGGAAATGGAATGCTTTCTCTTACATGTGGCAATTTACAAACCCAAGTTACCAAACGCTCTAAGCCCAATCCAAATCCAGCATGAGGAACGGTTCCGTATCGGCGTAAATCTAAATACCATTCAAAGGCTTCCATAGGCAATTGGTGCTCATTGATTTTATCAATCAATAAGTTCACATCAGTTTCTCTTTCTCCACCACCTACAATTTCTCCGTATCCTTCTGGAGCCAAGGTGTCTACACCACGTGCAAATCGGCTATCGTTAGGGTCTCTCTTTAAGTAAAAAGCTTTTACTTCATGTGGCCAATTGTAAACCATAATTGGCACATCAAATAAACGGGTTAAAACAGTTTCGTCAGAACCTCCAAAATCATTGCCATATTCAAAGTTTTTGGCACTGTTTAACCACTGAGGTATGTTTCTGTTTTGCTCCTCTAAATCGGCTAGTTCTTGTTTGAGTTTATCTATTTGCGCCTGATTGAAACCAATTTCACCTTTTTTCATACCAGGTGTTTTTATTTTTTCTTCTCTGGTTTGAATTTCTTCTAAAATAGCTGCAATTCTGTTGTTGACACTTACCAATTCTTCTTCCAAAGATTGAATGGCATTTTTACCATTTACATTTACCTCACCTTTGATAATTTTAACCGCTTCATCATAAGTAAGTCTAGGAAATGGCTTGATGATATTTTTTAAAATGGCAGTGTCTCTACCTACTGCTTCCAATTCTTTTTCGCAATCGTTTAAAACAGCTGTTACCACTGCTCTTAAAAAGCGCTCAATTAAATCCATGTTGTCAAAAATATCATGGAATATCATTTCGGGTTCTATCATCCAGAACTCGCTCAAATGCCTTCTGGTTTTTGATTTTTCTGCTCTGAAAGTAGGCCCAAAGGTGTAAATTTTACCCAATGAAAAAGCCATTGCTTCTCCATACAATTGCCCACTCTGACTTAAGTAAGCGGGGTCTCCATAAAAATCTGTTTCAAATAAATTTGAAGTACCTTCGCAAGCGTTGCCAGTAAAAATTGGTGCGTCCATTTGTACAAAACCATCTTTCTGAAAAAACTCATGTATGGCAAATATGATGCGGTTTCTGATACGCATGATTGCCCATTGTCTCTGACTTCTGAGCCACAAGTGTCTGTTGTCTGTTAAGAAATCTACCCCATGTTCTTTTTTTGCAATTGGGTAATCGGTTGAGTGTCCGATAATATGTAAGTCGCTTACTTGAATTTCGTAACCACCTATTTGTTTTTCGTCTTTTACTACTTTTCCGGTAATTTCAAGCGAAGTTTCTAAGCTCACTTTTTTGGCTTCTTCAAAACAGTTTTCACTGACTGTTTCTTGTGCAACAACACATTGACACCAGCCGGTACCATCTCTAAGAATCACAAAAGCCAAACCTTTGCCTTCTCTTTTGTTACTTGCCCATCCTTTGAGTGTAACTTCGTTTCCTACTTGAGAGGCTAAATCCTTAATTAAAAATTCTTGCATGAAAATATGAATAGGGTCTAAAATAATTGTTCAATATTAATAAAAAACGACTGCATTTGTTAAGAATTCAACCAAGTTATTCAGCCTAAAATCAATAGTAAACTCAAACATAAATAGCATTAAAATTTAAAAACCTTAAAAAAATCTAAAAAAATTGAAAAGAACTTTGGAATACTCAATATTATTTAACAATTTACCAATGATTTAAGCATACTTGCAATACATGGCTCAAGATTACGACCTCATTATTTTAGGTTTGGCCCGATGGGACAATACACTCAATTCCTCTACATTGAGTATTGCCAAGGAATTTGCAAAAAATCACAGGGTATTTTACATAGACAAACCTTTTTCTTTTAAGGATGTTTTCAAGCTTAAAAAAATAGACCCTAATTCTACCCGAAGAGACGCCATATTATTCGGTAAAAATATTTACCATGAAGTTGCTATAGACGGCGTAAAATTTACATCTGTCACGCCCAGGATGAGCATACCAATCAATTTTATTCCTGATGGTAAATTCTATGATTGGATGGCCAAGTATAACAACCATTTAGTAGCAGATGTTCTGAAAAAAGTTATCAAAGATCATGGCATTAAACGCTATGTATTTTTTAATTCTTTCTTGCCCACTTATTTCAACGTAATTCCCAAAAACTGCTTACAGCCACTTATAAAAATTTACCGCTCAAGTGATGATATTTCTCAAGAAGGGTACATCGCCAAACACGGTATTCGCATGGAGAAAATTGCTGTGGAGCAATCAGATTTAGTAGTTGCAAGTTCATATTCTTTGTGTAAAAACTTGGCTAAATATGGCAAACAAGTTGTGCGTATTGCCAATGCAGCTGATCCAAATTTGTTTTATATTTCAAGCCCTAAGTCATCTAAACCAAAGGAAATAGCCAATTTAAAGGGTAAGTTAATCATGTTTACTGGTAAACTCAGTAAGCTCAGAATTGATTACCAATTGCTCTATGAAATAGCCACCAGTCGGCCAAATGATTTTTTGGTTTTTGTAGGATTGTATGAGCAAGCAGACATTGATGAGTTTGGATTGTCTCAATTACCAAATATTATTTTTACTGGATCCAGGCCCATACATGTTCTAAAAGATTATTTGTGTCATGCAGATTGTGCCATCATTCCCTTCTTAAAAAACCAGTTAACAGAGAGCATTTATCCGCTCAAAATAAATGAATACCTTGCTTTGGGATTACCGGTAATTTCAACCAATTTCTCTGATGATATTCGATCGTTTCAGGATTCAATTCAATTGGCAGATAACCACCAAGAATTTCTTCAAAAAATAGATTTAGCACTCAATAATTTTACCGAAGAAAGGAAAAACCAATTGGTAGAAATTAGCAAGCAAAATACCTGGAAACACAGGGTAGATGAATTGAAGAGCTTGATACAACAAAAAGTTCAAGAGAAGGGTCTCAACTAAGTTTCTTATGCGCTATTTTATTGAACTGGCATTTCATGGCCAAGCATACCACGGATGGCAAATTCAAGACAATGCCTCATCAGTGCAGGCTACTATAGAAGATAAACTAGCTGTTTTGTTAAAAAGTCCAACCTCAATTACTGGGTGTGGCAGAACCGATACTGGCGTTCATGCCTCTCAATATTTTGCTCATTTTGACATTGATTTTGAAATTGAAACAAGCCAAATAAGTTACCAACTCAATGCGCTGCTACCTGCAGATATTGTTATTCAAAGAATAATATTGGTAACACCTACTTTGCATGCCAGGTTTGATGCCATAGCCCGAACATACAATTATATCATTGCTACTAAACCAACTCCTTTTGAAAGAGACCTGTGTTGGATTTACACCCCTCAATTGAATGTAAATGCTATGAATGAGGCTGCAAAATTACTGCTTGAATACACAAATTTTGAATGTTTCAGTAAGGTTAAAACCCAAGTCAAAACATTTGATTGCAATATTAGCCATGCTTTGTGGCTACAAAAACCAGGAGACAAATTGGTATTTGAAATTACTGCCAACCGTTTTTTAAGGAATATGGTAAGAGCTATTGTTGGTACCCTTGTAGATGTAGGCTTAGGTAAAATAAACACATCTGATTTTAGAGCTATTTTAGAAAGTAAAAATCGTTCAAAAGCAGGACAATCAGTACCTCCACAGGGTTTGTTTTTAACCCAAATTAATTATCCTGAAGCTGCTTTGAATCAAAATTAGAAGCTTGGGCATTGGGCATTTGAGCCAATTTTTCAAGTGCCTTTTGTGCGGCAAGTTGCTCAGCTTTTTTCTTGTTTAGGTTTTCGGCCAATCCAATGATTTGGTTGTTGTATACCGCGCTAACAACAAATATTTTTTGCTTCCCAATGGTGTTCTCTTCGGTTAAAAATTCAACAGGTACAGCTTCTTTCTGACCTTGCTCAATTAAGCGGCCTTTGAAATTGGTTTCTGTACGCTGCAACTTGTCTACATCTACGTGGAATTTAATCAGTTTTTCTAGGATAAATTTCCTGCAAGTATAAAAGCCACCATCTAAAAAAATAGCTCCTAAAAAGGCTTCCAATGCATTGCCAAATATACTGTTGCGTAAAGTCAGGTTTTGCATGGTTCTTTTGTCGTAAACCACCAATTTGTTGAGCTGAATTTTTAATGCAAGTTCATTCAGGCTTTCTCTGCTGACAATTTTAGACCGCATTTGGGTTAAAAAACCTTCGTCTTGGTAAGGAAATTTTTTGAAGAGGTATTCTGCAACTACTGCATTTAACATGGCATCACCAAGGTATTCAAGCCTTTCGTTACTATCTCTAGAACCGTTTTGATGAATGGCTCTTGAGGCAGAATGGTGCCTGAGTGCTTGCTCATAACAATGTAAGCTTGCAGGGAAAAAACCAGTAATTTGTTTGATTTGTTTAGAGAGGACCCTTTTTTCCTTGTTAACAAAGGGCCATATCGCAAACATCAAATCTTTAAAACGCAAATTACTTCGTAAATTTTTTGATGATTACCGAAGCATTGTGACCACCAAACCCAAACGTATTGCTCAATGCAGCGTTTACTTCACGGTGTTGAACTTTGTTAAAGGTAAGATTCAATTTAGGGTCAAAAGCAGGATCATCTGTAAAATGATTGATGGTTGGAGGGATGATACCTTTGTAAACCGCCAAAATAGAGGCAATGGTTTCAATGGCTCCTGCGCCACCCAATAAATGTCCGGTCATTGATTTGGTTGAGCTGATGTTTAATTTATAAGCATGCTCTCCAAATACATTCATGATGGCCTTAATTTCTTGAGGGTCGCCAAGTGGTGTAGAAGTTCCATGAACATTGATATAATCAATTTCTTCAGGCTTCATACCGGCATCTTCCAAGGCATTGATCATTACACGTGTAGCTCCCAATCCTTCAGGATGTGGCGCAGTCATGTGGTATGCATCTGCTGAAAGGCCACAACCAACTACTTCGGCATATATTTTTGCGCCTCTGGCCAAGGCATGGTCTAATTCTTCTAAAATTAATGCGCCAGCTCCTTCTCCTAAAACAAAACCATCACGGTCTAAGTCAAAAGGCCTAGAGGCGGTTTGAGGGTCATCATTTCTTTCGCTTAAAGCTTTCATAGAATTGAAACCACCCATTGCAGCTTCGTTTACACAGGCCTCAGAGCCGCCGGTAACAATAATATCTGCTTTGTTTAATCGGATGTAATTGAAAGCATCTGCTATGGCATTTGTTGACGATGCACAAGCAGAAACGGTTGCAAAGTTGGGTCCTCTGTAACCATGTCTAATAGAAATTAAACCTGGAGAAATATCTCCAATCATCATAGGTATAAAGAAAGGACTAAAACGAGGTGTGCCATCGCCTTTTGCAAAGGCTGTTACCTCATGCAAAAAAGTATGAAGCCCACCTATTCCGGTACCCCAAATTACCCCAATTCTGTCTGGATTGATTTGTGCAGCATCTAAGCCTGCATCTTTGATAGCCTCATCTGTACTTACAATGGCAAACTGAGTAAAGCGATCCATTCGCCTTGCCTCTTTTTTGTCAATAAAATCTGAGGGTTCAAAATTCTTGACCTCACAAGCAAATTGGGTCTTGAACTTGGAAGCATCAAATTGGGTAATTGGTGCTGCACCACTTACCCCATTTGATAATCCCTCCCAATACGCCTCAAGTGTGTTGCCAATAGGTGTTAAGGCACCTAAACCTGTTACAACAACTCTACGCAAACGCATTTGTAATTTTTTAAAGCTTGAAATTAGCTTTTAACGTTTCCTTCAATGTAGGCAATTGCTTGACCCACAGTGCCAATTTTTTCAGCTTGGTCATCCGGAATTGCAATGTTGAATTCTTTTTCGAATTCCATAATCAACTCAACGGTGTCAAGAGAATCTGCACCTAAGTCATTGGTAAAGCTTGCTTCGTCGTTAATTTCACTCTCTTCAACTCCGAGCTTGTCCATAATAATTGTTTTAACTCTTCCTCTGATGTCTGACATTGTAATGTTATTTTTATTCTCTGCAAATAAACTACTTTTTAAGTTTAAAAAACAAATTTTCCCAATTGCCCCTTTTTTAAGGTTTTGAATAGAAATTAAACTTTCGGTTCAGCTCAGATATTTTTTGTTTATTTGTAAGGGTGAAAAAGTTGAGTTTAGAAGTTGAACCGGATATTGACTTTTTACTGGTCGGAATGATTAGTGATGAGCGTTTTAGCCGTTTAGCTTGGCTCATCAATACCCATTGCGATGCCAATTTTTTTAGAACCGAGAATTTAGAATTGCCAGATTTTAACCCAGTGGCACAAACTGAATTTGCAAGAATGGAATTTGAAGATGAGGTAAATCACTTGCAGTTTACTTTGTTGGCTAATAAATCTGAACAGCATTTTTTAGCCCCAGATTTGGCCAGATTTGACTACCTTTTGGTTATTCGTGGAGGCATAGATATGTTTGACTTAAACGAGTTTTTTTCTAAAATCAGACAAATCACCGAAATCAGATTGGTTGCAGCAATTGATCAAATTAAATTGAAACAAAAATTAAGTTGGATATTATGACACATACAAACATGGAAGAATTTAACAGAACAAAAATTATTGCTACCATTGGTCCTGCAACAAGCAGTTATGAAAACCTTAAAAAAATTGTACTTGCAGGTGTAGATGTATGCAGATTAAATTTTTCTCATGGTGATTACAGCGATCATTTGGAAGTCATTCACAATATCAGAAAAGTTAATGCAGATTTAAATACCTATGTAGCCATTTTGCTTGATTTACAAGGCCCTAAACTCAGGGTTGGGGAAATGGAAAATGGCAAAATTGAACTCATTGAAGGTGCTGTGGTTGATGTAACCACCGAAAAATGCATTGGAACAGCTCAAAAAATATATGTCAACTTTGAAAGTTTGCCTAAAGATGTCAATGCAGGTGAACGCATTTTATTAGACGATGGCAAATTGGCCTTGGAAGTATTGGAGTCTAACAAAAAGAATCTAATAAAAACCAGGGTGATAGTTGGTGGCTGGTTGAGCAATAAAAAGGGATTTAACTTGCCCGATACCCGTTTGTCAATTCCATCTATGACTCAAAAAGATTTAGATGATCTGAAATTTGGGTTGGAACACAAAGTAGAATGGGTAGCACTGAGCTTTGTTAGAAATGCTGATGATGTCATATTCATTAAAAATATCATTGAATTAAACGACTGGAAACCTAGGGTTGTGGCTAAAATAGAAAAACCTGAAGCGGTAGAAAACATTGATAAAATTGTTGCAGTAACTGATGGTGTGATGGTGGCTAGAGGCGATTTAGGTGTTGAACTACCTATGGAACAAGTGCCAGTTATTCAGAAAATGATTGTTAAAAAATGTATCGACCAATCTAAGCCGGTGATTATTGCTACACAAATGATGGAAAGCATGATTACAAGCCCAGTTCCAACCAGAGCAGAGGTAAACGACATTGCCAATGCTGTAATGGATGGGGCCGATGCTGTTATGTTGAGTGCAGAAACATCTGTTGGTAAATATCCTGTAGATGCCATCAATTACATGCGTAAAACCATAGCTGAGGTTGAACAAAAAACCAATGCCCCCTATTTTAAAGGAACCAGACCTGACGCCTCTTCTCCAACATTTATTTCGGACGAAATTCTTTTTACTGCCGTAAGAATTTCCGACCACATGAAAGCACATGCTGTTGTTGGTATGACATTTTCAGGCTATTCGGCATACAGGTTAGCAGCATACAGACCCAAAGCACCCATTTTTATTTTTACAACAAACCCTAGGTTGCTCAACACATTGAGTTTGGTTTGGGGAGTGAGGGGATTTTTATACAGAGGTTTTGAAAGCACAGATGCATCTCTTAACGACATTAACCAGCAGTTGGTAGACATGGGTTTTGTAAATTCGGGTCAATTGGTTATCAATACAGCTAGTATGCCTATTACTGAAAGGTCTAGAACCAATGCAGTTAAAATTACCGAAATTAAATAATCACATGAAGTATTTTTCTTTTGCTCTTCTAGTAATGTCCTTGTTTGCATGTGGTAAGTTAGATTCCAATCAACCTACTCAAATCAACCAAGTAATTACCAATGACAGTTCAAGCTTTAACGGAAAACTCTTGGTAACGGTTTATGATCAAAACGGTACCAATGTACAGCCGGGTGCAACTGTTAGTTTGTATGTGAGTTATGATGATTTAACCAGAAATTTTCCTTTAAATAAACTCACAACCGAAACCAATACTGGTATTGCCAATTTTGGCTATTTGCTCAATGGCAACTATTATTTGTGCGCTAAAAAAGGTTTCTTATCAGATACTTCAATGGTGCAGGTTCTTGGCCAGCGCAGCATTCAAAAATCAATGTATTTAAAATAACATGGATTCAGAACAAACAATTGTCAATAGGGTTGAAGCGAGTGGCTTGATAACCCTTGATTTAGAAACCTATTACCATTCTGGTGAAAGGGTTTTGTTTGATATCAAAGACCAGTTATTCAAAGGTTTGATGCTCAAAGAAAAAGATTTTAGAGCTTTTATTGCAGCCAATAACTGGGCTGAATACACCGGAAAGAACATTGCTTTTTATTGTTCAACAGATGCCATTGTTCCAACATGGGCATACATGCTTTTAGGAATTGCGGTTGAACCTTATGCAAACCGTTATGTTTTTGGCGACCTCAACCTGCTCAACCAAACCCTGTATTACGATGCTTTGCAACAAATCAATGCGCCTATCTATGAAGGAAAAAGGGTCATTGTAAAAGGGTGTAGCAATGTACATATTCCAGTTCAGGCATACCTCGAAATTACCCATAAATTATTGCCTTATGCCAAGAGTATTATGTATGGAGAAGCCTGCAGCAATGTGCCATTGTACAAGAAAAAATAATCAATATATCAAGTCTTAACATGCGTTTCCGTTACCATACCAAAATTAACCATACCAAACATTTAACTGATGCAAGGTTTGCAGCAGCAGCAGGAATTCATTATTTGGGTTTTTGTTTCGACAATACATCTGCATCATTTATACCTCCTATTAAAGCAAAGGAAATCATTGATTGGACTAGTGGTTCCCATATTGTGGGTGAATTTGGCAATCAATCTGCTGAAGACATCAATACCATTGTTCAACTGCTAAACATAGATATTGTTGAACTAAATGAACCACTTGCAGACAACGGTATCAATGCCATTCATGTACCAGTTATTTTAGCAATTGATGTAGAAAAAATGTCTGAATCCTCATTTCTTGAATTTTGCACGAACTATCAAAATCAGGTGCAAGCTTTTCATTTGTTCAATTGGGAAACTTTAGCGCGAACCAAACCAGCTTTTTTTTCCACTATAGGTATCGAGTTGATACTTCACCTCAAGGGTCATTTAATGGATCAGCTATCGGTATTGTCTCAAATCAATCCATTTGGAGTGAGTTTTGATGGCGACTCAGAAGAAAAAGCTGGAATGAAAGATTTTGAAGATTTATCAGATTTTATAGCTCAGATAGCACTTCAAGATTAGTTCAAACATGAAGCCACCAATGAACCAAGAATACCATGTGATTGGCCTGATGAGTGGAACCTCGCTTGACGGTTTAGATATGGCCTATTGCATTTTTAAACTCACCCATAACAAATGGACTTATTCTATAGAAAAAGCCCATACACAACCTTATCCTCAAAAATGGGTTGATACACTCAAAAATTTACCACTTGCACCCATTGTGCAATTTGCAGAAACAGATGCAGCTCTAGGAAGGTACATGGGTTCCTTGGTAGCAGATTTTATATTGGAACACCAAATAAAACCTGATTTCATTGCCTCACATGGTCATACCATTTTTCATCAACCCGACAAAGGATTTACGGCACAAATTGGCTGTGGTGCAGCCATTTCCGCTAAAACAGGTTTACCAGTAATCAATGGTTTTAGAAACATGGATCTGGCATTGGGTGGACATGGTGCTCCATTGGTACCTGTTGGTGATTTACACTTGTTTCCAAATGAAGCAGCCTGTTTAAATTTGGGCGGAATTGCCAATGTTTCAATCTACCAATCGCCTGAATTAACTGCTTTTGATATTTGTCCATGTAATATGGTGTTGAACCGTTTGGCTGAACTTATAGGTTTTGCTTATGATGCAGAGGGTAAAATTGCCGCTTCAGGTAGGTTAGATACAGTGTTGCTTCAGCGCCTCAATCAATTGCCTTATTATACTGTAAAAGGCCCTAAATCATTGGGAATAGAGTGGGTTGATTCACAATTTTGGCCCTTATTAGATGCCTTTCAACACCTAGCTATTCCTGATAAAATGGCTACTTTGGTAGCACATATTGGAACTCAAATTGGTAAAGTATTAGACCAAGCTGGAGTCAATCAAGTATTGTTGAGTGGAGGTGGTACGCTGAACCATTTTTTAATTGAAAGCATACGTTCCAATACCAAAGCCAAGTTGCATATTCCAGATAATTTAACCATACATTTCAAGGAAGCGCTTATTTTTGCATTTCTAGGTGTACTCAGATTTATGAATGAAACCAATGTGTATAAAGAAGTAACGGGTTCAACTAAAAGTCATGTTGCCGGAGCCATTTGGGGAAATTTGAACAATTAAGAAAAAAAGAACAATAAGTATATGCAATTAGAAAAATTAATTAAGAAGTACGAAGAGAAACAACCTGAAATTGTTTTTGAATGGAAAGACAGTGAAACAGAAGCTGAAGGTTGGATTGTGATTAACTCATTAAAAGGGGGAGCCGCAGGTGGTGGAACCAGAATGAGAAAAGGTTTAAATAAACATGAAGTTACTTCATTGGCAAAAACAATGGAGATAAAATTTACAGTTGCAGGACCTGCAATTGGTGGTGCAAAATCGGGAATCAATTTTGACCCAAATGATCCAAGAAAAAAAGGTGTATTGGAGCGATGGTACAAAGCAGTTCAACCCATTCTTAAAACCTATTATGGAACTGGTGGAGACCTAAATGTAGACGAAATACATGAGGTTATTCCAATGACAGCTAGCAATGGCTTGTTACATCCTCAAGAAGGGGTTGTAAACGGACACTTTAAAACAGATGAAACCAGCAAAGCCAAGCGCATTCAAAATTTAAATGTTGGTGTGTCTAAAGTGCTTACAGATGATAGGTTCTCACCTGAGCTAACTAACAAATATGTGGTTGCCGATATGATTACCGGATTTGGAGTTGCAGAAGCGGTGCGTCATTACTACAGCATATGGGGAGGCAATGTTGCCATGAAAAGAGCCATCATTCAAGGTTGGGGAAATGTGGGTGCAGCGGCCGCCTATTATTTGAGTTTGTACGGAGTAGTTATTGTTGGAATTATAGATAGAAACGGCGGTTTAGTAAAACCAAGCGGATTTTCAAAAGAAGAAATCAAGGATTTATTTTTAAGAAAAGAGGGCAATACGCTGGTTCATCCTGATTTGTTGTCATACGAAGAAACCAATGCTAGAATTTGGCAAGTTGGTGCCGAAATATTTGTACCTGCTGCAGCATCTAGGTTAGTTACCAGAGAGCAAATAGACCAAATGCTTGCAAATGACTTAGAAGTGATCAGCTGTGGAGCCAATGTGCCTTTCGCAGACAATGAAATCTTTATGGGACCTATTGCCAATTATACTGACGATCAGGTTGCAGTTATTCCAGACTACATTGCCAACTGTGGCATGGCTAGGGTATTTGCTTATTGCATGAGTAATGATGAGGTTGATTTAACAGACGAAGCTATTTTTAAAGATACATCTAAAACCATTTGGCAAGCTATGATGCGTGTTCATCAATTCAATCCGCGCACTAAAGGGGTATTGAAAAAAGGGCTTGAAATGGCATTGGTAAACTTAGTAAACTAAAAAGCAAATGAACTGGGATGAAATTATTTTAGGAAACAGCATCAAAGCCTATATTGGTTTTGTGTCGGTTTTGGTAATTGGTTTTGTGTTCAGTGGACTGTTTGCAAGGTTCTTTTCTTGGCTTTCCTACAAATTATTTAAACGCTTAAGTAAAGGGAAGTTTTTTGATGAATTTCACCGCTTGTTGCACAAGCCTTTTCATCAATTGGTACAATTGTGCATTTTATATGCAGCTTTTAACCAATTGAGTTTTCCTGAAGAATGGAATATTGTTTCGGTGAAAGAATTTGGTTTGCGTTGGTTTTTACATGCAGTTTTTCTCATTGCATTGATATTGGTTTGGATGCGTTTGTTTAAAAGAGGGGTTGATTTTATAGCCTATATCTACACACATTCTGAAGAGTCTGCTTTGAGTCCTGATTTGGTAGTTTTTATTAAAAGTTTGGCCCAAATCATTATCTACATACTTGGATTCTTTGTTATCTTGGCAAAAGCTTTTGAAGTAAACATTACAGCTGTTATTACTTCTTTGGGTATTGGTGGTTTGGCCATAGCATTGGCTGCACAAGACACCTTGGCTAATTTAATTGGGTCGTTCATTATTTACATAGACAAACCATTTAATGTAGGCGATATAGTTGAATTAGGTGAGGTGAAAGGCGTAGTAGAAAAAATTGGTTTCAGAACCACTCGAATTCGAACGCTTGAAAAAAGTTTATTGCACGTGCCCAATAAAAAAATTGTCGATTCAAACCTCAATAACATTTCGCAAAGTTCTCAACGAAGGGTGCGTTTTAACCTCTCATTGAATTACAAGTCTAAGCCAGAAGAGATCATGCAAATTATTGTAGAAATTAAAAAAGCAATTCAGCATGAAGCACCTTTTACTGGTAAAGAAATGACAGTTCGGTTTGTAGAATTTGATGCCAGTTCGTTGAATATATTGGTGATTTATTTTGTCAATACCATTGAGTTTGATTTGATGGTAGAAGTTAAAGAAAGAATTAATTTGCGCATCATGGAAATTGTGAAGCAATTCAATTGTGAATTTGCTTACCCAACCCAAATGGTGATCATGCAAAATTAATGTACCAACTTACAAAATGTGGAGGCATTGATGCCTCCAGTAAATGTTTGAATGAGCTGTCCCTGTAAGTTATAAATGCCAATTTCAGATGCTTGTACAAAATCTTTTACATCTGATAGCAATAACTGCTGATCTATGATATTGAAGCCATAAAAATTTGCATTTTTCTTGCTAACAATAGGCTCAGTTGGTAATACACTGTCATTGGTTGAAAGTTGAAACAAACTACCATTTAAAAAGTACAAACTGTTATTGCTTGCTTCGAATTGAATAGCAGTTGGAGCCTCATTTATTTTAAATGCAAATTGTTTTAAAATGCTTTTGGTTTCGGGGTCTATTTGAAATAAATAACCCGGGTAATTGGTTAAACTTCCACCACAGCCTAGCCATATTTTCTGATTGGCATCTAAGCAAATGCCATTGGCTCCTTTGGCGACTATAATACTGTCTATTACGCTATCGGATTGGGTGTCTATGATGTATAAATTGTTTGTATTTTTATTGCATACAAAGAGTTTGTTTCCTACTACCAATAATTGTTCGTTCCAGCCTTGCAGCGTTATTGTTTTTTCAATTTTTCTCTCAATTAAATTCAACACATAAATACCATTTGCTTGCATGTCGCTTACATATGCTTTGCTTGAATTGATTGCTACAAAATAACGAGGCGAAAGCATGCCTGTAATGCTAAAAAGGCTTTGGTAGTTTTGTGCATCTATAGCTTCTATTTTTCCTGAATGGTTCACTATCAAATAATAGGCGTTGTTGTAATAAGTGACCGATTGCAAAACATCGCCTAAATCTTTTTGGTTGGTGCTTTTGTAAATGTCTTTGTACAATTTATTTTCAGACTTGTCAAACAATGATAGGCTTGCATTTCCCCATTGAAAATTGCCTTCATTGCCAATTAAAAAACCATTTTTTCCCCCTGATACTGGTGTGTCTTGATGGTCTATTTTAGGATCGCAACCCAGCAATATTTGACAAAGAGCCCATATAAAAATGAATCTATACATCATTGCTGAATCATCTTAGTGGTATACGTAAACTTGTTTTGTTTGCATTCTATGATTAAAAATTCAGCTGCAAAATTAGCAGGAATTACAATCTGATTGCTTGTGAAATTAGACTCAAACATGCATTGACCAATTGCATTATAGATTTTAACAACGGAAGCATTGTTAGTTGGTAAATCAATGTGAAGCTCTGTGCCTTTTATGACTGGATTTGGGTATATAGTTATCCCTTTTTCAATTGGCTCACTGAGGCCCGTTGCATTTTTGTGAAGGACTGCAATGGCATCTAAATCAAATCCACTAGAAGCAAATGCACTGGGCCATGGATCGTTTATTTTTCTTCCTTCTGAGTCGTAGTTGCAGAAACGATTGTCTAAAGCCCCCACCACGTCTCGTATTCTAATATAATAGATGGGGCTGTTGCCAATACTGTCATTGAGTATGTCTAAATCAAAGGGTGTTCCGTAGCCTGCAATGAATTTACCTGCCAATCCATCTATTTGCTCGGGGTACATGCCTTCAAAATTTCCAGTTTGTATACTGTCTTGTGAAAGAGAATAATTGGGAAATCTAAAAAAATGAATCCCATCAATACTCACTTCAACATAGGCCAGTTCCATATGATAACGTGGGTCTCCGGGTATTTCAAATCCGTTTTCAAATACGGCAAAATCAAATCCATCATGGTTTTCAATTCCCATAGAAAAAAATGCTGTTGCAGTGCCTCCATCACCCAAACTCAATACGCCATTTTCCAGGGCTTTACCTGTTGCTGAATTTTCATCTCCAACTGTTGCAAGACCGAGACTGCTATCATTGATTGCAATATAGCCTCTATCAAAAAAAATGGAATCGGCCCAATACGCTATAATTGACGAGTCTTTGTAAATGGCATTAGACCCAGGTGAACCTGCCGCGGGCGCATACTGCGCCCGCGTTCCAATTACACTCAAAATTCCACACAAGAGTAGTAGCTGTTTCAATTTACTGTTTCACTATTTTTTTGGTGTATCTGCCATTTTCTGCAACAATACGCACTAGAAAAATACCTGAAGGTAATTGCGTTGTTTCAATTTGGTTTTGACCCAAATTTGATGCAATCAGTTTACCATTTAAGTCTAAAATTTGGATAGATTCAATTGCATCTATTCCACCAATGTATAATTTATTTTCTACTGGATTAGGATACACTACAACCGATTGAGATTGGTTCCATTCGTTCAACGAAACCGAACTGCTTAGATTCCTTGTGGTAAAATCATCCATGTAAAAATAAGTAGGGGTATTGATTCCAAATTGTCCGGTATCGCTCGATGCAAAAGTGATGAACAAACTGTCGATGTCATTGAGAGCTTTTAAGTCTACCCAAGTCCAATCATTGATGATATAATCTTTACTACTGTCTGCGCTTGTATAATCAGCTAAATAAAACGAAAGTACGGTATCGGCAGGAACTCCATTGGCTTTCCATGCCTGAATATTGATTTTAAAATAATCTGAATCGTTACCACTGCTTCCGCCGAATTTTTTTGAAAACGCACTGCCATTTTTCATGTCATGGTAAGGGTAAGTTCCGTTATTTACAAAAAAGCCCAATACCTGTTTTCCTTTTGCGTCACCAGTTAACACAACTTTTGCTGATTGGTAAGCCACCGCATAATTGTTTGAAGCGTTATGGCCTGTTGCATTTACAACGCTGTACATATTGGTATAACCAACATCTGTTGTGTCTTTCATGTTTGAAATGGAAAACCCTGTCCAGAAATCTCCGGCAACAGTATCAAAAAAATTCACAAAAAAAGCGTTTCCACTGGCAAATCCACCGGCATGGTCGCTTCCATTCAAATAGCTTTTTTCGGGTAAATTTAAATTTTCAAAAGTAGCTACAGTTTGTGCCTTGGTAGCTAGTGTTGCACACAGTAGCACGGCTAAAAAAATAATTTTTGTAATATTTCTCATATATTAAAATTGATAGTTAATGGTTAAATTGAGTTGACGACCAGGCATGGGTCTGTTGAGTATGTTCTGGTATTGATTGTTCCAACAGTTCATTATACCCATTTGAAATGCCAATCCTTGGAGTAAACCATTGCCAAATTGTTTTTGTAAAAATACACTTCCCAATTGGTAATCGGGTAAGGCTTCGGTATTGTCACTGGTATAAAAACGTTGTCCTATGTATTGATGAATGTATTGAATTTTAATTTTACCTGTTCCAATTTCAAATTGTACCAAATGTTTGAGCTTTGGTACATACATCATTTGCTTGTTAAAAGCATTGGCGTTTGTTTGTTCTTTATTCAATGCCAAGCAGTAGTCGTGTTGACCCTTGAACCCAATTTGTAGGTTGACCCATTTTTTTTCAAATTGCCAGATCAATTCCAAGCCAGTTACGTTAACCTGATTGGTGTTTTCTGCATGCCACAAGCCACTCGAATTGGCTATCCAGGTAATTTGATTGGTACAAGTTTTATTGTAAGCATTCAATCTAATTTGCGCCTGTTTGTATCTGATAAAAATACCTGTTTCATAGCTTGTACTTTGTTCAGGTTTGAGATTGATATTGCCACCAGGATTCCAATACAAATCATTCAAAGTGGGCATTCTAAATCCAAGCGAAATATTGCCACTCAAAGCAAGCCATTCTTTGATTTGCCATTTGTAACCAAAACCAGGTATGATGGGAATGCGCTCTTGGTTATACCATTGCTGGCGAATATTGATTTGAGTTTCTAGTTTTTGGTTGAACCAATTGGATTGGATGGTGCCCAAAATGCTTGGCTGCATATAAGATTTTTGAGCATTGTAGTTGTCTGTAAATCCACTAATTGATTGAAATTGCCCACTCAATAAAATTTTATGTTTTTTAAAATTCCAGGTTTGGTCTATACCCTGACTCAATTGTATAAATCTTGTATTTGTTAAGCTAGTGGTTAAACTGGCATAATCAAAAAACTCATTGAAGAGCGCTGTTCTTGATTGAAGTTGGTAATTGCCTTTGGTGAATTTATATGTAAATATATTTCTAATAAAATCATTGTTTTGAACGGCATTATCTGCTGCTGCACCAATTAAATCTGGTAATAACCTGTTGTTTGCTTGAAGCCAAATTTTAATATCAAAGCTGTGGTATGCGTTAGGTGTATAATTGAACTCTTGCATCAAAGCTGTTTGTTTGACAGCCGCGTGTTGCATGACCTGATTTCCTAATCCTTTTATTTCATAGTCAAAATTATTGCTGGCATATTGATTCAATAATTTGAGCTGTGCACTCATTTTATTCGCTCCGTATGCCAGTTTTACTCCTTGATTGCACGCCTCAAAACTACCAACCCCCAATAACAATTCTGCATGCAGCCCTTTTGGGGTTTGATTTGAATGATTGAGCTGTATGGTTCCGCCTATATTGCCACTGCCAAATAAACTAGATTGTGCCCCATATAGAATGCCAATTCCATCAAATAAAAATGAAGGCAACATTGACAAATCAGACTGTCCTAACATTGGACTTTCAATGGGTATTCCGCACCAAACTGTTGAAGTTTGTTGGGCAGTACTGCCTCTGGTAGCACTTGAAGCCAATAGTGAAGGACCCCCACTTTTAATAAAAACTCCTGAATTCAGCGTCAGTGTTTGGTGAATACTTTGATTGAGATTTAGGGCACTGTTTTCTAAGGTTATATTTTGTAAATAAGACCCCGTATGAAAACCAGAAAATCTGAACCCTCTGACCATTACTTGTGGAAGCTGATGGCTGCTATCTGATTGTGCATGCGTAAGTATTGGGTTTAAGAAACCCACAATAAAAAAGCAGACCAATTTTTTAATTTTCAAAGCAAGCTAAATAATGGAGCAAAAGCAGAAAGATACACGCATGCCTCAAATACAAGCTGTAGCAGTCTAACTTCTTTTCCCGAAAGTCAACCAAATTATTTGCCATGGCAGGTCTTCTGACTCGCACCTTTTTAAGCTTGTCTTCCCATCAGCAAGCTGAAAGTGACAACAAGTTTGCCTAAAAATACTATTTATAGTTGGTGCTTACAGCAGCGGGTACTGTCTGGGAGTTTCACCCAAGTTCCCTTTTCATCAACAATGTTGAACCGAAAGCTATACAAAAGTAGCTGTACGCCTTTTTACAAGCAAGATAAGATATGCACAATTCGAAGCAGATTGAGTAGAAGGCTTATTCACCTTCGAAAGCTCCAATACTTGGGTGTGAAGAATTTCTAATTCTTCCTAGAAGGTCAACCAAAATTGAACTGGCTTTTCCAGCTCCTTTACAAGGGCTCCCAGCTTTTAAATCAAAATCATTATTTAGAATGTCCTTCAGTTGTGGGTCTATGTTCAACAGATTTCCATTGCTATTGTATAACGTATTCTTTGATTTGAGCAAATTAGACTCAATGATTGTTGATTCAATAGGGGCACCTTCAGCATCGTTGTTGATGAAAAAATCATCATCCAAATTGCCATAAAATATATTATTTGTTAAAGTTAAATGGAGTGGAATACTAAATCTAATTGTGCCATTTTCATCTCTTAAAGGCGCATTGCTAAATACTATTCCTGGGTCTTTTCTGACTGTACCTGTATTGCCTAAGTAAACAGTATTGTGCGTTAGTTCATAATCTCCCCCAAACTCTCCTACAAGCCCATACAAGCCACAATTGTAAATTAAATTATTGCTTGCTTTGAGTTCACCCGAATAACTCAATAAACCAACTGCACTCATGTTTTTAATGACAGTTTGTTCCAGCACCAAATTGGGTTGATTGTTTTCAGATAGCGAATCAATTTCTATGCCTATGTATGCGTTTTTAATAACTGCACCCTTGATGGCATTGTTGGTACTGCCCTTTAAAAATCGAATTCCTGTCCATTGTCCAGCGAGTTCTTTGTAGTCGTCATCTAATCGGCTGCCTTCAAAAATAACTGGCG
This sequence comes from uncultured Bacteroidota bacterium, assembly GCA_903883965.1. GTDB lineage: Bacteria > Bacteroidota > Bacteroidia > UKL13-3 > UKL13-3 > CAISCU01. Next base: position 25,551 of record CAISCU010000005.1, read on the forward strand.
AATTGATATTGCCGTTTACAATTAAGGTTCCTGCTACTAAAATAGCCGAATTGTTGTAATTGTAAATATGTGTACCGGCGTCTATTGTTAGTGTACATCCCTTAGGAACCAGAACCGAGTCCATTAAATAATAAGGCTTAGAATTGTTCCAGTTCATGTCGTCAAACTTGTTGCAATTGAGTACTTTGTTTGAATAAAAATTACTGCCTTGAGCATAAGCAACCAAAGCAACAGATTGCTTGCTACCATTGGTTTCAAACAAGAGTTGGTCAATGATTTCCTGAAAACCAATTACCTGAACAGTATCTATACTGGCTTGAACAAAAATGTAAATGGAATCATTTGCGCCAATTTCAATTTGTTCAAATTGTTTGCCAGGTCTACCATCTACATTTAACCTAAAGAAACCATAAATGTTACCTGCCAAAGAAATATTGGTTTTAACATCATACGAGGAAGGGTTGCTTACACGAACTTGCAAAGTGATGCTTCTTGGGTATACACTGATAGAATCGCTTGCATTGTACAATTTGCCAAATAAAGAATCAAAATTCAGGGTATCGGTTGAAAACCTTAATTGAACAGCCTGATTGGTAAAATTGTCTAGTTTTTTACAAGAGTAAAATGCACTAGAAACAAATACAATCAATACAAATAGTTTGAAATACCTTCGCAACATAAAGGGTCTAAATTAGAGAATTAAATAGAATAACGTGCAACTATCCAATCGGGTATAGTAGTAGCTCTCAAAGTATTTGCATCAATCATCACATAATTGAAGAATCCTGTACAAGCAACTTTATTGTTCTTTTTAATGATTTCAAAAGACACTTTTACTCCTTTTGGTAACATTTCTTCAATCCATGTTCTGACTATAAATTTTTCGCCAATTAGCAAAGGTCTTTTGAATTCTATAAAAGTACTTTCAATCACCCATGCAAAATGATGTTTGAGGAATTCAGCCATGGGCATTTGATAGCACCTCTCCATTTGCTCGTATCTTGCTGCCAGCACATAATCCATGTACCTACTGCTGTGAACATGGTTATTCATGTCTATGTCGTCAGGCCTTACCTGCAATTCTGTTTCAAATTTGCTTGTATTGATACTCATGCCGCAAAAGTAGATACTCCAAACAATAAATTATAAAACATTAAGCAGATAATTTGCGTTTAATGGCTTAAATTTGAATGTTTTGAAGTATATTTTAATTGCACTTCTGTTCTGCTTTTCAATCTTTGCAAAAGCAAGCCATTTGGTAGGTGGCACCATTCAAGTCAAATGGATGGGTGGAACAAGTTACCAAGTGAGCGTTAAAATTTTCAGAGATTGCGACCCCAATAGCCGTACTGCAGATCAGCCTACTTTGCCCGATTTTGATGACCCCATTTATGTAGGGTTGTTCGAAAAAGGTAGCGACAAATTGATGCAAAGCATTAGGCTAGATTTGGATCCAAGTACTTACCGTAAATTGGATTATTCAGGAATCAATTGCCCCATTATTACAACAGGTTGCACCGATTTAACCACCTATACAAAGGTTATTACCATGTCTGAAAGTAAATATGCCAACAATGCTGGTTATTACCTTTCTTGGGAGCGTTGCTGCAGAAATAAAATCATCAACAATATTCAATTTCCTGGAGATGCAGCCATTTCTTTGTATGCTGAAATTCCAGCGGCTCGGTTTCACAATAGCAGTCCGGTTTACCAAAACAACCCGGTTACTTTAATGTGTACGAATACCTTGTTTAAGTACAACCTTAATTTTACAGATCCAGATAAACACCAGCTCAAATATTCTTTAGTTACACCTCTAAACGGGCACTTAGACAAAAACAATCCCAGCAACCCAAATGGCAATGGACAACTTCAGCCATTGAACCCTAGACCCTACCAATCCATTGCTTGGAATCCGGGTTACAGTGCAACCAATGCAATCAAAGGTTCTTTGCCACTCTCTATCAATCCTACAACTGGCGAAATCACTTGTATACCAACTTCAGCAGGGGTATATGTGGCTTCTATTCTGGTAGAAGAATTTTTAAATGGTGTAAAAATTGGAGAAGTTCGGCTGGAGCTACAATTTACAGTAACACCTTGTGCGGGTAATCCCCCCAAGACTTTCATGGTATCTGTAAACAACCAAATCATTTTCCCTAATGATACGGTGTACGTAGAAATTCCTGATAACATATGCATGACCATTCGGTCCGAAAAAGGTGATGGTGCCAATGGTGATTCTATTTACATGAAAATAGCAACTCCAATTATGGATTCACCTTTAACCGTTAAACCGGTATTTCCTTCAGAAGTAAATGGTACCGGAATTGTTACAGCTCTATTTTGTTTTCAAAGTGCCTGTGAATACATGAATACACCGTTATTTCCAGTTTTTGTTGAAGCTACAGACAATTCTTGCCCACTCAATAAAAAATCAGGTTCATTGTTTTGGGTCAAAATTAAAAACCCAGCTCCACCTCAAATTCAGGTATTACAAGAAAACGGTTTACCCATTGCTTCGGATACCATTTCAATTGAAGCCCTCCAACAAAAATGCGTAAAGGTAGTGGCTTCAGCAAAAGACTCTTTGAATTTAGCCATTCATTTTCCTGTAAACAGCTTGCTCAATCAAACCTTGGCTCCTTCTGATACTTTTAAAACGGGTTTCAAAAAAGTAAGTACAGATTTTTGTTTTAAAAACACTTGTGCCGACAAAAGCGGCATTTATCCTGTTTATCTTCAATCGAGTGGCAATTGCCCTGGAGCTAGCACCAAGTTCGATACCTTTTGGGTTCAGATTAAACCAATGCCTATAGTGAGTAGTACTGTATTGTTGTGTATGACTTTGGTTGATAACAAAGAAACTCACCTCTATTACGGCGATTCACTCTTTGGTAAAAACCCAATGTTTAATTATTACAGACTATACAGAATTACTGGCAATAAAACTGAGTTAATAGACTCTACTGCCAACCCCAATAACCGTTATTTCAAAGACTTGAATACACCCAATTATGCTCAGATTAATTACCGCTATTTTATGGTTGGTGTAAATATTTGTGGCATTGAGGGCCCTAGCTCAGACACTTTGGGAACTTTTGATCAATTGAAATTTATTCCGGATCAACAAGTTATTAAATACGTTACTGTTAATAATAACAAATCTGTTTACTTAGAGTGGAAGCCAAGTTGGGAGAAAGATTTTGCCAAATATTACCTCTATAAATCCAAATCAAATAGTGCCTTTGTGCTTTTGTGCACTTTTGAAAATGTGAACGACACCTCATACCTCGATAACGATGTTGATGTACAACAAGCATCTTATTGTTACCATTTAGTCATGCAAGATACCTGTGACAATTATGGGCCAGAGGGCTTGCATGCATGTTCTATGCTTTTAAGTGGTAATGCGGTGCCATTTGCAAGCAATTTAATCTGGAGTCCATATGTGGGTTGGATGAACTCTCCTCTCAAATACCAGGTATTAAGGGCAGATCCATCCAATTTACAGCGAAAAATTGTAGAGACTGACTCTTTGGTTAAAAGGTATACCGATAACAATTTAAATTTGGACGAGGGTATTTTTTATTATACCATCCAAGCTGATTCTATTTCTAAGACTGGCAATAAAACCATTTATAGTAGTATTTCAAATACCATTAGTTTGTATCAGAGTCCTGAGGTTTATGCCCCTAATGCTGTTACTGCAAATGGAGATGGTTTAAATGATGTTTTTAAATGGGTGCCGGTATTTCTAAAAGACTTTCACATCAGCATTTACAACCGATGGGGCCAAGAGGTTTTTAGAACCGATTCAAAAACTGCTAGCTGGGATTTAAAAGTGAATGGCAATTTTGTAGCTGAAGATGTGTATTTGTTCAAAATCAATTATACGGGTTACGATGATACAGTTGGCTCAAAACAAGGCAGTTTTACCATTCTGCACTAAAATGGGAATTATCCTGTTTTAGAAATAAAGTCCCAAAACGGTTTAAATAGTTGTAGGTTGAAATTTTATTTCCCTGAACATGAAATCAATCCCCATTTCAAACTCAAAACTATTAAAATTTAACCCCAATTTCGTACCTGTATTTGTATTTTTGTCTCCCAAATTTTAAATGCAGACTATATGAGTACAGAGAAAACAATTGTTATTGCTAAGAAAAAGAATATTCAACCAATTATTGACTATTGCATGGATGCCCGTTTGGTTTGTAGCATCTTACCAAAAGGACTATCTGCAGACGAATTTGAAGTAGAATTAACCCTTTCTGGTATCAAACAAGCCATTGCGTTTGGAATGTTTGCCAGAGAAAACAAATTGGAAGTTGCTGGTTTTGCCGATATGAATAAGCCTAAACCTGTCATTGCTAAAAAGGTAGAAAGCAAAGAAATGCCTTCAAATACCTTAACAGAAATGCCAACTACAACTCCGGATGCTGAACCGGTAAAACTAGAAAACAGCCTAAATTTTGACTTAAATGTGATCAACAACTAGTTGTTGCCATACTTTTAAGCTTCAAAGCTTTCACCTTGTGTGAGAAATTTGATTGATTACGCGAATACAGAGGCCATGGCCTCTGTATTTGTTTATAGGCCATCCATATTTTGTAAACACAAAAAAAATAACCATTTTGCATAGGCATGGCTATTATCAATTCATTAGTTTCTTGGTATTTAAAGCGTAGAATACCCGCTATTGAAACCATGTTGAGTAACCCATTTGGTGTACAATACAACCAATTGATTCAATTACTCAGAACAGCACAAATAACCGAGTTTGGCAGGAAATACGACTTTAAAACCATTCATTCTATAGAAACATTTAAAGAAAGGGTACCGGTTACCAATTACGATGACTTTAAACACTATATAGAAAGAATGATGCGTGGGGAACAAAATATTTTGTGGCCCTCAGATGTCAGTTGGTTTGCTAAATCAAGTGGTACCACAAGTGCCAAAAGCAAGTTTATTCCAGTTACTTACGAAAGTTTAGAGGAGTGCCATATTTTGGGGGGTAAGGATGTATTGTTATGGTATTTGAATCAACGGCCCAATTCTCAATTATTTGATGGCAAAGGTTTGGTAATGGGCGGAAGTCATCAAATCAACCAACAGGGAGTAGGAAATGCTACTTTTTATGGCGACTTGAGTGCTGTAATGATGCAAAATTTACCATTTTGGGCCCACTTTTTACGCACTCCAGAGTTGAGCATAGCCATTATGGATAACTGGGACGAAAAAATTGAGAAAATGGCGCGTGCAACTCTTCATGAAGATGTAACCAATATTTCTGGTGTACCCACATGGACAATTGTTTTAATAGAAAGGCTCTTTGCCTTAACAGGGAAACAAAACTTACTTGATATTTGGCCTAATTTGGAGTTGTATGTGCATGGTGGTGTCAGCTTTACACCTTATAAAGAACGTTTCTCTCAGTTAATCAAAGGCAGTTCTATGAATTATATGGAAACGTACAATGCCAGTGAGGGTTTTATAGGTATTCAAGACCGCTTGGGAGCCTCAGATTTATTGCTGATGTTGGATTACGGTATTTTCTATGAATTCATGCCTATGTCAGAATACGGCAAAGAAAACCCAGTTACGTATAATTTGAACGAAGTAAAACTCAATGAAAATTATGCGCTGGTGATTTCAACCAATGCCGGCCTATGGCGCTATATTATTGGAGATACCATTCGGTTTACTTCTTTGAATCCTTTTAGGTTTAAGATTGCGGGTAGAACCAAGCATTTTATCAATGCCTTTGGAGAAGAGTTGGTGATTGAAAATGCTGATGAAGCCATAGCCAAAGCCTGTTCTATGTTAAAGGCTTCAATTGCCGACTATACAGCCTGTCCGATTTATTTTAATGCCAACAGAAATGGAGGGCATGAATGGCTGATAGAATTCAATACAGCTCCTGAAAATTTAGATGCCTTTACATTGATTCTCGACCAAGAATTAAAAGCACTGAATTCAGATTATGAAGCCAAGCGGTATAAAGACATTGCTATGATGCCCCCTCAAATTACTGCTGTTCCACGAGGTACTTTTCACAATTGGCTCAAACAAGCTGGTAAATTAGGAGGTCAACACAAAATTCCAAGGCTCAGCAATGACAGGCAGTTTGTTGAGGCTATCAAGGCTAACTGTTTTCAGGCATAAAAAAACCGGCCTGAGCCGGTTTTAATTTATTTTACATCTACGAGTTCAACATCAAATTTGAGTGTGGCATTAGGTGGGATTACACCGCCAGCACCTCTAGTACCATAGCCCAATTCGCTAGGAATAATCAATTGCTTTTTATCTCCAACTTTCATCAAAGCAATGCCTTCTTCCCATCCTTTAATTACCATTCCGCTGCCCAAAGGAAAGCTAATTGGTTCTCCACGTTCAACAGAAGAATCAAATACTTTACCATCCATTAAATAACCAGTATAATGTACAGAAACAGTTTTGCCGTTTGTTGCTTGTACACCAGTTCCATTTTCTACATTGATATATTTTAAACCAGATGCAGTGGTATTGGTATCTTTGCCCGTTGTATTAAAAGGAACCAATTTAGGCGCTGTTTTGCTGTCTATAACTTCTACATCAAATACCAAAGTGCTATTTGGTGGGATGGTACCCATATCTCTCTCTCCATATGCCAATTCAGAAGGAATGACAAAAGTTGCTTTGTCTCCTACTTTTAACAATTGCAAACCTTCATCCCAACCTTTAATTACCTGGCTTGCTCCAACTTTAAAACTGAAGGGTTGGTTTCTGTCTTTTGAACTATCAAATTTGGTTCCGTTGGTTAGTTTTCCAGTGTAATGCACAGTTACTTTGTCGCCGGCCAATACTTGTTTACCTGTGCCTAATTCGGTTACCCTGTAGCGCAATCCACTTGCTGTTGTTACTTCTTCGTTCACTTTTATTTTTCTTTTAATTGGTTGTTTGGTTTGGGCCTGTAACAGCATTGTGCTAAACATACAGGCTATCAACAAAATTCTTTTGAACATGGTAGATGAATTAATTTACTTTAATCAATTTAACTTCAAATACAAGCGAAGAATAAGCTGGTATAGGTCCGTTTCCTTGAGGTCCGTATGCCAATTTGTAGGGAATGATGAATTTGAACTCATCACCTTCGCTCATCAATTGTAAGCCTTCGTCCCATCCAGGAATGACTTGATTTTGACCTACATTAAAGGTGAAATTTGGTTTGCCGTCCATGTTTTGATCAAAAACAGTTCCATCTAACAATGTTCCTTTGTATTGAACAGAAACACTCGCTCCTTTTTGAACCTTTTTTCCGTTACCCTTTTTAATGATTTGATAGCACAAACCACTGGCAGTTTTTTGAACATTGTCTAAACTTCCTAAATACGATTGAAAATTCAAAGAATCTCTATTGATGTTGTCTTTTGATTGGTCTTCAATTTTCTTTTGCATTTCAGACTGACTGTATACATCAACTAAACTTGCTAAGAAATGAATGGTTTCTCCAGTACCAATGTTTGCAGGTGGTGGAGCACCAAAACTCTTTAAATACAAAGAATCTGCACTCACACTAAACGATAGACTATCTCCTTTTTTAAGCAAGCTAAATAGGCCTTTTAAAGTGCTTTCTTCAGCTGGTATATAATAAGGTTTTCCATTTACATAGCTGTCAAAAAGAACGGTGTCTTTGTTTTCAGCAACACCTCTCATGTGAAACAATAGGATGTCTCCTTTTTCTACGGCTCTAGCCGATTCGTCAGTTTTGAAGATGCGGTAGTTAACTAATCCGTCTTCTGTGGTTTTGTCTTTATTGCATGATGCAAATAAAATTACGGTAGCCAAAATGGCAAAGGTGCTTCTCATTTTTATAGTTTTCAATTTAAATATGCGATGTATTCTGGTAGCAGGTGTTTCAGTTTTTTCTCAATGGTTTGTAAGTCATCGGCACTTTCTCCGCCTGCAGCATTGAAATGGCCACCACCGTTAAAATGTTTCCTTGCAAAGGCATTTGCTGGGAATTTAGATTTTGAACGGAAGCTCATTTTTCTGGCAACAGTTCGGTCAACAACTAGAATTGATAACTCAATCCCGGTAATTGAAAGCCCATAATTTACCAGTCCTTCAGTATCTCCAGTTATGATTTGGAAGCGCTCCAATTCTTCTGCTGTAACTAAAATTAAAGCAGTTCGGTAATCGTGTAAAATTTGCATTTTTTCATTCAAACAGTAGCCTATAAAGCGCATTCTGTTTTCTGAATAATTGTCGTAAATGGCTTCATGAATTCTGTTGGGTTTTGCACCTTTTTCGAGCAATTTTGCCGCAACCCTATGAGTAGTTGGTTTGGTAGAATTGTGCTTGAAAGATGCTGTATCAGTCATGATACCAGCGTACAAACAAGAAGCTATAGATTCATTTACTTTTTCTACTTCATTGAACAGTTCTATCATCCAAAAAATCAATTCACTGGTGCTAGATGCATTGGTTGTCCAAAGTCTGAAATCGTCAAATCCTTCTGGTTCTAAATGGTGGTCTATGAGTATTTTCTTGGCTTTGGCATTTGCTACCATATCGCCCAATAAATTAATGCGAGACAAGGTGTTGAAATCCAAACAGAAAATTAAATCAGCTGCAGCTACTAAAGCAGTTGCTTTTTCTTTTTCCTTTTCAAAGTTAACCACTTCTTTTTCACCGGGCATCCATTTTAGAAAATCACCATAATCGGTTGGGCTTACCACATGAGCAGGTACACCAAGCTGAATTAAAAAATGCAATAAACCCAAGGATGATCCGAGGGCATCAGCATCCGGTTTATGGTGAGTAGTAATCACCACCCTTGGCCTTGGAAAGGCAGACAAGAGATTTTTGAGTTCAATGAGTTGATTCAAAGCAATGCAAATATCTAAATATGAAGGATTTTATTACAATCTAACTTAAAAAAAGTAGGCATTTTATAGAAATAAATCTTTTAGTTGTCTTTTTTACGTCTGTTCATCAAAAATAAAACCCCAGCAATCAATAGCAATGAACCATACAAAACGCCTGAACTGGCATAAGCAATTTTTTCTCCAAATGCTACTGTTTTAGGTTCGAACTTGAACACGATTTCATGTTTTCCTGCAGGTATTCTCAATCCCCTTAATACATAATCTGCTCTCAAATGATCTTGTAGATTGCCATCTATGTATGCGTTCCAACCTTTGTCGTAAAAAATTTCTGAAAATATAGCCAATCCGTCCTTGTTGTTTTCTGACAGGTAATTCAATTGATTGGGTTGGTATTTTGTCAATTTTATTTGAGCAGTACTATCTGCTAGTGGTTTTAAGTCTTTGATTTGGCTTTCAAACTTTTTATCTATGACAGCAACTTGCTTGCTTTTTAAGCCATTCAATGCTGCAATTTCTTCATCGGCATTGTTCACCCACTTAATATCGCTTACAAACCATGCATTTCCATTTACAAATGGGTTTCTTTCTGCAAATTGACGGCCTGTTGAATCGGCAACTAAAAAGTATTTTACATTGAGCATGTTGTATACTTCCATGTTTTGTTTGCTCAGGTGCCACTCAATTAATTCTTGGAACCTTCTCATTTTAGCACCATGGTAACCACCAATTGATTTGTGGTAATAAGCAGTTAAGGCATCTTTGTCAAAGTCTGTATTGTTGTTGTAAACCCTATAATGTGGATCTGGATCCAATAATATTTGCTCGTCTACTGGCGATTTTTGAACGGCTGCCTCCGCTTTTTTACGTTCAAAATCATCATCGTTCAAATACCTTTTGTCTACGCTCCATAAATCAATGGTAATGAACAAGCCCAAGGCTAAGATTAGTATTTCTGATTTTATTTTTTTTAGCTGGTACATCCATATCAACCCAATGCAAATAAGTATAAAAAATAAAGACCTAAACCCATCTGTTTGTAGGAGCGATTGACGGTCCGAAACCAGTGAACTTCTTAACCATTCTGGCAATCTTTCGTCTGCTGCGGCAGTAAAATCAAAAAATATTCCTGGCACCAACGCAAACAACAAACAAGCTCCGCCTACAATGCCAGCAGACCATTTCAAGGATTTTAATAAATGTTTTTTATCGATTGGGTTTTGAATGAGTTCTTTGATTGATAAAATGGCCAATAAAGGAAACAATGTTTGTGCCACACATAGTATAAAAGTAACCGACCTGAACTTGTTGTACAAAGGAAAGTAATCAAAAAACAAATCAGTCAGCAATGGGAAATTCTTACCCATAGATAAGAAAATAGACAAAAGGGCTGCTCCAAATATCCACCATTTTTCATTTCCTTTTAAGTAAAACATACCAAATACAAACAAGAAAACAATCATTGCTCCATAGTAAATTGGTCCAGCTGTAAAAGGCTGTTCTCCCCAATAAACAGGCATTTGTTTAATGACTCTTTTGGCATCAGGAACACCGTTATCTCTTAATTTTTCATAGGTTTCGCTTGATGTAGACATTTCTCCATTTGACGATCCACCATAAAAATTTGCCATTAACAATGTAAATGGTTCCATAACTCCGTTGCTCCAAGCCATTGCATAGTCTTTGTCTAAGCCATTACTGCTATTGGCTGTATTTGCTTGGCCAGAGGCTGTTTGGGTGAGTTCAGATTGGCTTCTGATACTGTATTTGCCATATTCTTCAGTAGTTAATAAACCTGTAATATTGGTGCCAATTCCTACCAATGCAGCAATCAGTAGATACGAACCTGTTAAAATAAATGCGCCAATTTTTCCAGATTGAATATGGTTAATGAGCTCTACCAACATCCAAACCAAAATGATAAAAATTAAATAATAAGTAATTTGCAAGTGACCTGCTGCCAATTCAAACGATACAGCAATACCTGTAAATACAGCACCTAAAAGTTTGTGTTTGGTAAATGCATAGCGAATTCCTGCCAATACCAAAGGTATAAAAGCAATGGCATTGCCTTTTGTAATGTGTCCGGCATCTATATTGATAAAATTGAAACTCGAAAATGTAAAAGCCAGGGCTCCAACTATTGCCAAGTATGGGTTTACCTCAAAAGTTAAAAGCAATATGTAAAAGCATATAAACAACAATAGAATGGTATCTGCTGGGTGTTTGAATACATCCGAAAAGGCAAATAAAATATCTGAGGTGATATTGCCATGGTATGAAGCACCAATTAAATAACTGGGCATGCCCCCAAATATAGAATTGGTCCAGAATGTTCTTTCTCCTGAAGCCTTTTCAAAGTTTGCAATTTCTTGGTAGGTAGCTTTCCATTGTAAAACGTCGTATTGTTTTAATACTTTACCACTGAAAATAGGGTTAAAATAACTGGCTATAACCAATAAAATAACTCCCAATGCAATGAGGTGAGGGATGAATTTTTTAAGAAAAGTTGGTTTCATTTATCAAAAATTTCCGAAATATAAATAAATGGCAAGGAATTAAAGCAGATTTATGAACGAAGCGGCCATTTTCTTATTTTATCCTATTTTTTTACTTTCTTTGGGTTTGTTTTAAGCGCAATATGATAGAACTACAAACAGATTTTAACCGGTATTTTAAACAACAATTTGATACAACCCAACAGTTTATCATTCCATTTATTGAACAAACATTTCCAATTGCTCAGGGTACGAAATTTTTGGAAGTGGGCAGCGGATATGGAGGAATATGTAAAGCTTTTGCCGACAAAGGTTGCAGGGTCACAGGCATTGAATTATGGGATTATGCCAGCAATATTGCTAAAGATTTTTTACAAGAAGAAATAACATCGGGCAAAGTACAAATCATCAACAAAAACGTGTACGACATAAACCCTGAAAAAGACCTTGATGAAAAATTTGACCTGATATTGCTAAAAGACACCATTGAACACATACACGACCAAGAAAAATTTGTAGCACATATCATACATTTTTTAAAACCAGGTGGCCGAATATTTTTTGCCTTTCCACCTTGGCTCATGCCATTTGGCGGTCATCAACAAAGTTTAGATAGTAAGTTTTTACATTTCTTACCTTACTTCCATATTTTTCCAACACCAGTATATACAGCCATTTTGAAACTGTTTGGCGAGAGCGAAGGGCGTATCCGCGATATATTAGAAGTAAAGGAAACTCAAATTAGCATTAACCGATTTGAACGCATTGTCAAACGCGCTGGTTTTGTGATCAAGAAAAGAGAATTGTATTTAATCAATCCAAGTTACTTGTATAAATTTGGAGTTAAACCACGCAAACAATTTGCTTTGCTTACCGCAATTCCATGGTTGAGAGATTGGTTTACAACAACCTGTTATTACGTATTGGAACGCCCTAAAAACTAATGTTCAGGTTTTGGTGAAGGCTTGCCAAAGGTGTTTTTGCTGTACACCCTTTGCAATTTAAATTCTCTTGGCTGGGTAATCATTAAAGGAACTGTTTCTACTAAAACAGAAGAGGTATCTAAGCCAAATGCTTTTTCTTCGCTCAAACTTAACTTGTCTAAGGTAAAGTACATCTCCATAATTCGTTTCTCTATTCCACTCAATTCATTGTCGTGAGAGAGGTGCCTTTTTAATACAACAAATCGGAAATCACCTGTGATGTTTTGCCCCCTTAAAGAGGCGTATCTAGAACGCACATCAACTTCCCCATTTTTAACCAATTCTTCTACAACACGTCTGAAATAGAAGTTTATTTTTTGTTCTACCCTAAAGCCCAACCTAAATTCTACCCGAACCACATCGTTTGGAATAATGTGATCTACGCGGTATTCCATGGTATAAGGCTTGTCATCTACATGTATATGAACAAACCAATAAACGTCTGCCCTTTTGGGCCTTTTCTGCAAAATAGAATAAATTACCTTGTTCTCTATTTCCATTAAATTATCTGCACTAGTTAGGTAAACCAAATGGGTAGAATATTTTGAAATGGAATTGTCTTTGCTTAATTCAAATAAAAGCGGCAAGTAGTCTTTTAAATTCACAAATTCTGTAAGCCTATTTTTGATTTTACGCCCTCTATACCATATATACATAACAGCCATAAAAGCTGAACTAACCAATAAGGTCATCCAACCACCTGCAGGAATTTTATCGATATTGGCAATTAAAAATGCGGCCTCAATGGTAGCATAAATCAATGATAGCAAAACAATGAGTAATTTAGGAGCCTTTATTTTTTGCAAGAAGTTCATGAGTAAAATGGTAGTCATAATCATGGTGATGATAATGGCCAGACCATATGCTGCTTCCATTTTTGCCGACTCTTTAAAATACAAAACAATGGTAACGCAACCTATCCATAGGAGCCAATTGACACTTGGCACATAAATTTGTCCTTTTAAATTGGTTGGGTATTTGATGGTTACTTTAGGCCAAACATTGAGCCTGAGTGCTTCTGCCACAAGTGTAAATGAACCACTTATTAATGCCTGTGATGCTATAATAGCCGCAACAGTTGCCACTACAATGCCTGTTAATAAAAACCATTCAGGCATGATTGAGAAAAACGGATTTTGCTCTTCAGGAATTCTTGTATGTAGGTGTTGCAATACCCATGCACCCTGACCAAAATAGTTTAATAGCAATGTGACTTTTACAAATGCCCAGCTGACTCTGATATTGTTTTTGCCACAGTGACCCATGTCTGAATACAGGGCTTCTGCACCAGTTGAACATAAAAATACAGCACCTAATAACCAAAAACCTTCAGGATAATTTACTAAAAAATCATAGGCATAGTAGGGGTTCAAAGCTTTTAATATAGCTGGGTTTTGAACAATTGATAAAGTGCCTAAAACACCCAACATGCTAAACCAAATTAACATTACTGGGCCAAACATTTTACCTACAATTGAAGTTCCCATTCTTTGCATTAAAAACAACAGCGTAATAATGCTCAACACAATTGGTATGGTTGGAATATTTGGGTTTAATATGAGCAATCCCTCTACTGCAGACGAAACCGAAATAGGAGGTGTAATCATGCCATCTGCCAACAATGTACAACCACCAATAATAGCAGGAACTATTAAATAAGGCTTTCTTCTTTTAACAAGTGCAAAAAGTGAAAATATACCGCCTTCCCCATTGTTGTCTGCTTTGAGAGCAAGGGTTACATATTTAACGGTAGTCAGAAGGGTAATTGTCCAAACAATACACGACAATCCTCCGTAAATTAACTGTTCGCTAATTTCACGTCCTTTAATGATGGCTTTCACCACATAAAGCGGTGAAGTGCCTATGTCTCCATAGATAATGCCGAGGGCTACAATAAGCCCAGCCACAGAAACTTTGTGGCTATTCTCATGATGATGATCCACTTGAAAATATAATCAGGGAACAAATGTATCAATTAGACGGCACAATCAAACTAATTTTTTCAAGTCTTAGTTTGCCATCTCTGAGATGAAGTGTATATGCATCAATTGCAGGTCGTCTTTACTAAACTCTTCACCATATTCTTTGAGGGCTGTAGCCATTACATTGTCTGGGGTGCTTCTAAAGAAATCCATCACTTCATCTACAATTTCTTCTTCAGTAATTTCATAGACATAGGCTTTTAAATTGAGCTTGGTTCCACTGTTTACAATGTTTTCTATTTCTACCAACAACTCGTCTTTTTTCAAGCCTTGTCCTCTAGCAATGTCGTCTAGCGAAACCCTTTTGTCGATATTAGTGATGATGGCAATTTTGCGCGCAGATTTATTGACCACCGACTTAATCACAACGTCTTCGGTTCTTTCTATGTCGTTTTCTTTGACATATAAATCGATGAGTTCGGCAAATGGTTTTCCAAATTTGTTGGCTTTGCCACTACTTACACCAGATATTTTACTAATTTCTTCTAGTGTAATTGGGTATTTCAAGGCCATTTCTTCCAATGAAGGCTCTTGGAAAATGATATAAGGAGGTAAACCTTTTTCTTTGGCTATTTTTTTTCTGAGCTCTTTGAGCAATTCAAGCAATACTTCGTCGTAAACTCCTTCGGGTTCTGGATTGCTGTCATCATCATCAGCAATTTTTTCGAATTTATGGTCTAAGCTAACGGCAAATGGAGCAGGAGATTGAATAAATGTTACCCCTTTTTCATTTAAACTTAAAAGGCCATAATTTTCTATATTTTTGGTGATATAGCCTTGCAAGAGCAATTGTCTGATAACAGATTTCCAATAATTTTCTTCACGTGATTTGCCTATTCCAAAAACGGCAAGTTCGTGGTGTCCGCTCATGGTAATTTCATGGGTTTTATGACCCATCAATACATCTACAATGTGTTTTAAATTGTATTTGCCTTTTACCTCAGCAATTAGCTCAAGTGCATGAACGGCAGAAGCGGTGGCGTCTTCTTTTTCTTTAGGATGCTTGCAATTGTCGCACATGGCATTGCAATTTTTATCATCAAATTCTTCACCAAAATAATGCAATAGAAATTTCCTTCTGCACGATGCCGATTCAGCAAAAGCTTGGGTTTCAAAAATCAACAATTCGCCTATTTCTCTTTCAGCAACAGGCTTGTCTTTTAAAAATTTTTCGAGTTTATCAATATCGGCCGGATTGTAAAACAATACGCATTCTCCCACCAATCCATCACGTCCGCCTCTTCCAGTTTCTTGGTAATATCCTTCAATACTTTTAGGTATATCATAATGAATTACAAAGCGCACATCAGGCTTGTCTATACCCATTCCAAAAGCAATGGTTGCCACAATGACATCGGCATCCTCCATTAAAAAACGGTCTTGGTGGTCTGCCCTCACTTTGGCATCTAAACCTGCATGGTAAGGTAAAGCCTTGATGCCATTTGCTTGTAAAATACCAGCAATTTCATCTACTCTTTTTCTACTCAAACAATAAATAATTCCTGATTTTCCCTGTCTTGCCTTTATAAATGATACGATTTCTTTAATGGCTTCACCTTTTTTGCCCTTAGACCTTACATCATAGTAAAGATTTGCTCTGTTAAACGAAGATTTGTATACCGTTGCATCAGACATTTGAAGGTTTTTCATGATGTCTGACTGTACTTTTGGTGTAGCCGTTGCAGTTAAAGCAATCATTGGAACATCTTTGATTTCTTTCACCATTTGTTTAATTCTACGGTATTCTGGTCTAAAATCATGTCCCCATTCTGAAATACAATGGGCTTCGTCAACTGCTACAAATGAAATATCGATGGTTTTTAAAAAATCGAGGGTTTCGTCTTTTTTGAGGGTTTCAGGAGCAATGTACAACATTTTGGTTTGACCCGCATTGATGTCTTTTTTTACAGTACTGATTTCACCCTTGTTTAGAGATGAGTTCAGAAAATGGGCTACTTTATCATGTGACAGCGATCGCAAGGCATCTACCTGGTTTTTCATCAATGCTATCAAAGGAGAAATGATGATGGCTGTTCCAGGCATGATCATGGCGGGCAATTGGTAACAGACAGATTTTCCTCCACCGGTAGGCATAATTACAAATGTGTCATTGCCTGCCAATAAATTAGTAATAATCTGCTCTTGTTCACCTTTAAAACTATTGAACCCAAAGTATGTATTGAGAGCTTGTTTTAAATCTATAGGTTCTTTCGCGTTGTTTAATATTGGGCGATTTTGTTCAGCCATTTTTGTAAGTAATTGAAATAGAACAATATAAACGCTTTTTGTGCCGTAAAATTGTTCGAATGCTTGTTTAAATATCTGTGTACTAAGTTAAGCCTAACATTTCTAATTTTAAAATAATACTATGAAATCTTTGGAAAATACAAGCTAATTTGCGTCTGATTTAAATTATGCAAAACAAAAATAATTATGCAATTATCATGGCGGGCGGTATTGGCAGCCGTTTTTGGCCATCAAGCAGAAGCAATTATCCAAAGCAGTTTTTAGATATACTTGGAACAGGCAGTTCTTTATTGCAGCAAACCTACAAGAGGTTTCTGCATGATTTTTTACCTGAAAACATATATATAGTAACCAACCAGGGATATGTTGGATTGGTGAAAGAGCAATTGCCCGCTATACAGTCTCAACAAATTTTAGCTGAGCCAATGGGTAAAAATACAGCTGCCTGTGTTGCCTATGCCTGTGGTAAAATTAGTAAAATAAATACACATGCCATTTGTATTGTTGCCCCAAGTGACCACTTAATTTTAGACGAAACTTTGTTTTTAGCCAATGTGCAAGAAGCCATTCATTTTGCACAAAAAAACCATGCATTGGTAACATTGGGAATTCACCCAACTAGGCCAGATACAGGCTATGGCTATATCCAATATTTAGAGAGTGCTAGCGAACTAAAAAAGGTAAAAACTTTTACTGAAAAGCCTTCTTTAGATTTGGCAAAAGCTTTTTTAAACAGTGGCGATTTTTTATGGAATGCCGGAATTTTCATTTTTAGTATTTCTACCATTAAATCAGCATTTAAGGAATTTGTGCCCGAGCAATTTGCACTGTTTAAAGAGGCTTTAGATGCTTATTTTACTGACAAAGAGTCGGAGGTGATTCAACAAATTTATGAGCAAACCAGGGCCGTTTCTATAGATTACGGAATCATGGAAAAAGCTTCAAATGTGTATGTATTGCCTGCTACATTTGGCTGGAACGATTTAGGTACTTGGGTTTCTTTGTATGATATTTCAGAAAAGGATGCGGACCATAATGTAAAAAAGGGTACGCATATTTTAACGTACAATACCACCAATTGTATGGTAGATAAATCGTTGGCTCCCGCCTCTAAAATGGTTGTATTAAATGGGGTTCAAGACTTAATTGTTGTTGACACACCAGATGTTTTGTTAATTTCTGATAAGTCTAAAGAGCAAGAGGTGAAAGATATTTTTACAGATATCAAAGTCAAATTCAACGAGAAATATTCATAAAACTTTCAATGAATAGTCCAGCTTATTTAAAACCAGGGTCGACAATAGCTATTGCTGCAAGTGCAAGAAAAGTAAACTTTGCTGAAATAGCCGATGCCATTGCTTTGCTTGAATCTTGGGGTTTAAAAGTTGTTTTGTCTGAAACCATTTATGCAGTTGAGCACCAGTTTGCTGGTACAGATACAGAAAGAACGATGGGTTTGCAGCAGCTATTGGACGACCCAAGCATTCATGCAATTTTATTTGCTAGGGGTGGTTATGGCAGTGTGAGAATCATTGATGCATTGAATTTTGACAAATTTGTGCAACATCCAAAATGGTTAATAGGTTTCAGTGACATCACCGTTTTTTTGGCTCATTTAGCTGCTAAATTCAAAGTATCCAGTATGCATGCCTGTATGGCTTTTAGTATGCAACCAGAACGCTTTGATCCAGTATCTGTAGAGAGTTTAAAAAATGCATTATTTGGAAGAGGTATTGCATTTGAATTGAGCCAACATGCGCTCAATACCAACCTGCCAACTGAACCTTTTTCCGGACAATTGATAGGAGGTAATTTATCTGTATTGTATGCTTTAATGGGTTCAGGAAGTTTGCCCAATTCAACCGATAAAATTTTGTTTTTAGAAGACCTTGATGAATACTTATACCACATAGACCGTATGCTGATGGGGTTGAAGCGTGCTCATTTTTTTAAAGGCCTCAAAGCTGTTTTAATAGGCGGTATGAGTGACATGAAAGACAATGCCATTCCGTTCGGTAAAAGTGCAAATGAAATTATTTTAGATGTATTGGCCGAATACCAAATTCCAATTGTATTTGGGTTGCCTTGTGGTCACGAAAAAGTGAACAACTGTTTGGTGATGGGTGAAACCATTACTTTAACAAGCACTCCAACCAAAATTAGCTGTACCCAAAAAGGCGCTTAAAAGTAAATTTTACAAACGCCTATTCCTGCAATTACACAAACCAAATCTACCAATAGCATAATACCCAAGGTATAACGTGCATCTTTTACTTTAACTGAGCCAAAATATAAGGCAACCACATAAAAAGTGGTTTCAGCAGCTCCTTGAAACAAACAAGACAATTGCCCAGTTAAACTATCGGGCCCATAGGTTTTCATGGCATCTAACATAAATCCCCTTGCTCCACCCGCACTGAAAGGTCTCATGAGTGCAACCGGAATTGATTGTACAATTTGAGGGTCAACATGAAATGCATTCATTAGGCTAGTTAATCCCGACATGAGCAACTCCATTAAAGATGAATTTCTGAACACAGACAAGGCAACCAACATGGCAATCATATATGGTAAAACCCTTACTCCTGTTGTAAATCCATCTTTGGCACCTTCAATGAATGAGTCAAATAAATTGGAATTGTTAGCCGAAAAAAGTTTTTCATTGAAAACAGCATATGCTACAATCAACAATACAATAGACAATAAAACCACATTGCTCAAGTTGCCCGTAAAATGAATTTTTTCGAGTCCAATGAGCTGTTGAATGTATACCATCAACAATACAATTAAACCCGCCACAATGCTCACAGCACCTATCACTACACCATTGAGTAAGTTTATTTTTTGTTTGATACTTACAAATAACAAAGCAGCCAATGTACCAATAAATGAAGTGACAATGGTAGGAACCATAATGTCTGCAGGGTTACTGGCATGTTGTGCAGCTCTATATCCAATAATTGAGGTTGGTATAAGGGTTAAACCAGCTGCGTGCAAACACAAAAACATAATTTGGCTGTTAGAGGCTTTGTCTTTGTTAGCGTTCACTTGTTGCATGCTTTCCATTGCTTTGAGTCCAAATGGGGTAGCGGCATTGTCTAGGCCTAAAAAATTAGCTGCAAAATTCATGGTCATATAGCCAAATGCTTCATGATTTTTAGGTAGTTCAGGAAAAATGCGTTCAAAAAATGGGGCCAATTTAACAGCAATTTTATCGATGGCTTTGGCATCTTTTAATAGATTGAGTAAGCCACAAAAAAAAGTCAGGTAGCCAATTAGAGGCAACCACAAATCGGTCATGGTGTTTTTGCAGGTAGTAAACATGCCGTCTGCAGCCTGTTTGCCATAGTAAACCTCTAGTGTTTGTTTATTTGTTAGTTGGTACAAGGTATCGTTAGCAAGCACTTGTTTGTTATCGGCGGCCTGAATTTGTTGCACAAAAACACTGTCAAATTGAGCGGGATCAAAGCTCATTTCTTTTTGCAAAATGGGGTCGCTTTGTTTGCCATTTACCAAGCCATTCAGGGTGTACATTTTTCCTGTACCCATCAAATAAAATACAAAACAAATACTGGCTATTAACATCCAGCTCCAAAATCTACTTAATGCCATATCATGAGATTATACTCAATTGTAAGCATTCTGTCTCAAAGCAAAAAGAAATTCTTTTCCATGCTGTGGATAGTAAAGGATGCAAAAAAAATCCCGGTCTATGCAGACCGGGATTTTACTTATCCTAAATAGGCTTTTAAAATTTTACTTTTGCTTGATTTTCTGAGTCTTCTCAAAGCTTTTTCTTTGATTTGACGAACCCTTTCACGGGTTAAACCAATTTTTTCGCTGATGTCTTCTAAAGTATGAGCCGGGCCTCCATCAAGTCCGTAATAGAATTTCAATACATCTCTTTCTTTTTCACTCAATGTAGAAATAACACGGTTGATTTCTTTTTGCAAAGACTCGTTGATCAATTGCACGTCGGGTCTTGGCTCATCATTTGAATCAAGAATACCCAACAATGTATTGTCTTCACCATCAGTCAAAGGCGCATCTATACTTAAATGACGGCCAGTTGATCTGAGTGCATTTTCAACTTCTTGTAAAGGAATATCCATGGCCTCTGCAATTTCTTCTACAGTTGGCTCTCTTTCTAATTCTTGTTCTAATTTAGCAGAAGTGTTTCCAATTCTTCCAATTGAACCTACTTTGTTCAATGGCAACCTAACAATACGGCTTTGGTCTGCCAAAGCTTGTAAAATAGATTGACGGATCCACCAAACTGCATATGAAATGAATTTAAATCCCCTTGTTTCGTCGAATCTTTTGGCTGCTTTGATTAAGCCTAAATTGCCTTCGTTGATTAAGTCACCAAGTGTTAAACCTTGGTTTTGGTATTGTTTAGAAACCGAAACTACAAACCTTAAGTTGGCATTTACCAAACGCTCTAATGCAACCTGATCTCCTTCTCTGATTCTTCTTGCCAATTCCACCTCTTCTTGGGCATCAATCATTGGAACCTTACTGATTTCATTCAGGTATTTGTCCAAAGATTTGCTTTCGCGATTGGTGAACTGTTTACTAATTTTCAGCTGCCTCATATATTTTTTTCAGTCTCCTTGTTTTGAATAGAATTTGCAAATTTCGTGAAAAGATATGCCAATCAATAAACAAAACCACTATAATTTCTTATTTAACTAATAGTCAGTAAAATAAATAGAAAACCAGCTTGGTTCTTAAGTGCTTCAATTAACTAAAAACCTGGTAAATCAGCAAGCTGCTTCCGTATGCAAGAACGGTTAAATAAATAAATTGAATGATGGCCCATTTGTATCCTCCAGTTTCTTTCTTTACAATAGCCAATGTACTCATACATTGCAAAGCAAAAGCATAGAATACAAGCAAAGAAAATACGGTTGCTAGTGTGTAAACTGGTTTATGTGTTTGGTTGTTGGTATCGTTCATCATTTTGGTTCGAATAGAACCCAAATCGTCATCTGAGCCTTCAGCACTGTATATGGTACTCATGGTGCCAACAAATACCTCTCTGGCTGCCATAGAAGTAAGCAATGCAATGCCTATTTTCCAGTCAAATCCCAAAGGCCTAATAACGGGTTCAATTAACTTTCCAAATTCGCCTGCGTAACTGGCCTCGAGCAATTGAGATTTGTAATGAAGGTTCAATGCTGTTTTTTGTGTTTCAAATTCAGGCCCCTCTTTTAATTCTGAAACAGCTGTTGTATAGGTTGATTTAACTGCTTGTATATTTTTTGTTGGCCCTGTTGAGGCCAATACCCAAAGTATGACCGAAACAGCAACAATAATTTTTCCTGCACCCAAAACAAATGCCCCAGATTTTTCTATCAGGGTAATGATAATATTAGATAGTACAGGCAATTTATAAGATGGCAATTCCATCAGAAAATAATTTTTCTCTTTGTTTTGAATGATGAACTTGAATACCCAAGCACTTAAAATAGCAGCTATAAATCCAAGTAAATACATGCCCATTAATACCAATCCATGGATGTTAAAAGGTCCCCATTTTGCAGTATCAGGTACCAGAATAGAAATTAATAATGTATATACAGGAAGCCTTGCAGAGCAACTCATGAGCGGAATGACCAGCATGGTTATGAGCCGTTCTTTTTTATTTTCAATACTGCGGCTTGCCATGATACTGGGTACTGCGCAAGCCATGCCACCAATTAAGGGTACTATTGACTTGCCATTCATGCCAAATGGGCGCATAATTCGGTCCATGATAAATCCTACCCGGGCCATATAGCCTATGTCTTCTAAAATAGCAATGAATAAAAATAAGATGACAATTTGAGGTAAAAATACAATTACACCGCTCAATCCAGCCAAAATACCATTTACCAATAAATCGTTTAGTATACCTGCTGGTAAAGTATTTTTGAGGTAGTCTGTGGTAGTTGTAAAAAGGTATTCTACCCCATCCATAGGATACGAACTCCAGCTAAAAATAGCTTGGAAAATTAAGAACAATAAGGTTAAGAAAATGAGTATACCCCAGTATCTATGCGTGAGAATTTTGTCTATTTTATTGCTGAGGGATTGTTTAATGCCAATTGTTTTTTTAATGCGTGAGGCTTGAACAATTTCTTCAATTTTTTCGTAGCGCTTGAGCACTTCATTTTCTTGAAATTTAAGGCTGTCAAAACCATATTTTTCAAATACATTTTGAATGTTTTTGGCATGTTCATTTAGCAATACAGAAGCGTTAATGGCATATTGCAATGCGGCATAAGGATTGCTTTTGTCTGTTACATTGCAAACTGCTTTTAAAAATTCAGGATCTAAATGAGACAAGCTCAAATAATTGGCTGTATGTCTCTTTTTACTATCGAGTAAAATGTTTTTTAAAGGATCAATGCCTTCTTGTTTACGGGCATTTATTTCTATTACGGGTACTCCAAGCTGTTGTTCCAATACCTGTATGTTATAGCTGATGCCTCTACGAGCTGCTATATCAAGCATATTGAGCGCCAAAATAACTGGTACACCTAAATCACAAACCTGCGTAAACAAAAGCAAGTTGCGTTTTAAATTGGCTGCATCTGCAATAAAAATAACCAAATCGGGGTAATTGTTTTCAGCTTTGGTTCGGAGAATTTCATAAGTCACCAATTCATCTGCCGATTTAGGATACAAACTGTAGGTTCCAGGTAAATCAATTACATGCAATTTGGTTTGCTCATTGAGCCAAGTTTCACCTGTTTTCTTTTCTACAGTGGTTCCCGGAAAATTAGATACTTTTTGTTTCAAACCAGTTAAGGCATTGAACAAAGATGTTTTTCCGCAATTTGGATTGCCAACTAAGGCTATGGTGATGTTTTTTTCCACTAGTTCGCTACTATTTCTATTTCTGCTGCATCTTCTAAACGAAGACAAAGTTTGTATTCTCCAACATGGATGGCAATGGGGTCTCCAAAAGGTGCAACATGTGCCAAACTTACCTGTTCGCCCGGCAGTACGCCCATCTCAAATAATTTAAGTGAGAGGGTTTCGCTTTTAACTTTTACAATAGTTGCCTGCATACCCGGTATTAAGTCTGATACATTCATTGGGTTGCAATTTAGAATTTTTCTAAATAGGTAAAAAATGATTCTAATCAATTATTACAAGAATCTACTAAAATGTGCAATTGAGCCAATACATCTGTGTATTTAATAGCATTGATTGGAAATTTTTCCTCCCAATCGTATTTTTTTGACAATGTTGGCTTGAGCTGACTTGGATAAATGACCCTAATTTGCTTGAATGCTTTTGGGTAAGGGAAAAACCGGCCATATCGGTTTCCATTGGCTACAACCAATAATGGCACATTGTTTAATGCACACATATGAGCAACAGCCGTATCGTTACAAATGGCAAATTGAGCTTGCTTGCAAAAGTCAGCCAAGTGTATGAGTTGAACTTTTTCGCAATGGTTGATACACCTTGAATTGCCTGTTAGGCTAATTATTTTTTGGGCTTGATTTTGTTCAGCCTTGCCCCCAATTAGGTAACAATTTAAATTCGGGTATTGGCTTAGCAATTGTTGAATCAATTGGCTGTAATTTTTTTCTGACCAGCGTTTGCTTTGTTGGTTGCCACCAATGCCAATGACAAAATAGTTTGCTTGTTTGTTGAAGCCATTGTTGGGTTCGGGCATGTTTTCTTGCTCAAAAAAGCCAGCATTCAATAACAATTCATGTGCATGGGGTGCTGGTGTTTTGAAAGCTGTCAACAAGGGCTTTTTGAGTGTTTGGTCTAAATTTTTGGGGTTGACAAAGCCAATGTGTTTTGCATTTGGAAACAAAGATCCAATACAAGCATCCAGTAACAATGACCTTGTATAAGAAGGATACATGCAGGTTGATGGAGCAATACTTTGCAGTTCTTTGGCTTTTTCTTTTTGGTACGCTTGCTCGTGCAGCCATTTTGATTTATTTACCCAACAACATGTTATGTCGAGCTCTTTGAATTTGAGTTCAAACAAAGGCCTCCAAGCTTCATTGCCAACCAAAAACAATTCTTGGTTATTTTGTTGGCTTGTAGCCCATGTATGAAAAGCATTTTCAAATAAAATGTAATCACCAATGTCGTCTAATTTTACTACCAGTATGCGTGAAGAATTGCACTGAGTAGTTTTGTACGCAGCAATATTTTCTACCAAAGTATGGTAAAGATTGAACTGTTTTTGATTTGCTTTTGCTTGCTTTGACTGACGCAGCAAATTGGAACAAAATGCCAAAAATTTAAACCACATTAAGCCTCAATAATTTGTTGCAATTGGTGCAGTTGTTTGTACAAACCTTCTTGTTGAATGAGTTCTTGGTGATTGCCCGTTTGTACAATTTTACCTTTGTCTAATACCACTATAAGATCGGCTTTGTGTATGGTACTTAAACGATGCGCAATGACTATGGTAGTTCTGTTTTGCATGACATTGTTTAAGGCTTCTTGCACGACTCTTTCGCTGGCAGTGTCTAGAGCTGAAGTAGCCTCATCCAATATTAAAATATCGGGGTTGGTATTGACCGCCCTTGCTATACTGAGCCTTTGTCTTTGACCGCCACTTAGTTTATTGCCACGGTCGCCAATATTGGTGTGGTAAGATTTTTCGGTTTGAATGATAAACTCATGTGCATTGGCAATTTTTGCAGCTTGTTCAATTTGCTCATTGGAGATATTTGTTTTGCCAAAAGCAATGTTGTTGTAAATGCTGTCATTGAACAAAATAGATTCTTGTGCCACCATGCCCATCATTGAGCGCAAATCCAAAATTTTTAGGTTTTTAATGTTGTGCCCATCTATCAAAACTTCGCCTTCTGTTGGGTCATAAAAACGAGGAATTAAATCGGTTAAGGTAGATTTGCCACTGCCTGATGGCCCTACTAGGGCAATTGTTTTGCCTTTTTCAATGCTCAGGTTAATGTTTTTTAAAACCCACTCATCGGCGTATTTAAAGCTTACATTTTTGAATTCAATTTTTGAGTTCAATTCTGTGAGAGAAACCGCATTGGATTGCTCTGTAATGATTTCTTCGCTTTCTAAAACTTCATTCACTCGGTCTAAAGATGCCAAGCCTTTTTGCATATTGCTATAAGCTGTAGAAAATGCTTTTGCAGGGGGCAATAACTGAGAAAAAATACCAATAAATGCAATGAAAATTTCTGCGTTTACGCCTTCATAACCCGATAGAACCAATTTGCCACCAAACCAAAGTATAAAAGCAAGTACAACAATACTTAGCGTTTCTGAAATGGGTGAAGCACTGTCGCCAGTTCTGTTAGAAGCAATATTGATGCGGGTGTATAAGCTGTTTTCGTTTTTAAACCTGCGCAAGAAAAAATCTTGTGAGTTGAATGCTTTGATGATGCGAATACCCATTAAAGTTTCTTCGTACAACGAAACCAAATCGCCAAATTTTGATTGGCCTCTTTGTGAAAATGTTTTGAGCATTCTGCCAATTTTACCAATCAAGAAACCCATAATGGGTAAGGTTAAAAACACAATGAGCGTAAGTATTGGACTTACCCAAATTAAAGCACCTAAGAAAATAACAATGGTTAGGGGTTCTTTGAACAAAGCTTCTAATGAACTCATAATAGCCACTTCAATTTGTAAAATGTCTGAAGTCATGCGGCTAATGAGGTCGCCCTTTTTTTCTTCACTAAAATAAGCCAAGGGTAAAACCAATATGTGTTTGTACAAGGCTTCTCTTAAATCGCTTACTACTGAATTTCTAAGGGAAACCATAAAATAGAGTGCTAAGAAGCGAAAAAGGTTTTTTAATAAGATGGCACTTACCAATACAATACAAATAAAAATCAGTGCCGATTCTGGTCCTTTGGTTTGAATTAATTGCGAAAGCTGATAATTGAAAAGTTCACTCAGATTTTTGAAACTAAACGACAAAGCTGGTTTAGTTATAACAGCCTGACTTTGACCAAATAATAAGCGTAAAAAAGGCACTATCAAGGCAATTGAAAACAAACTAAAAACAATAGAAAGGATATTAAACAACACGTTTAAAAATGCCAATCCTTTATACGGTTTTACATATTTTAACAACTTTAGGTAGCCTTTCATTCAGTTAATTTTTACGAATGCAAATATGATAAATATTGCGGAATAATCAGGCAGCCCTATTTTTATGGCCAAATTGAAGATTGTATGCTAATTCGAACATTTGGAAGTGCAGTGTATGGAGTGAGTGCAGTAACCATTACCATCGAAGTAAATGCCAACCCTGGCAACGGAATTGGGTATTTTTTGGTGGGATTACCAGATAGTGCAGTCAAAGAAAGTCAACAAAGAATAGAGAGTGCCATCAAGTACAATGGCTTTCAGTTACCCCGACAAAAAGTGGTTACCAATATGGCTCCTGCCGACATTAGAAAAGAAGGCAGTGCCTATGATTTGCCATTGGCAGTTGGTTTTTTGGCAGCTACTGAACAAATTGATAGCAGTCGTTTAGAAAAAATCATCATCATGGGTGAATTGGCATTGGATGGCAGTTTAAACCCCATTAAAGGGGCTTTGCCTATTGCCATTCAAGCCAGAAAAGAAGGTTTTACAGGTTTGATAGTACCTGCTCAAAATGCCAGAGAAGCAGGCATTGTAAACAATTTAAATGTGTATGGTGCAGAAACCTTAGCTCAGGTAATTGATTTTTTAAATGGCAAAGAAGAAGTTTTACAACCTGTTACAGTAGATACCCGAACTGAATTTGAACAGAACCAAATTCAACTCAAAGATGATTTTGAAGATGTACGCGGTCAGGAAAATATCAAACGTGCATTGGAGATTGCAGCAGCTGGTGGGCACAATGTAATATTGATTGGGCCTCCAGGAGCCGGAAAAACCATGCTGGCTAAGCGTTTGCCAGGTATTTTACCACCCTTGTCTTTGCAAGAGGCATTGGAAACTACCAAAATACATTCGGTGGCGGGTAAATTGCCCAAAGAGGCTTCTTTAATTTATACCCGGCCTTTTAGAAGCCCTCATCATACAATTTCTGATGTGGCCCTGGTAGGCGGGGGAACACATCCACAACCAGGCGAAATTTCTTTGGCCCACCATGGGGTGTTATTTTTAGATGAGTTGCCAGAATTTAAACGAACAGTTTTAGAGGTGATGCGTCAGCCATTAGAAGAAAGAAAAGTAACGGTTTCAAGGGCTAAATTTTCTATTGAATATCCTGCCAGTTTTATGCTGGTAGCTAGCATGAACCCTTGCCCATGCGGCTATTTCAACCATCCTGAAAAAGAATGTACCTGCCCGCCCGGAACGGTTCAAAAATACATGGGCAAAATATCAGGCCCTTTGATGGACAGAATTGACATTCACATAGAAGTTACTCCTGTCAATTATGATTTGCTTACATCGAACCGAAAAGCAGAAAACAGCAGTACCATTCGCAACAGGGTACAACAAGCAAGAGCCATTCAAAACCAACGCTACCAAGCCTTTGATGACATTCATTGCAATGCCCAAATGAGCAGTACCCAAGCCAGAGAGTTTTGCGCATTGAACCCCATTGGGGCACAATTGTTAAAAACAGCCATGCAACGTTTGCAATTGTCGGCAAGGGCTTATGACCGCATTTTAAAAGTAGCCAGAACCATCAGCGATTTAGCGGGTAGCGAGCAAATTTTACCTGAGCATTTGGCAGAAGCCATTCAATACCGAAGTTTGGATAGAGCCGCTTGGGGTGGTAATTAAACCTTCTTTAAACAGTTGATTTTAATATAACATTTCCTACACCAGTAGGTTTTGATGTTTAAAAAGAAAAATAAGTTTCTAGCAATGAAAGCTCTGTGAACCCTTTCCAAGTCCCATGAACCACAATTTGGGCAGTGTTGACCGAGCTTGGGCCTGAATATTGTTTTTTGCATAGGGTTGTGCAAGGTATTAAAATTAATAAAAACACCAAAAAATATAATTGTAATTGAAGCTGATAATTATTTATCAATCTAAGAATCAATTGGGTTAAATTTGTTCAAAAAAATTAAAGCGTGCAGTTCAAAGAAATCATAGGTCATAGCAGTTTAAAAGATAAATTGCTCAATATTGCGCAATCGGGTCGTATCAGTCATACGCAGCTTTTTTTAGGGCCTGAGGGTTCTGGAAATTTAGCGCTTGCTTTGGCATTTGCGCAGTATGTCAATTGTTTGCAACCGAGTACCGAAGACAGTTGTGGTAATTGTTCATCTTGTGTAAAGTTTCAACAAATCATTCATCCTGATTTACATTTTACATATCCGTTTACCTCACCTACCAAATTAAGCAAGGAACTCATAGAGGAATGGCGGGCAGCTATTATTGACAATCCATACATCAGCGATTTTGATTGGTTGCAGAAAATCAACAGTGAATCCAACAAGCAACTCAATATTACAGCCGAAGAGTGTAGGGCGGTTATTAATGGTTTAGGGCTTAAAAGCTACGAAGCCAAGTATAAAGTGCATGTGATTTGGCAGCCCGAGTATTTATCAAAAGAAGGCAATATTTTATTAAAACTACTAGAAGAGCCACCTCCATTAACCCTGATTTTATTGGTTGGCAACAATACCGAAAAAATACTACCCACTATATTGTCTAGGGCTCAATTGGTTAAAGTACCTAAAATAACTGATGCCGATTTAATTAATGCTTTAATGGCCAAATATAGCATGGATGAGCAAAAGGCCAGAGACACAGCTAGGTTGGCAGACGGTAATTTTAACAGAGCCAAGTCTTTGATTGACATTGACCATGAGGGTTATTTTACACTTTTCAGTGATTGGATGCGTGCTTGCTACGGACAAAAAATGCTTGAATTGCAACCCATGGTTGATACCTTAAGTGCTGGAGGACGCGAGTACATTAAAAACTTTTTACATTATGCTGGGCAAATGATTCGTTCAGCATTTATATACCGTTATGCCAAACAAGATTTGCTCAAAGTGAACCAAACAGAATTGGCTTTTTTGCTTAAGTTTTCGCCCTTTTTACATGACCAAAATTTGGCCGAAATTACTAAAAGTTTAGACGATGCCACTTACCATGTAGAGAGAAATGCAAACCTAAAAATCCTGTTTTTGAATCTTTCTTTGTATATTGGCAAGCAATTGAAAACAGCTCAAAAGTAGCTTTAGAAGTTTTCAAGTTTAATAAAATATAAAAGATGGCATGTGGCTCAGGAGGATGCAGCACCGGTTCATGTAGTTCAGGTGCTTGCAATAAATTAAATACATTTGATTGGCTTGCAGAGATGGAACTTCCACCTCACCAAAAGCCTTTTGACATTGTTGAAGTTAGGTTTAAAGGAACTCGAAAAGAGTTTTACCGTTTACCTGCACAGGTTGAATGTTATATCAATGAACAAGTGGTAGTTGAAGCCGAACATGGCTTCGACATAGGCACTTTGAGTTTAAAAGGTGAGTTGGTGAAACTTCAAATGAAAAAGTACAACCGCACAGAAGAACAAGGGGACTTTAAAAAAATCATTAGAAAAGCCAATGAGGCTGATACTGCCAAGTTAAAGGAAAACCAAGAATTGGAAGTGCCTACCATGTACAAGGCAAGAAGCATTGCCATGGAATTGGGTTTGAGCATGAAGTTGAGTGATGTAGAATACCAAGGTGATAGGAGAAAAGCTGTTTTCTATTATACAGCTGAAGAACGCGTAGATTTTAGAGAATTGATCAAGCGCTTGGCAGATGCTTTCAAGGTTAGAATTGAAATGAGACAAATTGGTTACCGCCAAGAAGCAGGTAGATTAGGAGGGATTGGCTCATGTGGAAGAGAATTGTGTTGCAGTACTTGGTTAACTGATTTTAAATTGGTGCATACCAATGCAGCCAGGTACCAAAACTTATCGCTCAATCAATTGAAATTATCGGGTCAGTGTGGTAAATTAAAATGTTGCTTGAATTTTGAATTGGATGCATACCTAGAAGCCTTAAAAGAGTTTCCTCAGAATACCCATTTGGTGCTTGATTTTGCGAACGACAAATCTTACAAATTGGTAAAAACAGACATCCTCAAACGCATTATGTGGTTTGCGCCTAAATCTGAAATGGGTGGAGAATGGTTAAATTTATCGGTAAAAGAAGTCAATAAATTTGTAGAGCAAAATAACAACGGAATTAAACCAGAACTCCAATATGCCAAACCAGAGCAAGCCAAACAAGTAAAGGTTGAGCTTGATTTCCAAAATGATATGGGTATTGATTCTGTTACCCGTTTAGACGAGAGAGAAAGGCAAAAGAACCGCAATCATAAAAACCGCTCTGGAAAGCCCCCTTTTAACAAGGCACAGCAAGGCAATAGAAATGGTAACACACCACAAGCCAATGCCAAGCCAATTGAGGCCAAATCACCTCAACAGCTTGTTACCAATTCTACAAATACGCAACCTACTCAAGCAAATCAGCCTAGAAAAAAACCTCCTTTTAAAAAGAAGTTTAACAACAACAGGCCTGCTGGAAATGAACAAAAACCCAAAGAATAACAAGTTGAAACAGCTTTTAAAAATAATTGTATTGGTAAGCAGTTTGTTTGTAATTGCCTGCGATTCGAACCGATTAATAGATGAAAACAAAGACTTGCCGGTTCAGGGTTGGAATTACCAGAATAAACTCATTTTTGATGTACCTATTACTGATACCATAGCCCAATACAATTTGTATTTAAATGTGCGAATCAGTGCCGATTATTTATTTAGTAATTTGTATTTAAACTTGCATACCACCACACCTGCTATGCAAAAACAAACCGAACGCAAGGAATTAATTTTAGCCGACGAAAACGGCAAATGGTTGGGCAAAGGCTTAGGTGATTTGTACGATTACCAAGTTCCGGTAAAAGAAAAATTTAGGTTCAAAGAAAATGGTATTTACCGCTTTGAATTGGAACAAAACATGCGAAATGATACGCTATCTGGCGTTATTTCTTCAGGTATTCGATTAGAGAAAGTATCCCAATAAACTTAAGCTTGAAGCCACCTCTTGGCGATTGCTAAAGTATAGTTACAGTACTCGGCTAAACCAATGTCAAAAAGTTGGTTGCCTAAGCTGTTACCTTTTTCGTCTAATACTTCTTTTACAAAATGCACTTCAAATATCTTAGCCGAAACGATTGATTCTGTTTGGCTAAACCCAATGAGTTTATTTACAATTTGCATCAATTGAATGGCAGGTACTTTGCCACCTTTTCCTGATGAAACGCCAACAAACGAAAATACTTTGTTTTGCAGGGCATTTTTAAATGGAGGAAAACTCAAACAGTGCAACAAGTTTAGCAATTCTGGGGTTGTACTCCAATTGTACTCTGGCGATACAAATAAAATGAGGTTGCTGTTTTCAAAAGCAGCAACACAACTTGCTTGAAATGCGGTTAACTCAGTTGGTTTAAAACCTCCCTGTGATAAAAAAGGAATGTCGTAATTGCTAAAATCAATGACTTGAACTTCGTGATTTGCTTGGGTTAATTTTTCAAGAGCATAAGCTACTCGAATGGTATTGTTGTTTTCTCTGGCAGAACCTGAAACAATGGTAATTTTCATTTTGTTGATGGAATATACTTTTTAACAAACCGATACAGGTTAAAGTTTTCGCCAAACTCGGTTTCGATACTTTTCTTGATTTCTGCAGGCACCAGGTCTTTTATTCTAGACTGAGTAATAAGGTTGATGGCTTTTTTTACCAAGAGTTCAATTTTTTTCTCATGGTGGTGTTGACTTTGTTGATGAGCCACAATGGCATCCATTAATTTTTCAATGCCTTTTTTGTTGTTGGCAATTGTTTGTAACACGGGTATTTCCCAGTCTTTATTGGCTGTTTGATGAGCCAATTGCACCAAGTTTCGGTAAAAAATATCGGCGCCATTGCGGTCCGATTTATTCAGTACAAATACATCGGCAATTTCCATGATGCCGCTTTTAATGGTTTGAATTTCGTCTCCAGCCTCAGGAACCAAAACCAACACAGTGGTATCGGCTAAGGCGGCAATTTCAACTTCACTTTGTCCTACTCCCACTGTTTCTATAAATATATAATCAAAATTGGCGCATTTTAATAAATCGCAAACTTCAAAAACCTTTGGTGCCAATCCGCCTAAACTACCTCTGGTAGCCATGCTTCTGATAAATACATTAGGAAGTAAATAGTGCTCATTCATGCGCAGTCGGTCACCAAGTAAAGCTCCTTGATTGAATGGAGAACTGGGGTCAACAGCAATCACAGCAACTCTTTTGTTTAATGTATTTAAATGAGACAGAATTGCACTGATGAGCGTACTTTTTCCAGCACCAGGAGGGCCCGTAAACCCGATAACTGGTGTATTGTTAAATGGCAAGTATTTTAACAAATCAAGGTAATCAGGATGCTCATTTTCAATGCCCGTAATGGCTCTTGAAATGGCCCTGATGTTTCCATTTGAAATGGCTGCTATGCTTGCTTCTGAAATCAATTAACAGTTTATTTTATGAACCCTGTTGGCATGCCTTCCACCTTCGAAAGCCGTGTTTAAAAATACCTCGCTAATGGCTTTTGCAGTTTCTATGTCTATGAATCGAGCAGGTAAGCACAATACATTTGCATCGTTATGCAACCTGGCCAACTCACCTAAATCTTTGTTCCAGCACAAAGCAGCACGAATGCCTTGGTGTTTATTGGCAGTCATACATACACCATTGCCACTTCCGCAAATCAAAATACCAAATGTGCTGTTTCCAGCAAGTACTTCATTTGCCAAAGGATGTGTTACATCTGGGTAATCAACAGAATCAGATGAATGTGCACCGAAATCAATGAATTCAAATCCTTTTTCGGTTAAAAATTGTTTGATGGCAGTTTTGTATTCAAAACCAGCATGATCTGCTGCAATGGCTATTTTAATACCCATATTCTATTTTTTATTTTTATTTTTTTCTACTCGTCTGGCTACAATAATACTCAGTTCATACAATCCGTATAAAGGTATGGCCATCATGATTTGACTGGCCATATCGGGAGAGGGAGTTAAAATGCCTGCAATCACCAAAATAACTACAATTGCATACCTTCTGTATTTGCTCATTAAACGGCTTCCGAGTATACCTATTTTGGCTAAGAAATAAACCAATATGGGCATTTCAAAAATAATGCCTGTTGCAAATGTTAATGTAGAAATAAAAGACACATAAGACTCCAAATTAATTTCGTTGCTTACCAAAGTGCTCACTTGGTATGAACCAAGGAACTGAATAGAAAGCGGAGACAATATGAAATAGCCAAAGGCAATACCTGTAAAGAACAGCATAGAGCTAAAAAACACTAGACCCTTGGCATAGTTGATTTCTTTTTCGTTGAGAGCTGGTTTGATAAAGCGCCAAAGTTGCCAAAGCACAAAAGGAAAAGCAAGGATAATGCCTCCTACAAACGAAATAAATAAATGCTGAGTAAACTGTCCTGTGATATCAATGTTAGAGAGCACAAAACCTATTTCTTTTACACAGTAACTATCGTTTCCAATGAATTGATTGGATAGCTCACACATGATTTCGTAGGTCCAAAAATTTGTATGCATTGGACCAAATAAGATCACATCAAACAACAGGTATTTGTTAAAAAACACAACTACTGCACATACAAAAATGGCAATAACCGATTTCATGATATGGCTTCTCAATTCATCGACATGGTCGAAGAAGCTCATTTCTTTCTCTTCGGTTTTTAATTCTTCTTCTAATTGATCAAGTGCCATTTTATAGTTGCGATTGGTTATGATTCAAGCAGATTACCTAAACTATTTTCATACAAATTCATATAATCTGTTGTGTGGCCAAACTGTTCAGCATTTATTTCAATACTGCCATTGCTTACATGTCCAATACAATCAAATGTAATGGCATGTTGGCTCAATAGGTTTTCAAATGCCTGTTTTTTAAGCGGGGTAACTGAAACCACTATGCGGCTTTGTGTTTCGCCAAACAAGTATGCATCCTTGCGGAGTGCATTATTTTGCTGAATATGGAAACCCAATTGATTTGGTTTTGCAGATTCAAAAAGGGCTACAAACAAGCCACCCTCACTGGTATCATGAGCCGATTCTACTAATTGATGAGAAATGGCTGCCAATAATGCCTGTTGAATTTTGTATTCTTGGTCTAAATCAAAGTAAGGTGCAGGACTTTGTTTGACATTTTTGTAATGCACCAAATATTGCGAACTGTTAATGTCATTGTGTTGTTCACCCAATACATAGATTAAGTCGCCTTCTTTTTTGAAGTCAAGAGTCATTTGTTTACCGCCCGATGGAATTAAACCAACCATTCCAATAGTAGGAGTGGGGAAAACAGCATTGTCATCACTGCTTTGGTTGTAAAAGCTCACATTTCCGCCTGTTACAGGAGTATCGAATTTTCTACAAGCTTCTCCCATGCCTTTGATGGCATATACAAATTGGTAATATACTTCAGGATTGTAGGGGTTTCCAAAATTCAAACAATTGGTTATGGCTGCAGGTTCTGCACCAGTACATACCAAGTTTCTTGCAGCTTCTGCTACAGCCATCATACTTCCTTTAAATGGGTCGGCGTAAACAAAACGGCTGTTGCAATCAACAGTCATGGCAATTGATTTGTCTGTACCTTTTACTTTTACAACAGCAGCATCAGATGCTTTGTTGGTAGTTTGATTAATGGTTCCAACCATGCTGTCATATTGGTTGTACACCCATTTTTTGCTGGCAATATTGGGTTGAGCTAGGATCCATTTTGCAATTTGCTTTGCTTCATCCATTGAACAATCAGCAATGTTATCTATCTGAAAAGCTTGAATGTCTTTGAAATATTTAGGCTCAGTATAGGCTCTTTCATAAACTGGAGCGCCACCACCCAACACCAAACTTTCTGCAGGAATATCGGCTCTGAGTTCATTGTTCATGTAGTACTGCACATGTTCAGAATCGGTCACTTCGCCTATAATGGCATACGTTAAATCCCATTTTTCGAATATTTTTTCTACCGTTTTCTCTTGGCCTTTTTTAACAATTACCAACATGCGTTCTTGGCTCTCACTCAACAAAATTTCCCAGTCTTTCATATCTGCCTGACGCATGGGAACCTTATCTAGCCAAATTTTCATGCCTGTTTTTGATTTAGCAGCCATTTCACTGGTTGAACAAGTAATACCTGCTGCACCCATGTCTTGCATACCAACAACGGCATCTGTTTCTAACAATTCCATACTTGCTTCGAGAATTAATTTCTCCCAAAAAGGATCACCTACTTGAACAGATGGTAAGTCTTTGGCTGAATCTTCGGTAATGTCTTTTGATGCAAATGCAGCTCCATGAATGCCATCTTTTCCGGTGGCCGATCCAAATATATAAACAGGATTTCCTGGTCCGTCAGCAATGGCTGAAACAGTATGTCCAACTTTTGCAATACCAACACTCATGGCATTGACCAATGGGTTAATTTGGTAGCAATCGTCAAAGTACACTTCGCCGCCAACCGTTGGAATTCCAAAGGCATTGCCATAATTGCCAATTCCTTTTACAACTCCTCTCACCAACCACTTGGTTCTTTCGTTGTGAATATTTCCAAATCGTAAAGAGTTTAATTGCGCAATGGGCCTGGCTCCCATAGAAAAAATATCTCTGTTAATGCCTCCAACTCCAGTAGCTGCACCTTGATAAGGCTCAATGGCAGAAGGGTGGTTATGAGATTCTATTTTAAAACAGCAGGCAAGGCCATCTCCAATGTCTATTAAACCAGCATTTTCTTCGCCGGCTTTTGCGAGCATTTTTTCACCTTCTTTGGGAAGGGTTTTTAACCAAATGATAGAGTTTTTATAAGAGCAATGCTCGCTCCACATCACAGAATAAATGCTCAACTCAGTAAAAGTTGGAACTCGGCCCAAAATTTCTTTGATTTTTTCGAATTCTTCGGGTCTTAAACCCAATTGTTGTGCTTGTTCTAAGCTAGCTAAATTTCCTACAGGTTGTACTTGACTCATGGTAAAATTGAGAAAGCACAAAGTTGCAGTTTATTCCTCCGATTGCCAAATTGTTTCTAGATAAATTGGCCTAAAATGAGTATTTTATTTTAGGCATTCAATAAATGTTGCAAAGCAGCAATTAGTTTGTCTACATTGGGCAAAATGGCGGCTTCTAAGTCAGTGTTTAGAGGGATAGCTGGCACATTTTGTGCACCAAGTGTTGCAACGGGCGCGTCCAATTTTTGAAAGCATTGTTGCATGATTCTGGCAGCCAAACTTTCAGCAAATGAATTCAGTAAAGGCTCTTCAGTTAATACCAAACATTTGCCATGTATTTGCACCCGCTCCATAATTGTAGTTTCGTCTAATGGTTGCAGGGTTCTTAAGTCTAAGATTTCAATATTTCCATTAAGCTGTTTTGCAGCACTTAAAGCCCAATGTACACCCATTCCATAAGTGACCACCAAACAAGATTCTCCCATTGAAACAGCTTCTTCACTTGCATGTTGTACAATATTGGCCTTGCCAAAAGGTAAAATATAATCGGCATCTGGCTCAATGCAACGGGCATTTTCAGTTCCTGGGTTTTTACTCCAATACAACCCTTTGTGTTCAAGCATAATGCAGGGGTTGCCATCGTAATAGGCTGCTTTCATTAAACCTTTCATGTCGGCAGCATTGCTAGGGTAAGCAATTTTTATACCCTTAATGGTGAGTAAAGTAGATTCTATACTTCCAGAATGGTAGGGGCCTCCACCACCATAAGCACCTATAGGAATTCGAATGATGGCACTGACTGGGTATTTTCCCATGCTTAAGTAACATGATTTTGAAACCTCACATACCAATTGGTTGATACCGCTCCATACATAATCGGCAAATTGAATTTCAACAATTGGCTTCACGCCAACAGCACTCATTCCAACTGTAGAACCCACAATATATGCCTCCTGAATTGGCGTATTGAACACCCTATGTTCTCCATATTTTGCAGCAAGTGTAGCTGCTTCTCTAAATACACCTCCCAAACGCAAGCCAACATCTTGTCCGTAAAAAATACATTCTGGATGTTTGCTCATTAATTCGTCAACTGCATGCAAAGCAGCATCTACCATTACAACTGGTTCTTTTCCAATTGGGTTTCTATTGCCAACTTCTTTTGTTGCTTTACTTGTTGTGTATACATGGTCGGTTGCTGTTGCAATTGCAGGATTTTCAGCCTCAACAGCTTGTTTGAATTGCTGTGCTACGCGGTCAATCTCTATGGCATTGATTTCGGTTAATTCTTTTTCACTTACTCCCAATTGCACCAATTTCACATACATTTTATCGAGAGGGTCAAGCCGACCATGTTTACTTAGATCTTCATCGGTTCTATACCATTCTTTCCTAACGCCCGATGTATGGTGACCCAATAGTGGAACTTTTGCATGTAACAAAATAGGGCCTCTTTTTTCACGGACATAATCGATGCATTGGTGAACGGCAATCCAAGACTTTTCAAAATCACTGCCATCTACTCTTAAACGTTGTAAACCCTTGAAGCCAGCAGCATATTCGTAGGCATCCATGGCGCGCATTTCAGATCCACTTGCGCTAATTCCCCAATCGTTGTCTTGTATTAAATAAAAAATAGGTAGATTTTTTAATACTGCCATTTGAAAGGCTTCTGCTACTTCTCCTTCAGTAACTGAGCCATCTCCTAAGCTGCACAATACAACAGGTTTTTCGGTTAAATCTATCAATCCCTGTGATTCCAAATAGGCGACTCCATGTGCCATTCCAGTAGCAGGTATGGCTTGCATGCCAGTAGCACTACTTTGGTGTGGCATTCTTGGAAAACCATCTCTGTTTAAACTTGGATGGCTGTAATAGGTTCTACCCCCTGAAAATGGGTCTTCTGCTTTGGCTAAAAGCTGTAACATGAGTTCGTACGGACTCAAGCCCATTGCCAACAGTAGGCTTTCGTCTCGGTAATAAGGCGATGCAAAATCTTGTGACTGCAATTGCATACCAACAGCTAGCTGAATGGCTTCATGTCCACGGCTGGTTGAGTGTACATATTTGGTTACAGCCCTGTTGGCATCATAAATATCTGCCATTGCTCTGGCTGTGCACATCAGCGTATAAGCCTCTAATAAAGTTTCTTTTTTCATAAGAACGGTACAAGTTTAACAAATTATCAGCAAACACCGCCAAAAACAAGCTTTATTTCCGTATAATTGTTTCATGAATTTAGTTGAAAATCCTTTCAAAAAAATTGCAATCGCAGTTGCGTTTTCTCCTCGCTGCGAGGCTTTGTTGGCTGAGGCAAAACAACTGCAAGACAAATTAGGGGCAGCACTTGTTTTTGTTCATATAGGAAAAAAAACTTTCCACCAGGAGCAGTATTTGAAACACCTCATTCACAGGTTTGGACTTGACTCAAAAAACAATAAAATTATTTGGGAAGAAGGAGAAACAGTAGATACCATTTTGGCTGTTTGTCAGAATGAATCAATTGATTTGCTGGTTGCGGGTGCCTTAGAAAAAGAAAATCTCTTAAAGTACTTTTTAGGTGGAGTTGCCAGAAAATTGAGCCGAAAAGTCAAATGCAGCATGTTGATGTTAACCGAACCCAACATCCATCCAACCGGTTTCAAAAATATAGTGGTTGAGGGCAGTGACCACCCTAAGTCTGAATATACCATTGCAGCTGCAATTGCTGTAGGTAAGGCTTACCAATCAGCTTCGCTCAATATCATTCAAGAAACCGACTTGAGTAAAATGGCATTGATCAGACACGAAGAGTTAAAAGAAGCAGAAGTAGAGGCCATCAAAGAAGAATTTGTTAAAGAAGAAGACCATAAACTTGAAGCTATCTTAAAATGCAATGATTACAGTGGCTTAACTGTTTGTACAGAGAGAATAGAAGGCAAACCAGGTTATGTTATTAGTAAGTTTGCAAGAGAGAAACAAGCCGATTTGTTGGTTTTAAATTCGCCAGACAAACAAATGAATTTAATTGACAGGGTGTTCCCGCATGATATAGAGTTTGCCTTGGCCGACCTTCCTTGTAATTTATTAATTGTACAAGAAACCCAATACACGCTTTGATTACCCTCAGCCACCACGAACTTATCAAATTCATTGTTTGTATTGGAGCCATGCTCATTGCAGCAAGGTTGGTTGGAGAATTTTTCAGAAAATTCAAAATGCCATTGATTGTTGGCGAATTGATTGCTGGTATATTACTTGGTCCGAGTTTTTTAGGAACCTATTTCCCTGAAATTTCTAAGTGGTTTTTCAATGGAACAGGCAATGTTGGAATTGCTTTAAATGGGCTTACTTCAATTTCAGTGATTATGTTGTTGTTTGTTGCAGGAATGGAAGTAGAGCTTTCATTAATACGTCAACAAGGAGCAGTGGCATTTAAAACCAGTTTGGTGGGTTTAATTATTCCTTTAGGATTGGGATATTTTTTTGGAAGGTATTTTTATGAATGGTTTGGAGAAACCAATGCCAATAATATTTTGCCTTTTAGTTTGTTTATGGGAACCGCAATGGCAGTATCGGCATTGCCTGTTATTGCTAGAACACTCATGGATTTGGGTTTGTTTAGAACGCGAATAGGCATGATTATTATTGCGGCTGCCATGTTTGATGATTTAATTGGCTGGCTCTTGTTTTCAGTAATATTAGGGCTTTTAAACAAAAGTGCAGGGGGAATGGATTTTGTATATACACTTGGAATGACCCTGATGTACGCAGTTGGTATGTTAACAGTTGGCAGGTTTTTAATTAACAAATCATTGCCATGGGCGGAGAAAAATTTTACGTGGCCAGGAGGTTTTTTGTCTATTAGTTTGGGATTGGCTTTTTTAGGAGCTGCATTTACCGAATATGCTGGAATTCATGCCATATTTGGTGCATTTATTATGGGAATTGCCATAGGAGATTCTGTGCATGTGACTGAAAAAACAAGAGACATAGTTCACCAATTTGTTACGAATATTTTTGCGCCTTTGTTTTTTATTTCGGTAGGGCTCAAAGTGAATTTTATAATGAATTTTGATTTTAAAATAGTGCTCATAGTTTTGGTTTTGGCAATATCATGCAAGTTAATAGGTGCTGGCTTGGGTGCTTTATGGGGTGGTTTGTCTAAGAAAGAAGCTTTGGCTGTTGGTTTTGGTATGAATGCAAGAGGAGCGATGGAAATTATATTAGCAACCTTGGCCTTACAGGCTCATTTAATTGGAGAACAATTGTTTGTGGCTATTGTTGTAATGGCCATTGTTACTTCTGTGATGGCTGGTCCTATGTTGCAATTTTTGTTAAATCCTAGCGTGAACACACTTAAAAATGCGTTTATAGATAACAATACTACTGTTCAAAAAAGCGAATAAATTTCGACAACCTTTCATGAAAGACAAACTCAGAAAATTTGCAGAGTACAAACTGCTTCCCAACTGTTTTGAATTTCCGTTTCATTTGAAATCAAATTGGAAATCAACTGTATTTAAAAACAACAACTCATTGGTTTTAGAACTAGGCTGTGGTAAGGGAGAATACACGGTAGCCCTATCTGGAGCGTTTCCCGAAAAAAATTTCATTGGCATTGATGTCAAAAGTAACCGCATGTGGAAAGGGGCTAAAATTTCGCAAGAATTGGCCAGAACCAATGTAGCTTTTTGTAGGCTGATCATTGAAAAAATTGAAGAAGTTTTTGATGCCCAAGAAGTAGATGAAATATGGATTACTTTTCCAGATCCATTTCCAAAAGACAGGCATGAAAAATACAGGCTTACTGGAAAAATTTTTTTAAAGAGATACCACCAATTGTTAAAACCTGGAGGTACCATTCATTTTAAAACAGATGATGATCAGTTGTTCGAATATACAGTAGAAGTATTAGCGGGGCTTCAGATACCATTGCTTTTTATAGAAAGAAATGTGTATGAATCTCCAACAGTAGATGCCTATGTAAAAGACATTCGTACCCATTACGAAAAATTATTTGCTGCACAAGGTAGAACCATTAAGTACCTCTGCTTTCAATTCCCAGAAGCATTTAGTTTCGAAGAAAATTAGCCCCTACATTTATTGTAGTGCCTTTAAAGCGGCTTGAATGGCTTTGTCATTTTCTTTGATGGTAAAGTAATACCCATTCTCTCTCCAAATTTGACCGGCAATTAATGCTTTTAATTGCAGTTTAATAAATGCAGTACTTTTAATTAAATCAGAATTTTTAGGTTTTGCAACGCCTTGAGCAATGGCATAATTTTCTAAACTTTGCAATGCTTTTTCAGAAAATTCAAAGGCTTTGTTGTATTGAACCAAAGACCCAAATGCATTTATGTTGGTTCTGTTTTTATCTAAGTAATCGTAAGCAAATTTTCCCATTAAGCCGCTTGATGCAAGAGCTGCCAAATAAGCTGAGGTGTAAGTTGTATCTATAGGAATAAAAACATCAGGGTTGATACCGCCTCCTCCATGTACAATTCTGCCTTTGATTTTTGTAAAATAAGCAGTTGTATCGGTAACTGATTCTTTTGAAGGGTCTTCTAACTCACCATTTGCAATGCGGTCGTAAATTTCGTGGTCGTAGTCGGTTCCTGCAGCATATGATTTTTGGATACAACGTTCGCTTGGTGTGTAATAGCGTGCAACAGTTAACCGTACTTGAGAACCATCTTTTAAATCAAAGGGTTCTTGTACCAACCCTTTTCCAAAACTTCTTCGGCCAATGATTGTTCCCCTGTCCCAATCTTGAACGGCACCCGATAATATTTCACTGGCAGATGCCGAACCTTCATCTATGAGAATGGCGAGTTTCCCATTTTCAAAAATGCCAAGTTTTTCTGTTATATAATCAACCCGGGGTTTGTTGTTACCCTTGGTAAATACGATGAGTTTTTTGTCTGATAACAATTCGTCAACAATTTTTGTAGCTATGCCTAAATAGCCTCCAGGATTTCCCCTTAAATCAATCACCAACGCTTGTAAACCTTGATCCATTAAACCTTCCATTGCTTTTAAAAATTCTTCGTGGGTTTTTTCAGCAAAACGACTGATTTTAATATATCCTGTTTTTTCGTTTAACATGAAACTGGCATCTACGCTGTAAATTGGAATGGTACCTCTGGTAATGCGGTATTTAATTTTTTGACGGCTAGCAGGTCTGTAGATCCAAACATCCACTTCGGTTCCTCCCTTGCCTCTTAGCAGTTTAAACACTTTTTCGGATGTGATACCTTTGGATGCAACAGCTACGGTATCTACCTGAACAATGCGGTCTCCAGATTGTATGCCTAAGGCTTGTGCTGGTCCACCATTTAAGGCACTTACAATCATGATGGTATCGTTGAAAATATTGAATTCAACCCCAATGCCTTCAAAGTTGCCTTCTAATTGTTCGTTGGCCATTTTTAAATCAGCAGCAGGAATGTAAACCGAATGTGGGTCT
This sequence comes from uncultured Bacteroidota bacterium, assembly GCA_903883965.1. Classification (GTDB taxonomy): domain Bacteria; phylum Bacteroidota; class Bacteroidia; order UKL13-3; family UKL13-3; genus CAISCU01. The sequence continues at coordinate 68,558 of CAISCU010000005.1, forward strand.
AAATTTGAAAGCAATTCATCTATAGATTTTTTTTCTATTGATTCAAGGTTTACCGTATCCACATAGGCCTGTTGAATGATGCCTATGATTTCTGAAATTTTATTTTCTGAATTGGCTGTGTTAGCAAGTTGGTTTCCTGGTCTTAAAAAAACTCCGATGAGAATACCGCAAGCAATCAAGAGTCCATAGATAAAAGTTTGCCATTTATTGGGATGATTTACCATATTTTTGATGAAAGTACGCAAATATAAACGACTAAATCTGATTTATAATTTATGGCCAAAATCAAATTAGAAAGAGATACTGAAAAAGACTCAAATTACCAGCATTTGGAACGCATGAGTACCAAAGCGTTGTTAACCAATATGAACAAAGAAGACCAACTTGTTCCAAAGGCCATTAAAAAAGCCATTCCGCAAATAGAAAAATTGGTAGACCAAGCTAGCTTACAACTCAAAAATGGAGGCCGTTTGTTTTACATTGGTGCAGGTACCAGCGGTAGGTTGGGCATTTTAGATGCCAGTGAATGTCCGCCAACTTATGGCGTGCCTCATGGATTGGTCATAGGTTTAATTGCAGGCGGAGACCAAGCCATTCGCAAAGCGGTTGAATTTGCAGAAGATGATACCAAACAAGGTTGGAAAGATTTGAAACAACACAAAATATCTACCAAAGATTTTTTAATTGGAATTGCTGCAAGTGGAACAACACCGTATGTGTTAGGTGCTATTGAAGCGGCAAGCGCAAAGGGTATTCAAACAGGTTGTATAGTTTGTTCTAAAAACAGTCCAATTGCCAAAGCGGTTCATTTTCCAGTTGAGGTGGTAGTTGGGCCCGAATTTGTTACTGGTAGTACACGAATGAAAGCAGGAACCGCACAAAAATTGTGTTTGAATATGATGAGTACTTCCATTATGATTAAGTTGGGAAGGGTTAAAGGGAATAAAATGGTAGACATGCAACTCAGTAACCATAAATTAGAAGAAAGAGCTGCAAATATGCTCATGGCAGAAATAAAAGTGAGTCGCCCAATAGCTCAGCAGTTATTGAAAAAACATGGCAATGTTAGAAAAGCTGCTGAAGCCTTTTTACTCAAGAAAAAGAAAGCCTAAAAGTTGCATGCATGCTTGAGAAAATAATCACCGTTGCTTTTTTTAGTTCGTTTAAATTTATTGTTGGATTTGGATTGGCCCTGAGCTATCAGTTTAACTTTTTAGAGTTTTATATTGCCATTGTTGGGGGTGGCATGTTGGGTACAGTGGTGTATTTGTATTTGTGGGATTTTGTTTCAAAAATTTACAGAATAATAGTTCCAAAAAAACCGGTACAAGTGAAGTTTTCTAAGCGCCTGAGATGGTTGGTAAAAATCATTAGAAAGTATGAGTTATATGGGGTTGCTTTTTTAAGTCCATTGGTACTTACATTGCCCATTGGCTGCTTCATTGCAAACCAAATTGAACCCAATAAATGGAGAATTAAATTGTTTATGTTTGTATCTTTAAGTGGATGGACATTTCTATGTTGGTTGGTACAAAACTTAATTGGCCAAGCTTGGTTCAGTAATTAAAAAAATATGGCTAAAAATACGAGCAGTTTCTTTTGTAAAAGTTGTGGCGCTTCTGCAGCAAAATGGGTTGGAAAATGTCCAGCTTGTGGCGAATGGAATACCTATGTAGAAGAAGTGGTACATAAAGAAAAAATTGCTTTTAAAAGCTCATGGAAATCAGAGAACCAACAACATATAGTTCCTGTTCAACTCAAAGAGGTAAACCAAATCAATGAACAAAGATTGGTGATTGAAGACCAAGAATTGAGTAGGGTTTTAGGAGGTGGTTTGGTTCCTGGTTCAGTTATTTTAGTTGGAGGTGAACCTGGCATTGGCAAGTCAACTTTGTTGCTGCAATTGGCCTTGAGGTTTCACAATAAAAAAGTACTGTATGTGTCAGGTGAGGAAAGCGAGACGCAAATTAAAATGCGTGCAGACCGCATTACCAATTCAGGTTCAGATTGCTATTTGTTTACAGAAACCAGCACCCAGAAGATTGGCAAAGCGCTGCAACAATTGCAACCCGATTTGTTGATTGTAGATTCCATCCAAACCTTACAAAGCGAGTTAATTGATTCTGGACCAGGAAGTATTTCTCAAATCAAAGAAACAGCTGGTGATTTAATTCGCTTTGCAAAAGAAACAGGTACACCCGTTTTTTTAATTGGTCATATAACCAAAGATGGCAGCATTGCTGGTCCCAAATTATTGGAGCATATGGTTGATACAGTTTTGCAATTTGAGGGTGATAGGCACCATGTTTATCGCATTTTAAGGAGCATTAAAAACAGGTTTGGTTCTACCAACGAAATTGGTATTTATGAAATGCAAATGGGTGGACTCAGAGAAGTTAGCAATCCATCTGAAATTTTAATCACACAAAGGGATGAAAACTTGAGTGGTATTTCTGTTTCGGCTTCATTAGAAGGAATGCGTTCACTTTTAATAGAAACACAAGCGCTTGTGAGTGCTGCTGTATATGGAACTCCTCAACGAAATTCAAACGGATACGATAGCAAAAGATTAAACATGTTATTGGCTGTATTAGAAAAAAAATGCGGGCTAAGAATGGGTATGCAAGATGTATTTGTAAATATTGCTGGGGGTATACGAGTAGAAGATCCTGCCATTGATTTAGGTGTGGTTGCTGCCATTGTTTCTAGTTATGAAAACCTGCCAGTAGACCAGCAAATTTGTTTCATAGGAGAAGTTGGTTTAAGTGGAGAAATTAGGGCTGTAAATAGAATAGAACAACGTATTGGAGAGGCCGAAAAGCTAGGTTTTAAAACGGTTTATTTGTCAAAATTTAACAAATTGCCTAAAACAAACTTCAGTATAAACGTGGTAGAAGTTGGTAAAATTGAAGAGTTGTTGTCTTATTTGTTTGGGTAATTATTTACCTAGCATGTGACGGGCTTTTTCTATACCAGATTCTGGTGAACCTCCATAAAAAAATATAAATAAACCCAGTATAATAAACAGCAGGCCTACTACAATATTCATCCATTGAATAAAAGAATCGGATAGTATTTTTTTGAGTTTGTGTGAAGAATAACAAATCAAAGATTGAGTGGCAAATACACTGGCCATTACTGATGAAAAAAACAAAATCAATTGTACATTGTCGTACAACAATGAAGACCTTAAATAGGCACTGATTCCAACCCAAGTAAGTAAAATCATTGGGTTGAGTTTATTGAGAATAAACCCTTTACTTAAGAAATAAAAATTGGGTTCAGCTACAATTTCTTTCTCCTCAAATTTCTTTTTGGATTGTAATATATTTTTAAGGCCAAAAAACAAAAATGACAGCATGGCCAATATGCGTATGAGTTTGTCGTATTTGGGAAGCTCTTCGCTAATAAATGATGTAGCAAACAAGGCCATTAAAATATAAAGCATGTCGCTGATCATGGCTCCTAGCGCAATGAATAAACCTTTTTTGACCCCTTTAGCAATGCTGGTTTGAATCAAAGCAAAAAAGCCCGCTCCAAATGAGAGGGTTAAAACCAATCCGGTTACAATTCCTTTAAGTATGATTTCTGTCCAAGCCATTTTGAATGTAAAATACGGCGCAGGCTTTGCCTGCGCCGTATTTTTTTATTGATTACCTACCATATTAGCTGGTATTACCCAAGCATCAAATTGTTCATTGGTTACCAAGCCTAATTCTATAGCAGCTTCTCTGAGTGTTTTGTTTTCTTTATGTGCTTTTTTTGCAATTTTTGCAGCGTTTTCGTAACCAATATGGGTATTCAAGGCTGTTACCAACATCAATGAATTTTCCATGTGTTTTTGAATCACCTCTTTATTGGCAAGAATACCTACTGCACAATTGTTGTTAAATGATACACAAGCATCGCCAATTAAGCGCGCGCTCTGTAATACATTTGCAGCAATCAATGGTTTAAATACGTTCAATTCAAAATGGCCATTGCTGCCACCAATTGAAACAGCCACATCGTTCCCAATTACTTGAGCTGCCACCATGGTCATTGCTTCAGGCTGAGTTGGATTTACTTTTCCTGGCATAATAGAAGAGCCTGGCTCGTTATCTGGAATGATAATTTCACCTATACCACTTCTTGGACCCGATGAAAGCATGCGTATATCGTTGGCAATTTTCATTAAACTCACTGCTACTCTTTTGAGTGCACCACTCAGTTCAACCATGGCATCATGAGCAGCTAGCGCTTCAAATTTATTCGGTGCAGTTATAAATGGTAAACCAGTAAATTCAGCAATTTTTTTTGCTACCAATACATCGTAACCTTTTGGAGTATTTAAGCCGGTTCCTACAGCGGTTCCACCTAATGCCAATTCTCTAACCATTTCAATGGCCAATTTCAATGCCCTTATGCCATTGTCTAATTGTTGAACATACCCACTGAACTCCTGACCTAAAGTTAAAGGTGTGGCATCCATAAAATGTGTTCTGCCGGTTTTAACAATGTCTTTGAACTCAATTGCTTTTTGGGCCAAAGTATCTCTCAATTGTTGAATACCAGGAATGGTATTTTCTATCACCAATTTATAAGATGCAATATGCATTGCAGTTGGGTAAGTATCATTACTAGATTGCGATTTGTTTACATCATCATTTGGGTGCAGAATTTTTTTGTCATCATTTAAACTGCCTCCACTTAGTACATGAGCTCTGTAAGCTACTACTTCGTTCACATTCATATTACTTTGGGTTCCCGAACCGGTTTGCCAAATGACAAGTGGAAATTCAGCATCTAATTTTCCAGCTAAAATTTCGTCACAAACGGTTTCAATCATGCTGCATTTTTCTTTGGACAAAACACCCAAATCCATATTGGCATGTGCAGCTGCCTTTTTCAAATAAGCAAAAGCATAAATAATTTCTTTTGGCATACTGGCCTCTGGACCAATTTTAAAGTTATTTCTAGATCTTTCTGTTTGTGCACCCCAGTACTTTTCGGCAGGTACCAATACCTCGCCCATGGTATCATGTTCTTTTCTGAATGACATATAATAAATATTTTGGAATGCGAATTTAAGGGAAAGCGATGAACTTACCTCGTTTGATTGCAATAAATTGACCTAGCTTACTCTTGGTATTGAAGCTGTGAATCTGATTCATGGATAGCCCAAATATCCATGTACACATTTCCTTGTTGGTTGTAATACTGGTGTAAGCTTTCAAACAAGTGTTTGTCGTGCTTGGTCAAGGTTAATAAGTACCTGCCATGGTTGTCAAATATAACCCATTTGTCATAACCTAAATCCACTAAGAAATCAAAAATAGCTGGGCCATTTTCATTCTGTTTGGCAAGGTAAAACGGATCGTACTCGAAAAATATACTGGCTTTTGATTGCCTTAAAAAAGTTGCAGCACCTCGTATAATTTTGTTGTCAAAACCATCCGTATCAATTTTAAGTAATTTGGCATTGGCAAATGCAGGATGTTTTTCTATTACAGATGAAATGGTTGCAATAGCCAAACCAGTTACATCTTCTTCTAAGTATGCAGTGCCCAATTGGTTAACTGGTTTCACCTTAGTAACAGTTTCTCCAACAAATGAGGCTTCTATAGTTATATCATGTAAGTTTTTGCTGTTTTTATCCAGTAGGGGTAAAAATTTAGGATTGCCTTCTATACACAAAATAGGTGCTTGAATGCGGTGTTGCACAATGGCGGCAGAATCGCCCACATTTGCACCTACGTCAATAACAGAAAAATGCGGATATTTTTGGGCTATTATGCTAGCAACTTGTCCTAGGTTTTGACTATAGCTTGGAAATTGTTTTAAATTAAAGGGTAAATCATGGCTCAAATTCATGTCAATAATTTGTCCATGGTAATTCCATTGAATAATTGGATCTGCTATTTTTAAATAAACCAATCGCAAAAGGGCAAAACACTTTTGACTGTATTTTCCTTTTGCGCGTAGCAATTGATTGAATATAAATTGAGCCAACATCTTATAAGAAATTACTTAATGGAGCCATATCTCCAGTGCTTACATTCACCACCAATTTATCTTTTGCTTTCCAAATGGCTTGGGCGTCTGCAGTTAATGTTAGATTGCCAGATGCATCTCTGTTTTGTCTGAATCGGGCAGCTACATAACCTTGCTCTGAGCTCATGGCAGGAAATGCACCCAACTTATCTTTTCTTACAAAATAGGCATTGTTACCATTGGTATTGCTGCCCACAAAACTGTAACCTTTTTTTTCTGCCAATTCACACATGGCTTTTAAAGAAGCGCCAAAATACAAATTACTGTAATGGGCATTTGTTACATAGAATTGATCGTCATACGGAACGCTAATAGCAGCTTTGTTGCCAAACATGCTATTGTATTCCATAATTACAATTTGAGGTTGAACAATGGTTAAACACTCCCAAATCCAGTAATCGTTTCCATCAATATCTATGTGTAAAATACCTAACTCACCACTAAAACCAGCAGCTTCGATGGCTTGATTGATATTGTTTTTTGTTACAAACAATGGTATAGCTGTTAAGTCATATTTCCAGCTGATGCTGTCGTTTTTAACAAATTCCATGTTTTGAGCAGATCCATCAAAAATGAGCCCTTTCCAGTTGTTATTGATCAATAAAAAACGGGTATTTGCTTCTAAATAATTGCCCACGCCAAACTCAATGAATGTTTGTTGGGAAATGGGTAGCTGGTGAATCAAATATTGAATAATTCCGTCATCGCCCCACTGAGAAAATGCTGAAAACTCTACAGTTCTAAAGTCTTGAACAGGCCCTTTCAATGACATAATTTGTTTAACCATGGGTTGAGCCGATAGTACTTTTATTTTTTCGAGCTCTTCTCTAACATAAGCTCCTATTTTTTTGCTACCAATGAGTTGATGAAAAAATTTCTTCACGTTTTAAAAATTAACTTCTTGAATTTTTGCCAGGCAAAATAAGCAATTGTAGGATTAAATACTTTTAAAATAGTGAATTCATCTGCAGCAATAACTGCTTGCTTGTTACTTGGATGTTTAATTGCTGCCAGCGAATGTGTTTGTAATGCAGCTACTGCGTGGTTGGGGTTTTTGGTATTCAAGGCCAATGCATCAAAACCAATATTGCTCACTAAATTTTTATTGGGTAAAATACTCAGCCCATTGTTGTTCCAACAGGCAAAAGTCCATTGGTAATCCCAGGTTGCCAATTGCTGGTGATAGGTTTTATCAAAAATTTGTTTCCAAATTTTTTGCATGCGGTTATTAGTATATATCTGCTTTAACTGATTGGATTTTAAAAAAGCCGGATATGTTTTCATGTCTACATCGTAATGTTTCCAAGCCCTTTTCCAGGTGGCAAAACCCCAAATATGATTCAAGTGAGAGAAATAATAATCGCCATCACCCCATGTTTTACCAAATTGAAAATTGTTTCCAGAAATATGCATGATTTGTTCATCAGTTGCATATTTATGAAGCAATTGTTCGCAAAAGCCAAAAAAACTCAAATCAGGCAAACAGTCGTGTTCAAAAATGATTCCTTGCTCCTCGTTTTCAAAGAGCCAATGAATGCCTCTGCCTATGGCTATTCGAGGGCCAAAGTTTGCTGTTTCAAACAAAAAATGTACCTGACATGGCCAATCAATGTGTTTTTGTATGCTTTGCTGAACGCTTAAAAGTTCTGCTGCTTCATGTGGATGGCTCTGCCTGGGTCCGTCTGAATAAATATATAATTTCTGAACCCCAGCTTGTTTGATCCTAGACAAAACCTGCAAGGCGGTATCGCTGCGGTTAAAAATAATCAGAAGTACAGGAGTTTGCATGTACAGTGTTATGTGCTATTGGTACGCAAAGAAAGATGTCAAAACCCTTAAAACCAAAGCAAATCGTTGAGCGCATCTTTTAAAGCTTCAACATCTTGCAAACGTGCATAGTTGTCCATGTTGGAAATAGAATAAGGTAAATCTAAACTACTTGGTTTGTTAAGAATTTCTAATGCTTTTAATTGATCATCTATACTTGATTCTACGGCAATGCCTGTATGGAATGTTTCAACCAACCTGCCCTGAAATTGGTTAGATTGGCCAATAACTGGTTTGTGAAAAAACGCTGCTTTGCTTAATAAAAATGATGGAACACTTTCTTTTTCTTCATTGAGGTAACAGACATCAAAACTTTGAATGATATTGTTTACCTCTTCACTACTTTCAACACGCATTGGAGCAATATAGTGGTTGGATTTATTCTTGTTTAACAGCTGCTCCAAAACCTGCCTGCTATTTTTGTTCTTAGCTGTAGCTGTTAAATTGCCAGTACACACAAAAAAGTAATCTGTTTCAGGGGCTTGAGAAACCATTTCTAGAAACCCAGAAGCTTCTTCATTTTCAAGCAAAACAGTTCCTACAACCATTCTGTTCCCAGCCATTTTACGAATGGTATTGGACAAGTTATTTGGTTTTTTATGGAGACTCCAATCTGTTACATCGGGCATTACCACCACTTTTTTGTAGATTCTACTTTTTAATTCTTGGCTTTTAAAACGATCTAAAATTGCCGCTCCCACACAATTATTGGCTAGAAATAAATAGTCAGGATCTTTAATAGAAGGGTCTACTCCAGTTTTAAGATTTTTTTTGTATAAATGTGCAGTATGGATAAACAAGCCGCTCCAAGGATATTTAAAAGAAGCGTCCATGATACTTTTCCCGTTTGCAGCAGCAATCCATTCATCAACCGGACAAAAAAATACAAAATCAATCTGAGTTTGCATGGTTTTCTCGGTTTGTTTCAAGCGGCGGTTTAATTTGATCCAGCTGAATGTAGCGGTTGTTAGGCCCATGTTTTCAAATGAGATAGCGGTCTCATCTAATGGGAAACACCTAAAATCTCTTGCCTTAAACGGCAGTATTTTTAGCAAATACTCGTTGACAATCAGCCAATCAGGACTAAAAATGAATACTGTTTTGTTCATTTCTAGTAAGGCTTTTGCGTATTGCATGGCATAAGTTCTATACCTAAAAGAACTTCTAGGGAATACCAATGCTACACAATTAACTTGATTCATGCCACAAATTTCTTGAAAGCCAATGCGATACCCTTTTTATTTTCTAAACATACACACACTCATATTCAGCATAATTGCACAGGAAAAGACACTTTTTTACACTTTTTTCGTTTTTTTTTATCAAAAGGCTTTTCCTTTTTAATTAATTTTCTACTTTTGCACACCTCAATTGACCGATGGTGTAACTGGCAACACGTCTGATTTTGGTTCAGAAGAGTCCAGGTTCGAAACCTGGTCGGTCAACAAAATGCAAGCCACGACTGTGGCTTGCATAATTTTTAAACAAAAAATGGTACGCAACCAGGTTAAAATATTTTCGGGTACAAATTCCCGTTATTTGGCAGAATCAATTGCTCAATCTTTTGGTCTGGAACTCGGCGACTGTACTATCAGTAGATTCAGCGATGGGGAATTCCAACCCAATTTCAACGAATCGGTTAGGGGTTGCGATGTATTCATAGTACAATCAACCTTTTCAAACTCAGACAACTTAATGGAACTATTGCTCATGATTGATGCCGCAAAAAGAGCTTCTGCGCATTACATTACAGCTGTTATTCCATATTATGGGTTGGCCAGACAAGATAGAAAAGACAAACCAAGGGTTTCAATTGGGTCTAAGGTGGTTGCAGATATGTTAACCGTAGTGGGTGCAAGTAGGGTAATTACCATGGACTTACACGCTCCTCAGATTCAAGGTTTTTTTAAAATTCCATTAGACCACTTAGATCCTTCCATTGTATTTTTACCTTATATGAGGGCGCTCAATTTTGGAAAAGATGTCATTATTGCATCTCCAGATATGGGTTCTTCAGCCAGGGCTAGAATTTATGCCAAGGCATTGGGTTGTGACATGGTTATTGTAGACAAAGAAAGAAGAAGAGCCAATGAAATAGCCTCAATGAACCTCATTGGAGACGTTCAAGGCAAACAAGTGATGATGGTAGACGATATCATTGACACTGGAAATACATTGGCAAAAGCAGCACAATTGCTCAAAGATAAAGGGGCTGTAAGTGTAAGAGCTATGTGTACACACCCTGTTTTGAGTGGTAAGGCTTATGAAGTAATTGAACAAAGTGTTATTGATGAGCTAGTGGTATGTGATACCATTCCATTGGCAAAACAAAGTAACAAAATAAAAGTATTATCGACGGCCAAGCTTTTTGCTGACGCCATCCGTAATATAACTGAACATGGTTCTATCAGTTCTTTATTCGAAATACCGAGTAAATAACAGAAAGAATCTATAGTTGATGGGAAATAGTCGCTTACCCAAATGGATAGCGGTGATTTTTGAGTAAACCGAAAAAATAAAATATATGAAAACAATCGCAATGTTTGGAAATGCCCGTACCACAGTTGGTAAGGTGTCAACCAAAGCTCTAAGAACCGAAGGAAAAGTTCCATGTGTTCTTTATGGTGGAAAAGAGAATGTTCAATTCTCAATGTTTGAACCAGACTTTAAAATGTTGGTTTATACACCAAACACTTACAAAGTAAAATTAGATATTGATGGTAAAACTTACCATGCATTCTTAAAAGACATCCAGTACCATCCTGTAAATGATGCTATTTTACATGCAGATTTTCTTGAAATTTCAGAAGACAAAGCTGTAGAAGTAAGCATTCCTGTTCGTTTGGTAGGAAACTCAATTGGTGTAAGACAAGGGGGTAAATTATTGGTAAAAGCAAAAAAACTACGTGTTCGTGCTTTGCCTGCTCAATTACCTGATGCCATTGAATTGAACATTGAAACTTTAGAAATTGGTAAATCAATGAAAGTTGCAGATGTACAAGCTGGTGATTTAGAATTGTTAGATTCTCCTAACAACCCAATTGTAACCATCAAAACAACCCGTGCTGCACAAGAAGCTGCAAAAGGAGATGAAGGTGGCAAAAAGAAAAAATAAGTTGAAAACTTGTTTCATCATAAAAAAACCCGGCTTTGCCGGGTATTTTGTTTTTAAATGAATTTTCAAATGCGAACCCTTAGTTTTGTATCAACTTGAAATATTTAATTGTAGGTTTAGGCAATCCGGGCAATGAATACAAACATACCCGGCACAATATAGGATTTGACATTGCAGATGCATTGGCAGCCCAACACGGCGCCATGTTTTCAGTACAGAAATTGGCAGAAGTAGCAAATTATGCTTTTAAAGGAAGGCAGGTATGTTTAATCAAGCCCATTACTTTTATGAATTTGAGTGGAAAAGCATTGCGCTATTGGATGCAAGAAATGCAAGTGCCATTGGCCAATGTATTGGTATTGGTTGATGATTTGGCAATTGATTTTGGTAAAATTCGGATCAAACCTTCTGGGAGTGATGCTGGTCATAACGGGCTTAAAAATATTTGTGAATGTTTACAAACCAAAGATTATCCAAGACTCAGGTTTGGAATTGGTAGCAATTTTCACAAAGGCAAACAAGTAGAATATGTATTGGGTAACTGGACCCCAAATGAAGCAGCTGAATTGCCTTTATTAATAGATACAGCTGTAAAGGCCTGTGATAGTTTTGTATTTAAGGGTCTGGCATTAACCATGAATGAATTCAGTAAAAAATGAGCAATACACCCAATAAATACCTTTCTAACAGCCTTTGGATGTTGCTTGAAAAATCGGCCCGAATTATATCAGGCATCTTAGTTGGTATATTGGTTGCAAGGTATTTAGGTGCCGACCAGTATGGGCTCATCAATTATGCATTGAGTATCATGGCCATTTTTACAATCCTTTCTACATTGGGTTTGGAAAACATTGTTGTCAGAGAATTAATTACCAGAAAAGAAGACAAAAATCAAATACTAGGAACAGGTTTTATACTCAGGTTGGTAGGCTCATTCTTGGTATTGGGTGGCGCAACTGCTTATTCCATGTTAAGAGATACACCAGACAAAACCTTGATTGTGTTTATTGTAAGCTTAACAGTGGTTTTACAATCGTTTGTAGTAGTTGATTTGTACTTTCAATCTATTTTAAAAGGTAAGTATACCGCCATTGGTCAAGTGGTTTCATTGTTGGTTTCATCGGTAGTTAAATTGACTTTAATTTATATACAGGCAAGCGTATATTGGTTTGCAGCGATGGCTGTTTTTGAAGCGTTTATTACCTTTTTATTGCAGTGGCGTTTCTTTACAAATGAAGGCGAACGCATTTGGAACTGGTCATTTTCTTTTAAAGAAGCCAAAGGTTTGTTATACCATAGTTTGCCATTGATTATTGGTTCGTTTGTTTTGATGTTGTACCAAAAATCTGGTGAAATTTTAGTTTTACGTTTTTTAAGAGATTTAAATTTAGTAGGTCAGTATTCGGCTGCTGTAAGAATGAGTGAAGCCTCCTATTTTATTCCGGTTGCTATCTGTGCCGCTGTTTTTCCAGGAATTATCAATAACAGAAGCAATCCCGAATTGCAACTTAAGCGCTACACGCAATTGTGTGCCATTATGTTGTGGTCGGCTTTAATCATTGCAATTGGAGGAACCCTTTTTGGTGATTTTGTAATTAGTACTTTGTTTAAAGAAAAATACAACCTTTCTCCAGCTGTTTTCAAAATACATATTTGGGGTGCTATCCCTGTTTTTTATGGAACTGCTTGGGGCACTTGGATGTTGGCACAAAACAAACAACGAATTGTCATTTATTTTCAGGTTTGGAATTTGATGGTGTATTTACTAACCAGCTTTTATTTTATTCCAAAGTACCAGCTAAATGGGATGGCCTACGCCGTAGTGTTCACGTATTTTACAGGTATGTTTTTTACTTTGTTTTTGTTTCAGCCTGCACAAAGTTTTCGCATTTTCATGAAAGCACTTCATCCCAAACAATTAATTGATGTTTTCAAATACGGCAAATCCCAATTAAATTAGCGAGAACCCAATTGTAGTATGCTTATTTTTTGTCCGCAAGAATCTGATCGTTTTACATACCTATTAAATGAACTGCTTGTACGCAGAATGGGCATATCTTATACCATTACAGACAATGAAGCCTACTTTATTAAATCGGCAGCAGTTAAGTTAAACTACAGCAATCAGGTGTTTCCAAATTGTGTAAATATACCCTTACACGGATTGCTTTTTGAACAAGATATAGTTGAACAAGACATTCAAGTATCTGCCCATAACAAATGGTTAAAAATGTTTTTTCAATTAACAATTGAAGCACCTGTTGGCATACATGAAAAATATGTTCTATTGCCTTTTGACCTATTTTCTGCAGCTTTTTATTTATTGTCTAGGTATGAAGAAGCCTTACCCAAAAGAACAACAGATAAACACGGAAGATATGCATCTGAAAATTCGTTGGCAGTACAACATAATTTTATCAAGCTGCCATTGGTTGATTGTTGGATTCAAGTACTCAAGACGTTGATTTCAGAACATTTTCCAGCACAAAGCTTTCTTGCACATCAAACAAAATTTATCAATACCATAGACATTGATTTTCTCTATAAATTCAAAGGATTGACCTTTACCAACAAAGTAAAAAAATCGCTAGGTTTTATGGTTAGAAATCAAATCAATCAAATTAAAAAGCTTTGGTTTCCGGTGGACCCAGATCCTTACGATACCTTTGATCAGTTGGTATTGCCTGATATTGAAACCCTGTTTTTTGTACTCATGGCCAATGGTTCTAAATTTGATCAAAATATTCACCTAGATAGTATAGAATTACAAACAGTACTCAAAGGCCTGAGTCTATCAAATCCTATTGGCATTCATCCTTCTTTACAATCGCACCATTTTCCAAAACAAATTCAACTTGAAATCAGTAAACTGAGTGCTGTTGTTCAAAAAGAAATATACTTGTCTAGACAGCATTTTCTCAAATTCAAATGGCCTGATACTTACCGTAAATTAACTGAGGCAGGTATTCAAGAAGATTACTCAATGGCCTATCCTGATACTTTGGGTTTTAGGGCGTCAACAGCCTTTCCTTTTAGAGCGTTTGACATTAAAAACAATTGTGAATTGCCCATTGTTATTCACAGTCCTTGTGTAATGGATGTGACCCTTAAAAACCAATTGAAACTATTGCCAAATGAGGCGGTATTAGCTATTGCTGAGTTAAAAAATGCAGTAGAACAAGTAGGTGGTGAAATGATAGGTATTTGGCACAATTCTTCTTTTGACAGGGATCAGGGCTGGAATGGTTGGGAGATGGCTTACCAATCATTGTACAGCAAATAAATCTGCATTTGGTCTCTGCTTCAAATTAAGTGTATATTTGAAATTTGGCAGTAGTTTATGAATGGCAAACTAAAAATTTACGATACACTCAGCAAATCTCTTAAAGTATTTGAACCAATTCATGCACCCTTGGTAGGAATGTATGTTTGCGGTCCTACGGTATACAGCAATGTGCATTTAGGAAATGTAAGAACCTTTTTGTCTTTTGACATTGTATTCAGGTACCTTACTCATTTGGGATACAAAGTCAGATATGTGCGCAACATTACAGATGCCGGACACTTAGAAAATGATGCCGATGAAGGAGAAGATAAAATTGGTAAAAAAGCAAAGTTAGAGCAGTTAGAACCAATGGAAATTGTTCAACGCTATACCACAGATTTTAGAGTGGTAATGCAACAATTTAACAACCTGCCTCCTAGTATAGAACCAACAGCTACTGGGCATATCATAGAACAAATAGAATTGACCAAAAAAATCATGGCCAATGGCTTTGCTTATGAGTCTAACGGGAGCGTTTATTTTGACGTGGAAAAATTTTCAGCCCAATACCCATACACAGAATTGTCTGGTAGAAATTTAGAAGAGTTACTCAACAATACCAGAGAATTGGGTGGACAATCAGAAAAAAGAGGCAGACTCGATTTTGCACTTTGGATCAAAGCGAAACCAGAACATATTATGAGGTGGCCTAGCCCATGGGGAGATGGTTTTCCTGGATGGCATTTAGAATGTTCAGCCATGAGTAGTAAATACCTTGGAGAACATTTTGATATACACGGCGGAGGAATGGATTTAATTCCTACCCACCATACCAATGAAGTTGCTCAACATTTGGCTTGTTTTCATCAAAAGCCAGTTAATTATTGGATACATACCAATATGCTTACAGTAAACGGGCAAAAAATGAGTAAAAGTTTAGGGAATTCTTTTTTACCACACGAGTTGTTTTCAGGTTCTCATGCGCTTTTGGAGCGAGGTTACAGCCCAATGGTAGTACGTTTTTTTATGCTTCAGGCACATTACAGAAGTACCTTAGATTTTAGCAATGAAGCACTTCAAGCTGCAGAAAAAGGGTTTACCCGTTTAATGAATGCTTGTAAAATTGTTGCTAGTTTACCCGTGAGTAATCAAAATGAGGTAGATGCCCAAGCCATTCAACAACAGGTTTATCAGTCTATGAACGAAGATTTCAATACGCCTTTGGCATTGGCAGCTTTGTTTGAAGGAGTAAGGTCTATCAATGCCGTACAAGACGGTAAGCTGAAAATTGATGAAAACAACAAGGCCATCTTGGTAAAACTTTACAACGAACTGGTGTTTGATGTTCTCGGATTGCAGACAGAAAATACCCAGAACGAAAACCTCATAGATGGCGTCATGCAAATGGTTTTAGAACAACGTACAATGGCCAAGCAGCGCAAAGATTTTGCTGCATCAGATGCAATCAGAGATCAGTTAAAAGTTTTAGGCATTGAAGTAAAAGATGGCAAAGAAGGCAGTACTTATCAAATTAATTTGTAACATGAGCTATTCATTTTTTAGTATTAAAAATACGCTTTTCTTAGTTGTACTTTTCCAAATGATGGCATGTAGCAACAATGAGTCAAATCATAAAAAAGCAGCCACACAGGCCACGCAAGCAACATATAATCAGGTATCACCAGTATTCAATGCAGATTCTGCTTACGAATTTGTGCAACACCAGGTAGGTTTTGGACCAAGATTTACCAACTCAGAAGGACATACCAATTGTGGCAATTGGCTCGAAAAGCAATTTGGACTGTATGCCGATAAAGTCAGTGTTCAGAAAGCAGATGTTAAAAATTTTGATGGCAACATGTTGCACATTAAAAACATAACAGCTTCTTTTAATCCAAATGCTAAAACCCGAATTTTAATTGCTGCCCATTGGGACAGCCGACCATACGCTGATCAAGACCTTGATGAAACAAATAAAAATGAGCCCATTTTAGCAGCTGATGATGCAGCTAGTGGTGTTGCTGTGATGTTAGAAATGGCAAGGGTTTTGTCTCAGAAGCAAGCTACAGTTGGTGTGGATCTAATTTGTTTTGATGCAGAAGATTTGGGTAAACCACAATTTGAAGATTCGTATTGTTTGGGTTCTCAATATTGGGCTAAAAAGGCTAAGGAAACAGGTTATCAAGCAAAATATGGCGTATTATTAGACATGGTAGGTGCCAGAAATGCCAAATTTGTATGGGAAGGTTTTAGTGTAAAATATGCAGAACCTATTATTAGAAAAGTTTGGGATCAGGCTGTACAATTGGGCTTCAGTAATCAGTTTTATTATTACCGTGGCGGCGGCATTACAGATGACCATTATTATGTAAATACCATTGCAAATATTCCAATGATTGATATCATCCATTTTTCTGATGAAACCAAAACAGGTTTTCCTGCTCACTGGCATACGCTTTCAGACAACATGGCTGTAATAGATAGGGTAACACTCAAAGCCGTTGGACAAACTTTGTTGGAAATCATCTACAAAGAGCAAAAATGAGATCCAACTTTACATTTGCAGAGAATGTGTATGATGTAGTGCGATTAATTCCATTTGGCAGGGTGAGTACCTATGGTGCAATAGCATCCTATTTAGGTGCTAAAAAGAGTGCAAGATTGGTGGGTTACGCCATGAACAATTCACACCAAATTATACCAGTTGTTCCTGCGCACAGAGTGGTAAATAGAAATGGGCTTTTAACAGGTAAACATTTTTTTGGGGCTGAAAATGAAATGCAACGCAGATTGGAACTTGAAGGTATTGAAGTGAAAAATGATTGCATTCAACAGTTCAAAAAAGTATTTTGGGATCCTACAATTGAATGTGCTTTATAAATGATTACATGGAAAATTTAGTAACGGAATTCAACGAATACAGACAAAAAATGAACGAGCAATTGCTAAAGTCAGACAATCTTGTCATCAAAAGATTGTTTAATTTAGATGCAAATGCATACGAGTCGGGAGCATTACCTGTTCAAACAAAGGAGATGCTTGGTTTGGTTGCGAGCATGGTTTTAAGGTGTGATGATTGTATCAAATACCACCTTGGAAAATGTGCTGAATTGGGCATATCTACTGCGCAAATATTGGAAGTTTTTTCAATAGCAAATTTAGTAGGAGGTACCATTGTTATACCTCATACCAGAAGGGCTTTTGAATATTGGAATGTATTGATACAGTCAGCCAAATAGCTCAATGAAGTTTTTGCGATTTATTTTTCTTTTGCTTTTTGTTACAAGCTTGTTTTGGCCATCAGTTGCTAAAGCAGAATCTGAACTTGATAGTTTAGAAAGTATTCTGCCTTTTGCAAACGATATACAAAGGGCTGAACTTTTAAACGGAATAGCTATTCTGGTTAGGAATACCGATTCAACCAAAGCGGGTAATTATGCCAAACAAGCTTTGGCGCTTTCAAGTAAAATTGATTTTTGCAAAGGCGCTGCAAGTGCCCATGTTATCATTGGTTTGTTATACATGGATAGGGGTCAGTATTTATTGGCAAAGCAATATTGTTTAAAAGGGCTTTCTTCGGGTTTAACTTGTAAAGAACCTTATTCGGTTGCACTAGCTTACAATGGTTTAGGCGATTTGTCGTTTAGAAAAAAAGACTACTTAAAATCTTTGCGTTTTTATTTCAGTGCGCTGAAACTTTCTAAACAACTCAACGATTATAGAAGAATAGCTAATACCTTAAAAAACATAGGATCTATTTATGTGGTTTTAAATGATGCAAACAGATCGGAAACCTATCTTTTACAAGCACTCGATTTATACAAGCAACTCAAAGATCAAACCAACCAAGCTGTTATTGCCAATTATTTGGCAGACGTTTATCGCTTAAAAGGGTATGACTTAAAGGCGCTCTATCATTACTTAGTAGCCTTAGAAATATACAGAGAGAGTGGTAGTGCTTTTGATGTGGCAGCCGTGCTAAACAACATAGGGGCCGTTTTTTTAAATAGAAATCAATTTAAAAAGGCATTGCCTTACCTTCAAGAATCACAGTTGATAGACATGACCATGAATGACAAAAAATCATTGGTCAAAGTACTTGGGAGTTTAGCCAAAGCTTATTACCATTTAAATAAAAAAGATTCAGCAATGGACCTTGCCACTCGGGCTGTTCTGATTGCAGAAAATTTCAATTACCAGTCTGAACAACTTTATGCAGTAGAAATACTATCTAAACTATATACTGATGCTGGAGACCAAACTCGCGCCAGCAAATACGAACAAGCGTACCAACTTTTGAAGGCCAGACAAGCACAAGATGAACAGCAGAGCCAGGTTTTAACCAAATCAATGGAAGAATCCGATGTGCCGGTTAACCAAGCAATGCAATTAGAGGACCCAGAACAGATAGTGCTAGCTGATAATCCATACCGCATGTTGAGCATTGGATTGGCTTTTGCCTTGTTGTTATTGACGGTACTTTTTTTGGTATTTAGAAAAAATTTTGGATCGATAAAGTCACCAAAACCCATTGTCAAAAAAGCGGTATCAATAGATTTTTACAGAGAACTCAATTCAGCTATACATGTTTTAAAGGGCATGAGTCAATTGGCCATGGAAAGTAAAAACATGGAAGGTTTAAAAGAGAATTTGTCGGCGGTTAAATTGGCTACTGATGAATTGGTATTTTTGGTAGATAACTTAAACACGCTCCAAGACATTGAATCAGGCGCATTGCGGCTAAACAAAGAGCAATTTTCACTGATTGGTTTTTTAGAAAATTTATTTGTTTCAATTGATGCAAAAGCAAAAGTGAAGCAGAACGATTTTAGGCAAATGGTTTATGCGGGTGTGCCTGAATGGATAAAATTTGACAAAGGGAAATTAAGTATGGTCCTGCTCAATTTATTCAACAATGCCATTCGATTTTCTAATGGAAGCACCATTGAAGTAGAAGTTAAATTAATTGCTCGTAAAAAAATAGGCAATCAGAATTATTCAAAAATCGAAATCAAAATCAGTGATGAGGGTCCGGGAATTAAGAAAGAAATCATAGACCTCGTTTCTCAAAATGAATACAATAAATTACCACATGGTAAGGGTTTGAAAATAGTCCATGCGCTCATGCATTCTTTGGGTGGTCAATTTAAGCTTACAAGTATCAAAGGTCAGGGTGTAATGGCCAAAATTCAATTCGAAGTAGAGGAAGTAGAAGCCCCATTAACATATGCAAGCTCTAAAAGCTTAAAAAAGCTCAACAAGCTTATACTTGTTGCCGATGACAATATCATGAACCAGAAATTCCTAGAAAAAGTATTGGTTGATACAGGTTATCAGTGTGAATGTGTTTCAAATGGTGCAGAGGTATTGGATGCTATGAGCCAAAAACAGTACGATATGTTGTTATTGGACGTTTATATGCCCATTTTAGATGGCATAGAAACCTGTAAACGAATCAGGAGCGATCAGTATTTTAAAAGGCACAACAAAGTGCCAATTGTTGGTTTAACAGCAAATACACAATCCAAAATTAAAAAGAAATGTCAAGATGTGGGCATGAATCAGGTTTTAAACAAGCCCTTCAACAAGGAGCAATTATTGCACATTGTCAACGAATTACTCTAAAATTCTAGTTTATTTTAGGTGTGTTTTTTAGCTAAAAATGGGCATTTTTAAAGATTAACATCCAAGTAAAAAAAAAAATACCCATATTTGCCACGCTTAATTTTTTAAAAATGGCTGTATTAGTTAACAAAGATTCTAAAGTAATTGTTCAGGGTTTCACTGGAAGTGAAGGTAGTTTCCATGCACAACAAATGATTGAGTATGGAACAAATTTAGTAGGAGGTGTAACTCCCGGAAAAGGTGGTCAAACCCACTTGGAAAGACCTGTTTTTAATACGGTTAAAGATGCCGTAGATGTTACGGGTGCAAACGTTTCAATCATATTTGTACCACCAGCATTTGCTGCTGATGCCATTATGGAAGCTGCTGATGCCGGTATCAAAGTTATTGTATGTATTACTGAGGGAATTCCTGTAAAGGACATGATTCCTGTAAAAGAATATATCAAAACCAGAAACTGTACATTGATTGGCCCTAATTGCCCTGGAGTAATTACTCCAGAAGAAGCAAAAGTGGGTATTATGCCAGGTTTTGTGTTCAAAAAGGGCAGAATTGGTATTGTTTCAAAATCAGGAACATTGACTTATGAAGCAGCTGACCAAGTTGTAAAAGCTGGTTTAGGTGTTTCTACAGCAATTGGTATTGGTGGAGACCCAATTATAGGCACACCAACTAAAGATGCTGTTGAACTATTGATGAATGACCCTGAAACTGATGCCATCATTATGATTGGTGAAATTGGCGGAAGTTACGAAGCTGATGCAGCTCGTTGGATCAAAGCTAATGGGAATAAAAAACCAGTTGTTGGTTTCATAGCCGGTCAAACAGCCCCTCCAGGCAGAAGAATGGGACATGCTGGTGCCATCATTGGTGGAAAAGACGACACTGCCGAAGCCAAAATGGCAATCATGCGTGAATGTGGTTTGCATGTGGTTGAATCGCCAGCTGAAATTGGTGCTGCCATGCTTCTTGCAATGAAAAAATAATTTTAGGTTTACCTAATCAAAGTTAAAGTGGAGTGATAAGATCTTGGATCTGCTCCACTTTTTTTCTTTACTGTCATCAACACAAAGTAAATGCCTTCGCTTGCATCTGCTCCTGATTGGTCTTTCCCATTCCAGGCAAAATTTGCTTGAGAAGATTCATACATCAATTGCCCCCATCTGTTAAAGATTGCAATTTTAACTTCGTCGCATTGGTTGATCAGGCCATCAGATTCAAAAACATCATTGAGCTTATCACCGTTTGGAGAAAACACATTGGGCATTTTGATGTCGGCAGCAGAATCGGGTAAGTTGACAATTGCAAAAGCAGTATCTGCACAAAGAGTTCCAGGCATCACAATCATCAAAACAGAGTCTCCGTAATACTTACCTTCTATTTTTGTTGTAAAGAAATCGTCGGTAATAGTTTTGCCATCTGGCAACACCCAATTGATGGGGTCTGTAATTTTAGGATCCTTTTGAAATGAAAAAACTGCTGTACAAGTATCTATGGTAAATTCAAATTTGGCGCTTTTTATTTGAAAATCGAATTTCAAAGCAGCATTGCTACACCTTGGACTCGGGTTTTTTACACTATAGGCATTTGGAGTTGTTTTTAAATCCGATATAAAATGTACCCCTTCAACATTTGGGCAGCTTGCACACATGCTTTGGTAAACAATTCCATGTTTGTCGAACCTACTGGTTCCACCGTCAACATGGTCTCCTGATGCATTGGGATTGGCCCCTCCTAAAAAAGTTCCGTACAACAATGAAGATGCATTTTTTTCTAAACACATTAGGTAAAAATCTGAACCATCTGTTTGTGTTTGAAAGGCATCTGTACTCACTTGCATTCCGACTGTTTGAGAAGTGCTAATGCCACTGGTACTTCCGCCCCAAGAACTCACGTAAATTCTTCCGCAATCATCAACCATAAATGCATTGATGGTGACGTCAATACTTGGTCTGCCAGAACCAAATACCGTTGACCAATTCAATGTTTTTAAATCATTGCTAAAGCAGCTGATAAATTGGTGACTGCCGTTGTTTTTATAAACATTTCCTTGAACAGGCATATTGCCTTCGCTATGCCCTACAACAACTACTTGGTTGTTTGGGTCAATATCTAAAGAGTAAATTTGGTCGTAAAAATTGGTTCCCCAGTAAGTTGCGGCTATTAAATTGGTAGCATTGCGATTGAGTTTGCCAATGAAACCGTCTACATCTCCATTGTTGTTGGCCTGGTAGGCCCCTGCAGTAACAGGATCTAGGTTTCTGCTATTTGTGCCACCTGAAACAAACAATTCGTTTTGCTTGGTTAAATCTATGCTGTAGAGTGCGTCTATCCCTGAACCACCAATATAGGTTGACCATTCTAAATTGGTTAATGCACTGTCAAACTGAAAAATAACACCATCTTGAAACCCTTTCAAAGAATTTTGATAGGCTCCCATTGTAATTGGGAAATCATCAGATTGGGTAACACTAGCTACAATCACTTTACCATCATTGTCGGTGAGTATATCTCCTCTGTAACTATCTGCAAAAAAGTAGCTGGTATTGTTGTTGAAATTTAACCCATCATTGTCAAATCCTCCCATATATGTTGAACCAATCAATGTTCTACCATCAGGAGAAAATTTTGTTACAACAATGTCGGTTCTACCTGCTCTTCGGGTTTGGTAACAACCTGTTTTAGTAGGGTAATTTCTAGAGTAAGTGCTTCCAAATACAAGTAAGTTTCCATATTTGTCTACTACTAAGCTATGTGGTACTTCATTATTGCTGCCACCCAAATAGGTTGCCCATAAAAGTTGACTGCCATCTGCAGCATATTTGCTGAGTACAATGTCGCAAGGGAAATCTTTGAGGTCTTCTCCTTCAGATGTTCCTCCTCCAGAATAGCTCAATTGAAAGGCTCCTGCTGTTACCGGATATTTGCCATCTGGTAAAAGAAAATCATCTGGGTCTGATGCCAATCCACCAGTGTACATGGTGCCATTTTCGCCTGGAGTTGCGGTGCATCCAAAATTGTCAACTGTAGATCCTGAGTAGGTAAGAAAAACCAATTCTGGATCAATTACCAACGCGTAATTAGGGTTGTAATTCCCGGTAATTTGATAGCTGAGGGAATTGTCTTTTAAAACAAACTGAATGGGAACTATGACTTCTTTTTGATTGATAATTTGGTAAGCAAAAGGTCTTTTTTCAAGCATCTCTCCAAGTGAATGTTTAATTCTTAGCTCACCATATTCGAGTAGTAGGGCAGTTGCTCCCTCTATTTGCAATGAAATAGATGAGATAGGGGCATGTGGTGCGCATACAAAAGTGTATTTAATACCGTTTGGGCTGCTCTGTATTTGCATGTCTATTTTAGGATAAACCTCATACAGTTGTATTTCATGAGCAGCTGCCACTCCTTTAGCCCATTTGAGTGGATCGTTTCCTTTGAAAAAATTATAATAATGAGGCAGTGCTTGATGGCTTTTTTTACAATTGGCTTGTGCACCTTTTAAAGCCATTCGAATGCCATGCATTTTCACTTTCAATTCAGCAGCATTGATTCTTTTTTTTTCGGGGTGTTTGCCTTTAAACCCAAAGTTTTTTTCAAAAAAATAGTATTGAATATAGTTTGAACCAATATGAATATCAGTTTCAGCATTTCTGGCTCGGTACAAGATGGATTCACTCCATTGGCCTTTGTTTTCAACCATTTCCAAACTTGAACTTGGGCTATTAGCTGAATAAGTTGATGCTGAGGATTTAGCATAAACAATTAACAAAAGCAGACTTAACACTCTAAAAAACATTGAACCAATGTACAAATTTTAGCTGATAAATTAAACGTATGGGCGCTCAGAAATTTTTTTTCAAAAAAATAAATACACTTTGCAACCTTTAGGCATTTATTTGCATCAATACAGTAAGCAAACAAAGTGAGCAAACCAATTGACGAAAAAATTCTGAAAGCTTGTATCAATAAAGATCCAAAAGCACAAGAAGCTTTTTATCAATATTATTCGAGTTCAATGTATGGCATTTGCTTAAGGTATAGTAGTCAGGTAGAAGATGCTCAAGATGTATTGCAGGAAGGTTTTTTAAAGGTATTTGAAAAATTAAGTCAGTTTGAAGGAAAAGGAAAGTTAGAAGCTTGGTTGAGGCAAGTTTTTGTTAGGACAGCTTTGGAGCATTACAGGTCAAACAAACTACACTTGAATTTAACTGGAATAGAAGAAATAGAAGAAATTGGAAACGAAGATTTTTCGATGGCAACTTTAGGTCAACAAGAAATACTTCAAATCATGAACCAAATGGCAATAGGATACAAGACAATTTTGAATTTATATGCTGTAGAGGGTTACGCCCATGCAGAAATTGCAGAATTGCTTGGAATCAGTGAGGGTACATCAAAATCACAATTGGCTAGGGCTCGTCAACAATTCAAAAGTATTTGGTTTGCAAAACAAGGATACAAACATGGAAACAACTAAACATCCATTAGATAGTTTGCTCAAAGAACAGCTCGGGAATTATAGCCCTGAGGTGCCAGCTAACTTGTATCCTAAAATTAAATCAAATTTAGCAGCTCAGCAATCTGGAAGTGTGATCTCTAAAGCAGCAGTCATTTTCAAAAATGCAAGCATTGTTCTAAAATCATCAATAATATTCAGTTTAACAGTGCCAGCAATAGCAGCATATTTTATGCTACAAAACAAACAAGTGGATTCTAATCCAGGAATTGTTTTGGAACCTTCTAAAGCAAGTATATCTGAAGCAGTTACGCTTCCTGAACCGATGTCGTCTTTAACGCCTAAAAAGGCAATATTGCCAAAAATAAAACCCCAAAACATTAAAAAGGCTGTAGCAGCTGAACCAGTTCAAACTACTCAATTTCAGGCAGAAATAGGAAATAAACTTGAATCTACCTCAGAACAAAAAGTGGTTCAACCTGTTTTTAAAGCCCAAGAAATAACAGAAAAAGAAACACCCATTGCAGAACCTCTTGAAACTAAAAGCACTTGGAATGGTATTGAACAAACCATTGAAACTAAAAGCACGGAGCAATTGGTTATTCCCAATGCATTTTCACCCAATTCAGACGGCATCAATGACGAATTTGAAATAAATTTAAGTGCCACACTTTTTTACAGATTGCGTATTTACCACCTTAATGGAACGCTATTGTTTGAAACAGACAAGCCAAGTCACCATTGGAAGGGAACTCTGCAAGAAAGTGGTATACAAGTTGAAAATGGATCTTACAGATATATTCTTGAATACCAACTAAAAGAACAACCTAAGCCTAGTATGGCTGCAGGATATATTTACCTAAATCGCTAAAATTTGAAAAATAAACAGAATAGCCGTATGTTAGCAAAATTGAATTTAAACAAAATAAGTAACTCAAATATGATACAGAAATTACTCAAGCACCTAACAGTTCTCCTGTTTTTTTCGCTGTTGGCAAGTATTTCTTTTGCGCAAAGTGTATCTGTAATTGCTTTGCCAAAAGTGGTATGTCACAACGGGGTAAAAGGTACCTTAGAAATGACAATCAATTTAACGGGTGCAAACCCTTCAGATGTTGTCAGCTATGAGATTGACATGGGTGATGGAACCAAAATTTCATTGAATTCTGGCACTCCGGTTTCTAATTACTACATTCACAATTACAATGTACCTGGCAATTATTTGGTACAAGTAACTGCTAAATTAAGCAATGGAAACAACTTGAATACCAGCTTCAATCAAACTGTTTATTCAAGGCCTGTTGCAAATTGGGCGTTGTCGAGCCTAGATTCTCAATGTTTTAAAAATAATGCCTATGTGTTTAAAGACAAATCCTTACAGGGAGCGGCTCCTTCTACATCAATCCAAAAACGTTATTGGGTTTGGGGTGATGGTACAGAAGTAAACATGCCCACTCCAGGTTTAGATGAAATTACACACAATTACCCTATTGGAGGTAGATTAAACTCAGTTACATTAAAAGTAACTGACTCATTGGGATGTACCAATACCTATACCAAAGAAATTTATGTTGCGCCAAACATCAATCCTAAATTTGTATTGTCTGGAGTTCCAAAATGTGATACTTCTGATTATATATTCACCAATCAAACCCAATTACTAAGAGGTAGTGTGGGTTGGTTTAAATGGGATTTTGGAGATGGCAATACATATGAATCTTCAAAACCACCAACACCAACAGATTTTCAAAAATATTGGGGCTCATTCAAATATAGCTACGTAAAAGGAGGTGTATTTGCACCTAAATTGTACGTAAAACACAAATATTTTAATTGTGAAGATGTGTATGATTTTAACTTGAGCGGAGATCAATTGCCAGAAAATATTTTATTGCAATTTGATATTAGAAGTAGAAGAACCAACCAAAATGATTCCTTGGCCGATTCAGTTTGTTTCATGAACAGAAACAATGCAAGTGTTTGCTTGTACAATATGTACCCTCTGCAAGGCGTGTTTGCTGCATCTAACAAAATTATATGGTTCTTTAATGACCCAAATGCAAACCCGCCAGGTTCTGACATCATTGAGGACGATGTAACACCATGTTACAAATACCAAAAAATTGGTCATTATTTCCCGCAATTGTCTGTTGCTTGCCCAGGTAAACCCGCAAAAGTGATTAATTTTTGGTCGCGTATAGATACAATCAACGATGTAAAAAATTACACGGATGGCAACAACCCACCAGGTGCTCCAGTCAACAATCCAAAGTTGAACACAATTAATGGGTATATTTTTGCACCTTACCCTGGTAGAACCATGCCTGATTCTATCTCGATGTACAGGAAAATACCTAGTGTGGTTGGTGGAACAAACTATGTAGATAGTATTGTGAGTTATTGGAAGTTTTTCAACGACGACATTACCAAAAAAGACTCGTTTTATTTCCGTTCAGAATTGTACGGATATGGTGTGAATATTTTAGGGCCTAGTGTTGCCATTACAGGTAAAGCACCAGCAATTATTCCTAAATATTTGGCTAACCAATGTGGTCCTGATTTTCCTGTAGAATTTCCGAATGCATCTACGGTTTACCAATCAAATGATCTGTACATGAAATGGGATTTTGGTGATGATTTTGCGCCAGCCTGTACTTCATTTTCAGTGCCAAGTCAAACGGCAACGCCATTTGGACCACCTTACACCACTCCTCAAGATTTAAGAAATAGAACTGAATCTAGGTTCTGGGCAAATGGAAATGTATATGCAGGTGGTTTAAACTGTAAATTCTCTTTTGACTCTTTGCCTATTCATGGTTTTGAAAACTGGGACAACGTATTGAGATGGTATAAATATGGACATGATTTTCCTCCTTATGATACTACCAATTGGACAAAAGATCCATCAAAAGCTACCTATTCGTTTCCGGGTAACGTAAACGGAATTAAGTTGGTTCATCCAAGAGATACTTTCTTGTGGAACAAAAAGGTATTCTCTGAAGGGGCTTATGCTACCAGAACAGATACCATGGCTAATCTGTACCCATCAGATATCACCCCTGATAGAGAAATCTCGCTCAATGCTCCAATTCCTGATCCATTTGCCAATTTAAAGGGCTATTGGAAGTATACTATTCCTGCTGGTTCTAAAATAAGACCGAATACTTTTATCAATCCTATTCCAACAGATAAATTACCTGATGGAACTAGCAGAAGGTATAAAGGGAGTGATGTCATTCCTGGCACTAACCCACCATTGACATTGTATGATTATTTCTTTAGAAGATCTGTTTCTAAGTGTTATACAGTTGTTTTGAACATGAACGATTCAGTAAATAACCAATCAACAGATCCGGTTAAGAACTTGGTTCGTTACAATTTAGTAGGTGATTCAATTACTATTCCTGAATACCATAAAGGCATTTTAATGCAGACATTGGTATACAAAAAGGGAGTAAACTTATTGAACAATAAATTCTTTTACAGAGGCCCAGATTCTTTAATCGTCCAAACAGATGCTACTGGCACTTATGTAATGGTTCCTGAAGATTACCAATATGTAGATGATTGGGATTGTGCAGGTAAGGCCACAGAACAATTGCCACTCATGAAACCAGATGCATTGGGCTTGGGTAAAAAAGGTTTAGAATGCCCGGGCTTAAAAGCAGAAGGTGGAGGCGACCCTACATTTGTATTTGACAATGGTGGAGGAACTCCTGGTTTGGCGCCTACTTGTGCAAAAAGAACTTTCTTGTTAATCAATTACGATTCATTTGCAGATAGAAACGATCCTGTTACTTTGTGGAACGGACAAAACACCCGTTGTATGTTGGATGCATTCGTTGATTTCTCTGGTAAATCACCAATGACAGGTACCAATAGAACTCCAGGTGGATACAAAATGCCTGCCTTCTACAATGGTCCTAACTGGAACCCAATGACTATTTGGCAAAATCCAAACGGAAATGTCAATGTCACACATTATGTTCCTGGAAATACAGCTGTAACTTATTCTAATTTACCAAAAGACCCTAGAGGCTTTGTTACAGTGGGTATCATTACAGGTAATGGATACGACAATCCAAGTGCAACTGCAACCAACCCGGGCTGTACATCAGATACTGTTTGGTACCATAACTTCTTCCATTTTATAACCTTAGATGCCCATTTTACCTACGAAAGATTTGATACTTCTAGGTTCTATCCATATACAGATCCTGCTACAGGAACAGTTAAATATGTTGCAAACCCTCGTTACAGAGAGCCGTATTCGTATTTACATGGAAAAAATTACTATCCTTCTTATCCAGCCAAAACCAATAAAATATTTGCCAACGCCAATACGCTCAGACAAGATTTTGTGCAAGCTGATATTTGGAACTGGGGTGATGGAACAACAACCGTAGACTCATTTTATACCAATTTGGTTGATACAGTAATTTACAAGGAAAGAAAGTTGCAACCGGGTGTGTATGATACCTTGTTTTATGAGGCTAATACCTATCCATTGGGAAGGGTGAGATTTGAATTTGACTCACAAAGAATTCCATGGACTGTAATGACTACCTTAACAATTCCAGTTGGTGTACGAGTATTAGATAGTACCAGATACGACTCAATTTGGCGTTGCGACGATTTGGAACACAGATTGGCTCCACAACAAATCAACCGCATTAATATCAGAATTGATTCGGCATTCTTAATTGAACCCGTTCCTCATACCTACACCAAATCATCATGGGAAATGAAAGTAGATGGAGGAGGAGGAGACTTAGTTAGAACCAATACTATTACTCGAATTGACCACGTAATGCGTACCATTACAGGTTGTGAAAACATTGCCTCAAGACAAATTGTAATAGGCGTGATTGATACATTTATGATTACAGATGTTTCAGGCAAATACGATACTACTTTCTGTATAGGTGAGCGTATCAATTTTACTGACTCATTGCGTTATTGGAGACCTTTCCCTGCTAACGCGGCAACTGTAAATCCACCAAATCCACCATTTACTACATTGCCTTTACCTGCTTACAATCCATTCAGGCCATTGCCACCAGGTGTAACTGAGTATGTAGATGTAGATTTCCATGGTTTTGCCATGAGAGGATATCCAAATGATTCAATTAAAATGTTTGCTGATTTAACCAATTATTTTGTAGTACCAAGCGACCAAGATTGCCCAATTGATTGGATTAAAACACCTGCTAAAATAAATTCTGCAACAGTGGCAACCGCCAATGTGTGTACCAAAATGGAAACCTACTACTACGAACGTATTTACTGGGATTTTGAGTCGGATGGTGTTGTAGACAAACATGGTAAAAATCCATTCTGGATATACAAATCACCGGGTAGGTACAAAATTTCAATGATTTCAAGAGATAGCTTAGGCTATTGGGATACTTGTTCTCAGTTTGTAACCATTGTAAAACCTAATGCTAAATTTAGCAGCAAGGGCTTGTTCTTGTGTAGCGATACTGTAAAGTTCAAAGATGAGTCTTATGTTGATGATTGGTGCTACCAAACCAATGGTTCATCTTGTGACAATATTGTTCAAAGAAGGTGGTGGTTTGGTGATTTCGGATATGGCAAAGAAGCTTACCGTTCTATTGAAGTGAATCCAGTTTACAATTACCGTAAAAATGGTTGGTATGCTGTACAACAAGTAATAGAAACTGAACAAGGATGTTTAGATACCTTTGTTCAGAAGATTTACATTGCTGGACCTAGACCACGAATTAAACTACTGAATGATACTTTGGGTTGTGTACCGTTTACCCTTAAAATTCTAAGTTATCCAAATGACTCAGGTAGTTACAGTGTAACCAAATCAACCTTACTGAATTCTGGTATTCCGTTAATGCCTCCTAAATTGTCATTGAGCAATCCTGACACTATCACTTTTGTTTACAACAAAGAAGGTGAGTATTATATCAGCGCTATCGGATATGACAATACTTCACCTGCAAGCTCAACTTGTCCTTCAATTGTATTGCCAGATACTGTAGCAGGTGCCGAAAAGCCAATCCGTATCTTTGTAAAAAATCCTTACAAAGTAGGTTTGTTTACACCAGATACTGCTATTTGTGTGGGTCAATCATTTGTTGTAAGTAACCGCTCTGACCTTGATACCATTACCAAATTCAGAGTTTACAATTACAATTCAGACTACAGCAGTGTTTTAGATACCTTATTTAAAACCAATATTGTAAAGGATACTACCTTCAGTTATTTCTTAAATGAAAAAGGGGTACATCATATTGTGATGCATTCTACCCGCTTCTTAACAGGTGTTCCAGCATGTGACAATAAAGATACTGTTACAGTTCGAGCCTTGTTATCTAAAGCTGATTTAAGAGCCGATACTGTTGAATTGCCTAAATATTTCATTACCAACCTTTGTGATACCTCTGAAGCCGATAGGTATTATTGGAAGGTAACCAGAGACAAAGATGGCAGTGTGTTAAAAGAAGAGCCTGTAATTGGAGATGATGCACCTAATTTCAATTTGGGAGAATTGGATTTAGGAAACGATACAGGTTCATTCACAGTTTGTGTATGGGCATATACTCCTGATCCTGATGCCTGTGTAGATTCTGCCTGTGTAAAGATTTTCAACGCATTTGTCATTGACTTTAAAATACCGAATGTATTTACTCCAAATGGTGACGAAAAGAATGACAATTTTGTAGTTGAAATTAAAGGACAAGAACTGTTTGACTTGAAAATTTTCAACCGTTGGGGTGAATTGGTATTTGAAACCACAGATCCAAGTATAACCTGGAATGGTAAAGTAAACAATTCAGGTACCGAATGTCCGGATGGAACCTATTTCTATACTTTGAAATATAAACTCAGAACACAACCTGAAAAAACAATGAGAGGTAGTGTGAGTTTGATGAGACAATAATTAATATTTTAATTACCTGAAAAGGGCTGCGGCATGCCGCAGCCCTTTTTTATTGCATGCCGGTTTTGGAGTAAAAATATATGCTTATCTTCGTGATATGTTTGAAAATGCTTCAAGAACGGAATTGTCCTCAATAGGCGAATTTGGCTTAATTGACCACCTTACAAAAGATATTCTACTTCAACAAAATACAGTTAAAGGTGTTGGTGATGATGCAGCGGTAATAGACCAAGGAAATGGTAAATATACATTGGTTTCAACCGATATGTTAATTGAAGGTGTTCACTTTGACTTGAGCTATTTTCCTCTGAAACATTTAGGTTATAAAGCCATTACTACCAACCTGAGTGATATTTATGCTATGAACGGCACACCCAAACAAGTAACAGTTTCAGTAGGATTGTCAAACAGATTCTCGCTTGAAGCAGTTGAAGAACTCTATGCAGGTATTCGATTGGCTTGTAACCAATATAAAATTGATTTAGTAGGTGGCGATACGGCAACAGCTAAACAAGGTTTGTTCATTAGTGTAACAGCTATAGGTGAAGTGGAGTCTAATAAAATTGTATACAGAAGTGGCGCTAAACCCCTTGAACTGGTTGTTGTAACGGGCGATTTAGGTGCTGCCTATTGTGGCTATCAAGTGCTGGAAAGAGAAAAGCGCATTTTCTTAGACAATCCAAATGCGCAACCGGATTTAGCCGGTTACGATTATATCATTGAAAGACAATTAAAGCCTGAGGCCAGAAAAGACATTGTTGCCTTGTTAGAAAATTTAGGTGTGAATCCTACTTCCATGATTGATATCAGCGATGGTCTAGCCTCAGAATGTTTCCATTTGGCTAAACAATCAGATGTAGGCATTACACTTTACGAAGAAAAAGTTCCCATTGATCCTACTACCTATAATTTTGCAAGAGAACTAGAATTAGACCCAATTTTAACTGCCTTAAGTGGTGGTGAAGATTACGAATTGCTCATGACCATAACTCAACAAGATTATACCAAAATTGAAAACCATCCAGACTTTACAGTGATTGGGTTTGTTACTGAATCAACAGAGGGGATGAATTTGATTTCAAAAGGAGGCCAAAAGCACCCTTTAAAAGCACAAGGCTGGAAGGCATTTTAATTTCGTGTATTTATTGCTAAGAATGTTTATTTTGCAGTTTCCAATGCGCATATTTGTCATAGTTTGTTTGCTTTTAAATTGTGTGATTACAACCAATGCACAATTGCTACCTACGTTCGGTAATTCAAGAACTGGTGCAACTGGTATGCAGTTTTTAAAAGTTGTTCCTGATGCCCGTTCATCTGCAATGGGTGGTGCTGTAGTTGGCATTAGTAATGATGCCTCTGCTATGTTTTGGAATCCATCTGCAATTACCCAAACTGATTCAGCCAAATCAAGTTATTTATTGGCACATACTTATTACACTGCAGCCAGTACATTGAGTATGGCAGCTGTTACATTTAAAATGGGTACACTGAGTAGATTGGGTGTTCAAGCTTTGTCTATGAATTATCCAAAAATGGAAGAGACAACCGAGTTGCAGCCATATGGAACAGGAAGAACTGTCAATTTAAGCAATACCTTGCTAGGTGTTACTTATGCTAAAATTTTAACAGATCATTTTGGTTTTGGAGTAAGTAGTAAATGGGCGCACGAAGCCATCGGTGATGTACAAACAAATATGGTTTTATTTGATTTGGGTTTAACGTATGATATTGGTATTAAAAATGCACGCTTTGGAGTTGCGTTTTCAAATTTTGGAATGAATGTCAATCCAGAAGGCCAGGTTCAAATGGTGAATTTATCTGGTAACCAAATTAAAACAAGTTTTGGCGAAATTTCAGCACCTGGGATGTTCAGAATTGGTGGTGCTTTTGACCCAATACATACCCCTGTAAATAAATTGACATTGGCCATGCAATTGAACCATCCAACCGACAACAATGAAAGTTTAGCTATAGGCACAGAATACGCATACAGGTCTATACTTTATGGAAGAGCAGGCTGGGAATTGGCAACTGATGAAGGTAGTTCATTCCCATCGACTGGACTTGGCGTTCAGCTTCCAAGAAAATTTGGCGCATTCAGAGTAGATTATAGTTTGGTCAATAGAACCAGAATGGGCAACATGCATAGAATTACTTTAATTGTAAAATTGTTTTAACGTATGAAAAGAATTCTAGTTTTATTTTTTATTGGAATGGCTTTTTTGCTTTCATCTTGCAGCTTCTTGGGAGATAAAAACAACAATACGGCAAAAGATGTTCTTGCCAAAGGCAGTATTGACCCTAACTATGGATTAAACAATGTGGGTTATGTGCCTGTTTACCCATTTATCAACAATGTCAATAAACCACTCGATATATTTTACGGGTACGACGAATTGATTTACGTAGTTGTAGACAATGATGAAACAACCATAGAAGACAACGAAGTGCTGGTGTTTGATCAAAAAACTACCCTGAGTTTTAGAATGGTGATACCTGGAGCTACCGATATAACTCAAGACAGGCGTTTACATTGTTATGTAACAGGTAGGTATTACCCTGATAAGCAAAATTCGCCTGATTTAAATTTGGCAGCTGTTTATCACATGACAGGCTTAGGTTCAGGTCAGTTACAATTCTTAGATACATTGAAACATTTTCAGTGTGATGAAAGTAGAAGAAATACTTCATTTAGAGGTACAGATGATGAAGCAGTTAGGTTTACTGGTTTAGCTACTTTGTTTGATAATACCTTATATGTTTCAAGAACTGGTCCAAGAAATGATGTCAATAGCACAAACAGACCCGATAATGGTATTTTAATTTTTTCTCCTGAAGGTGAAAACATCGGTTTTACCAATGGATTAAACACAAACGAATCCAGTATAAAATCGGTGGTTGGGGTAAGTGCAATTGCAACTTTAGCTGCTCCTCCACAACGCATTTCAGGAATTAGCACATCTAAAAACTTTTTCATGGCATTGGGAGAAAACCAACAAGCCAATTTAGAATACAGGGCATTGAGTATTCAGGTAGTTCAGGACCCAGATTTGGGTTTAATATATCAGGAGAATGCCAATTTTTTAAACTTTGATTATACCAAAGCAGACCGCTTTATGTATGAAAGCAATCGCTTTAAAAAACCAGAAGATATTTACGCTTCACCTTCAGAAAACGGCTATATTTTTGTAACCGATAGTGAAACAGATTCGCTGTATGTATTTACCAGTCTTGGATTCGAAGGTATCAACCCACCAGCTAATTCAAACTTTAAAAAACAAGTTGTTGTATCTTTTGGAGGAAGCGGTAAAGATGGTTCAGCAAGTGGCCCGTATAATTTTAAAAATCCAACAGGCGTTTGTTATTTTAACAGAACAATTTTTGTGTGTGACAAAGATAACAACAGGGTTTGTCGTTACCGCTTAAACTCTGATTTACAATAATAACTAGGCTTGGTGCCTTCTTTGTAACAATTGTTTGAGCTCTGAAACCAATGGGTTTGATTGCGAATTCCAGTTAAACTGTATGGCCAATTCATTAAAAAGCTTCATCCCTGCTTCTAAATTTACCGCCTGATTTAACTTGTCAATTGCTTTGGCATATTCAACCACATTTTCTCCGAATAATTGATTGACAAACGCAATTTTTTTGTTCAAACCAATTTCTGTTTTCATGTTTTCAATGGGCGCATCAATTGATTTTTCAACGATTGGATTGTTTTGTAAAGTTACGCTTTCAGCCAAGCGGTCATTGAAACTAGGGTCAGCAGGAGCAATACTCTCATTGAAACTGATTTTTTTAACAGGATCAGGATCTGGCATAACCGTTTTTTGAATGCGCTTATTTTCAACAGCCTTGTCTATATTAAATTCAGGAGGTGTAATGATAGTTTGGTTAGTTTGAATAGGGGCTGTAGCTTGTATTTTTACTTCAGGTTCAATTGTAACGGGTGCTACAATAACAGGTGTTTCAATTGCAATTTCAGCTGTTTTTTCTAATTCGTTTAATGTGGCTTTTTCAATATTAATTTGTTTGATGAACTCATTAAATGACTGTTGAATTGGGCTATTTTCTGCTTGGGTTTCAGGACCAATTTCAATTTCAGGTTCTGGCAGTTCAATGCTTGTTTGAATTGCAATAACAGGTTCAATAGTTGCTTTGTGCACCTCTGGTTCAGGTATTTCAATAGGAGGTTCAGGCGTTTCTTCTAGAATAGCTTCTATAGGAGTTACACTAACTGGAACGGCTTCAGGGCTTTCCATTTTAATAACTTCAATTGAAGTTTCAGAAGTTTTGAGTTTTAAAATCAATTCAAACAATTCTATGCAGTTTTTCTTGATTAACTCTTTTTCAATGGCATTGAGTTCTCCGTTTAATTGTTGAATGGCTAATTGCAAATCTTCTGACTTGCCTTTTATAGTACTGATTAATTGTATTGAGTTCATAGAAAAATTGATCTACACAAATTTTAAAAAACTTATTTAGTATTAATTAACATTTTTAGTTGGGCAGTGGCCAATTTAGTATATTCGCTAATCGTTAACTAAAATGTCAGAAGATTTATTCATAGAGCCAAGGTATGCTGTGCAACACCGTAAAGGTTGGGTTGAGGTTATATGTGGATCTATGTTTTCTGGTAAAACAGAAGAGTTAATTAGGCGCTTAAACAGAGCAAAAATTGCAGGTCAGTCGGTAGAAATTTTTAAACCTGCTGTAGATACCAGATACGACGAAACTGCTGTTGTATCTCACAACGACAATGCAATACCATCAAGTCCAATCAATAGCTCATTGAATATTCTGCTCATGAGAAACCAAGCAACAGTTGTTGGAATTGATGAGGCTCAGTTTTTTGACAATGAGTTGGTTTATGTGTGTGAAACACTTGCCGAGCAAGGTGTTCGTGTAATTGTAGCCGGATTAGACATGGATTATTTAGGTAAACCTTTTGGTCCAATGCCTCATTTAATGGCAGTTGCGGAGTATGTTACTAAAGTTCATGCTATTTGTATGGTTTGTGGTGATTTGGCAACGCATTCTTTCCGCAAACATACCGATCAAAGTTTAATCATGTTAGGAGAGAAAGACACCTATGAAGCCAGATGCAGGCATTGTTTTCAGGTGGGGATGCAGGATATTGAAATTTAATCAGCCAAACAATAAACCGAGTCAAATACCTTGTAAATAGTCAAATTATAGTTAATTTGTAAAAGAATCAGGCATTCTAAAAAAGAAAACACGAAACACAACCTTTCAACATGCTACCAGAGTACGATGTATTTATGTTCGGATTAACAAGAAGTGAGTTTTCGCTTTCTTCAGTATCTGTTGCATGGGCTAAAGAATGGGCCAAAACCAATAGGGTATTTTACATTGATAGGCCCTATTCTTTGCGTGACATGTTAACTAAAATTGATGACGCCTCTTTCAGAGATAAATTTTCTGCCCTCTTTCTAGGAGAAAATATATACAGAGAAATTAAATTTCCCACAGTTTCTTTTACGCAGGTTACGCCCAGAATTACCCTGCCAATTAACTTTTTACCGGAGGGTAATTTGTATAATTATTTGAATCAATTGAATAACAAAGTGATTGAAGAAGTAATTAAAAAAGTCATCAAAGATTATGACGTTAAAAATTACATTTTTTTCAATTCATTTTGCCCAGTAACAAGCCCTATCATTTCAAAAAAAATACAGCCACAACCTTTGGCAAATATTTACCAATCTTTAGATGAGATCAGTCAAGAAAGGTATATAGCTAGGCATGGTATCAATGCAGAATACAACGCCATGAGATTGTGTGACATTGCAATTGGTACTTCAACTGGTTTGTGTGACAGGCATGCCCGTGAAAACAATAGAGAGGTTCATTTATTGGCAAATGCTGCAGATTTTGATGTGTTTGAAAATGCAATCAATAAGGATTTACCAAAGCCGGCAGAATTTGAATCGGTAACCAAACCCATTATTTTATATACCGGCCATTACAGTGACTTGAGAATGGATCATGAACTGGTTAAAAGAATAACCAAAGCTTTTTCTGATGCTGATGTATATTTTGTGGGCACATACGAGAAAAAAGACCTCATCAATCATGGGTTGCATACTATACCCAATTTATATTTTGTTGGGTCAAAACCAATAGAAAGTCTTCCGGCTTTTTTAAAACATGCCAAGGTTGCCATTATTCCATACGAAACTAACGAGCTAACTAAGGGCATTTATCCGCTTAAAATAAATGAATACCTGGCTTCAGGTATACCTTGTGTTTCTACCAGTTTTTCAAATGATATCAGAAGCTTTGAAGGCTTGATTTACATTTCAAACAGCCATGATGAGTTTATTGAAAATATTCAGAAAGCCATGGAGGAAAATACTGCCGATAAATTGTCGGAGCGAATTGCCCATGCAAGAGAAAATTCATGGAGAACACGCATTCAGAAATTAGAATCTATTATTGCCTCTTTTGTTGCAGGAGAAAAAGTTTAGAAATCTAAACCCAATGCAAAATGGTAAACAGGTTTTGAATTTACCTCTGCATCTTGAATTCCCCAAGCCGTATCAAAACGCATAAAATAACCAAAAAGTTTGGTTCTTAAACCCCCACCAAATCCAGCAACCAATGGGTCTCTGACATTTATAACTTTAATTTTTAATGGAGGGTTTTCTTTGATTTTTTGGTTGAATGTATTGTCTTCACTAAATGGGTTAGATCCAACCCAAGCAGTTCCTAAATCAAAAAATGGAACCAGTTGAAAATGGTTTAAAAACTCAGAACGCAAAACTTGGTTAAAGGCGTATTGAAATATAGGAATTCTGAGTTCAGTATTTAACAAGGCATACGTGTTTCCATTGCGAATATTTTGATCAAACCCTCTGAGGTTACAAGCCAATGCCTGGAAAATATAATTTTGGTCTTGTGATGTGGCAATATCATTGTTGAATTTTGAACCAATGCCATTTTCTACCCCACCTAAATAATAAACTACTTTTCCAGGTCCATAAGAAGTATTTGCAGACAAACGGGTTGCCCAAATAATTTGCCTGTGCACCTTTTCATAATGTCTAAAATCTAAACCCAATGTATTGAGTTGTAAGGTTTGTTGTTCCAAGCTTTGGTAATGTTCAGCAAACAATTTAAAGCGGGTACCATTGAACAAGTTTAGGCCCTTTGGAACTGTATTGTCAAAAATAAATTCAAGTTTAGCTCCTAGCCAGTTGTTTACTTGGTCGGGTATGAGTAAAGTATTTAAATTACTTGATTTGGTAATTTCGCGGTCTTGTCTGTAAAAGGTATTCAGTTTTAGACATTGAGTTGGATTAAAAGGAATGCTGATGACATACCTGATTTCGTGTGTGAAATTTTTATAACTTAAATTCTCTGCACTACCAGCAGACCTTGTTTGTCTGTAAAACAACCATTTCTGATCAATTTTTTGTTTGAGGTTTTCAAAGCTTGCAAAATAGTCGAAACCCTGTAAATCAAATGCAACTCGAACTCCTCCTGTAATGCGGTAGTCTTCAAATAGATCAATCATTCCAAATTTAAACATGCCATTGAGCCCCTGATTAAACAATTGCGAAGCAGCATGCCCTGTGGGTTGGTAATAGGTATTGATGATGCTGTTGTCTATTTGAGTGACTATATTATCGGCAAAAAAGGTAATGTCATAAAACCTGGGCGCATTTATTTTTAAACTCGGTGTGAGCGTTGAATTTGTTTTAAATTTGAGTTGATTTGGATAAGCTACTCGCTTGTAGTTATGAGGGGTAAATTCATTTACAAAAAAATAAGCAGTTGTGTCTTGAGGGGTTTGATCCAATGCAGTTGTGTTGCTTGCATCTTGTTCTTCGATTGGTACATAAACTTGTAATCCTGCATGAAAAGGTTTGTCTGCTATGCCTGATTTTAAACGGAATAAGTTTGGATATGATTCTATACTCGAAGCAGCTTGTTCAATGTCTTTTTCAATTGGAGCATATTTGATAAAATACTTTTGTTGGTATTGAACAATCTCTGTTAACTGGCCGGTTTGTTTGGCAATGTCAAAGTCTAAAATATTTCGGTGGTAATTGCTCATAGGGTAAGTGTATACATCTTCTTTCATTACAATTACTGAATCTAGTTTTGCCGCAGATTGAGAAACGAATTGGGGGCGCTCCTCCAAGTTACGGTAGCAGAGCGTTTCTGGCAAAAGAGAATCTTTTTTATAAATCAGCAATTGGGTGTAATCATAAACCTCTTCTAGCCTACTTACATACCGGTTTACTATACCATTATAATCGCTCAAATAAGCGATGTATTGTTGGTTGTATGGTACTGGATGCGTTTCATTGATAAAAGGAGTATTGGTGTACCTTTTTAGTTTAGGACTATAAGTGCTGACATCATAAACAAAAATGTCAAAATTGTTTTCGGTATTGAGCTTGTTTTGGTTCTTTATACCTAATGAATCAGACAACCTATTTGAGCTAAATGCGATGGCTTCAGAAT
Organism: uncultured Bacteroidota bacterium; assembly: GCA_903883965.1. GTDB lineage: Bacteria > Bacteroidota > Bacteroidia > UKL13-3 > UKL13-3 > CAISCU01. The sequence goes on from CAISCU010000005.1 coordinate 108,291, forward strand.
TAGCAACAAATTTAGGATCTTGATCATCCCAAAAATCAAAAGTCAATTGCCTTTCTTTTCGGGTTGGAATATCATACAAATACAAATCTGATTGCCCTTTTCTGACTGCAGAAAATACGATTGAGCGCCCATTTTCACTGAAATCCATCCCAGTAATTTTATCAAATTTTAGGAATCTGATACTTTCTTTCTGGTGGTTTACCAAGTCTATTATCTGCATCCAAACGCTTCCCTTTTTTTCATATACATATGCAACTTTTTCGCCACCTGCTTGCCATGCCAGTACTGGAAATGAATGGTCAATAGTTAATTGGTTGTATTTGAATCCGCCTTTGAATATTTTTTTTGTTTTGCCGTTTTTGTGGTCTAATAGCCACACCTTGTATTTGCCATTTTTATTGGTTGTAAAGGCAGTAAAATTACCTTTGGGGCTGGTACTTAAATTGGGTTCAAGGTATTGCGCAATTCTTCTTTTAATTTTAAATCCGTTTTGAGGAAAATCTCTCAATAGTTCTTCCTTTTTATAGGCATCTTGGTAAAAGTTTCCCCAGTCTTTTTCAATTTCTTTGAAGGGTTTATTGAGGATATAACCAAGAGCTGTTTCGTAATTTCTAGATAAACGGGTTAAGTATATTAAATTAGAAACAAAATCGGCGTCGTTTTTTTCTATGAGAAATTTCCACATACTATGTCCAGCAAACACTTGGTCTTTCTGACAAAGTCTATTAAAGCGGTGTTTCTTTTTACTGAGTATCCAATCTTTTAATTGGTTGTCTAAATCAGAGTTCCACGGTTTGGCCAAAAATGCAGTTAGTCCGCGTATATACCATTCTGGCAAGTTCATTAATGTGGCATTTTGAACACGTTCGGCAATAGAACCTCCATATAAAACCTCGTTTAATATTACCAATGCTAATCCTTCTTTAATTTGCGATTGTAAATGGCTATGGTTACCATCAAAATAAACAGCTATTTTGTTGCTGACAACATTGGTAAATCCACCCGTGTTTTGAGCCATTTCTTCAAGGCCAAAATTACTTTGTTTAAAGTCAGATAAATTATTGTAACAAATGACTTCAACGCGAGTTGTTAAGCGATGGTCGATTGCTTTTTCAAGGTTTTGTAAGTTTTCTTCAGCTGTGCGAATACTGTAATTGGCCAGTTCTTTTCCGCCAGAATAAAAAAAAGCATCAAAATTTTCTGAACGCAAAAACGACCATTCAAATCGGGTGTGTTGTACGCGGTTTTGTCCAAAAGGCGTAAGAATTCCTTGTCCCCAAATTGATTGTATTTGGAGTAAAAATACAAGAAATCCAATGCCAAATTTGAGCTGTTTCAAGACTGCCAATTTAACAAAATAAACAGTCAAAATACATTGATTTCTTTTTAGATTAATCATTTGTTTAGGCATTTTCTATTGTTGGCTAAAATTTGTAAAAGCCTGCCATGCTATTATATTTGTTCAATAGAAAAATTAAAATATGAGTCAATTGTTAGATTTAACTGGTAAAACAGCCTTGGTAACAGGCGCTTCAAGAGGAATTGGTAAAGGCATTGCATTGGCATTGGCTAAAGCGGGTGCGAATGTTGCATTTACTTTTGTGAGTTCTGTTGAAAAAGCCAAGATTTTTGAACAAGAATTGATTCAATTAGGTATACGTGCAAAAGGCTACCAAAGCAATGCTGCTAATTTTGCTGAAGCCGATGTATTGGTGGAAGAAATTTTAAAAGATTTTGGTACACTTGATATTTTGGTAAACAATGCTGGAATTACCAGAGATGGATTGTTAATGAGAATGACAGAGCAACAATGGGATGAGGTATTAGATACGAATTTAAAATCAGCCTTTGCGTTAACCAAATCAGCCATGCGCCCCATGATGAAAGCCAAACAAGGTTCTATCATTAATATTACTTCAGTAGTTGGTGTTACTGGAAATGCCGGTCAGGCTAATTATGCTGCCTCAAAAGCAGGAATGATTGGTTTAACCAAATCTGTTGCACAAGAATTGGGTTCAAGAAACATTCGATGCAATGCCATCGCACCTGGTTTTATTGAAACTGAAATGACTGAAGCTTTGAGCGAAGATGTAAAGTCAGAATGGATTAAATCAATTCCTTTAAAGCGTGGTGGTTCACCTGCTGATGTTGCCAACTGTGTGTTGTTTTTGGCCTCTGATGCAGCTGCATATATCAGTGGTCAAACCATTCATGTATGTGGTGGTATGGTGATGTAACAATTGATATTGAAGGATGAGTTTTAGTCAGCCCTTTTTTTGGTGGATCCTTCCATTTTTATTGATTTTATCATTGGTAATTGGAAGGTGGTTGTATGCCAAAAATCCATTACAAATTGCCTCTAAATGGTTTCAATACCTGCTTGTTTTTTTTAGATCTGCACTGGTATTTTCTTTGTTCCTACTGCTGCTTGGACCATTGTTTAAATGGAAACAAACCAATTATTTAAAGCCATTATTATTGGTAGCAGTAGACAATTCAGAAAGCATGCTTTTGCACCAAGATTCTTTACAAATAAAAAAGAATTTACAGGCACAAGTTGCAGCACTTTCCCAAAATTTAGCAAATGAATACACTGTTCAGACGGTTCATTTTTCAGACCAAGTTTCTACCAATGATTCATTTAATTTTAAAGGCAAACTCACTGGATTTGACGCCCTATTTGATGAGGCCAACATGCGTTTTTCTTCTGTACAAGCAGGTGCCATGGTGTTCATTTCAGACGGAAATTACAATACAGGTTCAAACCCAACTTACTTGGCCAATGAATTTAAATTTCCAATTTTTTCCATAGGTACAGGCGATACTTTTCCTTTTAAAGATTGTTGGATACATCATCCAAAATTCAATGAGCTCGTATTTGAAGGCAATGCTTTTACCATTGAATTTACTGCTCAGTCTAAAGGGTTTAATTCAGTACAAACCCAGGCTCAACTCATTGAAAATGGCAAGTGCATAGCTTCTAAGCCAATTCAATTCAAAGGCAACCAATCACAAAATTGTGTGTTTGAGGTGCAGGCGCAAAAAGAAGGCATTCACAATTATCAAATACAATTGGTTCCTATAAAAGGAGAACGGACAGTGCTCAATAACCAATTACAAGCTGTTGTTGAGGTGGTTAAATCGAAACAAAAAATTGTGTTGGTGTATGCAGTTCCTCACCCAGATATTGCCACAATTAAACAATTATTAATTGCCAATAAGAACATAGAACTAGAAGTGGTTTCTCTGCAGTTGCACAATGCCTCAATGATTCAAAAGGCCGATTTATACATCTTATACCAATTGCCAGGCCTAAAAGGAGAAGGGCTTCCACTATTAGAACAATTGAATTTGGTTCAAATGCCACAATTGCATTTTATTGGTGCAAATACAGGTTTGGCTGCTATGAATAAATTGCAATCAGGATTTGAAATTGTTTCGGGCAGAACCAATACCACAGAAGCAAAAGCTTGGAATGTAAATGCCGATAACTTATTTGTTTCTTCAACTGAAAATAGCACCCTAGACCAGCTGCCGCCATTGATTGTGCCTTACGGAAATTATTTATTAGCTCCTTATGCCGAAGTAATTCTGGCTCAGCAAATAGGGTATGTTAAGACAGAAACACCCTTGTTTTTTTTCTTAAAAAGCCATGCAATTAAAAAAGCATTTTTTTGTGGAGAAGGTTTGTGGCATTGGAGGTTGCTATTGAATAAGCAAGCAGCCAATGATGAATTTTTAGTTTCCATGCTTTCAAAAACTATACAATACATAGCAGGCAAAGAAGACAAAAGTAGGTTTAGGGTAAAGCCCCTCAAGAAATTATTCGATGAAAATGAACTGGTTCAGTTTGAAGCAGCTTATTTTAACGAATTGTTTGAACCTGATAATTCAAAAAAGCTCCAGTTGGTATTAACCAACTCCAGAAATAAATCTTATCAATTTGAATTTGATAAAACTGCTAAATCTTACTTTTTAAATGCGGGTTTGTTGGAGCCTGGAACTTACAACTACCAATGCGAATTAGAAGGTCAAACTGGTTTTAAAAAGAAGGGAAGCATTCAGGTCAAACAGGTTTTGGCAGAACGCAATCAATCGGGTGCTAACCATACTGTATTGAAGCAAATTGCTGAACAGACGAATGCGCAATTTTTAGGCTATGAAAACATGCAAAAATTACCTGATCTCTTAATCAAACAATACCCTGCCAAACAAGTCATAGCAGAAACTGATTTGGTCAAAGAATTGATTGCCTTTCGGTTCCTATTTTATGTACTACTTTGTTTTGCAGTAATAGAATGGGCCATTAGAAAGTGGAACGGTTTTATTTAAATCAATTTAAAAGATTAAGCTTTAGTTTGAAATTGGGTTGTGTACAAATTTTCGTAAACCCCATTTAGTTTCAATAAATTTTCATGTGTACCACGTTCAATGATTTGACCATGGTCTAGCACTAAAATTTCATCTGCATGTTGCACGGTACTTAAACGGTGTGCAATCACAATAGATGTACGTCCTTCCATCATAATAGAGATGGCATCTTGTATGGTTTTTTCGGTATCGTGGTCAATAGATGCAGTAGCTTCATCAAGCAAAAGAATTTGCGGGTTAGCTACCATGGCTCTTACAAATGAAATGAGCTGTCTTTGACCAACAGATAAGGTAGCTCCTCTCTCATATACAATTTCATGGTATTGGTTTGGTAACTTTGAAATAAAATCATGGGCACCTAGTTTTTTTGACATGGCAATGATGTCCTCATCACTGATATGAGTTCTGTACAATCTAATATTGTCAAAGATGCTGCCGCTGAACAAGAATACATCTTGTTGTACAGCGCTCAATTGTTGCCTCAAAAATTGTGGGTCATACCTTTCAATGCGCTCTCCGTCTATACTGATGAGGCCTTTTTGGGTGCTAAAATAGTGTGAGATTAATTGAAAAATGGTACTTTTACCTGCCCCCGTTGCGCCAACAATAGCAATGCTTTGACCCTTGTTAATATCAAAATTTATTCCTTTTAAAATGGGCTTATTGGGATTGTATCCAAACCAAACATCTTGAAACTGAATACGGCCCTTTAAGGTGAAATTTTGTAGGCTGCCACTTGCCTCTTTTTCTGAAGTATCGTCTAACAGCGCAAATATTCTTTTGCTTGCAACCATACCCATTTGCAGGGAGTTGAACCTGTCGGCCAATTGCCTGATGGGCCTAAAAAACATACCAATGTACATGATAAAGGCAACCAATGTTCCAATACTGGTATGTTCTAATAAAACCTCTTTTGCTCCAAACCAAATTAACAAACCTGTTGAAACAGCTGAAATGACTTCTACAACCGGAAAAAATACAGAATAGTATAGTACAGATTTAATATTGGCATGCGCATGCCTGTGGTTGATTTCTTTAAAACGTTCGAGTTCTGTTTGCTGCCTGTTAAAGAGTTGTACTATTTGCATGCCACTCAAATGTTCTTGAACAAAAGTATTGAGTTTTGCCACTTCATTCCGAACCTCTTCAAACGAAGCCTTTACTTTTTCTTTGAATACATAGCTTGCATAAAACAGCAAAGGCAATACCGACAAACAAACCAATGAAAGTTTCCAGTCGGTGTAAAACATCAAAAACAGCATAAAAGTAATTTGCAATGCTTCTCCAATGATATTGATAAGCCCTTCACTAAAAATATCACTAATGGTTTCAATGTCGCTGATACTTCTGGTTACCAAAGTGCCAACGGGGGTTTTATTAAAATACTGAAGTTTAAATGAATTTAAGTGTTGGTATACTTTATTTCTGAGGTCGAACAAAATATTTTGTGCCAATAAATTACCGAGCAATGTGCTGTAATATTGAAATAGGGTTTGAAGGAATAACAATAAAAACAGCAAGGCAGAAAGCATGACCAATCCATTTAAATCCAATTCACTGATGGCGTGGTCTAAAGTATATTGAACCAAAAAAGGTCTTAATGGCCCCATTATAGCCATGCCCAATGTTAAGAACACAGCCAAAGCCATTTTGCTTTTGTAGGGTAGGCTCAATTTGGCAATGCGCTTGAATTGAGTCCAATCAACAGCTGTTTTTGTGTTGGCGTTGGTTTTTTGGTTCATTTGCTGCAAATGTATCAATCTAATGTTGTTTCATTGACAGGCAAATTGTAAAAATCAAAACAAGAGCACTTTTCTTCAAATCTGTTAAAAATGAATGTCTTTGCTTAGCTTTGTGTGATGAAAGAAGTCTATATCATTGATGCATTGAGAACCCCAGTGGGTAAATTTGGCGGTATGTATAGTGCCATTAGGCCAGACGATTTAGCTGGGATGGTATTGAAAGGTTTGATAGCTAGAAATCCTGGCTTAGACTTAACCCTAATTGAAGATGTAATTTTAGGAGCTGCCAACCAAGCAGGGGAAGACAATAGAAACGTTGCCCGTATGGCATTGTTATTGGCCGGATTGCCAACAGAAATTGGTGGGAATACAGTTAACAGGTTGTGTGCATCTGGTTTGCAAAGTATCATTGATGGCAGCAGGGCTATTCAGTGTGGTGATGGTGAAGTGTATTTAGTGGGTGGAACTGAATCGATGACCCGTGCCCCATTTGTAATGGCTAAAGCAGAAACAGCATTTAGCCGAGTGCCTGAAATATATGATACCACAATTGGTTGGCGTTTCACCAATAAAAAATTGGCTCAACTGTACCATCCTTTTAGCATGGGAGAAACTGCAGAAAATGTAGCTGAAAAATGGAATATCAGCCGTGAATCTCAAGACGAATTTGCCTATCAATCACAGCTGAAATACCAACAAGCACATGACGCTGGTTTATTTGCAAATGAACTGTTGGCCATTCCAATTCCTAAAAAAAATCAGCCTGAATTAATGGCTGAAAAAGATGAACATCCAAGGTTGAGTAGCATAGCCGATTTGGCAAAATTAAAACCTGCTTTTAAAGCAAACGGAACTGTAACAGCAGGCAACTCTTCAGGTATAAATGACGGTGCTGCTGCACTTATTTTGGCAAGTGAACAAGCAGTAAAAACAATGCAATTGAAACCTATGGCTAGAATAGTTGCAAAAGCAGTTGCGGGTGTAGATCCTTCTGTAATGGGCATTGGACCTGTTCCTGCAACTATAAAAGCTTTGCAAAGAGCAGGTTTACAAATGAGCGATATTGGATTGATAGAACTCAATGAGGCATTTGCCTCACAAGGTTTGGCTTGTATGCAAGAACTAGGCTTAGATCCACAAATTGTAAATGTGAATGGTGGTTCTATTGCCATTGGCCACCCATTGGGAGCCAGTGGTGCAAGAATTAGCACAACCTTGTTACACGAAATGAAAAGACGAAACGTGAGGTATGGTTTGGCTACCATGTGTGTGGGAGTAGGCCAAGGAGTGGCTATTATTTATGAAAATTTAAATTAAACTAGTTGTTACTCTCGTCGTTGTAAACAGCGTATTTTCTGAATTTTTCGATCACTTGTTGCATGTCTTCAGGCAATTCAGTTTCGTAAAATACAGCTAGTTTTGTACTTGGATGTATAAAGCCCAATGACTTGGCGTGCAAGCCTTGACGAGGCATAATATCAAAACAATTTTGAATGAATTGTTTGAATTTACCACCGCCGGTTTGTCCGTATACAATTTCCTGTCCACCATAATTTTCATCTGCAAACAAAGGATGTCCTATGCTCCTAAAATGAACCCTAATTTGATGGGTTCTGCCTGTTTCCAATTTACAGGATACCAAAGTAGCAAACTGAAATCTTTCTAAAACTTTATAGTGGGTTACACTCCATTTTCCTTTGTTTTCGTCTGATGAAAGCTGAAAAATTCGGCGGTCTCTCAAGCTCCTGCCAATGTATCCGCTAATGGTACCTTCATCTTGTGGCAAATCGCCCCATACCAAAGCCTGGTAACTTCTTTCAATGCTGTGGTCAAAAAATTGTTTGGCCAAAAAATTCATGCTCAAGGCATTTTTAGTAATTACCAATAAGCCACTGGTATTTTTGTCAATTCTATGTACCAAACCCGGCCTGATATTGTTCTCTTTCATAAATGCAGAGTCTTGTAAATAATAGGCCAATGCATTTACCAATGTGCCTGAAACATTGTTATGACCCGGGTGAACAACCATACCCGCTTTTTTATTTACTAAGAGTACATCCTCATCTTCATATAAAACGGTTAATGGTATGTTCTCAGGAACTATTTCTGTGTCTTTAGGAGGGTTTGCCAATAAGATAGAAATGAGGTCGAGTGGTTTTATTTTATAACTCGACTTCACAGGTTTTTCGTTTACGAAAATGCTACCAGCATCGGCGGCTGCCTGAATTTTTGTTCTGCTGGCATTTTCAATTCTATTCATTAAGAACTTATCTATTCTTAACATTTTTTGACCCTTGTCTACTACTATCCTAAAATGTTCATACAATTCAGGCTCTTCTGCTAACTCTTCGTTGCTTTCAATTTCCTCGCTCATTGTTACAAATATAACCAAAGTGTTGATTGTGGTTACTAGCGATAGTTGTCTTAATTAAATATTTGTATTGTGTGTATGTCAACAACTTGTTTTGTGCAACGTATTGGTCTTATATAAACTTGTACATGGAATTTCTAATTAGAAAAAAACAACAGCTTATACTTGGCCTTAGCTTGTTATTATTTGGCTTATCATTGGGTTTGTTCATTCAAGCAACTCAAACAGAAGACCAAAAAGCCAAACAAGGCTTTGAACAAGATTACCATGTTTATTCTATTGAACTACCCAATACATTAACATTTGCCACCGAAAAAATAGCATTGCAAGATCCAGATGTTATGGAGCGCTACGACAGAGAGTTGTTGACCAATGTGTATTGGCAATCGCAAATGTTGTTATACATCAAACGAGCAGGGAGGTTTTTTCCAACCATTGAACGCATTTTAAAAGAACAACAAATTCCACAAGATTTTAAGTACTTGGCAGTGGCAGAAAGTGGTTTGCAATTGGTAGTTTCCCCAGCAGGTGCAGCAGGCTACTGGCAGTTTTTAGATAAAACAGGAAAGCACTATGGACTTGAAGTTTCTGATGAGGTGGATGAACGCTATCATTTAGAAAAATCAACTTTGGCTGCATGTGCATATTTCAAAGATGCCTATGCACAATTTGGGAGTTGGGCATTGGTGGCTGCAAGTTACAATATGGGTATAGAAGGTGTCAAAAGACAAGTGAAAAGCCAACACTTAACTAGCTACGAAGATTTGTATTTAAACACCGAAACATCGCGTTATTTGTTTCGGATTTTGGCCATTAAAGAAGTCATGGAAAACCCAGAAAAATATGGGTTTCATGTGCCTTTTAACCAATTGTACAAAGAGCCAGAAACAGTTACTTTATTAGCCGATATTAGCATCAGTAGCCTCATAGAATTGGCGCATGACAATGCCAGTAATTATAAATTGCTGAAATGGCATAATCCATGGTTAAGAAAACCTTTTTTGAATGTTTCACCTGGAAAATCTTATGCCATTAAATGGCCAGCCAATCAAATTCCCAATTCGCCATTGGCTGCAAAAATGAACAAAGGTTTTTTGCGCTTGAGCGATATGCAAACAGATAGCATAGAAAAAACAGATTTAATAGGCGTGATTTCTCACCAAGTGATGTCAGGAGAAACTTTAGAAAGCATAGCAAAGAAGTATAAAACAAGTAAAGAAAACATTATAGAAAGCAATCAATTAAACCCCGCATTGCCAATTAAGGTGAACCAGATTTTAATTATCAAGAAGGTAGAGGATGATTAATGAGTTATTGATTATTTAAGGATTCCATCAGTACATTTAAGGAATTCCCATATCCTAGCTGCGCTAATTTTGTAGGCTCAATTGAACATTCAGTTGAGCCTATTTTTTTGATTAGACATGAAAAAACAAGCTACCCTTTTATTTTTACATGCTATCTGCATACAGCTATTTGCGCAACAAACAACAGGAGTGTTTCCTGCTTCACCCAATTCGAATGCCATTGAAAAATATGGTTCAATTCCTATTGGCTATTACAATGGAAGTTTGCCAATTCAATTGCCTCTGCCTGGCTTAAAAACAAAGAACGGGTTTGAATTACCTATACATATTCAATACAATAGCAATGGGGTAAAAGTGAATGATTACCCAAGCATATTGGGAATGAGTTGGAGTTTGATGGCCGGTGGTGTAATTAGTAGAAACATATTAGGTGGCGACGATTTTGGACCAACAGGCTATTACCACAATCCCATGCGTTTACCAGATGCTCCTGTAAGTGATTCTTGTAATGCTGCGGGTAGCAATTATTGGAATCAAATGATACAATTGTCAAATCAAGGTAAATCGCCTTTTACACCCGACGCAAGGCCTGATGAATTTTATTTTCAAGCGGCTGCTTTACAAGGTAAATTCCAATACCTACCCGATAAAGTTCCAATGTTTTTCCCTTTTATGAATGTTCAGGTATACGCTACATACAGACAAATAGGTGTACCAGGCTCACAAGCACTTTCTTTTAGGCTCATAGATGAACAACAGAACACCTATCATTTTAACGAAATGGAATTCAATACCATTTCTTATTTACCTGGAGGTAATCCACTTGGCCCATATATAGCAGCAGTTCACTTAACTGATATTGTTACCAAAGACGGTGAACAAATACATTTTGAATACGATCGGTTTGCTTACAGTTACCAACTTCAGTTACAAGACGTATACAGTGTAAGCCCTGACTGTGGACATGCTTCACAACACGAGAGAACCATTCAAATCATGCGGGTCAATACACCCATATTGAAATCAATTGCTTACCACAACCAACTAGTTGAATTCAATTACTATCCTGCTTCAGTTTTTAACCAAAAACAATTGCTATTGCAATCTATCAGTTACTCAACCTTGTCTACAATAACCAAGCAATTTCAATTTACTTATGACATTGATTTGTTAAAAGAACGGGCATGGTTAACCCATATGGAGCAAATGCCTGTAGGAAGCTATGCGGGCATTCATCCTAGTTATGATTTTGAATACTTATTTCCAGATTCATTGCCAAACAGATTGGCGCTTACACAAGATTATTGGGGTTATTATAACAGCAACCCAAGTAACTTGTCTATGGCTCCTTCTATTCCCAATGGCCTGTTCCAAAATGCTTGTAATTTAACAAACGACCAATTAGACAATAGACCTGTTGTTTCAAGAGAAACAGATACAACAAGGGCTAGTTACGGAAGTCTAAAAAAAATGGTTTATCCAACTGGGGGATATACCCTTTTAGACATGGAATCGCATGTATTTAAACACCCTGATCTAAATAAGTATGCCTTCAAAGACAGTTTGTATGGTGCAGGTTTGAGAATTCGGCGCATTCGAAATTATGATGTTGACAACAAATTACTATTGAGTAAAAGACTACAATATGATGGTGGATTGATAATGGCTGTTCCATTAAATTATTACCAATCGGTTCACAGTTGTGGCAATACGGTATCCTTTAGAATGAATAGCTGTTCTGCGCCAATTATACAGCCTCAATATGCTGCAAAAGGACAGTTGGTAGGTTATGAAAAAGTGGAAGAATTTTTAGAAGACAGCAGTGGAATAAACAATGGTAAAATTAGTCGATTGTTTTTTAACCAGGTTTCCAAACCAGACCCTCCAATATCTCTTGGTTCAAGATGGCGTTCAAGTGCCTTTTATTTACCTGTTTTTGACTTTGAAAACTCTTTACTTTTTTATCAAGCACATACGCCAATGAATGAGCAATATGCATGTATCAATGGCAATTTATTAGACGAGTCAATTTACCGTTTGCATGGGTCGCAATATCAATTGGCTGAACGCAATGAACACATTTATGAGTTGGTGAATTTGCCTAAAATAAAAGGTAAAATGGCTCAGTTTCCACTATGCCCTACAAATACATTTTTAAATTGTGATTACCTCGTTTATTACCAATATACCAATGACCCTTCATTTTACAGATTGAAACAAAAAAATAGTTATAAATATGCCAAGGGATTTAATAGAAATACAGTTTTAAATTCGATGCTGATGTATGAAAAATACGAATACGATCCTATATTATTTTATAGAGTTAACAAGTACATCAAAGGCAACTCTTTAAATTGGCAAACCACTACGTATACGTATTTGAATGCCGATTACCAACCAGCTAACAGCAATGATTTTTACAGGCCAACTTATTTGTCTGCACAAACTGATTTTCGGAATGATTTTCTTTGCTCAAGGAAAACAATGGTATACAATACAGAGTGGCAAATTGTTAAACAGCTACAAATGTATACCAATCTGCAATACCAGTTGGTTCAACAACCCTTACAATACGAAACCAATTATTTGTATTATCCAGACCGCAGCATAGCCAGCCAATTGCAATTGCCAATTGCTCAAACCGCTTTTATATGGAATACTGATTTTGACCAAATAGGATTAGAAATTAATTTAGCAGATACCGCTGATGTAGCCTACAGTAGTTTTGAACCTGGCTTAAGCCATCGCATCAATGATGTGATGAACTTTACGGAATATTCGGATTTTGCTAAAACAGGTCAGTGGCTATTGAATTTGTCTCAAACCATTTTAGAAGTGAATTTAAAACCCAATACTTATAACTTGAGTTTTTGGTTCAAAGGACCAGCCGATCAAGTACATTTAAACCTACCTGGTGCGCAAATTATATCGCAATCTAACTCTGGTTCTGATCCTTCAGAATGGGCCTTTTATGAAACAGTTTTTATAACAAAACAACCCATCCAAAGTACGTTAACCGGAGACCTACAGATAGATGAATTCAAAGTGCATCCAATACAAGCCTCTTTAACAAGTAAAAACTACACTTCACAAGGTTTACAATCAGTTTGTAATCCTGATCACAGCATGTTGTATTATCAGTATGATGCTTTTGGAAATGTAGCTGTTATAGCCAATAAAGAAGGCAATATTTTACAAAGCATTCAAACCAATTTTAGTCATTAAATCTATTCATTTATGAAGCTTCTATTTCTATTGCTTTTTATCTTGACTGTTCATTTTGGTTTTGCCCAACCTAACCGGTGCTTTCAAAAAGTGATTTTGCCATCTGTGGCAATTAATCGTTCTGCGGATCCGACAAATACAGGTACAACTAGTTTTACTTATTTTGATGGATTGGGACGACCCATTCAAACTGTAACTGAAGCGTATACTACTACATCAAAAGACCTGGTTCAGGCCATTGAATACGATCAATTTGGTAGTATACACAAAGAATTGCTCCCATATACCACTCAAGGATCAGGGAATTTTAGAAACGATGCATTAATAGAATGCAAACAATTTTATCAGCAAGCACAAACGCCAACATCTTATCCTTTTTCTGAACAAGAGTTTGAACCATCTCCTGAAGCATTTTTGACCAAAAAAGCTGCAGCTGGTGAAAATTTTAGAATGGGTTCCGGACATGAGAGCAAATACACCGAACGCCCCAATCAGCTGTCTGACAGCATTCTGCATTTTGGCTTCAATTATGCCAATATGAAACCTACCGTGTCAACAGTTCAAGGCTTACTTGTTAAACAATTGAACTTCGATGGCATCAATTTAGGTGCATTTACATACCCTTCTCTTTCCATTTTAAATTGTAGTACAAATATGTATGCAGGAATTTCTCCTAATTCAGCAGCCAATCAACCCAATGCTTTTTTGTTCAATTCAGGATATGGCAACAGCATACAGTTTAACTTAAATAAGGGCAATTATTTACTGTCTTGCTTTGTTAAGAAACTCAACGGCGGAAGTACAGTAGTTTATTTGAAGAACAACACTACTACTCAAATTTTAAATGGTCAATTTTCACTCGATAACAATTGGATTGAAGTTAAAATACCCTTCTCTGTTTTAACAAATAACAACCAATTTGTCATTAGTTGTTCAGGCCCAACGGGCAAAGTTTTGCTCGATGATATTCGTATTTATAGTCAACAAAATAATACAATTTTACCTCAATATTTTGCAGATGGTTCTTGCTGGATTAAAAGTAAAATCAATGCAAATGGCCAAGATGAAATTCAGGTATACGATGTGTTTAATAAATTATTGTTGCATAGGATCTACAACAATTCAATGATTACAATAGAAACGTATTATGTATACAATAGACACGGCATGTTGGCTGCAATTGTTCAACCAGAAGGTGTGAAAGCACTTTATAACAATCAATTTGATTTCAATTCCAAAATTAGCAATGGCTCCGGCGGTACAAGCAATCTTTTTGATTTGTATGTACAGCAGAATATATATGATGAACGCAACAGGTTGATTACTCAAAAACTACCCGGAACGGGAATAACCAGTTATGTTTATGATTTGTTGGATAGGATGGTCATGTCTCAGGATCCGCAACAAGCACTTGATTTTAAATGGACTTTCCAAAAATTCGATCAACAGGGGAGGCCAGTCATCAAAGGTGTTTTTCAAACGGAAAGAAATATGCCCAGATCAGATCTTCAAGATCGGTGCAATAAATCACTTGTTTATTATGAATATACTGACCGGAAGCCATTGTTTTATTCCAATCAAGTATTTCCAACAAGCAATATTGTTGACACATTGGTTTTGAATTATTACGACAATTGTGATGCTGATATGGATGGAAATAAGGAATGGGATTTTCAAGGCTCAACGCAAATCAATCAATCTGCTTTTAAAAAATTAATGGTTACGAAGGCTAAATTATTGGGAAAAAGTGCAAGTGGTTGGGTAACAAAAATAAATGGATACGATTTTTTAGGTAGAAACAATTTAATGGTTACACGCAATCCTATGGGAGGTTTTCATTCAACTGAAAGAACCTTTAACTTCAGAGGTTTAATCCTAACTGAACTGAATCAACAACGGTTAAATGCACAACAATCATTGTATGAATGGCGTATAGAAAATGAATATGATATGTTGAACAGACTTCAGCGAACCTGGTTAACAAATCCTGATGGAACCAAAGTAGTGATGCGTGAAATGAACTACAATGAACTGGGTAAAGTTGTGAAAAAAAAATTACATGCAATCGGTCTAAATCAGCCTTTTCTTCAGTCAATAGACTATTCGTTTAATTTACAAGGTCAGCTCATACAAATCAATGATGTAAATGACTTAGGAAACGATGATTTGTTTGCTATGAATTTTGTATATGATGAGAACTTCATACAAGTTAATTCTGGCGGTGTATTTATGAATACGCCCAATTACTTAAGTTTTTTAAGTGCCTGTAGTTGGATTTCTAAAAGAGATGAAGTATTGCGTGGGTATTTGTATAACTACGACAGGTATGCTCAATTGCAAACAGCCAATTATTTTGGGAACTATAAAAATGGATTAGTCAATGAAAATGCCCGGTATGAAGTGAAACAATTAAGCTATGATTTAAATGGGAATATATTGTCAATGCAGCAACATGGGCTCGTCAATTCGCAATTGCCAAATGCGCCAACTTCGTACGATTGGATTGATAAATTGAATTACAGTTACAATGGAAACCAACTTCTGAGTGTCTCAGATGCTTCCACCTATACCATGCAAGGCTACAATCATTTTATAGATAGAAATGCAAAAGGAGCTGATTATTTATATGATGCCAATCAGCGATTGATTACAGACAAAAACAAGGGCATACAACTCATTACATATAACCCTATTGGATTGCCATCGACAATTAAGTGGAACAATGGTGATGAACTAGAGTTTATCTATGATGCGCTAGGTAACAAGCAGCAATCAAAATTCAGCATTCAAGGTAAAAAAATACATGAATGGGATTATGTTGCTGGAACTTATTATGTTGATAAAACAATTCGTTCTATTGCTCATGATGAGGGTAGAATGGTTTACAATCCAAATTCAAATCTGAAAGCGAATGCTGGAAATTTTTTATTCCACTATGATTATATAGACCATCAAGGAAATACAAGAATGACTTTCATGCCTTTGTTAGATACTTCAGGTAATTGGATATGTACCTATGAATTTGAACCAGAACAAACTGTTGACATAGATACTTCAAGCCTAAATATGCCAGTTAATTCAGAAGTATTTTTAAATAAATCTGAACCAATTCAAAGTATGGAAGATGCTCACAATGGTAAATTTTCAGGTAAAACCACAAGTGTCATTGGTACAAATATTCTACTGAATACACAATTAGGTGATACCATTCAAGCCCATGTTTTTGGTAAATTAAAAGAAGACCATTCAGCCAATAATCCTCCTCAACCCAATTGGTTATTTCAATTAATTGGCATGCAACAACTGAATGCAATTCCATATCAAGAACATCAAATCAATCAGTCACCAAGCATCTATCTCAATTTAATTGCAGTTTTGGGAGGGTTAAAATTCCTTCTTCGGTCTTTGCAACAAGTTCCAGAATTGAAAGGAGCACTTGTTTTAAGAGCACTTGATTCAACTGGGCAAGTAGTCAAAGCAATTGCAAGTCCACTGCTTGGAAATACATCTTGGGAGCATCTTTCGGCTCAATTGGTAGTTGATTCTAGCAGTATCCAAAAAGTAGAGGTATTTGTGAGCTCTTCAGATGAGAATGTAATTTTTTACGATGATTTTTCAGTCATCAGAAAACGCATGTTGGCACAAATTGTTCAAGAGAACCACTATTATCCATTCGGATTAAATATTCAAGGGCTAGAGTTTGTTTTACCCAATACAGATACCAATACCACTCATTTGTTCAATGGCAAATCGCTTTTACTAAAAAATTATTTAGAGTACTTTGACCATGGAAGTAGGTTTTTAGATCCCCAAATAGGCAGGTGGCATACGATGGATATCATGGCTGGTCAATTTATTTCACAATCACCCTATGTTGCCATGCAAAACAATCCAGTTAATAATATAGATCCAAATGGCATGCAGTCTTGGGATCCGCCAGGTAAATTTGGTTTTGTAATGGGTATTCGAATGGGTTTTGGAACAACAGGCTTCAATTTTAATACTACTTCGTCAATAGGGTACCAATTGGGAGAGCCGTCTGCAAACATGCAATTAATTGCAAATATGGGAATGTATGGTGGTAGCCAGCTAGGAACAAATGCCTCGCATACTTTTGCATACGATTTGAGCGCTGGGTTCTTGATGCAGGGAGGTATTGGAAATGCAGCACCTCATCATATTTATACCATGAACTACAATACGCCTTCACCATTTTTAAATACCAATGAATATGGTGCACACTGGGGGCAATTATTTGCATTTAATTCAGCTATTAACCATCAACAGGATGGACCCGGTATTCAAACACAGGGATTATTTGGAATGCGAATGGGTAATTCTTTTTCGTTTTCTTACAACAACGATGCAACTACCTTCCCTTCTTTTGCTGGATTGTTTAGGAATAAGCTGGGCATCAAAGAAACAGATGCAGCATGGACGGGTGGTTTGGCTATAAACATTGCTGGTGTTGAATTTGGCTATCAGAATTTCAGTGGCTACCGCCTAATGAACTATCCTGGCTTTGGATTGGGACACAAGTATCCTCAAACAAGTTTCCATCAATCCTTGAACAAGGCCTCTAATTTTTTACAATACAACGGAATGAGGTTAGATGTGTTTGGTTCTGCATGGCTTCAAGACTTTATACACAACCATATTTCTAAAGAATCAACTTATGAATATTCTAAAACCAATCAGTTAAATTTGAGTGGAAGTATCCGATGAAAACAAGGCTATATATTTTATTGATTGTTTCTTTGTTGTTTGTTGCATGCAATAAAGGTATTTGGTTAAACAATACTGTTTACAGACCCAAATCGCCACAATACAAATTGTTACAAACAGCCTTTGAATGGAACCCCCAGATTGATACCCAGTTTATTTATGTAGCTAAGCATCCGTTTGTTTCGTATAACAAGGATTCAATATACGGTTGCCTCTATTTTTATGCTGATGGGAGTATGGCCATAGACCAAATAAATACCCAACATAAAAATAAGCAATTTTCTTATCAGCAAGCTCCGGCTGTTGGCTATTATAGAACCAAAGATAAGCTCCTCACAATTGAAGTGTTTATGCCTGGTCAAGGAGGTTACTACTTACAAAGAACTGCCAGTATAGAAAAAGACCAGTTGTTGTTTAGAGAGGGTTATTTTAGTGGTAAAAATACTGATACCCTTCAACTCAACCGCGCTAAAATACACCAATGATTTTTTAAACTGAAGAACGGGCATCCAAATTTCAAATGTTTCGTTAACTTGCAGCCTGTTTTGAGTTTAATCGATCAAATAAAAGACCCAATAGCAACTGAGTTAGCGCTTTTTGAACGCAAATTTAGAGAAGCCATGAAAAGCAATGTGCCATTGCTTGATACCATCATGACTTATATTGTTAAGCGAAAGGGAAAACAGGTAAGGCCTATGTTTGTCTTTTATTCGGCTAAGCTTTTCAGTGGTATCAATGATTCAACATACAGGGCTGCCAGTTTGGTTGAGTTGTTGCATACTGCCACTCTTGTGCACGACGATGTGGTAGACGACAGCAATCAGAGAAGAGGGTTTTTTAGCATCAATGCACTTTGGAAGAACAAGATTGCAGTTTTGGTTGGCGATTACTTGCTATCTAAAGGCTTATTGCTAAGTGTAAAAAACAAGGATTACCATTTGTTAGAAATAGTGAGCTCCTCTGTAGAATCAATGAGTGAGGGGGAATTGTTGCAAATTGAAAAATCTAGAAATTTAAATTTATCTGAAGACATTTATTTTGAGATTATCCGTAAAAAAACAGCCTCACTGATTGCATCTTGCTGTGCTATAGGTGCTGCCAGCGCAGGAGCATCAGCAGATGACATAGAAAAAATGAGGTTGTTTGGCGAAAAAATTGGAATTGCATTTCAAATAAAAGACGATTTATTAGATTATGGCGATACCCAAATTGGCAAACCACATGGCATAGACATTCAAGAAAAAAAGTTGACATTGCCTATCATCTATACCCTCAATCAAGCAGATAAAAAAACAAGGGCTACTATCATTCACAATATCAAAGCGCATCACCAGAACAAACAAAAAGTGGCTGAGATTATCCAATACGTCAATAGCCATGGAGGCATTGCATATACCCAAAATGTCATGCAAAAATACAAGCAAGATGCACTGGAAATACTCCAACAATTCCAAGACAAAGATGCAGCCAAAAGCTTGACACAACTGGTTCATTTTATCATTGAAAGAGACAATTAGCTTCTAGAAACTTGCTATAAAATCGGCAATTAGCTCGAAACTTTCATTGTATTTACTAAAAGTCAGCGCTTCATAATCGTCTTCAACATCATGGTAAGCATGGTATTCTCCCATTAAGTAAAAAAAGAGTGCTTGTACTCCTTTTTCACTAAAATAATAATGGTCGCTGTTGGCAGATTTTCCTCTAGCTTGAATGCTAGGTAAATAACTCCCAATACTGTTTTGAAATTTCAATTGTTCAAACAAATCAGGAAATTCAGTTCCATTGACAACCATCATTCCCTTGTCTCCTGTTGACATTAAATCTAAGTTCAGCAATAATTTAATTTGCTGCAATGGAACTATTGGATTTTCGGTATAATACAATGAGCCTAGTAAGCCAGCTTCTTCAGCAGCAAAAGCAACAAATAACAAAGTATAATCACTTCCTTTTTTGCTGAAATGTTTGGCTAAATCAAGCATCATAGCTACGCCACTTGCATTGTCGTTGGCTCCTGGAAATTTGGCAAAACTACCCATCATGCCTAAATGGTCGTAATGAGCTGAAACAACAATGACACTATCGGGATATTTTTTTCCGGTTATTTTTCCCAATATATTTTGGGTTTGGTGTAGTTTAAATTCAGCATCTACTTTTAAATCAATTACAAGAGGTTGATTTTGAAGCACTGGTTTTAAAATAGATACAATTGGAAAATCGGCAAAATGCTGGGCCACCCCCCATGTTAGTTTTTCTTTTTTGCAATACAACAAACCTTTAGCATGTACTTGATTTGTTAAAATGGCATTTATGCGTTCGGGATGAAGTAATTTTAGCTCTTTTACTTGGTCAACCACTAAAAAACAATTCCTTGTTTTGGCGCTAAAAAGTAAATTGTATTGACTGGTATTATCAAGCAATGCAGAATCAATTTTGATGGTGCTAAATGTACCATTGATTCCAGTACAACCCGGGTTAATGATAAAATCTTTACCGGGAAATAAATCATTTCCATCTACATTGAGTTGAACCCTTTCAGGGTAACAAACAACTTCAAATCCAAATTTTTGAAAATAATTATCGGCCATAGGTTTCAGGCCAATTTCTTTCATTTGAGTTCTAATGAATTGAGCGGCTAAAGCATCCCCATCATTGACATAGCCTCTACCCGAAAACTCATCACTACAAAGCATTTTACAGATTCCTTTGGCATAAGGAAGGTTTTGAGCAATGAGCTTAAGTTGGCAAATAAAAAAACTCAGCAGCAGTATGTATGGTTTGCTGCTCATGGGTATTACATGGCAGAAACTTGAAACTGGTAGCTTTCCATGATGAGGTTTGCCAGTAATTTTTTACAAGCTTCATCCACCATTTGTTCAGCTTCAGCTTGGTTGGCAGCCTCTAATTCCATACTCATGTGTTTGCCAATTCTAACCTGGTTAATTTGAGAAAGTCCAATGTTTTTCATTGAACCAGTTACGGCTTTTCCTTGTGGGTCAAGTAATGCTGCATGAGGCATTACATCAATTTCAGCTTTGAATTTCATGAGATTTCTGTTTGTAAAATAAATAGATTGACAAAGTTAAGTAAAGCAAGATGGAAAGACTAATTCCGAAGTATTGAAAAAACAATAAATTACAGCAACTTAATCCAATAAATAGCCACCTGATTTCGTTTCCAGCCCATTTAAAAGTTTTAAATTTTAGGGCAAACAAGGGCAATTCGGCCATTAATAACCAGCTACTCACAAATGGAAAAACATAAATGAAAATAGGGTTTGAGAAAAATTCGGTAGCAAATGCTGGTCCGTGTTCAAATACCATTGGAATAGCGCAAATAAACAAGGCATTTGCTGGTGTAGGTAAGCCAATAAAAGAATCAGACTGTCTGGTATCTAAATTAAATTTAGCAAGCCTGAATGCTGAAAATATTGGAATTAAAAATGCCAAGTAATTCAAATTGGCATTAGCCCCTAAAGCATCATTGATATAAGAGCTATGCATGTAAAAAATCATGCCAGGAGCAACCCCAAAACTTACCACATCTGCCAAAGAATCAAGTTGTTTGCCTATTTCCGAATTGACTTTAAGCATACGAGCTGCGAATCCATCTAAAAAATCAAAAATGGCTGCTAGACCTATAAAATAGCCTGCTTGAACCAAGTTATGATCCAATGCAGCTAAAATAGCCATACAACCCATTAGTAAGTTTGCAGCTGTAATGCTGTTTGGAATCTGTTTGATTACATTTTTCATGTGGCGGCAATTTAATTTCACTTTTTGTTATTCTCAAGCGAATTCTAGATTTACTCAAATTAAAATTTAATAATTACTTAAGCAGGCTCCCACAATTTTATTTTTTTGTGCCTTATTTGATGTAGGTTTGAGTAATTAAACCAATGAAAATCACTCAAAATAGGGGCTTTTATTCCATCTTAATGGCCTTGTTCCTAATGGTGTCTCATGCAACCTTTTCTCAAACAAACACTGTCTCCTATGGAACAGGTTTGAATTTGAAACAATTTACATTCCGAGTAACTGATACCCCACAGGTTGCAATTGTTCAAGATAAAGTTCATATTGCTATTTCTTCATTCAAGGGCTTAACATTAGAAATCAAAGGGTTTCCTTTGAAACAACTTGAATGCGGAAAACTAGTTTATGGCAAAACATGTAAGTTTAAATTAACTGTAAACAAGCAGTTGTATTGCAGTAAATTAGAGGAATACAGCAATACCATAGGCGTTGTTTGTTTGGGTAATAACTTATACAAACTATATGTAAAAAGTGTTGTTTATAAAGGGGCTGAAAGGATAAAATTAAATGCCCAATTAAATTGTAGAATTAAGAATGAATATGAATACTAAATTTAGAAGTTTGATTTTTGTTTTAGGAATCATTTGCTTGCAGATTAACTTACAAGCACAAACCATTAACAAAGCCAATGAATCTACTACCAATTTAACTGATTATGCCAGTAGAATTAGGGCTTTACAAAATTCGTATACCGCCAGTCAGATTAAATTAAATGCCTTTTTGAGTGCTATGAATTTGCCTAAAAGAGAAGTGTTGGCAAATGGAGTTGAAAGAGAAGCCGTGGGAATTTCAGCTACTGGGATGCCAATTTACATTCAAACATTTAACAATATAAATGCGGCTAAAACCATTTCAACATCTAAAGTATGGCCGGGAGGTTCATTAGGATTAAATTTAACTGGATTAGGAATGACAGCCAGATTGGGTGTATGGGACGGTGGAAAAGTACTGACCACACACCAAGAATTTCAGGGAAGAGCCACCCAAATAGATGCGCCAAGTAGCTTTAGTGACCATGCAACCCACGTTTCTGGAACGATGATGGCTGGTGGTGTTGTTGCCAATGCCAAAGGAATGAGTTTTCAAGCCCCAATTAAATGTCATGATTGGAACAACGATGTTTCTGAAATGACAACAGCAGCAGCTGCTGGCTTATTGGTTTCTAATCATTCATATGGTCAGGTTTGTGGTTGGCAGTACAATAGTAGATGGGAATTTTGGGGCGATCCATCGGTTAATACAAAATATGATTACAAATATGGTTTTTACGATGCAAATTCAGAGCAGTTTGATCAAGTGGCATTAGACAATCCCAATTACCTCATTTTTATGGCAGCCGGTAATGACAGGGGCGAACCCAGTCAAACCCCAACGGTGTTTTATGTTCGCAATTCTAATGGTGGTTGGACCCAAGGGAGTTCAGCAAATAGGCCAGCTGCAATAGGTCCGTATGATTGTATCAGTGGAGGTGCTGCAAATGCCAAGAATGTTATGACAGTTGGTGCTGTAAATCCAATTACAACTGGTTGGACCAAAGCTTCAGATGTAGTCATGAGCGATTTCAGTGGATGGGGCCCTACGGATGATGGCCGTATCAAACCAGATATTGTTGCCAATGGCGTGAGTGTATATTCTTCAATAAGTACTGGTACTTCAGCATACGATACTTACAATGGTACATCAATGGCTACACCAAATGCTTCTGGATCGGCTTTGTTAATTCAACAACACCACAACAATGTAAAAAGTAAATTTTTGCGTTCAGCTGCATTAAAAGGTTTAATCATTCATACTGCAGATGAGGCTGGCACCAGTACCGGTCCTGATTACACATTTGGATGGGGTTTAATGAATACAGCCAAAGCAGTACAGACAATTTCTGATACCATTAAAAGTAAAATGGTTGATTACAATTTGAGCAATGGTGGCAAGTATACATATAGTTTTTATGCGGATGGTTTAACACCTATTAGGGCAACAATTTGCTGGACAGATGCCCCTGCAACATCACCTTCGCCAATTTACAATTCACCTACACCAATGCTGGTAAATGATTTAGATTTACGTGTTACCAGACTTGCAGACAACACCATTTTTTATCCCTACAAATTAGATAAGTCAAATCCTTCATTGGCTGCTACAACAGGAGACAATACTATAGACAATGTAGAACAAGTTTACTTAAATACACCGGTTGCAGGAACATATACAGTAACCATCACCCATAAGGGCTCTTTGGCAGCTGCTCAAAATGTTTCTTTGATATTAACAGGGATCACTCCAAAACCTGTTGCTTACTTCACGACTACTTCTAAAACTGCTTGTGCTGGAAGTACAGTGCTGTTCCAAGACCAATCGGCAGGTGCAACTTCTAGAGTTTGGTATTTCCCTGGAGGAAATCCGGCAACATCAACATTGGCTAATCCAACAGTAGTTTATCATTCGCCGGGTATTTATCCAGTTGCATTGGCTATTAAAAGCAGTATTGGATATGACTCAATTTACATGAACGACTATTTAACCGTAGGAGGGATGAGTTTGCCATTGAATGAAACATTTGAACTCAATTCGCCAACCTTGAACTTATGGACTGTTCAGAATTTAGAATCAGATAGCACTTGGCGTTTGTGGAAAATCAGTGGCAATGGCAATAGCAATTTTGCTTTGGGAATTAATAATTTTGACAATCCAACTAGTGGCTATACTGACCGCTTAATTTCTCCAATTTTAGATTTACGAGGCTACAGTACTGCATCAGTTTCGTTTCAACATGCTTATACCAGGTATGACAGCAATACTTCTGATACATTAGTTGTAGCTGTTTCTACCAATTGCGGATCAACTTGGACCCGTTTATTGGTATTGGCTGAAGATGGCACAGGTAATTTTGCTACTGCTCCAGATGCCAGCTATTCTAATGTAAGTAGTTTTACACCATCTAAAACCAGTGAGTGGTGTGGGGGCGGTGTAGGAGCTACATGTAAAAATGTAAACCTATCGGCATATGTTGGAAAGGCAAATGTGAAAATTAAATTTGAACAAATAGGTAATTCGGGCAATAACCTGTTTTTAGACAATATTCAAATTGCTGGTGTTGTGAGTAGTAAGCCTTTAGCTGGTTTCTTTGCAACCCAACAAACAGTTTGTACAAATACAGCAGTTAAATTAATAGATACCACTTCAAATCAAGCAACCCAATGGGCTTGGTATGTCAATGGAGTACTTTTTTCAAATCTTAAAAATCCATTTATTGCTTTCCCTGCTGCTGGAGACTATTCAATTGCATTAACAGCCAAAAATGCAATGGGATCGGACAGTGTTTATAAGCCTAATTTTATACATGTAAATGCCGGACCAGTTCTGCCTGCAATAACCAGCTCAAAAGGAATGGCTGTGTGTAATGGAGACAGTACACTTTTGTCTGCTACCGTTACTGGAACTTTTATTTGGTTCAAAGACAATATTGCCCAAACAAGCCTAAATACAAATGCATTTTACACAAAAGATCCTGCGCTGTATTATGTTAGAAATTTTGACAATTCTGGATGTTTTGCCCAATCAAATTCAATTGCATTGCAATCAGGAGTAACTCCACCTAAACCAACAGTAACAAAAAGCATTACAACCAATTCTATTTGTGATGGCAATTTGTTTAGTTTGTTTTCTAGTGCTACAACAAACAACCAATGGTACAAAAATGATTCATTGCTGGTAGGGCAAACCAACAAAACATTTACACACAATGATTCGGGTTATTTTAGAGTAACAGTCAATAACAATGGTTGTACAAATACTTCTGATGCCGTTCATATCCAAAAACTAAGCAAGCCAAATACGAGTGAAATTACCGGTAGAAATTGGGCTGCAAAAGGAGATACTGTTCAATTTTCAGTGAATGGAACTGCGGGTTCTACCTATGCCTGGTCTTTCACCAATGCCACTCAGTTAACAGGAAACAATTCTTCTATAATCACTGCAAAATTGGCAAGTAGTGCAGCAACAGCTACTATCAATGTCATTGAAAACGGTGCCAACAATTGCAATGGTTCCCAAAAGACAATGACAGTGACTTTGGTAAATACCTCGGTAAATAAATCAACGGCTAAAACAACTTTTACACTTTATCCAAATCCTGCTAAAGATGCGCTATTTATAGATTGCAATTTTGATGGTAAAGCCAAAGTTGAAGTGTTGAATATGTTAGGTCAATTGATGTACCAATCACAACAGGTGATGCATGCAGATGCTGCACATTTGAATCAAATAGATATTGCACATTTACCAGATGGAATTTATTTGATTAGAATAGATCATGAAGGCAAGAAAATGAGTCAATCATTTATCAAAAAATAAAAATAAAATAGGCCCGAAAATGGGCCTGTTTTATTTTACAAATGCACGGCTTGTAGGTTGTTAATTGGCAGGTCGCAAGTTTTATCTCTACAAACATAAATGCTAAGTTCCTGTGTAATTGGTTTGTCTTTGAAAAGAGGAATAAGAGCGTCTGTTTCAATTGCAAAACATACCGTATTGGGCATGAAATTTTGTTGAAATTGTTGAATTTCTGTCAAAGCATTTTTTCCTGTTGCAATTACTTGATTGAAACCCTCTGACTTTAATAAAATCACTTGCATCCACTTCGAATAATTGAGACCTTGTTCCTTTATTTTGGGAATGATTTTGTGCAATAAATCATCACCTATTTGCTCATACATTTCTACATCAAAATAATAGGATAAATAAAATAGGCATTTTGCAAATGTGGCGTTAGATGATGGCATAACACTGTCTTGAACATCAAATTTTTTCTTGATCAATACAGGTTCAATTTTAGAACTAAATTGAAACAGTTGCTGTTCTTCATCAAAAAAATGGAGCAGTCCTAAATCCATTATTTCTTTTGCTAATAATAGGTATTTACTGTCATTACAAGCCTCAGCTGCCAGTAAAAGCGCTTCGCAAAACAGGGCATAATCTTCGGCAAAACCTATTATTCTTTGCTCGTTTTTAACAATTCTATAGACAGATTTGTCTATATAAAAATGCGCAATCATAGCATCTATTAATGATTTGCAAGCAGATCTGTATTTGTCTGAATTCAATGCCTTTGATGCATCTGCCAAACCAATAACAAGCAATGCATTCCAGGCACACAATTGCTTGTTGTCTACCATTGGCGAATTTCTTTTTAACCTATTTAGGTACAGTTGCTCGCAAATTTTTTCTTTGCATGTAATTACTTCTTCAACAGTTAATTTAAAAGTTACAGCCAATGCTTCGTCTGATTTGGCCTGATACAAAACATTTTTACCATGCTCCCAATTTCCCTCTTCCACAATTCCAAAAGCAGCAAAAGCCAATTCCCAATTATTAGGTACAATGCTTTTTATTTCCTCAGCAGACCATACATAAAAAAGGCCTTCTTCTCCTAAAGTATCGGCATCAATGGCAGCAAAGTATAAGCCATTCTCTCCTTTTAATTCATTTGTTAAAAACTGAAAGGTTTGTTCAATTATTTTTTGATCATTCTCGTTTTTTGATTGGCTATACAGTTTGGCAAGCAGACTCATCATTTGCGCATTGTCATAAAGCATTTTTTCAAAATGAGGAACAAGCCAACGGCTGTCGGTACTGTATCTTGAAAAACCTCCTGCTAGCAAATCATAAATACCTCCTTGTACTATTTTTTCGCTTGTAAGCCTTGCAATGGCTATGCTTTCTTTGTCGTTAAATAAAGAACCAAATTGTAAAAACAATTCCCAGTTGATGGGTAACAAAAATTTAGGAGCCCAGTTGAATCCTCCAAATTGCCAATCAATTTGCTGTTTCATTACAGCTATTTGCTGCAAAATAAGCGCGTTGCTGATATAGGTATCAGGGTCAGACTCAAAATTTTCCATGAGAGTCAAACCCATACTCAATTTATTTGCATAAGCATAGGCATCTTCGGGGTCATGTGTAAAAAATTCTACCAGTTTAAGCAGTAAATTGTTCCACTTTGTTTTTGGAAAATAGGTGCCAACATACAAAGGTTTTCCATTGGGTAAGCAAATGGCATTGAGCGGCCAACCTCCTTGACCAGTCATTAATTGAATGGCATCCATGTATACTTGATCAATATCTGGGCGTTCTTCTCTATCTACTTTAATATTAATAAAGTGGGTGTTCATCAGTTCTGCTGTTGCTGTATCTTCAAAACATTCTTTTTCCATTACATGACACCAATGACAGGCAGCATACCCTATACTCACTATCATTAATTTATTTTCTGAAAGTGCTGTTGCTAACACTTTACTGCTCCATTCGTTCCAGTTAACAGGATTGTATGCATGTTGAAGCAAGTAAGGGCTATTGGCACTTATGAGGGAATTTGGTTTGTTTTTAGAATGGCTCATTTTCTATTTACGAATTAAGCAAATACTTTTGTTCTATTCACATGCCTAAAGAATACAAACCTTTTCAGTTTAAACAATTTTCAGTTTCACACGCTAATAGTGCAATGAAAGTAGGAACAGACAGTGTATTACTTGGTTGTTTGGCTACTGTATGTAATGCCACAAATGCATTAGATATTGGTTGTGGATCAGGACTGTTGGCACTCATGATGGCTCAGCAGTCAAATGCCAAAATAGTTGCAGTAGAAATTGACGAGAATGCATGCAAAGATGCTGCTCATAATTTTATAAATTCTCCATGGTCAGACAGAATTGTTTTGCAGCACCAATCTATTCAATCTTTTTGCAGCCAGAATAAAGCACTTCGGTTCGACTGGATTTTAGTGAACCCACCTTATTTTCCTGAAGAAAGCAACTACAGTATAACTAATGTCAACCGAAAATTAGCCAGACAAACGACTGCTTTAACTTTTCAAGAATTGATTCAAGCAATTGCCAGTTTATTACATGAAGATGGAACAGCAGGCTTAGTTTTACCGACAACCATTGCTCAAACTTGCAAGCCAATTTTTGAGTCATTTCAATTATACATACAGCAAGAAATTAGAATTCATTCGTTTCAAGCAAGTGAAGCAACCAGAACGGTTATTTGTTTGCAAAAAAAACCGATACTTGTTCAACAAAATGAGTTCATCATTTATGAACAAGACAAACAGTATACAGCTGCGTATTACGAACTCACCAAAGACTTTTATTTGTGGGCCGATAAAGGGTAAGACTTTTCTGTAAAGTCTATTCCATACACTTGAAGTTCTTTTAAAATGGGCTCGTAAAAACAAGGTAAAATTGGAATATGTACGCCAGTTTCTTGTATGGTTCCATTGAGTATATTTTTTGCTGCAATAGCCATTGGTAATCCTACTGTTTTGGCCATAGCGGTATAGGTTTGGTCTTCACCCTTAATAACAAAAGAACTACCAATCTGAATTTCTTTTTTATGAAGTGTGTAAGTGATTTCATGTTTCATAACTACCATATCTAATTCATTTTTTTTCAGTTGCCATTTGTTCAACAAACATTTTAACAATACAGCTGAAGGGGTAGCCTCTTTTAGCCCTATTTTGTCATTTTTAAACAGTCCTAGCCAAATTAAATTTTTAAAAACAGTGCTATTTTGTTTGATACCTAAATAATTGGCAACAGCTTGCTCTAGTGTTTCCTTGCCATTCATAGGAACAAAAGATGCAATGAAATTGCGGAAGCTTTCTTTTTCAAGTCCTACAATTTGTTTGGATGCATCAGTTAGTCCTAGTGCAATCAATTGTTGCCAGTTGTTACAAAATCCTGGTCTGCGCAAGGTTCCTCTTAATACAGTTTTTGCTTTTTGTAAGCCATAGGGTTCAATGTATGAAATTGAATCTCTGTTTGCATAGGCTTCAAAGTTTCCATATCCAGGTACTTTTACTTGTTGAGTTTGTTTAAAAATTTGATGTGCTGGAATGTATTTTATTTTTCCTTCTTGCAAATGTGTTGCAGTTGCTTGTCCTGCCACAACTACATTGAGCGGGTTCCAAGTAAATTTATATTTCCATGGATTGTTGTCAAACTCTGGTGCTACCAATCCACCACAAAATGATTTAAATGAATTTATTTTTCCACCTTTGGCATGAATTTCATCAATTAATTTCATTGCCGATAAATGATCTATACCAGGGTCTAAACCCATTTCATTCAGTAAAATAATGCCCGCTTTTTTGGCCTCAGCATCAAGGCTTCTCATTTCCGGACTCACATAAGAAGCAGTAATCAATGGGGTTTTTTGTGCAATACATGTTTGAGCAATGACAACATGTAAGGCTGGCGGTAGCAAAGAAATAACCAAATGCTGCTGTGAAATTACTTTGTTGAGTTGTTCAACATTGTGAACATCACATTGAATGGTTTTACAATGTTTTGAATTGGCAGCTTTTGCTTTTGCAAGTTCAATATTGGCATCACATATACTGATTTGCCATTTTTCTTTTCCGGCATTTTCCTTTAAATACTTAAACAAATAACTTGATGACAGGCCTGCACCAAAAACCAAAATATTTTTCATAACTACTCCCAATTGATTTGGCTAAATTAAGCATAAGTTGGTCAGAAATTAAATATTGATTTTACTTCATATGAGACATTGGTATTTTAGTTAATTTCTTTATCTTGTAGTAATGGAAAAAACACTGAAAAAGGAAGTGGAGCTGAGCGTTTATAATTCAAGTTCTGCTTTGTCATCATCAGATTTTGACCTTTTAAAACAAGCAAAATCAGCCCTAGTGAGTTCTTATGCTCCCTATTCAAAATTCCATGTTTCAGCCGCGGTATTGCTAGAAAATGGGAAAGTAGTCATTGGTAGTAACCAAGAAAATATGGCCTATCCTTCAGGTTTATGCGCCGAAAGGGTTGCTGTATTTTCAGCATCTGCTCAATATCCTGGTGTAGCCATTCAAGCCATTGCTATCACTGCCAAAAGTGAAACCATGGAATTGGATCATCCCATTATGTGTTGCGGAGCTTGTCTCCAAAGTATATGTGAATATGAGAGCCGTTATCAAAATAGCATTCGTTTAATTTTGCAAGGCAATACGGGGTCTGTTTACATTGCAAATGGCACACAAACATTTCTTCCATTTCAGTTTGATGGCAGTGCTTTAAAAAAGCTTTAAAATGGATTTGCAAATAGAAGCAAATTTGGTCGACATTTTCAGTCAGTGCATTCGACCAGTCAGACTCGAAATTTCTAATCAAACAATTACAGCCATTGAGCCGCTTGCTAAACCTGTAAGTAATTATTTATTACCCGGTTTTATTGATGCGCATGTACACATAGAAAGTTCATTGCTCATCCCGTCTGAATTTGCTAGAATGGCTGTGGTTCATGGAACTGTTGCAACTGTTAGCGATCCGCATGAAATAGCCAATGTATGTGGCATGGAAGGCATTCAATTCATGATTCAAAATGCCCAAAAAGTTCCATTTAAAATATGTTTTGGTGCGCCTAGTTGTGTACCTGCAACAAGTTTTGAAACTGCCGGTGCCGCCATTACTACCCATAATATTGAGCAGCTCATGCAAAATGATGCAATTTATTATTTGGCAGAAATGATGAATTTTCCTGGAGTCTTGCTTGCAGACAAAGAAGTCCTTCAAAAAATACAAGCTGCTCGTGTTGCAAACAAACCAATAGATGGACACGCACCAGGATTAAAAGGTGCCGATGCCACTCGTTATTTTAAAGCAGGCATTGCTACAGATCATGAATGTTTTACTTATGAAGAAGCAATAGAAAAAATTGGATTGGGTGTGCAAATTTTAATTAGAGAAGGCAGTGCCGCCAAGAATTTTAACGCATTACATCCACTGATCAAACATTTTTCCGAACAATTGATGTTTTGTAGCGATGACAAACACCCCGATTCATTAGAAAAAGGGCATATCAACGAATTGGTAAAACGGGCATTGGCTCTTGGCTATGATTTGTATGATGTGTTGCGCATGGCTTGTTACAATCCGGTAGTCCATTACAAACTGCCAGTTGGGTTGTTGCGTATTGGTGACCCTGCAGATTTTATTTTAATAGACAATTTACAACAGTTCAATGTGCTGGCTACTTATATCAATGGACAATGTGTTTCATCTAATGGCAAGAGCCATATCGAATCTGTTCAAGAAAATGCCCTCAACCAGTTTTATCCATCAATCATAAAAACAGCAGAAATAGCTGTTAAACCTAAATCAACTCATTGGGTTATTGAGTGTATAGACGGTGAATTAATAACCCGAAAAAAATTACTGAATGCAAGTGAATGCACTGTAGAAAACGATGTCATTTTGTTGGGAATCATCAACAGGTATAAGCCAGCAACACCTCAGTTTTGTTACATTAAAGGCACTGGAATAAAATTGGGAGCTATGGCCTCAACTGTAGCCCATGACAGTCATAACCTCATTGCCATGGGAACCAATGCTGCCGACATTCAGCTTGCCATGAATGCGCTCATGCAATGCAAAGGTGGCCTGTCTGTTGCAAATGGGTCATACCAAAATGTACTTGAACTGCCATTTGCAGGTTTAATGTCTGGGGCCGATGCCTATGTTACCACTCAGAAATACAAAGCATTAGACGCGTATATCAAAGAAAATATGGGAACCACTTTAGGTGCACCATTTATGACACTTTCATTTATGGCGCTGTTGGTAATACCTGAATTAAAACTAAGCGATTTGGGATTGTTTGATGGACAGTCTTTTAAATTTGTTGAATAAGCCCCAAACAGTTTATTTAGCAAGTATAATTTGTTATTTTTGGTGCTACCTTAACTGATAAATAAATACTTCCTTTTGAGCGCCTATAACAAACATATTTACCAAAAACTGGATGCTTTTATTAGGCGGTATTATTTGAACCAGTTGTTAAAAGGATTTTTTCTTTTCATAGGCATTGGTATAATTACATTTATACTGGTTAGTTTCATTGAATACACCGGGCAATATACCAGTCAAATCAGAAGCTTATTGTTTTACTCGTGCGTTGCCGTTTGTTTGATGGTATTGGTTTTTTATTGTCTGATACCCTTGTTGGGCTTGATTAAAATACGCAGTTCATTTTCACATGCTCAGGCTGCCAAGTTAATTGGCAATCATTTTCCTGAAATACAAGATAAGTTAATGAATGTATTGCAATTGATGCCTTTGAATGCTCAGGAAGGAAGTTTATTGGATGCGGCCATACATCAAAAAATAGAAGAGATGAGCCCCATTCCTTTTATTGCAGCGTTGCCCTTTAAAACAGTACTCAATTATTTAAAAATTGCCGTTGCAGCTTTGGTTTTGGGTTTGGTTTTTTTTGTTCAGTTTCCTGAAATTATCAAAGGAGCCGGAAAGCGCGTATTATTTTACAATCAGGTTTTTGAAAAAGAAGCTCCATTTCAGTTGAGCATTCTCAACAATAAACTTTCAGCAGAGCAATACCAAGATTTTATTTTAAAAATTGAATTCAATGGGAAACAAGTTCCAGAAGCTTGTTTTATTTATTTTCAAGACCAACGCTATCAAATGAATGTCAAACAAATGGCAACATTTGAATACGAATGGAAAAACATACAACAAGACATTCAATTTACAATTGAAGCCGCTGGGTTTGAATTTGGACCTTATTTGTTGGAGGTTAAAAACAAGCCATTGTTATTAAATTATGGGGCATTGATCAACTATCCACAATACACTGGTTACGAAAATAAATCGGTGAATAGCACAGGAGATTTTACCGTACCAGAAGGCACTCAAATAACTTGGAATTTTACTGCAAAACATACCGATTCGCTGATAATGGTAATAGCAAATACAAAGCAAATTGCCCAAACCAAAGACCAAGTTCACTTTCAAATTCAGAAAAAAATAGGCAAAAGTTTTTCGTATGCAGTTTACACAAAATCGAACAATGGTTTAAAAGGAGATTCTTTACTTTTTACAATTGTTGCAATACCAGATCTTGCACCTCAAATTGAAATCAATGAACAAGCCGATTCATTGTCAAAAAAAATAATTTATTTCTCGGGTAAAATAACTGACGATTATGGCCTGAGTAAATTGAATTTCTGTTACAAATTTGTTAAATCAGATAACCCTGCAAAAATCAATCAA
Source organism: uncultured Bacteroidota bacterium (assembly GCA_903883965.1). Taxonomy (GTDB): domain Bacteria; phylum Bacteroidota; class Bacteroidia; order UKL13-3; family UKL13-3; genus CAISCU01. The sequence continues at coordinate 141,921 of CAISCU010000005.1, forward strand.
GGTTTGGTACAAATTCCGATTCAAATTGATGCGTCAAAAAATCAACTATTCAATTATTTGTTCAATGGAAACGAAATTGGAATTGAATTGGGAGATGAGTTGATCTATTATTTTGAGGTTTGGGACAACGACCGAGTGCATGGCCCCAAATCAACCAAATCACAACAAAAAATAGAAAAGGCGCCAGATGCACAAAGCCTGAAAGAAGCTTCAGCTAAAGGGGCTAAAGAGCTTCAAAACAAACTCAACAATGCATTACAAGAAACAAAAAAACTGCAACAAGATATCAAACAGCTTGTTTCTAAAAAACTCAACGAAAAGCAGTTGAAATGGGAAGACCAACAAAAACTAGAGCAATTGTTAAAAAAACAAATCGAGTTGGCCCAACAAATTGAATCAATTAAAAGAGATTTTAAAAACAACCAACTCCAAGAGCAAGAGTTTAAAAAAGAGAATGAACAAATTATTCAAAAGCAAGCTGAACTAGAAAAACTCATGAAGGAAGTTTTGCCTGATGAATTGAAAAAGCTCATGTCTGATTTAGAAAAGCAAATCAAACAACAAAATAAAGATCGCATTCAGGATGAACTCAATCAAATCCAACTTAATAACAAAGATGTTGAAAAAGAGTTAGACCGCATGTTGTCTATGTACAAAGAGCTTGAAATGGAAAAGCAATTGACTGACCATGCCAATGAACTTGAAAAATTAGCTGAAAAACAACAAGAATTGACAAACCCCAAAAATAAAAATGAGGCAATAGACAAGCAGCAAAAAATTGAAGAGGAGTTTAAAAATCTGCAGCAAAACTTAGATAAGCTTGCACAAGAAAATAAAGCATTGGAGCACCCAAAAGATTTAGAGAAATTCCAACAAGAAGAAAACAACATCGAAAAAAAATTAACCGATACCAAAGAGCAACTCAAAAAAGGAAACGAATCAAAGGCCAATCAAAAGCAAAAAGAGTTGGCGCAAGAAATGAAAGAGTTGGCGCAAGAAATGAAGTCGCAACTTGAAAAAGAAGAAGAAAAGCAAAATGAGATGAACATTCAAGCACTCAGAGAAGTATTGGATAATCTTGTTTTATTGAGTACATCTCAAGAAAGTATCATGGAAAACTTCAAACAAATAAATGGCTATAATCCACAATTTGTTCAGTTTGGACAGGCCCAAAAATTAATCAAAGACAATGCTCAAATTATTGAAGACAGCATACTGTCAATCAGTAAAGAGGTTCCTGAAATGCGTTCGTTTGTAAACCGTGAGGTAGGTAAAATGAATGAACACCTGAGGGCTGCTATTGATGGATTTAACCAGCGCAGGCATCAAGAAATTGTGGTGAACCAACAATATGCCATGATGCGTATGAACAATTTGGCTTTGATGTTGAGCGATGTATTGAAACAATTGCAAGAACAAAATCAAGAACAAAAATCTGGTAAAGGGGGCAAGGGAAAACCAACTAAAAAACCTGGAAGCGGTAACCCAAGTATGAGCAAATTGAAACAAATGCAAGACGAACTCAACAAACAACTTAAAGAGGGATTGAACCAGAATGGAAGTGGCGAACAAGGTAAAATGTCATCTGAAAAATTTGCTAAAATGGCGGCACAGCAAATGGCTATTAGGCAACAGTTACAAAAAATGTTGAGTGAAATGGATGCTTTACAAAAAGAACAAATGGGAGGAAGTAGGCCTCTCAACGAGTTACAAAAACAAATGCAAGAAACTGAAAAAGAGTTGTTCAATAAAAAACTTACCCAACAAACTCTCCTGCGCCAGCAAGCTATCATGAGCAGAATGTTGGAGCATGAAAAAGCAGAAAAAAAACAAGACCAAGACAATAAGCGAGAAGCAGAACAAGGGAAAGAACAAATTAAACCTTCTCCTATTTATTTTCAGCAATTCAATTCGCAAAAAAAGCAGCAATTGGAATTACTCCAAACAGTGCCACCCGGAATGCAACCCTATTACAAAGACAAGGCTAAAGAATATTTGAACGCTTTGCCTAAGTAAGTGGTGTTTTAAATGTTAATTTGGCTTTTTTAAGTGCATTCAGAATAACAGACATACTTTTAGGACCAAGTCCATGAAAGCTTGCAACACTTGATTCAGTATAGCGTGTAAAATCAGTTAAAGTTACAATTTGATGACTTTTTAGTGCGCGGATGGCGGGTGCTGGAAGTTGTTTTAAAAAGAATTCATGTTGCTCATTTTTGGCACAAACTGGACATGATTTGCAATTAGTAGATTTCTCAAAAACATGACCTTTGGGGCAAGTTATTGAATGCTTTATCTTTTCTTTATGTTGGATTTGTTTTACCCTGGTTTGAATTAATTGAATAAGCAAGTCTACAGGCAATGCTTCATTTATAGGCAATTGAATAGCTCCTTTACTTGTTTGGTAACGATTGGTCCATTTTTCAAATTCAACAACCCCAGCACCGGTTGGGTAAATACCAATATGATTTTTAAATGCAGCAAAACACAGGATCAATTTATCTAGTTTAAAGGCTGGCATACTGTAACTGATGCATTCAATGGCATTGGGTACTTGTTCTAATACAAGCTGTCTAATTTGCATTAAACGATCCTGAACTTCTATTGGCTGGTTTTTGATGTATGATAAAATGGGTGAGTTTGTTTTCATGGTCGGATACCTTCAGAATTTTTAAATTTTCGAATGCGTAGTATGGCATTTTTAATAGGAGAGGAGGTATTGAGTTGCACCATTCTTCCAATTGTATAGTTTTTATACCAAATGCATTCGTATAATTTATGGTTGCTTTCTTTGTTTAAAAATACAACAATAGTTTGAATTGCATTTTCATATTGTTTAAATATTTCTTCGGATCTGATATCTGCAAAGTCAGCATAAAACTTGTTTGCCAGTTTACCCAATTCATTCCATTTGTATCCATTGCATGGAAAGTGTTGGGTTTGATTGTTGTCGTCATTGAGTTTCCAAGTGATTACCAATTGACTCCATCCTAATAAATATGAAAGCAGAGCCTGTAAACTTTTTTGTGTAAACGGTAGATGTTAGATTAGGCATCTGTTTTCAAATGTAATTAAAAATTGATTTGCAATTAACCCCCAGTTTCTAATCTGATTAGTCCACTTTCTTTCAATAATGTTAATTGCCAAA
>CAISCU010000006.1 GCA_903883965.1 uncultured Bacteroidota bacterium
GGCAATTAACATTATTGAAAGAAAGTGGACTAATCAGATTAGAAACTGGGGGTTAATTGCAAATCAATTTTTAATTACATTTGAAAACAGATGCCTAATCTAACATCTACCGTTTACACAAAAAAGTTTACAGGCTCAGAACCTAATATACAATAATTACCGATGATGTTTCACTTCAATGAAAACTCATTTGAACCATTTGCGCGCAAGCGTGCAAGTTTTTTGAATGCAAAATTTGTACTTATTCTCTTGAGAAATGAAGTTAAATTTATTCTCATAGAAGTTTATTTAATTCCTATTTAATTAAGATTTTCATCTTATCGTTTTTACCTTCAGTCTTATTGTTTTCGTTATTAGCAATTGTGATACTGATGTAATCTCCTATTTCGTGATTTGATTGAACAAATCTATTAAAATCTGAACCCTCAAATATTATTCTAGGTGTTTTATTAGGGTTCGCTTTTCTGTTTACCTTAGCATTAATTTTATTTGAATCCCAGGAACCAAGAAACACATCAATTTCTGTCAGATGCTCACCAAAAAGTTCTTCATTAACTCTTTTAACATTAAAAAATGGTTGATTGTAATATGCTGTCCCTAATTTGACAAAAAATTCTTTATCGCCCGTTAGTTGGTTTATAAAAGCAACTTTCTCAACTGTATCAGATTTACCAACATTAATTTCAATTTCATTTTCATTAATGTAGTTGTCCACGATTTTTTTTAAGTCATTGATTCCTTTTAGATTTTCAAGAATAAGAGACCTAATTTTATAAAAATAATTATCTATTTCACTGTTACCATCAAGGTTTAGTGTAATACTTGCTCTTGATACATCATCAATAGTAATGTATTTCTGATTGCCACTTTTTTTTGATTTTTCTGCGGCTAGTTTTTTAACCAATAGATCAAGCAGTTTATGGACTAAATAAGAATTACCAAAGATTGCATTCCATGTTGGCTTGTATTTTAAGACTATAAAATGTTCAGAAGCAACAACAAAATTTCCTTCTATATTATTGGTATTTAGGAGACTGTAACCTCTAATGTTTTGTTTAGAGGAAATCAGGTAATCGTTTGGAGAAAGAAATCTTTCTGGTTTTATATTTGAGGTTTTCACTTCCATTAAACTCTCAGTAATAGGATAATACTCAAGTTTAGGGATCATAGAAGGGTTAATCATATTAACCGTTTCTGCATCTTTTCCACTTAGAATTTTTAATCCACTTTCAATTTTGAATACGTCACTAAGCGTAAGTTCAAATTTCCCTGTTAAAATCATCATAGAGCAAATATAAAGAATGTTTAAAACAAATTTGCATATTAAATAAATATTAAAATCTATACTAAGATTATGAAGTAACCCAAAATGTATTTAAATTGCAACAAATTTCAAGCATATGGATAACATAATAGAATTTTATTCTGACTCAGGGGTAGAAAGCAAAACATTACAAATAGTGAAAATGCATTTGGGTGAATATTTTCCTGAATACAACTTTTTCTTTCATTTAGTATATACTACAATAGGTAAATCTGAAAAGGTTGTTTTCTTAAAAACATCAACCAACTGTTTTAAAAACGTCAAGCCCAAATTGAGTTTGGCAGAGAAGCTAGATAAACTATCTTTTAATTCATTTAAGCCTACTCACATAGAGTCAATTGCATATTGCATTACTACACACGGATACGAGAATTTCAACTATGAGAGTTTTATTAAACCTATCCCTGGATTTGAGAGCATTACCCTATTTACCCATGGATACATATTGTGGAAACACCAAATGCAGGTGTTGATTATGCAGGTATTGCAATGTAATGAAGCAGAAGCAAAACAGTGGATCAAAGACTACAACAAGAAAGTACCAGCAGTTCGTGAGGCAATGCATATGCAATTCTATCATGGGCAAACACTCCATGAAATTATAGAGAAGTACAATCCTAGCCCAGGCAAATTCTTTTTAGACGCACCCCTTGAACAAGCTGAAATATTAAGACCAAAACCATTCAATTGGCCAAATTCAAATGGAAATCTACCTGATAGAATTCAGGAGTTATTACAAGAAATAGACCGCTTAAATAAAATTATAGAAATTAACAACAACAACAATGGTAACCAAGAATAAAGCAATAGAGTTATGCAATGCATTTTCTGATATTTATAACATGTTGCGGGAACTGCAATCTATGCAAATTGACCACTACAAAGATGTGCAAAGGCAGATTGATATGGTTGATACTTTTTTAAACCTTAAAAGCAGTTTTGGCGTATTAATTCTTTCCGTTTTTGTGAACAAAAAGGTTATGAATGGAAAGAATAATTTAGACACTTTTCAACTACAAAGCTTCTTTAAATGCGAATTAAAAGATGCTGTATTTGTGCACGAGGAATTGACTTTGTTGAAAGCAAAACGATTGATTAAACAGGTAAAAGATGATGGCGAAATACTTTACAGTTTAACAACAGCAGCATTAGATGCCATTTTAAAAGGTGACAATTTAAAGATTGTATCAGCAGGTTTACGCAATATGGAGAGTTTCTTAAAAGAAATTAACCAAATTCTATACATGGGAGCCAATGATGACGATGAAATTGGTTCGGCAATCACGGCAATAATGGAAGATTTCCATGAACTCAAAGAAGTTGCATTGATTTCAGAATACCATCTAAATGATGTTGACAGAAGCATCTTGTTATTTATGGTTTTGAGAAAATACATCTATGGAGAATCTAAAGTTCCTATTGATAAAATTATGCGAATTGCATTAAATGATGGCTTTAATAGGTATTTTGTGCAAAGAGAATTACAAGAAAATAGCAGCGCTTTATTGCTCTCAAAATTGGTGAAATTTTCTACGAATACCAATCACAAAGACACCCTTGAATTGCACACTGATTTCTCAAATAAAATCACTTGTAAAGAGAATACAAAAACGAAAAAAAATTTCAGCATTGATACTAACCTTTTTAGCTTAACATTACCAAAGGATATTCGCATTCAAGAGGGCATGGTTTACGAAGACGAGAGCAATATTCCTTTTTTGGAGAAAATTCTCTCAGAAGATGGCTACATTAAAGTTACAAAGAAGCTGCAAAATGAAGGCTTAGGACAGAAACAGGTTGTTGCCATGTTGTATGGATTGAGCGGTACAGGTAAAACACAAACCGTTAAAAATATTGCTGCAAAACACAATCGACCATTGATTCAGGTAAATATTTCGCAAATCAAAGACCCATATGTGGGGGTTTCTGAACGTAATGTACAAGAAGTATTTAGACAATATAGATTGGCTGTTGAATACTTTGAAAAGCAAAGTAAAAAATTAGATGGTGTTATTGGTACCCCCATTTTATACATTGATGAATTTGAATCCTTGATGCCACAAAGAACGCTTATTGATGGCTCTCCAGCAGGAAACATGCTTAGCAATATGGTTGCGATCTTTCTAACGGAGATTGAAAAATTGGAGGGTATACTTTTATTATCTACCAATATTCCTTCTAATATTGATGATGCATTGCACAGGCGCATCAACTTCAAATTTAATTTTGGCTCATTCAAAAAGGCAAATCAAAAGAAGGTGATGGAACTATATTTCGAAGAGCTGGACGCTACCCTCATTGATGAAATTTTGTCCGAATTTGATTTAACTCCTGGAAATATTGTCAATATTAAAAAAGCATTTTCACTGGAAAGTATATTCAATAATTACACCAATCAGAATCAAATAAAACAAGCGTTGTTAGAAATAACTAAAAGGGAGTTGATCTTAGTAAAAAACTTAAATCCTATCGGGTTTATGAAATGATTTAAAAAGAAGAATAAATTTAATTTATAACGCATTAAAATATTATTAAATTGTAAAGAATAATCTTGGTTGAATAAAATTATAGATATAATTTATTATTATTGCATCATAATACTTAAAAAAATGAATAGACTATTATCAATGGGTTTCAGAAACGTTGGAAATTGGACGTTAACCACACAAAAAAAATTAAGCTGTAATTTAATCTCGGATCATTACACACAAAATGTACTTTATAGTTTCGTTTCAAACGGAATAATCAAGTACATAGGTAAAACATCAATGGAACTTATTAGAAGAATGTATGGGTATCAAAACCCGGGTCCTTCGCAGTCTACAAATATTAGAGTTAATAAAAATATTGTGCAACTACTTGATTATGAGCAGCCAGTTGATATTTTAATTCTTGTAGATAATGGTCTTCTTAAGTTTGGTGGTTATCGAATAAATCTGGCAGCAGGTTTAGAAGATACCCTAATAAATGAACTAGACCCAATTTGGAATTTTTCAGGTAGAAACAGGTTGGTTGCGGAACGAGAAAGTACTGAGCAATCAACAAATATGGTTAATGAAGAGCGTTTGAACCTAACAAAATTTGAAGTTGTCATCGGAAAAACTTACTTCAAACAGGGTTTTTTCAATGTTAGCGAAATATACTCTTCTGAATTAGGACCAGATAAGGCAATAATTGAAATCTTACTTGGTCAAAATTCAAACAATAGCATTCTAGGATACATCAATAGGTCAGCAAATATTAATGGCTCCCCAAGAATTATGGGCGGTAAATCACTAGCTGATTGGATAAAGAGAAATCTAATGATTAATGAAACCCTCACCGTAGAAATAATATCAAGTGTATCAATAAGGATTTATAAATCAGGTCTTTAATATAGATTATCTAATATATTTGATATTTTACAGGGGCATTTAATTCTATTTTAAAAAATAATTTCACAAGCTTCAACTCCCTGCATAAACGCAGGGAGTTTTTTGTGCTCCAACTTCCCCTCCCAAGACCAAAAGTGTTGTCTGATATCTTCTAAAAACTTGCATTCTTGCATGCACAACTTGCACGCTTTGTTTTTGGGAAACTTAGAATAAACCTATAAAGTATTCTAAATCAATGTGGTAGCCCCGACGAGAATCGAACTCACATCAAATGTTTAGGTGCTGACGAAGCTGAGCATGTCAGCATCCTGACTGGCTATGCCACGTCAGTGAAAACACTTTTAAAAAGTAGCCCCGACGAGAATCGAACTCATATCAAATGTTTAGGAAACATCTATTCTATCCATTGAACTACAGGGCCATTAGAATTCAAATACAGCTTGATTTAAATTCAGGCACCAAAAATACATGTTTTGAATCAATTCTTTGCAAAGTCATCGCTTACTTTGTTGATTTGAATTGCTAAATTTACCCTGTTTTAAAACAATTAACCCAATATGAAACCCTTTTATATACTAGCCCTATTTTGTTTATTGAGTGTGTTTGCCCAAGCGCAAAAAGTATATGCTGTAGATTATGCTAACCAAGCAGATGTAAAAGTTTTTGTGGTAAAGTACGAAAATCAGGCTGACTTAAAAGTATTTAAGGTAAAGTACGAAAACCAAGCAGGTTCAAACAATGGCAAATGGTATTTTACGCAGTATGCCAATCAAGCCCAGAAAAAAATCTTTTTTGTAGATTACGAAAATCAGGCCGACCTCAAAATCTATTTTGTAACCTACGAAAACCAAGCAGGATGGATCCACTCTTCTAAAAAGGCTTTGTTATACTAGGTTTTAAAATTTACTGCCCTGCGTAAATAAACATATTGCCACCAAATAAGGTAGGCTGCATCACATTGAAAGCAGCGCCACCTCCCGTACTGTTTACATTGTTGTTACCATTGTAACCGCGGTCGGACATTTGAACAGTACCATTGTTCCAGCCACCTCCGTCGCTCCAATGTGCGCCAAAACTATGGCTGTGACTTGGCATTTCATTTACGGTTTGGGTATGGCTTTCTTCACCAACACTATTACCCATGCTGCGGGCACTTAAACCTGCACCCGAACCAATGGTTCCTGGTACCCGGCCTCTAAAATCAGGCAAAGTAAAAGTGGTACTTCCGTTTCCTGCTCCAAATGAAGTGCCAATTAATGCAAATAAACTGGCGTAGGTGGTTCTAGAAACAGTTGCGCCATTGCACAATAACCAGCCGTTGTGGTTGGCTCCTTGTGCAGAATATTTATAATCTCCAATGCTGTAGGGTAATTGCCAACTGGCTAAACCATTGGCATCTGAAGTGAGCACCTTATTGGCTGCTTGGTTCCCGTCTACCATTTTGATGCTTCCATTAACATCCAATTTGGCACTGGGTGTAGTTGTTCCAATACCCACTTTACCAGTTCTGTAAATGTCGGCTGTTTTGTTGCTGCCAGCATCGGTTGTACTTCCGCTTAAATACCAAGCTGTGTTGGAGGGTGCTGTATAAGTAACATAAATGCTGCCATTGTATGACCATAAGCTGTTGTCAACCGAACTGATATAAACATAATTGGCACTTGCTGGGTAATTGGGAGTAAATACTACCCCTACTGTACTAGGCGTGGCTTTGTCAAAATTTACAACGGCATCGGGTTGTTGGTTCATGATTCTTTGCCAAGCACCTCCATTGTAATAATAATAACCCGGTGTAACTGCATTAGGCGATGTGCCTGCACTTGCTGTATTATAAACCAGTAAGCCTTCGGCCGGATTGCTGATGGTGGCCTGGTCATTAGTACCTGTTAAAGCAATTCTAGGAGGTAAAAAACCTTTGTTGGTTGATGAAATGTCTAGTTTGGCTGAATTGTTAGGTGAGTTTGTACCTATACCTATTTGTGCAACTACATTTTTGCTTAAAAATAAAGTTGCAAGTGTTATCAACAGAAAAGATTTATAATACCTCATATAACCTGTATTTAAATTACCAAAATTGATTTAAAAAAGCTGCAATTGCTACTTAACTTTTCATCAATTCTTACCCTATATTAGACAAACGTCTAATTCTGCTTACATATTTGGGTTGGAGCTAATTCTGAGTTGCGCGCCGTAACTGTTTACGTAATATTGTTTCAAGCCCCTTTTTGCTTCACCGGCTACTACACCACCATTTTGAGCAGAAAATTTAGAATGGCAACAGTTAACAAAGTTATTGCCCGAATAGGCACCACAAGCTAAAAACAAACCATTGTTTTCGAGGCTTATTTTTGCGCAACTGCTATCGGTTTGGTAGGGGCAGGCTCTATCAAAAGCCACGTATTGATCAGTTCCAGAAAAGCCAGTATTGTATATGACAATGCCTTTGTATCCGTAATTGCTGTACATATACCCATTGGGAAATTTTAAATTGGCAGCATCGGGCAAATTCAGGTTCACATAAAAATCAACATATACTGGATTAAAAAAATCGCCAACTTGTTGATTGTCGAAACTATTTTTTTTGCATGCCCCCGTACACAAAAGCAGAAACGCAATTGCCCATACTTTATTCATAGCTGTAGAAACCCTTTCCGGTTTTTCGGCCATGCTGACCGGCATCTACTTTTTGTTGTTGTATTCTGCTTGGCCTGAACTTGCTATCTTGGTGAAAAAGTTGGTACATGCTACTGGTAACCGAAAAGTTGGTATCTACTCCAATTAAATCCATTAACTTGAAGGGTCCCATTTTAAACCCACTAGCTTCCAACAGTTCATCCATGTCTTCATAAGTAGCAATGTTTTCTTCTAAGGCTTTTAAACTTTCAACATAAAAATGACGGGCAACCCTGTTAACAATAAACCCTGGAGCATCTTTTGCCATGACACAGGTTTTACCCATACCATTGATTAATTCTTTGCACAATAAGGCAATTTGTGGATTGGTGGCAACTCCTGCAATGATTTCTACCAATTTCATTACTGGTGCAGGGTTAAAAAAGTGAATGCCCAAAACCCTTTCTGGGTGCGGAATTTGAGCTGCTATTTGGGTCATTGGTATAGATGAGGTATTGCTTGCCAGTATGCAAGATGGGCCATTGATTTCGGCCATTTGCTTGAAAAAACTGTGCTTGATTTCGAGTTTTTCTATGATGGCTTCAATAACCAACTCAGCTTTTACTTGTAAAATATCTTCAGTGAATACAATTTGACTAAATGCTTTTTGACTTGCTTCTGCACTGATTTTTCCTTTTTCAACCAGTTTGTCAAAACCTTTTTCTATACTTTGTTTGGCTTTTGTAAGCATGTGGGGGTTGAGGTCAAACAAAATTACCTTGTAACCCGCTTGCAGGCAAACTTGTGCAATACCTGTTCCCATAGTGCCAGCACCAGCTATTCCAATGGTTTGAATACGCGATAAATCAATCATGTGTGAACAAATTTAACATGCAATAGGCGTATATGCGAATGTTTCTTTACAAATCGAACAAAAATTTGACAGTTTAAATGATTGAGTTGTTTGAGAAAGCACTAATTTTGTAGAAATAATTGACAAATGATTACCGTTACAGAAAAAGCCAAAAATCAGATTTTCAACCTGATGCAGACTTCTGGCTACTCCGACAAACATTTTTTAAGGGTTGGGGTTGACAGCGGAGGCTGTTCTGGTTTGTCTTATAAGTTAGATTTTGATGATTTGGTGAAGGATGGAGATGAAGTGATTGAATTTGAGGGAGTTAAAGTGGTTACAGATAAAAAAAGTGTGTTGTATTTGTTTGGAACCGAACTGGATTTCTCTGACGGTTTAAACGGAAAAGGATTTACTTTCAACAATCCAAATGCCACACGCACATGTAGTTGCGGTGAAAGTTTCGCAGTTTGAGGATAAATTTTATTTTGAGATTTGGAATTCAAATCTATTCACTATATTTGCATCCCTTAATTGAGAACAATAAAGGATAATTTGATTACTAAAGCATATGGCAAACCATAAATCAGCACAAAAAAGAATTCGTAACAGCGCAACTAAGCGTTTACGCAATCGTTACCAAGCAAAAACAACTCGTACACTTTCTAAGCGTTTGCGTTTGTCAACCGTTAAAAGTGAAGCTGAGAACTTATTAAAAGAAGTAAGTGCAATGCTTGATAAATTAGCAAAAAGAAGCATCATCCATAAAAACAAAGCAGCTAACCAAAAATCAAAATTGGCTAAAGTTGTAAATAAAATTGGAACTGCTGCCGCTGTGATTGAAAAGAAAAAAACCAGCCCTAAAAAAGCTAAAGCATAATTCAAGCAAAACATATTTTTAAGGCTTTCCTGAAAAGGAAAGCCTTTTTTCATGCCTTTTTTTGTAGGTATGAAAAACCTACCCATGTTCCAATCAAAGGGAATTAAGTCTTTATCGGTTGAAGACAGACCCCGCGAAAAACTCATAGATAAAGGCCGCTCTAGCCTTACCAATACAGAGTTGTTAGCCATCATTATAGGTGCAGGAAATGCACATGCCAGCGCCATTGATTTATCTAATCAATTGCTACAAATGGCCAATTACAACTTGAACGAGTTGGCTCAATTTACCATTCAGGATTACCTAAAAATTAAAGGAATTGGACAAGTAAAGGCCATTGCTTTGGTAGCTGCTTTTGAAATTGGTAGAAGAAAAATAGATTCAGCCGTACTACAGAAGCCAATAGTTTCCAATAGTAGAGAGGCGTATAACCAGCTAGCGGGTTTGATGTCGGACCTGAAACATGAGCAATTTTGGGTATTGTATTTGAACCGTGCAGGTAAGTTGCTTTCAAAAGTAAAAATCAGTGAAGGGGGCACTGCTGGTACAGTCGTAGATCCTAAATTGGTGTTTTCTCAGGCTATTAATTTATTGGCAAGTACGCTTATTTTGGCGCATAACCATCCATCGGGGAATAATCGCCCAAGCGATGCAGACATAGCTATTACCAAGAAAATAAAAGAAGGAGCTGTATTGCTTGATTTATTTGTTGCTGATCACATTATTATTTGTAACCAAGGATTTTACAGTTTTGCAGATGAAGGGATGCTCTGATTTAAATTAGCGGTATAAAGGAAATTGGTGCATCAATGCATTCACCTCTTGTTTTACTTGTTGGTGAATTTTTTCATCCTCAGGGTTCATCAACACACGGTCTATCAATGAAACAACAGTTTCCATATCTGCTTGTAACAACCCTCTTGTTGTAATGGCTGATGTACCAATTCTAATGCCTGAAGTTACAAATGGAGATTTGTCATCAAATGGAACCATGTTTTTATTGATGGTGATGTCTGCTTTAATGAGTGCGTTTTCAGCAGCTTTTCCACTTATTCCTTTGTTACGGAGGTCTATCAACATCAAATGATTGTCTGTACCACCCGAAATGAGCTCATAACCCAATTGCATAAATGCTGCAGCCATACTTTGAGCGTTCAATTGAACTTGTTTGATATATGCTGTATAATCTGGGCTGAGGGCCTCTCCAAATGCAACTGCTTTTGATGCAATGACATGTTCGAGTGGTCCACCTTGTGTGCCTGGAAATACAGCTCCATCTAACATAGCCGACATCATTTTTAAATCACCTTTTGGTGTTTTGTGTCCCCAAGGATTTTCAAAATCTTTACCCATCATGATTATTCCACCTCTTGGACCTCTCAAAGTTTTATGGGTGGTACTGGTAACAATATGACAATGTGGAATGGGGTCGTTTAACAATTTCCCTACAATTAAACCTGCAGGGTGAGAAATATCGGCTAATAAGATTGCACCCACGCTGTCTGCAATGGCTCTTAACCTCGCATAATCCCAGTCTCTACTATAGGCAGATGCACCACAGATTATCATTTTTGGCTGTTCTTGTGCAGCTTTTTGTGCAACTTTATCCCAGTCTATTAAACCTGTTTCTTTTTCTACTCCATAAAAGCTAGGGCTGTATAGTTTACCTGAAAAATTTACAGGAGAACCATGGGTCAAGTGTCCACCATGAGACAAATCAAAACCTAAAATTTTATCACCTGGGTTTAAGCAAGCCAACATCACCGCTGCATTGGCTTGAGCGCCACTGTGCGGCTGAACATTTGCCCATACAGCTCCGAACATTTTCTTTAAGCGATCAATGGCAATGTTTTCTACCACATCTACAACTTCACATCCGCCATAGTATCTTTTTCCTGGTAAGCCTTCTGCGTATTTGTTGGTAAGCACACTACCCATGGCTTCCATAACTTGTTTACTCACAAAATTTTCTGAAGCAATCAATTCCAAACCTGTTTCTTGTCTGTGTAATTCTTCCTGAATCAATTTAAAAATTTCTGTATCTCTTGTCATAAATCAAGTATTAGTCTTGCAAGTTATTTGAACTTCATTAAACCCAAAAGCTTTTTTATGAATAAATTTCAGCTAACTGTATAAATTTAAATACCATTTAAAAAAAAGACTTTATACCTTGCAGTACAATCCAAACATTTTCAAAAAATCATGAAAGCAATTATACCTGTTGCAGGCATAGGAACCAGGCTCAGACCACATACGCATACACAGCCTAAGGCTTTAATTCCAATTGCAGGTAAGCCGATCTTAGGTCATATTACAGAATACCTTCACAAACACGGTATTAATGAGTTTATTTTTATCATTGGTTATTTGGGCGATAAAATTGAACAATACATACTCAAACAGTTTCCAGATATTCAAGCAAAATTTGTTATTCAAACTAGCGGAAAAGGTGTGGGTCATGCCATTTGGTTGGCAAAAGAACACGTGCAACCCAATGATGAAATTTTAATTGTTTTTGGAGATACCATTGTAGATTTAAACGCAGATGCAGTATTGAAATCAGACTGCTCTATGTTAGGGGTTAAGAAAGTGGAAGACCCAAGGTTATTTGGTGTTGCCGAAATTAACAAAGAAGGCTTTATTACCAAAATGGTTGAAAAACCTACCATACCAAAAAGCAATATGGCTTTGGTAGGTGTTTATAAAATAAAAGAAAGCGCCATGTTGTTTGAAGCCTTAGAAAACAACATTGCCAAAAAATTAACTACGCACGGAGAATACACACTCACCGATGCTCTAATGGGCATGGTAGAACAAGGGGTTCAGTTTAAAACCTTTGATGTAGACAATTGGTTTGATTGTGGCAAAAAAGAAATTTTAATTGACACCAATGCCTTGTTGTTAAAGCGTCTGAATTACGATACCACAACCTACCAATTCGAAAATACCATTATCATTCCACCAGTTTTTATTGGTGAAGGATGCAAAATTAGCAACAGTATTGTGGGGCCAAATGTTTCTATTGGTGAAAATGCTATATTAAATTATGCAACAGTGAAAGACTCTATTATTGGGCCTTATGCACAAATAGAATATGCTATTCTACACCGATCTTTAATTGGCAATGATGCTTCGCTTAAAGGTATGATTCAAAGTTTAAATATTGGCGACAGTACTGAAATAAATTTTGGATAAAATGAGCAATGCAATCACCCAATTATTTGGCATAGAACACCCAGTTATACAAGGTGGAATGGTTTGGTGTAGTGGCTGGAAACTGGCATCGGCAGTCAGTAATGCGGGTGGACTTGGCCTGCTTGGGTCGGGAAGTATGAGGCCCGATATGTTGAAAGAACAGATTCAAAAATGCAAACAAGCCACTACAAAACCTTTTGGGGTGAATGTTCCGTTATTGTTTCCTTATGCTGAAGCACATATACAAACCATTATAGACGAAAAAGTTCCAGTTGTTTTTACTTCGGCAGGTAACCCAGCTTTATACACTTCTAAGTTAAAATCACACGGCATTAAAGTGGTGCATGTAATTGCCAATACCAAGTTTGCATTGAAAGCAATTGAAGCTGGTGTTGATGCTCTGGTTGCAGAAGGTTTTGAAGCGGGAGGACACAATGGCAAAGAAGAAACCACTACCATTTGTTTGGTTCCCGAAATCAGAAAACTTACCAATTTGCCTTTGCTTGCTGCTGGAGGTATAGCTTCTGGTTCTGCTATGTTAGCAGCCATGGCGTTAGGAGCAGATGGGGTTCAAATAGGTTCTGCTTTTGCAGTTTGTGAAGAATCTTCTGCGCACTTGCTTTTCAAAGAAAAAGTGATCACTTGCAATGAAGGAGCTACGGCTTTGACCCTAAAAGACATTACTCCTGTTAGGCTCATTAAAAATGAATTTTATGAACAAATTCATGCTGCCATTGCTGCTGGTGCAACCAAAGAAACGCAATTGGAAATACTAGGAAAGGGTAGAGCCAGAATGGGCATGTTGGAGGGCAATTTAACAGAAGGTGAATTGGAAATAGGGCAAGTGGCTTCTCAGTTAAAAGCAATCAAACCTGTTTCAGTTTTTATGAAAGAATTGATACAGGAATACCAGCTTGCCTTACAAAGAATTCAACAGCAATTGGTTTAATTTCCAGCGGTGATGCTGTTTCTTATATGGTCTATTTTGTCGCGCATGAGTCTAAAAAACTGGTTCCTTTGTTTTTCTGCAATGCCACTGAGCAAGGTTGATTTTTTAACTAAATTTTTTAACCAATGTTCGTTTTCGTTTACAAAATCGGCATTGGTAGTGCTCATCATGTTGAATGTATTGTTGCTCACATAAGCAATTTTAGTGGTGCCAATGTTTGCCAATATACTGTTGTTACCAATCATCACCTCACTCTTGTAAAACCTAAAATTGTCGGGGTTTGAGGTATCACCCATTTTATTTCCTTTGGCTACTTTTTCTTGTAATTGATTGATTTCTTCATTCAATAAATCACAAATTAATAAAGCATCTGATTTCTTTTTAAAAAAGCCCGATTCCCAAAAGTATTCTATTTGTTTGAGTGTGCTGTTAATGGTGTCTTCAGTCCAGATTTCTATAGAAGTTGTTTGATTGTAATTGTTGAGCAAGTCTTTGGCATAGGTAATTAAATCATGGTCTATTTCTTTAGGGTCAAACAATTTGTCGCTGAATTCAGGTGCACACAAGATGCACTTGAGCCAATAAAACAACTTAAACGAAATCATTTCATCGCTAAAAAAATGATGCCAAACTGGAACATCATCAGCCGCATACAAAATTTCATTTGAGCTAGAGGCAGCAATTTTTTTGATGTCATTTCCCATGGCATGCAGCCACAATTTAAAATTGTCTTTTTTGTCATCGAGTTTCAAATAATCAAAACTCACTTTGTTGGCCAAATGTTGCAATTCTGGTTCAAAAGAAACCTTGAAGTGTTTACAAATCAGGGTAATTTCGGCAATATTGAAAAGTGTTTCGCAACGTATTCTTCTGTACGCACTGTCTGTACTCAACGACAACAAATCGGCCAGTTCATCAACAAATGAAACATTGGTTGGCAATGCTGATTTAATTTGCTGTATAAACTTGTCTTGAATAATTTTTGCATTCTCTTCCATCTGACTCAGTCGGTTTATTTTCCCTTGAGTGCAAGTTAAATAAAATAACCTTACAAAATGAGGGCTTATTTGTATTTGGCTTTGAGATTTTTTTCGTGAATTTGATGGGTCCAATTGACCTTTCCATTTTTGTCAAAACAAGTTATTTCTAGTTGTCTTTGTCCCTTTTTATTACCCGAAATGCCTATAGTGCAATAATTGTTATCTACTACCAATGTGCCTGGAATTCTTTGTGGGTTTTTGGCTTCTTCTGTTTCTAATACATTCGAAACACCAGAGCTCAATGGCGAAGAGGTAATGTCAATAAAAGGATAACCCAATTCATTGGCATAACTACTGTCTGTTAGTATTTCTGTGTGGTGCCTGTCGCCACTTATAAATACAACACCACTTATTTTTTGGTCTACAATAAATTGTAACAGTTCTTTCCTTTCTTTTTGATACAGGTTAAATGATTCTTTGTCTGTGTACTTATTCAAAACTTGTCCGCCTGCACATATAAATTTAAAGGGTGCCCTGCTGTGTTTTAAATTGTTTTTTAACCAATTTATTTGAGTTGCACCTAACTGGGTTTTGTTTGCTTTTGTTTCATCGATATCGCTTTCACTTCTGAAGGTTCTGTCGTCTAATAAAAAGAAGGCGGCATCGTTGTATTTGAAACTACTGTATACTCCAGTGTTATTTTCTCCAAAGGTTTTGTTACCCCAATAGTCAATGAAGGTTTTTCTGGTATGTTCTTTTAGGTCGTAACTTTCATTGCCGTCGTTGTCGCCATAATCGTGGTCGTCCCAGGTTGCATAATGCTGTGTTTTTGCTAAAAATGCCTGTAAGTTTTTGTCTGAACGCGTATGTTGGTATCGGTAATCTATGCCACTAGCAGATGTATAATCGGCTTCTCTCAAATAAGTATTGTCGCCTAACCAAATCATTAAATCAACCGGGGTATTGGCCATTGCTGTTAAAATTGCAGTGCCTTGCCCATAGGGTTTGCCCGGCCTGTCATAAGCACTGTCGTTCACATACAAGCATGAGCCAAACATGAATTTAAAATCGGGTGCCGGAGTTCTCCACTCCCACAATGTTTTTGTTTTAAAAGTAAATGGGTAATCGGCTTTAAATTGTACTTTTTTGTTCAAAAATAGTTGGTATTCGTAGGTGCTTCCAAATGCCAGGTTTGTAAGTACAATTTTAGTATTTTGTGGTTTACAAGAACCGTCTAATTCTAGGTCTTTTTGGCTCCAATTGCTTTCACTTGTTTTTTTATATTTGATGCTCAATTGCTTGGTACAGCTGGTTTGTATCCAAATCAATACCTCTGCGTATTCTGAATAGCCATTCATAGGACCAGCTAATACTTTGGGTGTTTGTGCACTTATTTTTCCTACAACAATTATGCTCAAAATGAGCAGTGTGATGAACCGAATGCTTTTCATTTCATAAAAATTAATTCAAGACCAAAAGGCTTGCGTTACTATTTCAAATAAAGGACTAAATTGCCAATTAATGAAGCAATCCGAATTTAGTATCACTGAATTAAACGACCAAGAAAAAGCACGTTGGTATCAAATTGTGTTTGATTTAAAAAAACAGTTCGGAAAAAAACCAGACATGAATGGACTTTTGTTCATTATTGGTGTTCAAGAATTAGGCGTTTTACGTGAATTCAATAAACAAGAGAAGCTTGAACTCATGCATATAGCAACCGCCAAACTACTCAGTTACCAAGGCTATTATGCCTTTGAAAAGACAGACAGCGATGGTTGGCCTCATTATACACTAATTCAAACGCCACCTTACCTTGATTTAACTACTCAAGAGGAATTGCTCAAACGATTGGTAATTCAATATTTTGAAGAGCAAGGTTTTTTTGAAAATTGACGCATATTAAAATCCATTGATTTTTTATATTGCGATGATGAAAATTGCAGTTCAAATGAAAAAATATTTATTATTCCTGTTGATGTTGTTTATGGTTACTCAGACCCTAATGGCTCAAAAAAAGGCAACTCCTAAGGTTCAACATTCTCAAAAATATGCTCCTAGACCTATTCCAAAACCAACTGCATCCAAAGATGAAAGGCTAGTTGAAATTACAACCGATTTAGGGGTAATGGTAGCTAAATTGTACAATGAAACGCCTCAACACAGAGACAATTTTATAAAACTGGTGAAGGAGGGTTTCTATGATAGTTTGTTGTTTCACCGCGTCATTAAATCGTTTATGATTCAGGGTGGAGACCCACTTTCTAAACATGCAGACAGCACAACCATGCTGGGCTCAGGAGACGTAGGCTACAAAATACCAGCTGAATTTGTAAAGCAATATTACCACAAAAGAGGAGCTTTGTCTGCAGCAAGAGACAACAATCCTGAGCGGGCTTCGAGTGGTTGTCAGTTTTACATTGTACAAGGAAAAACCTATACCATAGAAGAATTAGAAAAAATCATCAATAGCAGAAATTTAAACAGAAAACAAGCCATGTTGTATGAACTGGCCAAAAATGATACCATTCAGAAAAGATTGGGCGAATTGCAAGCTGCAGGTCAAAAAGAGGCCTTCCAAAATTATGTAAAAAGTTTACAAGCTATTGTAGACAAACAGTACAATAAAAACGAACCCGATAAGATAGATTACGATCAAGTAGATACTTATTTGAGAGTGGGTGGAGCCCCTCACCTAGACGGAGACTACACTGTATTTGGCGAACTGATGTCTGGTTTTGAGGTGTTGGATAAAATTGCTACTATTCAAACTTTACCTGGTGATAGGCCAGTTAAAGACATTCGAATGAAAATGCGCATGTTAAACTAAGTTTTTTGAATGCGTTTTATTTTCTGCCTCTTTCTTACTTTTCCGATGTTTCTGTTTGCCCAACAAGAAACAATTATTTCTGGTAAAATTCGCGATAACAGAACCAAAGAGCCTCTGCCATATGTAAGTATGGGTTTTAAGGGTTTTGCAGGCGGTACTACTTCTGATTTTGAGGGTAGGTTTAAAATTAGCAGTAAGCAAGAGGTAGACAGTTTGGTGCTAACCTATATGGGATATAAGCGAAAGTCAATTAAAATCAATAGGCACCAAACGCAAGTACTTAACATAGAATTGGAAGAAAAAACACAGGAGATGTATGAGGCCGTGATTAAACCAGGCATTAACCCTGCTTTGAGAATTATTCAGGCTGCCCGTGTAAATAGGAAAACCAACGACCAAGAGCGCTTTCCAAATTACCAACAAGATACTTATTCTAAACTTGATGTATCGTTAACCAATGTATCGGATGATATGAAAAAAAATCCGGTGTTTAAGCCTTTACAATCTTTGTTTGATACCATCAATCAAATGAAAAATACTGAAGGAAAGCATATCATACCGGTAATGGTAAGCGAAACCTATTCTACGTTTTATTACCAAAGTAATCCGGTTAAAACCAAAGAGGTCATTCATGCCAATCATTATTCTGGCATTGGGGTTAACAAGAATTCGTACATCACTGATTTGTTGGGAGGAGAACTCATTCGCTACAATTTAAATGGTAATTTTGTGCGTTTGTTAGGTAAAGATTTCATGGGCCCAATTGCTGAAGGTTCTAACAACACCTATATCTATACCTTGCAAGATTCTGTAGAAAACAACGGTCATAAGAACTACAAAATACAGTTGAATTTGCGTCGTAAAAAAGACTTGGGTTTTGAGGGTACCATTTGGATTGAAGATTCTTCTTATGCCATCAACAAAGTAGATTTAACCATCAGCAAAGAGTCTAATATCAATTTTATTAATCGCATTCGCATTCAACAGGAATGGGTTCCAGTTGCCCAACAAACTTGGATGACCGCCAAGAGCCGAATTTATTTTGACTTTGACCGAATCAGTAAAAACAGTACTGGTGTTTTAGCGGGCTTTTATTTTATCAATAGCAATTTTGATTTGAACCAAGACAAACCAAGTGATTTTTTTGATTTTCAGGTGGTCAACAATGCGCAAGAAGAAACAAAAGATACCAGCTTTTGGAACAACAAGCGTTCAGAGCAATTGTCTAACATAGAGAAAGAAATGTTTTTAAAGGTAGATTCAGTGAATAATTTACCTGTTGTCAAAACATACATAGAAATAGTTCAGTTAATTGTGGAGGGTCACAAACGGATCAACAAATTAGATTGGGGTCCTTATTTGAGCCTTGTTTCGTACAATCCTGTTGAGCACTTGAGGCTTAGATTGGGTTTTAAAACCAATTTTAAATTTAGTAATAAAGTTGCTTTGGGCGCCTATTTGGCCTATGGTGTGAAGGACGACCAATTCAAATTTGGATTCAATGCAGATTATATTTTTGATTCAAAAAAATGGACCAAAATTTCGCTTGCATACAGAGACGATTATGAAGTATTGGGCATTACCAATTCGCCCATTAGTTCGTTGGCAAACAATGGCATATTCCAGTTCTTTAATTTCTTTGCAGATAAAGTGAGAATGAATGCTACTCAAGAGTTCAAACTCAACTATACCAAAGGTTTTAGCAATTATTGGTCAATCAATTCAACGTTTTCTTTAGCTACATTTAAACCAGTTGGCATACTAAAAAATGAATTCAGTTTTTTACAAGAAAACAACCAGGGTAAATCAGATACTTTAAATAGCTATTTAAATACCAGTATAACCATTGAAGCCAGATGGGCCTATCGCGAAAAAATGATCACCAGAGGTAACCGCAGGGTTCGTTTGCAACAAGCCCGCCTACCTGTTGTGGTACTGGCTTACCAAAGGGGTTTGAAAGGCTTAATTTCTAATGAAGGCTTTGACTATGACAAGTTCAGTTTTACCCTTTCGCAACACATCAATACAGGCATTTTAGGAACTGCAGATTGGTGGATTTATGGCGGTAAAGTTTTTGGAAAACTGCCTTATCCGTTGTTAGATGTGGCCAGAGGAAATGGCAGTATTTTATACAGCGATTACAATTTTAGTTTGATGAATTTTTATGAGTTTATCAGCGACCAATTTGTACATGCATCTTACGTGCAACACTTAGAAGGTTTATTGGTAAACAGAATTCCGGGATTGCGCAACCTGAAACTTAGAAACATGGTTATACTGAAAACAGCTTATGGAACGATTAACCAAGGCAACTTAACTGTAAACGACCTTCATGGAATTAACAATACTCCTAACGACAATTACAAATACATTCAAACGTTTTCGCAAGGTCCGTATGTTGAATTGGGTTATGGTTTTGAAAATATTTTGAAGATATTCTCAATTAGCTTCCATCACCGCTTGAATTATTTGAACATCAGGACTGAAAAAGGAGAAAAACCCCATGATAAAAGGAGTTTTGGTATAAATCTGGGTTTACGTATTCAATTCTAAGGAAGTTTGGGTATTTCCGTTTAAATTTGATTCCATATTTTAAAAGTGCATAATCAAGTTTATACAATTGCCAAAGTTTGCAGTGAGTTTGGGTGTACACACGCCATCATTTGCCCTGGTAGCAGATCAGCTCCATTGTTGTATGCATTCAAACAAGAAACCAATATTACTTGTATTTCAGTCATTGATGAACGCAGTGCTGGTTTTATTGCCTTGGGTATTGCTCAGCAAACCGGTAAACCCGTGGTATTAATTTGTACTTCTGGTACTGCTTTGCTCAACTTTTTTCCAGCAATAGCTGAAGCCAAATACCAACAAGTTCCACTCATTGTTTTGAGTGCAGATAGGCCTCCAGAAATGCTCAATCAACAAGATGGTCAAATGATCATGCAAAAGGGTGTTTATGGCAAACATGTAAACAGTAGCCATGAATTGATGTGTGAAGAAGATGGCAGTTCTGACTTGTTGTTAACACAAAGAATTGTACAAACGGCATTGGTAGAAACAATGGAGCCAGGTAATAATGGGCCCGTTCATGTGAATGTTCCGTTGAGAGAACCACTTTATCCTCAGGCTTTATCAATAAAAACCCCCGCTTTAGCTGTGTTTGATAACATTTCAAATACGGCATTGCCATTTTCTTTAAAAGATTTAGACCAATTTGCTCAAGCATTTAAACAAGCAAAAAAAATAATACTTGTGCTTGGCCAACACAATACAGATATAGAATTGGAAACTATTCTTGCTCGATTTTCGAAACTAGAGCAGGTTGTATTGTTGGCTGATGTTGTTTCTAATCAACACCTACAATCTGTGGTCCCGAATTTTGATGCGGTTGTTCAATATGCCAGTCCGGAATTGTTACATACCATTGAACCAGATATGGTTATTTCATCGGGTGGGCCGTTGGTGTCTAAAGCATTAAAAATATGGCTTAAAAGTATCAAGCCCCAATGGCATTTTAGAATCAGCGAAGAGTTAAAACCAATCAACACATACGGAAATCTGACCCATTTTATTCGCAGTTCATTGCCAGTTTTACTCACTAGATTTTTAGAAACAGCGCATTCAATTGAACCCATTACTGAGTCCTATTCAAAACAATGGGAACAACTTGGAGAGAAAGCGTTATCCTTACAACAGGCACTTTTTTCACAACAAAAATGGTCTGAACCCTTTGCAGTTTCAAGTGTATTAAAAGCCATTCCAACAGGCTCAATTTTACACATTGGCAACAGTGGATCTATAAGGTTTGCGAGCTGGCTTGGATTAAACGGATTTAACGGTAAAGTATTTGGTAACAGAGGAACAAGCGGTATTGAGGGATCTGTATCAACAGCTATTGGAGCAGCTATTGCTAACCCTTCGGCCATTCATTTTTTAATTTGTGGAGACTTGTCGTTTTTATACGATACCAATGCATGGTGGTTAAGCAAATTGCCACAAAATTTAAAAATTGTGGTCTTAAATAATGTTGGCGGAAAGATATTTGAATGGATAGAGGGTCCATCTAGATTTCCCGAACACCTCAATTTTTTTACAACACCTCATCACAGAAACATTGCTCAAACGCTTGCTACTTTTGGCATTCAGTGCACCACTTGCAAGTCTTTAGATGCATACAACTTAGCCCTTTCAAGTTTTATACAATCTAAACAAACCCATGTTTTGGAATTGGTATTTGATACCGAAATCAACTTGTCGGCCATTCAACAATTTAAATCTATACAACTCACTAATTCATAAATTATGCAGTCAACTATTGCATGGGAAACCATTCAACCTTTTCAAGAAATTTTGTTTCAGTTTTATGATGGCATTGCCAAAATAAGCATCAATAGACCTGAAAAGCACAATGCTTTTACACCATTAACTGTTAAAGAAATGTCTATAGCAATGGAAATTGCTAGACAAAGAGAAGATGTTTATTGTGTTATTTTAACGGGTGAAGGAGGCAATGCGTTTTGTAGTGGCGGCGACCAAAGTGTGAGAGGTCATGGTGGATACGTTGGGGATGATGGTGTGCCTCGTTTAAATGTATTAGATCTACAAATGCAAATCAGAAGAATACCTAAACCCGTTGTTGCAATGGTAGCCGGATGGGCAATAGGTGGTGGGCATGTATTGCATGTGATTTGTGATTTAACCATAGCAGCCGAAAATGCAAAGTTTGGCCAAACTGGCCCAAAAGTTGGAAGTTTTGATGGTGGTTTTGGCGCAAGTTATTTAGCCAGATTGGTGGGTCAGAAAAAGGCAAGAGAAATCTGGTTCCTTTGCGATCAATACAACGCTCAAGAAGCATTAGACATGGGCTTGGTAAACAAAGTTGTTCCGCTCGAACAGCTAGAAGAAACCACCGTAGCCTGGTGTAAAAAAATGATGGAGAAAAGCCCAATTGCGTTGCGCATGCTCAAAAGTGCGTTTAACGCCGAATTAGATGGGCAAGCAGGTATTCAAGAATTGGCGGGTAATGCAACACTCTTGTATTATTTGAGTGATGAGGCGAAGGAAGGTAAAAACTCGTTCCTAGAAAAAAGGAAGCCCGATTTTAAGAAGTTTCCTAAGTTTCCTTAATTGTTTTTGCTGTAACCAACAGGCCATTTCCCTGTTTTTTGGGAGTGGTATAATCTAGTACCATGCATAAAATATTAATGGGAATAAACAATACAATTGCTAGTGTTGCCATTGATTTTATGAGTAGGTTACCGTGCATGAGCAAGAGGTATAACCCGGTGCTGATTTCGTGGCTTAGTATTCCCCAAAACCCATAGGTATATTTTTTTGAAATGGGTTCAAACCCCGTATTTTTTAATTTATCTATTAACTCAGTTTCTGAATAAATGCGTTGCCTATTGTGAATGTGTTCGTAATTGGGGTAACGTATACTAACCCAATTGAAGAACCCTGTTATTTGCTTGCCGTTTATGGGCACATATATCAAAAAAGTGGCATCTTTTTTTAATGCTGCATGCATGTTTTGAAGTGCTTGAACATCTTTTTGTATGTATTGCAGCACACCTACGCTTAACAATACATCTGCTTTGGTTTCTATTTTTTCAAATTCAATATCTGCTTGTTCAGAATAGAGGTTGTTACAAGGGTAATTTTTATTAAATAAAACACTTTGTGGTTGCTTATCTATTGCCCAAAATTGCGCTTTGGGATAGCGATTGCAAAAAGGAATGAGGTATTGAGACTCTCCAGCTCCAACATCTATTGCAATGAAATTTTCTGGCAGGGTTTTGAGTGTTTTTTTCCAAACAGACAGAATGGTCCATTTTCTCAATTGTACATAATAATTCAGCACAAAAACGAGTCGTATTAGCACAGGATATTTGATCAACCATAATGGGTATTGGTAGTTCAAAATATTGCATTTACTAGCTATTTTCATGTATCTTACTCGTCTATTTACCGCTGTAAAATATGGACAAATCTGCTCATTTACACAACCCATGGAAAATCAATCATTCAGAGGTGACTTATGAAAACCCATGGATACAAGTTCATCACCACGCTATTTTACATCCAACTGGGAAGCCTGGAATTTACGGGGTGGTTCATTTTAAAAACCTGGCTGTTGGGATTTTACCCATAGATGAAAATGGTTATACGTATTTAGTTGGACAATTCCGATTTCCTTTAAATGCGTACTCTTGGGAAATTCCTGAAGGTGGTTCTGCAATTGGAGAATCGCCATTAGAAACTGCAAAAAGAGAACTGTTAGAAGAGTGTGGTTTATTGGCCTCATCATGGGAGCAACTCCTAGAATTAC
The DNA here is from genome assembly GCA_903883965.1 of uncultured Bacteroidota bacterium. Taxonomy (GTDB): domain Bacteria; phylum Bacteroidota; class Bacteroidia; order UKL13-3; family UKL13-3; genus CAISCU01. The sequence goes on from CAISCU010000006.1 coordinate 23,327, forward strand.
ATCTCAGCAATTCAGCAACTGACGAAAAAGCAATTGTATATTTGGCACAAGGCATAAGCCTAGATATTGCTGATCCAGAAGACTCGGAACAATTACAAATACAAAAAGTACATTTTAATGAAGTTTACCAAATGGTGATGCAGGGTGAAATTACAGATGCCATTACAGTTGCAGCTATTTTGAAGTACCAACTGATGAAACGGTAAACCATAAAAAATGCCACATTTGCGGCATTTTCAAATTACTTGTTAATCCAAATTTTCTTACTTATTCGGGTGTCGTTGATGCGAACCTGTACAAAGTATATTCCATTATTAAGTTCAGGTAGTTCAAAGCTGTATGCCTTGTTGCCCATGCCCTCAACACTGTTCTCTAGGTTCAGCACTTCTCTGCCAGTTAGGTCAACTAAAACAATTTCTATAGCCGCATTCTTTTTCAAGTCAAAAGCCAAGTTCAGGGTTTTGCCAATTACAGGGTTTGGATACAAACTCAATTGACTCAGGTATTCATTTTCATTGATTCCAGTTGCAGATTTTTCAGCAACAGTTAATTTTTGAGTTCTTGTAATACTTGTATTGTTAGCAAAAGCACCATAAAAATCAACTGGGCCTGTACCGGCTGCCGGCGCTTTCCAAGTGAATGTCCATACAGCTGGGGTTGTTGATTTGGCCGCAGTATGTGTAACATACTTTCCGTTTACTAGGGTATTTCCAGTACCAGCAGTAAGAGTACCAGCTAAAGTACCATCAGCAGTTTGAGGACTTACCTCAAATCCCTTTTTTCCACCGTTATTAACTGAAACAGTTATGGTATAATTGTTACCAGCTGTATAACCTTCGGCTGGAATGTCTGAAGTAATGATATTGGTTGTAGCAACACTAGCTGTTCCTCCATGACAAGAAGGATTGGCGCAGGTTATTCCAGACTCAGCAGGCCCGCCGGCATAACCTGCGGGAGCCCCGTAAGGATATGATTGAAGACTGTCCATTCCAATGAAACCAAAAGCCAAAACCAAACCTATAGCGTAAATTTTTTTCATGTTTTCAATTTTTGTTAGTAGACCAAATATAGGAATTTTAGGTTGCATGTTCACCTAAAAAATCCTTAAAAATTAGCGCAACCACTTGCTTGGGTCTTGCAAATTGGTTTGCTTATAGATTTCAAAATGCAGCAAGGAATGGTTTTCAGATTCGTTTTGCGACAAAGTTCCGATGCTTTCTAAAGCATCTAATTGTTGGCCTTTTTTTACTTTGATATTTTCTAAGCGGGCGTATACAGAATAATATTCACCATGGTTTACCAGTACCACATTGTCTAGGCCAGGAATGGTAAAACAGCGAACCACCTCACCTTTAAATACACACTTTACATCGGCGCCTATTGGCGTGCGTATATCTATTCCATTGTTTTTAACCATTACTCCTTTGAGTTCGGGGTGTTCTCTTGTTCCAAACCTAGAAGCAATAGTACCAGCATCAACAGGCCAAGGTAATTTACCTTTGTTGTCTTCAAAGTTTTTACTCAAGGCTAAACCTGAGGTTGATAAATATGAATTTGTAGTGGTTTGTTTTTGAGGTTCTGGTTTGGTATTTGATTTTTTGGCATTTGCCAAGCGCTTGGCTTCTTCAGCTTTTCGTTTGGCTTCTTCAGCCCTTCGGGCTTCGGCAATTTCTTTTTGAATGAGTTCTCCAATAGCCTTGTTTAGCAAGTTAGACATGCGTTCTTGGCGAATAATCTGACCCTTGATATTGCTTACCTGTAGCTGTAATTTTTCTAATAAATTGGTCTCTTCTTTTTTGTCAATTTCCAGTTCCTTTTTCTCGGTTTCTTTTAATCCCATCAAGTTCATTTTTTGGTTTTTGATGGCAATCATTTCATTGATGGCTTCTATGATTGATTTTTGTGTTTTTAAAATCAACTTTGATTGTTCAACCCTATACCTTCCATACTGGTTAAGGTATTTGATTCTTCTAAAAGCCTGAAAAAAGTTTTTTGAATCAAAAACAAACATGAGCTGGTCGTTGAAATTCCTTTTTTTATAAGCAGCTAAAATGTTTTTGGCATAATCTTCTTTGAGTTGCACGAGGTCGTTTTCTAGAGTTAAAACAGCTCTTTTTTGGCCCTCTATTTCAATGGACAGTTCAAATGTTTCTTGACCAATATGGTCTATCATTTGTTCTCTGGTTTTAATTTGAACACCCAGTACATTTAATTGTTTCAGTGAATTGCTTTCTTCTTTTTTGGTTTCGGCCAACCGTTTTTTGTTTTCTTCAATTTTCAGTTGAAGTTCTTTTCTCTTGGCTTCTAATTCTTTTCTTTTCTGGCTTACTTTCTGACCCAAAACATTGCTGTATAAAAAGCAAAAAGCAATTAAAACCAATAGCTGTTTAGTGCCAATGGATCTGAGCGAATGCAAGTGATTGACTAACTTAAAACACATTTACTTTATAGTTTTTGGGAACAGACAATTGCCAATCTCTTTTTTTATTGAAAGAAAGGTTATTCATAACCATCTCTATGTTGAGCTGTTTGTCACTTTTTAATTGGATAGCTATTTTTTCTGGAAATTGATTTTTGTTTTCAGTAACAAATTGGCTGTAACCTATATTGAGACTTTGTTTTTGAACACTGTCTTGAATATGGGTTTGAATGACTTTGAATAAATTGTTCAAATTGACATGTTGTTTGAACCCAGAAAACTGGTTAAAAACAAGCAAGCCGTTGTTGTTTTTTTGAACTGTGGTCGACTGAATATCTAGTGGATAAAGCACATTCCCTAATAACAAATTTTCAATTTGTGAATACCCCAATGGAAGGCTTGTAAAATTGCCGAGGTAGTTGTAAGAGGCGCTGGTATAAGTTCTATTGATATAATCCAAAATGCGCATTGAATCAGTTTGGAAAACAATTCTAGCCACATTGATAAAGCCCATTGCTTTTACATTGATCCAGGTTTCTTTGTTTTTTTCGATTTGTATCTCTAAGTCTAGGCCTATAGTTTGTTTTCCATCATCGTATTTTACAGCTGCTTTGCTACAATACCAATTTGTTTGATTGGCATTTGTATTGATTTGTTTGATTTCTGATTCGTAGTTCTTGGTTTTGACCTCTTGTTTTTGAAGTACAGGAACCAATTTTGGTTCTTGTACTACTTTTTTTGTTTTGCACGAGAAGGCAATAAAAAAGCAGAAAAAACAAATTGGCATTAACAGCTTTTGATAGGCCTTCATTGCTTTAGTTTCTTTAATAGCTCTACACTGTCAGCACCCAAGTCTTTAGCTTTTTTCCATGCATTTTTTGCTTCTTGAGTTTTTCCCAACTTAAACAAAACATCTCCTAAATGTTCATTTACTTCCGCATTGTTTGGGGCTTTTTCTAAAGACTTTTCTATGTAAACTAAAGCTGATTCGTATTCTTTTTTCTGATAAAGAATCCAGCCATATGTATCGGCATACGAGGCGTTCTCCGGATCTAAAATCATAGAGCGCTTGCTTAAGCTATCTGCCAAGTCTAAATTTTCTTCTCTCAAAGACAAATAGTAAGCATAGTTATTGAGTGCGTATGCATTAGATGGGTCAGTTTCTAATGAATAGGTATAAGCCGAATCAGATAAACCATATCTTTTTGCATAGTTTGCCGCATCGCCCATCATGGCATACATTTGTGATCTTAAATTGCTTTCTTCGGCAAATTCAATACCCATTTGAATAACAGTTATAGCGTCGTTGTATGCTTTTAGTTGTATAGATGCAAATGCACTATGGTAATAGCCCAACGCATAAGTTGGAAACAATTCATTGGTTTTTTTGGCATCTTCCAAAATCAATTTGTAATCGGCCATCAATTGGTCGCATTGTAAAATTTGTTCCCATGCAATTAATCCTCCATCATTTTGTTCGGAGGCTTTTAGGTAAAATTCGCGCGCTTTATCAGGCTTTCTACTTTCGAGTTGTAAGTCGCCTTTGATTAGATAGGGCCCAGCATTTTCAGGATTTGTTTGGATCAATACATCTGCAAGAAAATCACAAAAGGTATTTTGTTTTTCTCCAAAAAAGTTACTTGGAATGATACTGGTAAATGCACTCAACTTAGACTTGATGTTTCCATTCCCTTCTAAGCCTTTTTTTAGGTAATGAAAACAAGAATCTTTTTCATTTTTTAATTTATAATAATCGCTCAATGCAAAAGCAGCATAGCTATTTTGGGGTTCAACTTTTAAAATTGAATTGTAGATTGATATTGCTTCTTTTTCTTTGCCATTGGAGAGGTATAAATCGGCCAAAGCACCCCTGTATTGTTGATTTTGTGGAAACTTTGCAATGAGCTTTTCCAACTCACGAATGGCAGCTGGAAGCTTGTTTAACTGCAAATAAATTTGTTCTTTTTGCTTGGTGATGTCTTCGCTAACGCCAACTTTTTTTTCGAGTTGATTTAAACTTTTAATGGCTTTCTTTGGGGCATTGTTTTGCAATTGAATAAAAGAAAGTTCATACAAAAAATCAGGATTCTTGCTCGTTTTGTACCTATCAGCTAGAAACAATTCTGCCGCTGCATAATTTCTATTGTATTTATAAATATCTAATAAATTTTGTGCATACCAATCATTGGTCTTTTCTAGCTGGTATGCTTTTTCTGCATAAATTTCTGCCTCTGTTCCTTTTCTTTCTGCAAACAGCACGGTGCTCAATTGAAAATTGGCGTTTGCTTGTGTAGGTATAATATGCAAGGCTTTTTTAAATTCATTAACTGCTTCCTTGGTATTTCCTTGCATCTTTTCCTTCATGCCATTGAAGAAATGGGTATCGAAATTTTGTCTGGTTTGTTCTGGAATGTCTTGTGCAAAACAGGTTCCATAAACCAGAAAGCAAATTGTTGCAATGAGTATGCGTGTTTTCAAATTGTGTTGAGTTTAACCCTCTGTACTGTAATCGCCTATGCTCAAATCTTTGGCTTGTCCTTTGTATACCACATGACTGCCAATCATTGCATTTTTAATCACTGCATCTTTAATTTGGGTGTTGATTTGAACGATACTGTCTGAAAGGATAGTGTTTTCTATAATACAACCATCTCCAATACTCACATTTGGTCCTATTACTGCATTTTTAAGCTGAACATTGTTTCCAATATAAGATGGCTGAATTACAACAGAATTCAATTGTTGAACGTTTGTTCCCATCATTTTTTCGCCATCAGCAGACATAAAGCTTAATATTCTAGAATTGGTATACACAGTAGCGTTTTTATTGCCACAGTCTAACCATTCAGTTACCTGCCCAGGAACAAATTTGGTTCCTTTTTTCTTCATGTTCTCTAGTCCGTTTGTGAGCTGGTATTCTCCTTTTTCACGGACATCGTTGTCGAGTAAATATTGCAGTTCACTTCTTAAATAAGCACCATCTCTAAAATAATAAATACCAATGATGGCTAAGTCAGAAACAAATGTTTCAGGTTTTTCTACAAAATCGGTAATGGTATTGTGTTCATTTACTTTGATTACACCAAAAGGTTTTGGGTCTTCAACTTTTTGTACCCAAATAATTCCTTCTTGGCTTCTGTCTAGGGTAAAATCAGCTTTGAACAAAGTATCAGCAAAAACAACCAATACATTTCCGTCTAAACTTTCTTTTGCGCACATGATGGCATGAGCTGTGCCAAGTGGTTCGTGTTGGTAATATATTTTACCAGCTGCGCCCACACTGTTGGCTACTGAAATCAATTTTTCTTCAACTTCTTGTCCAAAAGTGGGGCCAATGATGTACGCCACTTCTTCAATATCGTTTCCACATACTTTTGCAAGGTCTTCAATTATTTTTTGAACGATTGGTTTTCCTGCAACAGGTATAAGTGGTTTAGGAACGGTCAAGGTATGTGGCCTCATTCTTTTTCCCATTCCGGCCATTGGTACAATGATTTTCATTTTATGCGCAATAATTAGTTTCGAAAATTACAATTTAGTTTTGAATCTTTTTAATCGGAGTTTTTTACTCCCGTGCTCCCGTATCCCCCGTTCCCTCTCTCAGTCAAGTCTAATTCATTTACTGCTTCCCAAGAAATGCTTTCATGTTTGGCTATCACCATTTGCGCAATTCGGTCTCCATGTTCTATGGTAAAGTCTTCTTGTCCATGATTGATCAATAATACCTTAATTTCACCCCTGTAATCGGCATCAATGGTTCCAGGGCTATTTAATACACAAACCCCATTTTTATATGCGATCCCACTTCTAGATCTTATTTGGGCTTCATATCCTACAGGTAATGCAATTGAAATGCCTGTTTCCACCAATTTTCTTTGGCCTGGTTTCAATAGAATAGGCGTTTTTAAATTGGCCATAAGGTCCATACCTGCTGCATGAACAGTTTGGTATGAAGGCAATGGATTATTTGTAAGGGATTTAATTTTAATCTGCTGCATGCAAACGAGTTTTTGATTTTTCTATGACAACTGCAATCAATATAAATAATACCAAAAGACCATTTCCAACCAGATAATAGGTATGGTTTTGAGTGAGACTGCTTTGAAGGTAATAGCCAATGCCATATAGCAATAATGCCAAAATTGAATAGCCAAAGAAACTGGCCACTTTATAAGGAATTGGGTAATATTTCTGTCCCATGGCATATCCCAATACCATCATGGTTCCATAACAAATTGAGGTTGAAAGGGCTGCGCCGTAATAACCTAAAATTGGGATTAGCATATAATTGAGAATTACGGTAATGATTGCACCCGCAATAGCTATGTATGCCCCTTTGCTGGTTTGGTCTGTTAGTTTATACCAAATACTTAAATTGTAATAAATGCCTAAGAAAATATTTGCCCACAACAATATGGGTACAATGATTAGTCCTTCCCTGAATTCAGTTCCCATAAACTGCTCAAATAAGCGCATATTCAACATCACCATTAAAAAAATAGACAAACAAACCAGAATAAACACCTGCATTACGTCGGCATATATCTGGGTTTTGCTGCTGTTTTTTCCATGTTTAAAAAAGAAAGGCTCTGCTGCGTATTTAAAGGCTTGAATAAATAAGGTCATAACAATAGATAACTTGTAATTGGCGCCATATATACCATTCATACGTAATGCTGTTGATTGGTCTGGAATCAATTGAACCAGCATAATTCTGTCGAGGGTTTCATTGATCATTCCAGCAAATCCGATAAACATGATTGGAATGGCATATTCTAACATTTCTTGATACAGTGCCCTGTTTCTTTTAAAGCGAATAGCAATGATTTCGGGTATCAATAAAACAAAAGTTAAAAGGCTGCCACATAAATTAGCAATCAATATAACAGAGGGGTCAATATCATTGCTAATAAATGGCAATAGCCTCTGATTTTCTTGGATCCAATAAGGGCCTATTAACAAGAAGTAGACATTTAAGAATATGGTCACTGCAATTCCTGCGTTTTTAATCAGTGCAAAACGCAGTGCTTTGTTTTCTTTTCGGAGCAAAGCAAATGGAACCGCGCAAATGGCATCTAAGGCAATAATAACGGCTACTATTTTAATATAGTAAGCGGTAGCCCCCATGTGTATGAGTTCTGCAATTTGGCTGGCAAACAAAAACGTACAGCATCCAAACAACAAACTAAAGAACAATACTGAACGCATAGCTGTAGAATAAATGCTTTGTTCATGATTGTGTTTTTCTGCAAACCTAAAAAAGGTTGTTTCCATGCCATGGGTGAGCAGTACATTTAAAAAAGTGATATACGCATACAAACCTGTAATTGTACCAAATTGTACCAGATTAAATACCCTTGTCTGAATGGGAACCAGCAAATAATTTAAAAAGCGCCCAACAATGGTGCTCAAGCCGTAAATGGCTGTTTGACCTGCAAGTTTTTTTATGGTGCTCAAAGTTTTTTATGCAATAAACAAAAATAATTGAATCCAATTGAATTCTATTTTACACATTTTGCATTTCAGCGCTTAATTTAGCAGGATGTTTCATAAGGGTATAACTATTTTCATTGCCATTTTTATTTTCTGTTCTCAATTGCTGCATGGACAACAACAGGATGAACAATTGGCCAATCAATTTGCCCAAAATGGAGAATGGGCTAAAGCGGCAGATTTGTACGAAAAATTAGCCAACAAGACACCCAATTCAATGTATTATTACGACAATTTGTTAAAGGCATATCTTGAACTCAAACAAGAAAGTGCTGCAATAAAATTGGTAAAGAAACAAAATAAAAAATTTCCAAGAGTGGCTGTTTATGCTGTAGACCAAGCTTATATCTCTTTTTATTTTGGCAATAAAACAAATGCCACAGAGGTATCTTCAATGCTCATCAAACAGTTAAATGCCAATGAGCAATCAGTCAATGATTTATCTATGGCTTTTACCAAAAGAGGTTTTTTAAGAGAAGCAATTCAAACGTATTTAAGAGGCAGAGAATTGTTGCAAAACGATCAATTGTTTTGTTCAGATTTAGCCGCCTTGTATACTGATTTGGATAACCGCAAAGCTGCCATAGAAGAGTGGGTTAAACTATTGAGTTTAGACCCAACCAAGATGGAAGAAATACAGGGTTTACTACAGCATTTGCTTCAAAACAACCAAGACTTTGACAATTGCAAAACAGCCCTACTCAAACAATACAAATTGTTTCCGGACGAAAATTCCTTACAAGACATGCTCATTTGGTTTTATGTTCAAAGAGCAGATTATGCTTCTGCATTGATCTTTACTAAAAAAATAGATAAAAAGCAGGGTTTAAATGGCAGAAGAACATTGGAATTGGGTTTGTTGGCATTTTCTAATAACAAATTTGATGATGCCATAATTATATACAGTGATGTGTGTAGTTTGGGCGCCGCTTCTCCGTTTTATTATTATGCCAAACAAGAATTGTTGAGTGCCAGAACACAAAAATTGCTATCTGGCAATTACACCCAAGCTGATTTGTTATTGGTAGAAACAGAATACAACAATTTATTAGCCAAAGAAGGCGATGATGCCAAAACAAGGTTCAGCTTGGCAAGTTTACAATTCAATTATTTACACAACAACCAAGCGGCCATCCTCAATTTTTCTAAAGCTATTCAGTTAACAACCGACCGCACTTTTGCAGCTACTTGCAAATTGGCTTTGGCTGATGTATATACAGTAACTGGGGAGGTATGGGAGTCGGTGTTGTTGTATGGACAAGTAGATAAGGATTTTATGGAAGAGCCCTTAGGACAGGAAGCCAAATTTAGGTCTGCTAAATTGAGTTATTTTTTGGGTGAATTTGATTGGGCAAAAGCTCAATTAGATGTTTTAAAAACAGCCACGACCCAGTTAATTGCAAACAATGCCATGGAATTGTCACTGTTAATTCAAGAAAATACAATAGACAGCAATCAAGATGCCCTGAAATTATTTGCTAGGGCTGATTTACTGGCTACTCAACAACATTTTCTAGAAGCTCTTGCGCTTCTAGATAGTATTGAACGCGCATTTCCTAAAAATGTGTTGTTTGATGATATGTTTTACAAACGTGGTGAAATTGCAGCGGCAATGCGCTTGTATGAACTAGCTGCTCAGCAATTTGAAAAAGTATATACTTTGTACGCTACCGATATTTTAGCAGACCAAGCAGTAATTAAAGCTGCGCAATTATTTGACTATAAATTAAACAAACCTCAGAGCGCTATGCCCTTATATGAATTGTTAATCAAGCAATACCCAGGTAGTGTATACAGCAATGAAGCAAGAAAGCGCTATAGGCTATTGAGGGGCGACCAATTATTTAACCAAAAAGAACCAACAAAATGATCATTTACAACGTAACCTTAAATGTCGATGACAGCATTCACAGCGAATGGTTGACATGGATGCAGCAAACCCATATTCCTGAAGTATTGGCTACAGGAATGTTTCAATCTGCAAAAATACTCAGACTCTTGACCCGTCAGGCTGATGAAACCGGTGAAACATATGCCGTTCAATACCTTGCCAAAAACATGCAAGATTATTTTAGCTACCAAGAACAGTTTGCGCCAGCATTGCAGCAAAAAACACTCGATAAATATGGGAATAAATTATTGGCATTTCGTACATTAATGGAAGAAGTTTCACCAATTAAATAAAATAAACACCAGTATAAACTACACATTTCTTTAAAAACGCAACACAAAAAACCACTAAAACACAAAAAACCACCAAATAAATAAGTATAAGTGTATAATAAATAAATTTTATTCTACTCAAACTGAGCACATTAAGGCAAGGCAACCATTTAAATAGTAAAAACCTCCGTTTAAATAGTACATTTGAATTGGCAATTCGATTGTACAACCATTTAAATAGAAGTTTTATGAAAACCCTCATTTTAAACAACGCTCACCAAATTCAAAACCAAGAAAATACTTTAAAGGAACGCATTGGTTACGAAATTGAAAAAGGTAAAAAGGAATTGGTTGATTTTGCCAAATACTTATATGTAGTTGCAGTATTTGTTTTATTGGTAGTTGCGGTTTTAGAAATCAAACGCATGTATCAAATAGATTTGTTCCCAGGCATAGATACTCCTTTCGATAATATCTATTTTGCTGGTAAAGAGCAGTTTGGACAAGGTGTTCTTTAACTCAAAGTTCTGTTCAATAGGAATTGTTAAATTTCTTTTCTAAGCCTAGCAACAGGAATGTTCATTTGTTCTCTGTATTTGGCAACAGTTCGGCGGGCAATATGATAACCTTTGTCTTTTAGAATTTCCATTAGCTTTTCGTCTGGAAGTGGTTTTGATTTTTCTTCTGCCTCAATGGCATCTTTCAAAATCTTTTTAACTTCTCTGCTACTCACTTCTTCTCCATCTTCGGTGGCAATGCCTTCACTAAAGAAGAATTTAAGTGGAATTACTCCAAAATCAGTTTGAATGTATTTAGAGTTTGCTACTCTACTAATGGTTGAAATATCTAAATTGGTTTCTTCAGCTATGTCCTTTAGAATCATAGGCTTGAGTTTGGTTTCATCACCTTCTTCGAAATAGCCTAATTGGTAATTTAAAATGGCATTCATAGTCAGTAACAAAGTATTGTGTCTTTGTTTGATACTATCTATGAACCATTTGGCACTGTCCAATTTTTGTTTGATAAATTGAACGGTTTCTTTTTGCTCACGACTTGGGCTCTTGCTTTCTTCATACCCCTTTAGGGTTTCCATATAAGACCTGCTGATTCTTAAATCGGGGGCATTTCTGGAATTGAGCTGAATCAAATATTTGCCATCTTGTTCAATCAATACAAAATCAGGTGTGATGTACTGGGTGGCTGTATTGTCAATTGCTTCTCCAGGTTTTGGATTGAGTTTTGTAATTAAAAGGATGATTTCTTTTAATTCTGCTTCCGTTATTTTGAGTGTTTTGGTTAGTTTTTCGTAATGCTTTTTGGTAAAATCTTCAAAATGCTGATCAAGAATTTTAATGGCATTGATAACCAATAAATTGTTTTGGTCTTTTCGGTAAAGTTGAATTAACAAACATTCTTGTAATGATGTAGCACCAATTCCGGGGGGATCCAGTTTTTGAATTTTATGAAGTACGCGCCTCATCTCCTCCAGATTGGTTTCAATGTTGATGGAAAAGGCCAAGTCGTTTACAATGGCTTCTAGTGGTCTTCTTAAATAACCATCATCATCTAAAGTGCCAATTAGTTGTGTACCAATTGCCAGTTCCTTATCTGATTCTGCAATGCTATTGAACTGGTCTTGGAGTTCTTCGTGAAAAGAATGCGATTCTACAATAGGCCTTTCTTTGCGTTCTTCATCTCCTTCATCACTCAAATGAAAACCTTCGGGATCGTATTCATCATTGACATATTCTTTTACATCAAATGTTTCATTGGCAATAAAATCTTCTACAGATAAATCTTCCGAAGAAACTTCTTCAGTATTGGTTTCTGTTTCTTTATCAGCAGGAGCTGCATCTTCGTCTGAGGCCCTCAACAAAGCTGGGTTTTCTATGAGTTCTTGGTCTATGCGTTGAATAATATCGACACTATTGAGCTGCAACAGCTTGATAAATTGTATCTGCTGTGGCGATAGCTTTTGTAGCTGACTCTGTTGTAATCCTTGTTTTAGCATCGATGGTGTTCAAACAAAAATAAGGATTTATAGGCTCAACAGATACAACCGCGTTTAAAAATAGTCAGGTTTTAATAAAAATTAATCGGATTCTTCGGTAATCAATACAAATTTGTATCCAATTCCCCTTGCGGAGTGAATGTAATTAGGTTGTTTTGGATCTTCTTCAAAGTATTTTCTCAGTGCCAAAACAAAATTATCAATGGTTCGGGTATTAGGGATAACCGTATAATCCCAAACTACTTTAAGAATGCGCTCTCTGCTTACCACTTGGTTTTTATTTTCTATGAGCAAACGCATGAGTAAAATTTCTTTTTTAGTTAACTCAAATACCCCATTTACTCCTTTTGCCTCATGGCTTTCAAAGTTGATCCAGTTGTTACCAAAATGAAAAAGTTTTGGAATACTGCTTTCGCTTTTGATTTTTATTTGTTTGCTTTTTTGCAATAGTTTTTGAACCCTCAAAATTAATTCTTCCAATTCAAAAGGTTTTGTCAAATAATCATCTGCTCCTTTTCTGAGACCGTTTATTCTGTCTTCTGCGGTATTTTTGGCCGATAAAAACAAGATGGGAATATGGGCATCGTACAAACGCAAATTTTCACAAACCATTAGTCCGTCCATTTCGGGTAACATAATATCTAGAATAACTAAGTCAAACTTCTGCTCTCTAAATGCTTTGATACTTTCAGTACCTGTTCGGCAAACAAAAACGTCATAAGACTCCAATTCTAGGTTCAGTTTGAGTGCATGTTGTAGATGCAACTCATCTTCTACCAATAATATTCTATCACTCATGGGTTTTAAATCTTATTTTGAAAATACTTCCGCCATCTAAACCATTTTCCACAACCACATCTGCTCCTAATTTGATAGCCAAATTTTTCACTATATATAACCCCAAACCTGTACCATTTGTTTTACGGGTATTTTCGTCCCCAATTCTAAAAAACTTATTGAACAATTCTTTTTTAGCAGATTCACTAATACCAGGTCCTTTATCAATCACTGACATCTCCACCTGTTTTTCATGTTTTGTCAGTACAACCTGAATTGCAGAATTGTCGGGAGCATATTTAACTGCATTTGAGAGTAAATTGGTTAAAATGGTATCTACTGCTGAGCTATCGGCGTACACAAAAATTTCGGGTTGAACAGTCAATTGAACGCGTTCTTTTAAATTTCTTGGTGTGACAAAAAACAATACCGACTTTTCTACCAATTTGCTCAAATTCACTTCTTCTAAATTCAAATGAAACTGCGTGCTGTCAAGCCTTGCAGACAATAACAGGTTTTCAACTAATAAATTCAGTCTTTCGTTTTCAGCAAGTGAATTTTGGATGATGGTTTCTATTTGTGTTTGTTCTAACTTTCTTTTTTGAAGTGTTTCTAAATACAGTTTTATTGCTGTTAAAGGTGTTTTGAGCTCATGTGTTACAGAAAGTAAAAAATTGGTTTGATTACGCTTGAGCGCAAGGTCTTTTTTAAAGGTTGCATATATTCTGTAAAGGCCCCAGAAAATAATCGCCATAATGGCAAGCCCCTCTAAAATGTACATCCAAAGTTTGCGTTTGTAGGCAGTTTCAAGAGAAAGGTAAGAGCTCTCTAAAGGCCTAATCATGAAATTAGATATAGGGTCAGCATTTGGCAAAAAAACCAATTCTAGCTTTGGAAAATGAAGTATGAAATATTTTTTCATGCCTATACTGTCTTCATACAATTCTTGCTGTTTGGCCAATTCAACATCTATGCTTGCTTTGTAGCACATTGTTTCAATGTTTTCTTTTTCAAGTTCATAGATCAGTTTTGCCGATCTACAATGGGCATAGGTCCACCAACTGAAAGCGCTTATAATGTAAAAAGACAGTAAAATAAAAATCAGTTTAGGGCTAATCAAGAGCTTTTAAGAATTTAAGATGGTTCTTTCTTGTTTGATGTATTTTTTTAAATTGATCCAGAAGGCCATTACCAAGTATACAATCAATGGAGATCCAATGGTTAAGCAAGATGCATATATAAAGTACAGCCGAATCCGATTGCTGGATATACCAAACTTTTCACCGATGTAGCTACATACTCCAAAAGCGCTTTTTTCTATACTGTATTTGATATTTTCCATTTGTTAATGCTGCAAGTTTGGTAGCTTTCAACGTGATGAATATACGCTTATTTTATTAAAAACACATTAATAGACAGTTTTGCTGTCGGATTGTTTTTAAAATCATTATTTTGCATTGCTTTTTACAGCTGTAAAAGCAAAAAAAATTGAATACATGAAAAAAATTATTTTTACTTTTTTGGGTCTCGGTTTTTTAATGGCCAAAGCCCAAACCACTTTGCCAACATCGTGGAGTTTTGCAAATCCTGCTCCAACTGGTGCTGCATCACCTAGCCCAACCGGTCCTGAATCTAATGGTCCTACAGGTTGGTCAACTAAATTAGACATCAATGCTTCAGGTAATACACCATTTACCTACTCTTCAGGTCAGGACGGGAATGCTGCTTGTAAACTGGATGCAACTGGTGAATACGTGAAAATATGGTTTACCGACAAGCCCGGAGCTTTGAGTTATTATATCAAAGGAACAGCCATTTCACCAAATCCACCTTTCTCAGGCACATTTACTGTTCAACAATCTGCAGATGGTACTACTTGGTCTGATTTACATGTGTTTACTCAAGCAAATTTAACTGCCACAAGTTTTACAAATTTTATTGATACACCTGCCGCAAATACACGTTATGTGCGCTTTTATTATTCACAGAAAGTATCCGGTTCAAATATTTCATTAGACAATATTACATTGGCCAGTGCTCCTGCTACTCCAGCACCTAAAATGAATATCAAACAAGGTTCAAGTGACATTGTCAATTTCAGTACATTTGTTATAGGCAAATCTGCCGCAACCACTTTTACCGTTGAAAACAAGGGCACTGCAGATACTTTGTTTGTAAATGGAGTTACCACAGGTGGTGATGCACTTGCAGATTATACAATTACAGGTGCACCATTAGCAGTACCAGCAAATAGTTCTGCTACTTTTATTGTTAATTTCAGCACCAATTTAACGGGTACTAGAAAGGCATCTATAACCATCAATTCTAATGATCCAGATAAACCACAGTTTTTAGTTTACTTATACGGTATTGGAGGTGATTTTGCATCAGAACCAACAGCTCAAGCCAGTTCTTTGAATTTTACCAATGTAAAAGCATACAGTTTCAATGTGAATTATTCAGCATCTGCTGCATCTGAAAAATATTTGGTGCTGAAAAAATTAGGTTCAGCAATTACAGCAGCACCTATAGATGGGCAAACCTACCAAAGAGGAGATATCATAGGCGATGCACAAGTAGCAATGGTAGGAACTGATACCACTTTTAAACCATCTTATGTATTGGCCAATTCTACTTATCATTATGCCGTATTTCCTTTCAATGGTCCAACAGGTTTTGAAAATTACACAGCCAATTCGCTTGCTAACAGTGTCAATACAACAGGTGCTAACTCAGGAAATTACTATACCGGAATTGACCCAACCAAATCAACTTTTCTAACAGATTTATCGGCTAAAATTAACACACACGATACCATTTACTACAGCAATTTTTCTAGTTCTTTGGTAAATAATTGGTTGGCCAAGGACACTACTGCTGGTAGAAAAGTAGTTTATTGTGTGTACACTCATTTGCCTTATGTTTATACTGAACCATTTGTATGGGCAAGTTCCGCTTCAAATGGTAATTTAACCAGAGAACATACCTATGCTCAAAGTTGGATGCCGAGCAATATAGGCAATGCAAATTGGCCTAATGGAAGCAACAACAAAGAACTTCCTGAATACAACGACCAACACCATTTGTTTCCTGCAGACCAACTCAACGCAAATGCTGTGCGCTCTAACTCTTCATTTGGTGAAGTTGTAACTGTACAATCTACTTCTCCATCTGGTTTTGGTAAATTAGGAACCAATGCCAATGGAATTAAAGTTTGGGAGCCTAAGGATGAACACAAAGGTGATGTAGCCAGGGCATTGTTTTACATGGCAACTTGTTACAATGGGGTAGATAGTAAAAACTGGGGAATGGGTATTGGTGCATTTAGCCAAGACACAGCAGTTTTGATGAAATGGCACAGACAAGATCCACCTAGTGAACACGAAATTGCCAGACATGAATATGTTTATTCAATTCAAAAAAATAGAAACCCTTTTATTGACCATCCTGAATGGGCAAATTCAATCAATTTTGTAAACATGACATGGATTCCAACTTCTTCGGTGGGTTTGAAAGAACAAAATGCATTGAGTCAAGTTCAAGTTTACCCGAACCCAGTTCAAGAATCACAAATTACATTAAATGGTGCGCCATTTGGTACACATGCTTTGTTATTTGATTATTCTGGCAAATTGATTTTCAAAGGGGATGTAGATGCCAACAATAGCATTCAAACAGGAAAATTAAACGCAGGAGTGTATTTATTGGAATTGAATTTCAATGGTGCCAAAAGCTATCACAAAGTGTTGAGCAACTAATTTTAGATACATATTGTATCATCAAAAGGAGGCGAGATGCCTCCTTTTGTATTTTTAAACAATGAATGTTTGGCAAATTTGTTACCTTTATAGCAAGTATTTTAGTCTACCAAATGTTCAAACCTATACAAATATCAGTTGTCTTTTGTTGCATGGTTTTTTGTGCGTTTTCTGCAAATGCTCAAATCTATTTTTCCGAAAATTTTGATCAAGCTTTTCAGATTAGCACCAATGCACCAATTGGGTGGACACAAACTGCCAATAATTTATTGGGTGATGGATTGGCAACACCCAATGGTATTGATGGGCCTAAAAATTGGGAACAAAATAACAGTCCACAATCTACTTGGTTAAAAGGCTCAAATCAAGGCGTTGCCCCCTTAACAACTATTGGAAACGGTGTTTTGTGGTTGGAAGATTTTGCATTTGGTCCTCAAGCAAATACCATGTCGAGAAGGATTGAAACCCCAGCTATTAACTTAACTGCAGCTGTTGAGCCTTATTTGAAATTCAATTATTTTTGCGCGCAAGCTTCAAACGCTTTATACCCTCTGGTATTAATGGCTTCGGCTGATAATGGTTTAACTTGGAAACCAATTGCACATGTTCAACCCAATGCCGCAATTCCTACCACCTCACGCAGTGGATCTGGGGCCATGAGTGCAGCAACTAATTGGTCAAATATTTTCCTAAAAATCCCTTCTAATTATTGGGTATCACAAGCAAAATTTGCCTTTTACAGGAATGCATCTTACAACCAAACAGCCAACTTATTTATAGATAGTTTGTGTGTTTTAGAATATACACCTACTACTATTCAATCAGTTCAAAGTGGCTTGTGGAGCAATCCCAGTACATGGGCTGGAGCTGTGGTTCCTGATGCCAATTCACATGTAATTGTTTCGGCTAACCACACCGTTGAAATAGATGTAAACATTGCAAGAACCCAACGCTTAACCATTGATGGAACCTTGCGTTTTTATTCTTCATCAAGCGAACAAGTTTTGCAAACATTTGATCAAATGACCATCAGCTCAAATGGAAGCTATACCTCTAATACTACAATTAGTAATTTGGTTTCGAGGTGGACTTTTATAGGTGCAGGCCTCACAAATAATGGCAGTATCAATGTGAGCGGATCTACTAGTACTGCTTTGTTGTTTTCAGGGGGCAGTTCAGCCATCATCAATGGTTTAGGAACCTATAGCAATGGACACATACCAAGAATCTATCAACTCAATGCTGCTGGATTAAATATATTGGCTCCATTAACTGTGAGCAATGCTTTTTATTTGATTGAAGGACCTGTACTGCAAGCGCAACTCTTGACTATTGGTTCAAGCGCTTTGGGTACAACAGTAACCATTATAAAGAATGCCCGTTCTTCTTTTTTAAATAGACCCATATTGCCCAAATTAACAGTCAATAGAAATGTATTGTATGGGGGTACTGTGAATGGCAATATGCCTGCTGCAATTCTCGGAAAAGACACTATTTTTAATGGCTATGAATGCGATTCTTTGAACAGTACAGAATCTATTATTTATGGTGGCTTAACCATTAATACCATGGACCACGTGAAACTCAGCTCAAACCTTCGGGTGGGCAGTTCAACACTTGGTGGTTCTTTGGCTTGTCAAAGGGGAATTGTTTTTACAACAGCATCGAATTTATTGATTTTGGGCCCTTTGAGTACAGGTAGTATAGGTGCTGAGCCGGCTACCTCTAATCCTCCAACAACACAAGGTTCCTACGTAGTTGGGCCCATTAAATTTGAAAGAAACAACAGCAATTCAAACAGTATTTATATTCCGTTAGGATTGGGTACATCTTATTTACAAAATACGGTGAGCAGCAACCATTTAAAAACATTGGTTTTAAATCCGGGTGCCAATTGGAATAACCAGCAACTGACTTTTAAAATTTTATCGCAAACCAGTGGTCCTTTAGATACTGGTTTAACCTCTTTAATGTCTGATAAAACCTATCATATTGATTTGAATTCGGGTAACGACTTGCCGATAACAGCAAGCCTCACACTTCGTGGCATGAATTATTCTTATGGCAATAGCGATAATTTATCTGGTAATATTAATCAGGTATATGTGGCTCAAGCTACTGGTCCAGCTGGCAACACCTGGAGAAGAAGGGGATTGCCTTCTAACAGCACTGGAAGCTTTGTTTCCAACACCATTTATACGTTTACATCTACTACAGCTTCACCTTATGGACCAATTGCTCCATTGGCTAGTAAGGGAAATTATTTTACATTGGTTTCCAATGCACCTGTCATGGGCATTTCAGGTACTACCATCACACGCAATACAGCTGTTATTGCAGCAGGTTCTCAAAACAATGTCATGCTTAGGGTTAAAATCAGTACCAATGGACAACTCAACCGAAACCTTACACAATTCAATTTGTCTACTATAGGTACTAAAAATAATTTAGCCATTGCAGCAGCTAAAATTTATTATACAGGTGCTGATTCTGTTTTCTCAACAGCAACTCAGTTTGGCTCAAGCATACTTAACCCAATAGGAAATTTTGTTTGTGCTGGTACCCAATCTTTGTTGGCTGGGAACAATTATTTTTGGATAGTTTATTCGGTTTCTGCTCAGGCCAATATTGGCGATAGTTTAGCTGCAAATGTGAACAATTATGTGTTTAATGGCAGCACCCAAACACCAATATTGCCCAATCAAGATTACAGGGTAGTAACTGCAGCAATGAGTTTGTTGAATATGCAGGCAGTTCAAACTAATTTTTACAAAGTAGAGCAAGGTTCGGTTAACAATCAATTGTTGGATATTCGCTTGGTTATGAGCAGTACAGGAGCTCCAACAACGCTCACAGAATTTACTTTCAATACAAATGGTTCGGGTGCAAACCCTGCCGCATTAATTACAAATGCGCAATTGTATTATACAGGTAAAAGTGCTGTTTTTTCGACTCAAAATTTAATTGGAAAACTGATGAATCCGCAGGGAGTATACTCCTTAATAGCCAATATCAATCTAGCAAATGATACCAATTATTTTTGGTTAACCTATGACATAGCCAATTATGCAACTGTGGGCGATTCGGTAGGTTCAAACCTGCAGTCATTGACAATTGCAGGTCAACTATTCAATAACAATTCAATTGGGGTATTTAACAGAAAAATAGTACAAGCTTATTGTAAATCATACGCCCAAAGCATCACCGACGAAGAAATTTGGAATGTTACATTGTCAAACCTAACAAACAGCACAACATGTAGTTCTATTGGAGCTTATGGGTCTATACTAAATGCCTATAATAATTATACTTTGTTACCTGCTGCCAATTGTACAAAAGGACAGATCTATCAACTCTCATTGCTATTGGGTTCTTGTGCGGCAACCAATACCTCTAATGCAGCTGTTTTTATAGATTTTAACCAAAATGGTTTATTTACTGATGCTGGAGAACTGGTTTATACAAGCGGTTCGCATACGAGTAACAATACAGCAGGATTGTTTTTTACTGGAAACATAAAGGTGCCCATTTATGCCATTACTGGCCCTACAAGAATGAGGGTAGTATATGCTGAACAATCTACTACACCATCACCATGTGGTGCATACGGCTATGGAGAAACAGAAGACTATACTGTTTTTATAAATGATCCAGTTGCAGGAACTTATACCTGGACAGGTACTTTGTCTAACGATTATACACAGCCCAATAACTGGTTACCATCACGAGTGGTTCCTAGTTTTGGAGACAGGTTGATTTTTAATAGTACAGCAAACATTCAGCAGGTAATAACAGAACAAGTAAAGTCTATGTTTGTTGCCGATGGCATACAGGTTCAATTCAATGGTACTCATGGAGCAGTAATCAATGTCTTTGATACCCTTCAATTAGGCAATAATTCAAAGGTATTTTTAAAAGACAATATACAGCTCAAATTGGGTGCAGATACTACTTACAACGGCACTTTAATAAGTGCTTCAAACGGTGGCATATTGGGTAATTTTTGTAGGTGGTTGAATGGCAACAATACCAGCCTTCTTTTTCCACTCATTGATACATTTGGATTGAGTAAAAAGTTGACTTTTACATTGAATCAATTGCCAGTAACATATGGCAGTGTAACGTTTCAGTTTATACAGCAAAAACCTTCAGATTTAGGCTTGCCATTGTTTGACCAAAGCGCATCTAAATGGGCACATCTGGTAGGGGTTAATGGTTACTGGGAAATGAGCCAACAAGGTTTTCCGTCTTTAATAGATTACAATATACAACTTTCTGCCAATGGCTTTTATGGAGTGCAAAATGCTGCTGAATTGGTACTTATTTATAGGTCAGATTCAAACGCTAGTTGGCAATCTTTGGGAGTACATGTGCCTACCACAGGTTCAAATACAATGCCCATTTTAGGTAGACAGTCTTTGACTCAAATTGGGCAATTTGGGGTAGGTTCAGACATCAATTACAATTCTTTACCAGTTAAATTTTTGAGTGTTGATGCATGGAGAAATTTAAATGATGTAATGGTGTCTTGGAAAACTGCATTGGAAATAAACAATATGGGATTTGAAATACAAAGAAGTGTAAATGATCAAGCCTATGATTCCATTGGATTTGTAAATGGAGCAGTTAATAGCATGCAAGTGCAATCTTATTCATTTACAGACAATGATGCTTTTGTAAAAACAGCCAGCAATGAATTGTATTACCGCATTAAACAAATAGATGTAGATGGAAAGGCTACCTATACCCAATCAAAAAAGGTAATGGGCAATTCCATTCCATTTGCAGCAAAACCTGTTCCATTTACCAATCAATTATTGCTTTCTTTTTCTATGCCTTACCCTGGTAAAGCCAATATTGCATTGTTGAATTTATCTGGTAAAAAGGTATTGGAACTAAACCCAGAATTAATGAGTGGAAACCAACAATTATTATTACCCAATTTAGAAGCTTTGCCTTCGGGTGTATACCTGTTGGAATTCCAAACCGATTCTGAACACATTCTATTGAAAGTTTTAAAATGATTCTGTTGATTTGCAATGAAAATGACAATAAAAAAATACATATTTAGTTTAGCTATTGCTACACTTGTTTTGGGGTGTAGCAGTGAAAAAGATGCAAGTTTCACCGACAATTGTGGTGGCAAAGCCCCTGGTGGAGCAGTTGGATTATTAATGGATGTGAGCAGAGATTACCAAATGGGTTTGTCTACGGCCAATCAAATTGATTCAGATCCTAAAAACTATCAAGTATTGGATTCAGCCAAATATGCCACAGCCTATGGCTATTTGTATGCCATTCGTAACAATATTTTAAACTCAGGAAAAGTGTATTACAGAAATGAATTTCCTTGGCGTGTTCGCATCATTAAAAATGACAGCGTGCTGAATGCTTTTTGTACTCCTGGTGGCTTTATTTATGTATACACTGGTATAATCAAATACCTCGATAACGAAACACAATTGGCAGGGGTATTGGGTCATGAAATTGCCCATGCAGACAGAAGGCATGGTGCCAATCAAATGCTCAAACAATATGGTTTACAAACATTGATAGATATTTTTACTAGTGGAACCACCCAACAGTTGGCAACTTTGGCAGAAAATTTATTGATGCTCAAATTTAGTAGAACTGATGAAACGGAAGCCGATGATTACAGTGTAAGGTATTTATTGGGTACACCTTATGATGCTCAAGGAGCAAAATTTTTCTTTCAAAAAATAGGCGGTTCACAACGTGTACCAGAATTTTTAAGCACACACCCCAATCCAGACAACAGGGTCAATAACATTGAAGCCACCTGGAGTTGTTTGGGAAGTGGAGGCAATAAAGAACTATTTGCACAACGCTATGCTTTGTTCAAAGCCAGTTTGCCTTAACAGGCTAAAATTTATAAGTTTTTGTTGTAGGTAGTTACATCAACTAAATCAAGCAAGGCAACTCTGTTTTGCTCAAAAAATGCATAATCTAAATTGCGAATTTCTGCTTCATCTTTGAAGTTGAAAGGGTATGCTTTTTCGGGATTATTGGGGTTTCTCTTGGTAACAATTCCTAAACCTTGGTCTGTGTCTACTACACATACATTGAGGTCTTTTCTAAATGCCTTTAAATAAACAATGGTTTTCCAAACATCACCTTTCCAGCCACCAGTAAATCCTCTTTCTTTCCATGCTGCAAAAGAAATTTCTTCTTCTTTGCTCAATGGGTTACAGTCGTGTAAAATAATGACACCATTGTCTGTTAAATGGTTCAAACAATTGACAGCATCACGGGTAGAGTAATCAAACTCATGCATGCCATCAATAAAGCAAACGTCAAACTTTTCAGTTGGTTTATGGTTTTCAAAAAAGCTGTCGCTGGTAATCTCAAAATACTTTGCATTGAGGTTAGAAAGCAATGCAGGGCGATTGGGCTTTGCTATATAACGGGTAAGTTTTTTAAAATTGTCGAATTTAAATTCTGGATCTACGGCAATTTTATTTTTCACCTGAATGGAGAAAAAAACATTTCCTTGGTCAACACCTATTTCTAAATAGTTTTTTCCTGTGTTTTTATTGATGAAATATTGAATAAAATCGTGTCTTTTGGTTAGCATAAATTTGTTTTTCTATCTGTGGTAAAAATACAAACAATCAGGTATAAAAGCCAAATTAACCTTCATTGGCTTGAAACTCGTACAAATAAAATTAATTTTAAACCAAACTTTAAACCCAATGTTAAATAAAAATGCTAAATGGGGAATGCTCATTGCACTCAATTGGGTGCTCATTTTGGGGTCTTGTAAACAAGAGTTATCCGGACAAAACAAAAATGCACAACTTGCCACCCTTCAAGGCAATTGGGTTGGACAGGGCCATTTGTTTGACAAAGAACTCAATCAAAAATTAGGAACGATTGCTTGTGAAATTACCATTGAAAACGACAAAGTAAGCGGACAAATTGGAGAAGCTAAGTTGATGAGTACAAGGGTAAAGCAAAATGCATCTCATTTTGTAGTAATTGGGGAGTTAGACAGAGACTTTGATAGCCGTTATCCTTGTGGCAAAAGAAAAATAGAGTTGTTGACTCCTTTAACTGCAGCCAAGCAACCAGATGAGTTAGACATGGACTTCCACATCAAACAAAATCTGTTACTTGACTTTAGTATGTTTGTGGGGAATGTGAAACTCAAACGGGTGAATCAATAATTTATTGCTTCAGCACTTTTTTGTGGTAAACACTTCCATTGGTAGCTAATACTTCTATCATATAAACTCCAGCTGACAATTGCTGGGTATTGATTTCAGCCTGATCAGATTCAAGTACCAATTCACCATTTAAAGCGTAAAATTTAACAGTCTGAATGCGATTGTTGCCATTTAATATCACCTTTAAACTTTCTTTTACGGGCACAGGATATACTTGCAGGTTAGTATTGTTCTCCATGTTTGACAATCCAACTGCAGCATCAACTACTACATCAAGTATTTGTGGAGTTCCAGTACAACCTTGGTTTGAAACTTCTGTTACTTGTATATTTTGAGTTCCTTTTGTTTGCCATTTTACTTGTACTTGATGGGTTCCAACTCCTGCCATTACAGATGCTCCGGTTAATTTCCAATTAAATGATGAATTGCTAAATCCATCTACGCTGTAACTGGTTGTATCGAGTTTCATGACACTGGTTAAGCCTGAAATAGTTGAAGTAGTAGGTGTAGGGTTGACTGTTATGTCTAAACCAACCGTAGGAGAATTACAGCCATTTTTTAAAATACTCAATTGGAAAGATCCAGTATAACCTTGGTGAATATTTTTAATGGTAGGTACGCGCAAATTTGAACTGAACCCTGCAGGGCCAGACCAATTGTAAATTGCTTGGTCTACATAGCCCGCATACAATTGCAAACTATCTCCACTGCATAATTTACTAATTGGGAAACTAGAAACACTTGGTGCTTTAGGTGCAGCATTCACTTGTAAAGTAGTTGATGCTGGTTCACTTGCACAATTTAACAAGCTAACAACACAGGCGTATTGTCCGGCTTGGTTCAATTGAATATTGCTCAAGTCAATGTTTTGGTTGCTTGATACAAATGCATTGGGGCCTACCCAACTGTAAGTTGCTTTGTTTACAAAAGGAGTAGTAATGCTCACCAAATCTCCTTCGCAAACAGGATTGTTGTGCGTTAATACGGGGGTTGCAGGTTTGATATTTACCACAATGGTTTTGTTTTCATCTGCAGATTTACAGCCATTTAAAGTAGTGTGCACTACATAGCTTCCACTATTGGTTGCAGTGCTACTCAAAATAGAAGGGGTTCTGAGGTTGCTACTAAACCCATTTGGACCAGACCATGCATACATTGCTCCCGCAATTGTATTGGTACTTAAATCGATGCGTTCGCCTTCGCAAACAGCATCTGGAGCTGTAATTACTGGGGTTGCAGGAACTGCTTTTACAAACAAGCTACTGCTGAGGTTTTGAGAAGCACATCCTGAATCTGTTGCTATTACTTGAAAACTGCCAGCATCACTCGATTTTACATTTTGAATGTACAATTGGTTACCCGAAGTTGAAAAGTTATTTGGCCCAGTCCAGTTGTATGCCACATTAGGCCCAACATTGTTTGAATTTACTTTCACTAAAAAACTATCTCCTTCACATAAACTTGTGCTTGTAGAAGTTAGGCTAATGCTAGGTGTTGATTTTACAATGAAGTTGGTTTTACTAGTTGCCATCAATCCACATGCTTGAGTACTCACATTTACAGTGTATCCACCTGCCATTGATTTGCTCACATTGCTCAAAGTAGGGTTTTGTGAACTTGAAGAAAATCCATTAGGCCCAGACCAAGCATAAGTTACACCAGCTATCGTGTTCACACTTAAACCACTGCTAATTCCTTCACATACAGGCCCTGCATTGCTTGCAACAGGTAAACTAGGCAAAGCCAATACACTGATGTTGATAGTAGCCGGAGTAGAAACACCACAAGTGGTTGTAGTAGCAGTAACAGAGTAAATACCTTCAGCTGCTTTTGAAATGGTATCTATTGAAGGGTTTTGGGCAGTTGAGCTAAAACCATTGGGCCCGGACCAACTGTATGTTGCACCTGTAATTGTAGAGGCAGAAAGGGTTAATGTTTTACCATTGCATACAGGTGTGTTACTACTCAAAGTAGGAACTGGTGCTGTAGCATTGATGCTGATAGTTGATGTGCGCGTTGATGAATTACAGTTATTGATTGAAATATACAATGAGTACAATCCGCCATCGGTTGCAGATACATTTGTTTTGGTTGGGTTTTGAACACTTGAACTGAAACCATTTGGTCCAGACCAATTGTAAATTGCACCAGCTACAGCGGCAGTAGATAAGCTCAATGTTTGACCTACACAAAGTGGGCCATTGTTTGTGATTGCTGGAGTACTAGGAATTGAACTTACTTGAACCAATACGTTTTCAGATGGAGAAATACAGCCGTTGTTGCTTACATATACACTATAGGTTCCAGCTTGGTTTGTGGCAGCTCCATTGATACTAGGGTTTTGCTGATTACTACTAAAATTGTTTGGTCCAGTCCAGGTATAAATGGCATTTGGGTAATTGCCTGTAGCAGTTAAATTGATATTTCCGCCTTCGCAAATTGAAATGGCACCACTCACAGTTGGTTTAATAGGATTGTCTTTGCCAGTAACATTTACTTTTGATGGGGAGAAACTACAACCAGCTAAACTTACATTTAAGGTATAATTACCCGTATCGGCTTTAGAAAAATTCAAACGAATGGGGTTTTGAGAACTTGAGTTGAAACCGTTTGGTCCAGTCCAAGTATAACTGGCACCAGGTATTGTACCGGTGCTTAAACTCAACATTTGGCCATAGCAAATGGGTCCATCACTCATGGCAATTGGAGGGTCTATATAACCTAAAGTAACAGATGCAACGGCACTCGAACATGCTCCCACCACTATGTATACATCGTATTGGCCGGCATTCAACATTGAAAAATTTGAAATTGTTGGGTTTTGATCAGCGGAGCTAAAGCCATTTGGCCCAGACCACACATAGGTTGCACCAGCAACGGCATTACAAGTTAAAGTTACAGTAGAACCCAAACAGTAATTTCCACCACCCCCAGGGGTTGGTGTTGCGGGCAATGATTCTACGTTGGCTGTTTTAGAATCTATGCAATCTATGTAGTACCCACTGATGGTATCTGATAGTGTAACTGTATAGGGTCCTGAGGTATTGTATGTTGTGGCTGTATCAATAGCAAAACCATTGACACCATTACCTAAATTCCAATGAAAACTTTTGTCCAATGATTTGAAAAACGACCTTAGGTTGTAAAATTTACTGACATTGATGATAGAAGAATAATTGGTAAAACTTATGGGAGATCCTGGGGTGTAACACGAAGGTGTTGTTTGAAAATCAGCAGTTAAAGCGTATTGAATTACGGGTTCAAACAACCAATCAGCATTGAACAAAATGCCCACTCCAACATTTACCCAATAAGAACGGGTATTGACTGTTCCAAAACGAATAGAAGAACACCAGTCATTTGCTCCATCTTGAGCAGTTAAAAATTCATTTGATATTAATTGAATTGCATTTGAACTGCTGTTCTCTACACTGATAACATACCCTTGTACATTGTTCACTACGATAGGTGTAGGAAATTGCACTCTTCTTTTATAGTCAGATAAAAATCCTGCACCAATATTGGTGTCCAAAGAAAAGGTAACACTTTGTAAAGCAGTGCCTATGGGCATAGAATCAGGTCCAGCATTGTAAAGATTAACGGTAATATTTTGACTGGCTATACCTAAAGTATTGGCCAATCTGCCATAAAAGTTCATGCCACTTACCAAAATTGGTTGAGGCGAAGGGAACCATTGGTGCGCAGCATTGGCAGGGGTGGTAGTGGTTGCAGTACTGTTGGTTATGTTCATTAACCTTAAACCAGTTGCTTTTAATAAACCAAACTCAATGGTATCAGGCCCGCATATGGTATTGCGGTTGGCTGCACCACTTGTTTTGAGGTTAAATGTAGTTTTATTCTTGAATGTATTTTTACTAGGTAAAGCAATTGTTTGGTTGCTACTTGTCAATTGTTGTTGTGCAAATGTGAAATTGGTTACAAGCGCAAAGCACATCAATAAAAACAAGTGGTAAAATTTTTTCATGCCAATAAAGTTAAACAGCAATATAAATTAAAATAACTTAAAAATTAACTTAAATGGGCTTTAAGTTCATTGCACAAAAAAACCCGATTGCAATGCAATCGGGTTTTTTATAAAATTGAGATTGTTCTCTTAGAAACGGAATCCTAAACGAACACCACCTGAAGTTACTCCGAATAAATTGAAATCGCTAGTAGTTCCAGTTTTTGTAGTAGTTGTTGTACCAGCAATAGTTTCACTATTTTCACCTTCACCAGTGCTAGACATATCAAAAATACCCAAACCAAATTCACCTCCTACGTATACACCATCAGCGATATAGTAATCAGCACCCATGAAAGCACCAATGCCTAAGCCAAAAGTACTTCCTGATTTGCTGCTTGATTTATTACCATCTGCAACACCAGCCCAAGCTCCAGGACCACCTGCAACTGCATTGGTATAATCAACTGTAGATGCAGTAGCAAAACCTAAATTCAATTGTGCTCCATAATATGGAGATAATTTAGCTGTACCAGCAAAGTGTTTTTCAATACCAGGGGCAATGGTTAAACCAAAACCGCTACTTGTTTTTCTTTCTACAGCAACACCACTAACTGTTTCTTTGTCAGTAGATGAAGTCATACCAAAATTTGCACGCAAACGGTAAGCCATGTTGTCTGTAGCAAAATGACGGAATCTCAATTCAGGTGTAGTGTAAGAAAAAGAATTTAAACCAGCACCAGTGAAATTTACCTCTGCAGTTCTAGAACCAGCAGTTGGTTTTTGTGCAATTGCCAACATACTTAATGCTGCAAATGCGCTTGAAAGGATTAATTTTTTCATGTTTGTAATAAATTTACAAATGCAAGTTCATCATTAAATTGTTAAACGCAAGTTCAAAAACAAACGCCAAATGTGTATAAGTACTTTTTTTGATACACTTTTAAAAAGGGTCAATTTTTAATGTTTTCGTATTTGAAATATGACTTAACTACATTTGTTTAGATATATAAAAACAACAAATGAAACAGCAACTACAAAGAAGAAGCTTCTTAGCTAAACTCAGTGCAAGTATTGCTACTGCTCTTGCAACACCATTGTTGAGCTTTTCCAAAAGAATAGAGAATACAACTCAGAATCAATCTGCCAATAAACCAATATTAACGGTTCAACCAATGGGGTTTCAGTGGGAAACCATGGATCCCTTTTTGTTTTGTGTGCACCATGAAGATTATTTTCCAAAAGGGAATTTGCAATGTGGACCACAAGGCACTTTGGCTGGTAGACATTTGGGAGATGATTTTATTTTAAAAGATGGGTATAGAATGTACCATGGTAAAACGGTGCCAGGTTTTCCGGGTCATCCGCACAGAGGTTTTGAAACCATTACTATTGTTAGAAAAGGTTTGGTTGACCATGCCGATTCTATGGGAGCGGCAGGCCGCTATGGCAATGGAGATGTACAATGGATGACTGCTGGAAAAGGCGTTCAACACTCTGAAATGTTTCCATTGTTGAGCCAAGTAAAAGACAATCCTTTAGAGTTATTTCAGATTTGGTTGAACTTACCAGCAAAAGATAAAATGGTAAAACCACATTTTAAAATGTTTTGGTCAGAGGACATTCCAAAAATTGAAATGGTTTGTAAATCGCATTCCAAAATTGTAATTGAAGTCATTGCAGGAAAGTTCAATCAAACAAAATCATTACAACCTCCTCCTGATTCTTGGGCTTCTAATCCATTGCATGAAGTGGCAATATGGAACCTATTAATGGAACCCAATTCTACTCTTGAACTACCTATTTGTTCAAAAGGCATCAATAGAAAATTGTATGTTTATGAAGGAGCGAATTTGTCAATCAATGAACAAGCAATTCCAGCATACCACGCAGTTACGGTAGATGGCACACAAGTTATTCGTTTAAAATCGGGAGAGAGCCCCACTCAGATTTTGGTATTACAAGGCAAGCCTATTGGTGAACATGTCATTCAATACGGGCCCTTTGTAATGAATAGCAAGGAAGAAATCAATCAAGCTTTTGAAGATTACCATGCCACTCAATTTGGAGGCTGGCCTTGGCCCAAATACGACCAAGTACATGAGCGTTCAGCTGGAAGGTTTGCTAAACACGCAGATGGTAAACTAGAAAAGAAAGCTTAGAACTTAAAATACAAGGCTGCTTCTCCGGTTAGGTTGTAGGCTTTAAAGTTATCGTAGGCAGCATAACCAGTCATGAGATTGAATCCAATTTGGTCGAAAAAAGGAATTTCTATGCCAAAGCCAAAACCACTGTTGATATAACTATCTGTTTTGGTTTCGTATTTATAGGTTTTTTCGTTGAAATAATTTTTATCCTGGTTGTAGTAATAATGATTGCCTTCGTATAAATATAAAGTAATTTTTTGACCCTCATTTAATTTGTAGAGAAAGGTACAGCCCATACTGTAAATTTCTTGGGTACTGTTTTTAAAGGGTGCAAAATTTACTTGTACGCCCCATTTACTTGGGGTGTAGCGGTAAGACAATCCATAACCTGTTGTAAAACCAATGCCCGCTCCTAAGGAATGTTTTGATTTTTTGCTTGTCTCAAGGTCTTGTGCTTTTGCAGAGGCTGATAAAATAAATAAACTCAAGAGGGTAATTGGGATGAATTTAAAAGTTCTCATACGTTTTTTGTTAAAGTGTAAAAATACAAACAAAACTAATAAATAAACCTAATATATATCACCAATTAAGTTCATTTGTGTTTTATCAATAGTAATACCTTTACAGTGTACTTTAATACCCAAATACAATGAAAAAACTAATTACTATTTTGGCCTGTGGTGTCACATTTGCATCGCAAGCCCAGCAGACCCTTTTGAATGGAAATTTCGAAAACTGGGACTCTGTAGTAGCTGCTACCCCAAACTATTGGCTTACTTCTGAGCGCGAGAATATTGGCTTAAACACAGCTACCAAAGCTACTGACGGATACAGCGGTTCTGCTATTAGATTAGAAACCAAAGCAGGAGATGGCCGTGTGGCTTTTGGTTATTTTGTAAACACAGATGGAGATCCTACTCAAGGTCAGGGAGGCACGCCTTACACACAAAAGCCAACATCTTTAAAAGGCTACTTTAAGGGGACTGTTGTGAGTGGAGACAGTGCAGTGTTGTTGCTAATCTTTAAAAAGAATGGCAGCATTATCAGCAACCAACAATTTAAGTTTGGAGAAAGCAAGGCCGCTTATACTGCTTTTGACTTTTCAATTAATTTAACCGAAAACCCAGACACTGTTATTTTAGCAGGTGCTGCTTCAAATGTAGTAGATAACCAAAATCCTCCTATTGGAAGTGTGGCTTATTTTGATGAACTCTCTTTTGATGGGGCTTCAATTACACAACAATTACCCAATAGCAATTTTGACAGCTGGGATTTTTTAACTTACTATGACTTACAAAATTGGACAGTGATGGGTGGTAGCGATCCACATACAACAGATGCTTATAGAGGTAATGCAGCTGTAAAATTAAGCAACCAAATGGGAGGAGACAAGGCATATGGTTCAGCATTGTTTTATGGTTCAGTTAACCAAAACCAGTTCAATGGTCAGGCTTATTTTCCGTATACCAAACAAAACGACACATTGGTTTTTTATTACAAATACACCCAAGTTGGAGGTGACACTGCTGTAGTTTTTGCTTCGTGTAAAAAAGACATTTCGGTAATTGGGGGCGCTTACGTTTTGCTACAGCCCACAACAGTTTATACTAGAATGGAAGTTCCAATTATGTCATTTCAAGTACCAGATTCTTTGATGTTGGGTTTTGGTGTAGCAACAGGGCAAGTAACGGCACATATTGGCAGTGAATTGTGGATTGATGAAGTAACACTTAAATCAGAACCATTGAACACAGGTTTTGCCAATTTTTTGGCTAACAAACCAATTTTACAAATTTACCCGAATCCTTGTGCAGATAATTTAAGCGTTCTAAGCAATAGCCATCAAGTTTTGCAATACGTAATCATGGATTTGAACGGAAAAATTTTACAAAACGATCAATTACAAAGTTCAAGTATTCAAACCCAATCTTTGGAAGCTGGTTTGTATGTGATTCAGTTTTATGAAAACAACCATTTGGTTTCTAGCAAAAGATTTGTGAAACAATAGCAATCGGTTTGTCGGTTAACAAGAATGGGGGCGGCCGCAGGCCGCCCCCATTCTTGTTATAACCCCCATAAAAATAATATACAAATTACCTGTAACAAATAACCAGCTATCAGCTATTGGTTTAGTTTTTCATTTTTTATACAGACATTTGAAGCATGAGTTCAAGCACAACTACAAGTTATTCTAGACCCAGCTGGGATGCCTATTTTATGGAAGTGATGGAAGCCATTAGCAAAAGGGCAACCTGTGACAGGGGCCGAAGTGGCTGTGTCATTGCCAAAGAAAACCAATTGTTGGTTACAGGCTATGTGGGTTCACCCATTGGTATGTCGCATTGTGACGAAGTGGGGCACCAAATGAAAAAGGTATTGCACGAAGACGAAAGCATTACAGAGCATTGTGTAAGAACGGTTCATGCCGAACAAAATGCCATTTGCCAAGCTGCTAAAAATGGGGTGTCTATAGATGGAGCAACTTTGTATTGTAGAATGACACCTTGTAGGGTATGCGCCATGTTAATTATTAACTGTGGCATTAAGCGAGTGGTTTGTGAACGCAAGTACCATGCAGGTTCAGAAACAGAGCACCTATTTAATCAAGCAGGTATTCAGCTCGATTTTATACACAACGAACTGCAGCAATATTAAACCTTGTTAGGGTGAAATTTGATTTGTAAACCGGTCAAGAAATTTCGTAAAACTTGGTCTTTGCAAACTCGGTATTGCTCTTGTTCTGGTTTCCTAAATAATGCACTTAATTCGTGTTTGCTGAATTTAAAATCGGCAAGTGCTAAAATTGCTAAAATGTCTTCGTCTTTTAAATTGAGTGCAATTTTGAGTTTTCTGAAAATGGTATTGTTATTCAAACTCTTTTCGGGGTTTGGTAGTTCTCCTTCTTTCTTTCCACGTTTTAAAATGATGAACCCATTTAAAAATGCAGCCAAGTCTTTGTCGTATATAGGTTGGAACCCTTCATCCTCTTCTTTCTTGAGCCAAATACCTAATTGGTCTTTTTCAATTATAGCTCCACCATCAGCAAAAACATTCAGCATCATTGCATCGTTCATATGAAATGCATACCGCAACCTGCGCAAAATATCGTTGTTGTTCATGGATCAAAAATAAGAAATTGTTTGAGGATACTTTTAGTTTAATGTGCACTTAGCTGAATGAGGAACCCAATCCAAGCTGAGCAAATTAAAATACCAATTATAAAGCCAATAAAAGCATATTTAAAATCAGGTGATTTGATATTTTTTATTTTTGAGAATGCAATAATTCCGGAAATAATTGTAATCAATCCAAGTGGGAATGTAATTAAAGTTAGCGGAAAGATAAATACACAAAAAAGACTGATTAATCCCATTATAAATGTAAATTTAGAAATAGGTCTTAGTTTGGTAATTTCAGGAAAAACTCCTGAGCGGCCATGCCCCTTTTTGGGGTCAACAATTTTAATTTTTGGTGTTAGCTGAATAGGTTTTGTTTCTTTTGTTGTTGTGTTAAATTTTACTTGCGTTAATTTTTCTTTTTCATCTAATATGTTCAAAGTTGGGTTATTGGGCTTTGCATAAACCAACTCGTTTGAAACAAAAATATTCTCTGCTATAGCTGTTTCTGATGTTTCTGTTTGACGACTCAATTTTTCAGAATCATTTTGATGAACCTTCACCAAGTTTAAATTGTAGTGTCTTCCGCTCAGTAAATTGAGGCTACAAGCAGATAAAAAAATCCTGCACTCACTATGAATGCAAGAAAATGTTGGGGTTTCATTTTCATTGGTTATTCAAATTTACATACAAGATAGGGTCTATTATACAACAGTGCAAATAAATTTGAACCTGTATCAATGCTCCCAAAAGTGTATAAAAAGTGATTGTGCTTTTTATACTTTCCTATAATACCAATGTCAATTATTATTTGCTCATCAATATTTAAATGCCAATATGTTCAACTACAAATGCTTTGCAGTATTCTTTAATTTGTTCGCGAACAGCCCTGAATTGTGCAGCAATTTCTGCTTCGGTACCAATGGCTTTGGCAGGGTCTGGAAAATTGTAGTGAAATTTTTGGGCTTGGCTTGGAAAATAAGGGCAACGTTCGTTGGCATTGTCACAAACGGTTATTACAAAATCAAATGGAATGTTTGTGTATTCATTGACATTGTTTGAAGTATGATGCGTAATGTCTATACCATCTTCTTGCATGGTGGCAATGGCTCTTGGGTTTACTCCGTGTGTTTCAATACCGGCACTATAAATATGGGTCAGGTCTTTGGCAAAATGTCTTAAATAGGCCTCTGCAATTTGGCTCCTGCAACTATTGCCTGTACAAAGTACCAATAAGTTTTTCTTTTCCATGTTTTAAACAAACAACCAAATGATGTTGATGATACTAAATTTTGGGTCAAAGCCAAACCAGAATTGCAATGCAATCACCGATAAGGTAATGATGATTGGCTTTTTATATTTGATGATAAATGTTTTCATTACTTAACAACAGTTAGAACCAGGCGTGCAACATGCAGCTGGGGTAGACGTGATTTCTGCTAAATTTATTTTTTGTTTTTGAGGATGTATGCCACATTGGTCTTCAGCCAAACAAGCTGTTTGTGTGTTTTGAAGTAAAAAGTAGTTGCCATCAAAAGCCAATGCATATTTGCCAATTGTAGCAGATTGGTATTCCACCTCAATTTCTTGGTCTTCTATACCCAATATTTGTTCCGAAAGTTCAATAATTTGTAATAATTTATTGGGCATAAGCTGGTGATTCATATCATTGGCAGACCATAATTGAAAATTTACTTTTTTTTCTGTTCGGATAGTGCCTCCACAATCTATGAAATATTTGCTAGCCATGCCCACTTCGGTAATGTGAAAATGAGCAGGTACAATTGAGCCGTCTTCTAGTTTAAATTTGAGCTCGTTAAGGGTTGGTAAAATGAGTTTTACTTGTGACAGTTTCATGGGCATATATTTTAATTAACAACAGGTGTTTTTTTGTTTGGTTAATTTGCCAGCCAATTTTGTAAAATAGGCTTGAATTTTTTCGATGGCTTTTTCATCTATGCAATAACAAATGGCATTGCCTTCAATATTGCCTTTGATTAATCCAGCATTTTTTAATTCTTTTAGGTGCTGAGAAATGGTTGGTTGTGCCAAAGGCAATTCATTGACTATATCACTGCAAATGCATGAATCTACTTTTGAAAGGTAGTCCAATATGGCAACTCTGGCTGGGTGGCCAATGGCTTTTGCAATGTTTGCAATTTGGTTTTGTTTTACTGAAAAATGATCAGACTTAGTGGTGCCCATATATTTTAATATTGCAATATAAATTAATTTTAAAAAAGGGCTTATGGAATTTCATAAGCCCTTTTACCTTTTAGTTTAAAAACTATTTGGTGTAAATTTTTGCATTATTTCTGTACCCGTTTGTATTTAAATACCAATCTGTATTTGTAGTGCCATTGCTCATTGCCCAGTTTAAGAACAACAAATAGCCTGTTGAGATATCTTGTTTTTCTTGCATGTAGGGAATTGAAGTAGAAATGTCTAATGCCCAAGGCAAATTGTTTTTAGATTTATAGTACCTGCCCTGTTCTGGCATGCTGTTGTCATCGTCTGTGCCAAACCAATCATCATTCATTTTGTTGGTTGGAACCCTATTTTGTAAATGAAGTTCTTTGCTTCTAATTTGTAATGAATTGGCAGTGTCACCTATTATGATATATGGATTAAAAGCCGATTGAGGCAATTCACTAATGTTAACGGTTCCACCCGCTGGAGCCACCCCATTGTTTAAAAATTTCACCACAATTGAACTAGTATCATATGGGCTTTTAGGTGCGCTCATATAAGTATTCACGAAATTTCCATACCCATTTTCAGTAAGCACTTTGTAGATGTCATCAAAAACAATAATGTTGGCATAATCTTGACCACTTTCTGTGCCATTTAAGGCATTGCTTAACCAACTGGCACCACTTGCTTTTGAACCCGTTACGCTCGTTACTTTATTTGGAGCAATTCCATCCAATTGAAAAGCAAAGCCATTGTGAAGACCTGCACCCGTGCATCTTGCAACAAATGAATAGTTGATTTCTACTACTTGATTCAAGTTGTTTGTGACAGTATTGGATCTGTAATCAACCACAACATCATTGAAGTCATAATCTGCAATGTTTGGCCATAAGTCTTCAAACATTAAGGTTCCATAGCCATCTGCTGGATAATAACTGTTAAATGCTTTATGAGGATCTTGAGGGTATTCATCCAAACAGTCATTGATGCCATCACTGTCTGCATCGGTATTACATGATCCAGAAATGGTCACTACAATGTAAGCCGTTGTACTTTGTCCGCCGGTATCATAAATTTTATAACCAATGCTTGCAGTGCCTTCGTAATTTGTAGCAGGAGTAAATTTCACAGAGTAATTTGGATTGATTGAAAAAGTTCCAACTAGGGTAGAGTCAGGTGCTGTACCGCCAATAAATTCAATTGATGACGCATTGAAAGCATAACTTCCAATTTGATCATTGGTTAATTGATTGATATTTACTGGTACGTTTAACTGCGTAAACGTAGTATCGTTAACGGCTGTAGGTGGTAAATTGCTGATGGTAATACTTTTGCTCATAGTGGCAGTTGTACAACCATTGTTTACATAATAATTGATGGTAGCTGTTCCGGGTGCGATACCTTTTACCACACCATTTGAATCAACAGTTGCAACGGCTGGATCGCTACTGCTCCAAGTTCCGCCAGTAGTTGAGTCTGTGTAAGTAGTAGTGTAATTAGTGTACAAAGTATTTGCTCCTGTTACCGATGCAATAGAACCTCCTGAATTATTAACAGTGAGTGTTTTATTTACTGTGGTAGAGCCACAAGCTGAACTGACAGTATAACTAATGGTAACTGTTCCTGTGTTCACACCGGTTACAATTCCAGAAGCATTTACAGTTGCAATGCTGTTGTTGCTACTACTCCAAGTACCACCTGTAGTTGCTGTGCTTAAAGTAATTGTACTACTATTACATACACTGTTCGAACCTGAAATTGGTTCAACATAAATTCCACCGCTGGGTGCCAATGACACTGTAAAGCTATTTGACACTGTTTTTTTGGTGGTGAACCAAGTATTCATTGTTCTTTGGTTTCCCGCGGGGTCCATCCAACTGTGCTGACCCGCAACGGTTGTAGAACCGCTAACTGGCGCTGTAGCCGGAGTACCTGTTAAACTTGTAGTTCCACCACTCAAGTTGTTATCATCCCAATACACGGTCATGGTTCCAATTCCGCTAGGTCTGACAATAGAAGCTAAATAGCCATTGGTGTGTTGTTCGGCATCATAAACGGGTATATGGAGTGTTCCTACTTTGGTAGCTAGTTCAACTTTTAAATTGGCATTGTTAGATACAGTAGCGCCGAGTCCGTTGAGTCCGTCCCAAATAACACAATTGTTTCCTCCACTCACATAGGCTTCTAATACCCGGTCAACAGGATCGGTATAAATTCCATTGTTGTTTAAGTCTAACTTTAGTTCTGCTAGCGCATCTCCATTGATGGTAAAGTTCAAACAATAATTCCCTGGACAACCTGTTATGGAATTAAATGTGGCAGACCTATCACCCTTGGTTGCACTTGGGTATTCATCATTGTCGGGGTCGTTCAAGAATATTTTGAATTCAGGTCTATCGTTTGGATTGTTGGATCCAAAGTCTTTAGATTTCCTGTCTGTTACAATATTTCCTGTATTACCAACCCCAGTTGAATTGGCAAAAATTCTAAAATAATATGGGCTCAAACCATTTAAGTCAACCTCTGTTACAACAGAGTCCTTTGAATATACAAATAAGCTACCTACACATACATTCGGAGGGGTATAACCTCCAGTGTTAAATCCCCAATAGTACGACCACAATCTTCCTTTTTTAACATTGGTATTGCTGGTTCCATTGGCTACAGTTACATCGTAATATTTTAAAAATATTTCAGTAGTATTGGCTGTAGTATTAGAAGTGTTGAATTCTATATAGTAATCCCCGTTGTAACGAGTGGCTGCATTTGCATTTAAATCCAATTCGATTGGTAAATATCCTCCGGTATTTCCTGTTAAAGTTCTAGGTCCTGTGTTGGCTTCCGACCAGTTACTAATGTATCCGTTTCCAGAACTAGGAAGCAATGTAGGCCCTGCAACTACTGTACCATCTGGTCTTTTAATTCTATAATAAACGGTTTGGCTTGAAGTTGTTTTTTGAAAACCAACATAAATTTTTTCAGTGGTATAGTCTTTTACGTGGATGAACAAGCGGTCGTTCTGACTGGTGGCTGTCCAACCAGCAAATGTTGATGCAAATCCGCCCAAAGCCGAGCGGTTTACTTGAAGTTCAACATTGTTAATGGATGCAGATGGTGTCATTTCTTTTGTTCCTTCTGCTCTTGAAATAACGGCATTTAAAAATAGAATAAACAAGCCCAAGAGCTTAGTATAGAATCGCGTATTTAAATGCATTTTAGAAGGTATAAAATTATATTTCATGAAAAATTACTTTAAAGATTGAGCCCTTGAGATTAATTTAAATTGCTTTTGATGTGTATATTATCTGCTAAGGTAAACTTCTCTCTGTTCCCATTTAAATAAACATAAATGTTTTTGTATTTATTTTGAACAGTTAAGCTTGCCGAATAAGTATTTCCGGCTTTTACAATTGCCTTGTGAAACACCTCAGCATTTTCTCCTTGTATCAATAAAA
This sequence comes from uncultured Bacteroidota bacterium, assembly GCA_903883965.1. Taxonomy (GTDB): domain Bacteria; phylum Bacteroidota; class Bacteroidia; order UKL13-3; family UKL13-3; genus CAISCU01. The sequence goes on from CAISCU010000006.1 coordinate 62,010, forward strand.
CACCTGTTTTGCTTGGGTTGATTTCAAAATGAACCGTATTGCTGGTTTGCCATTTAAAGTTTTCTGAAACACTCAACTCATTGGTCTTGCTTGGCTGCGTATGTTGTACTTGTTTTGGTTTAATTTGTTCCAAATCTCTTTTGCAAGATTGCAGCAGGGCTAAAACAGCAATTGTTGCCACTATTAATAAAGACTTAAACTTGATTGAATTGAGCTTTTTCATTGAATTGAAATATTGTTCAACTCTACATACCAATTATTTATCCAAGCTGTTTTTCTTTTGTTTAAATAATTGCAAAGTGCTGATAAATAATGCTTTGAGATTTTAAGATGAATGGCGTAATCACGGCCAGTAGTCCCAAAATGAAACAAAATACCATTTATGGAATGCCATAAAATGATTGATGTGTTTGATGAATCATTTATCATAGTAAAAAATAATCATCAGCTTATCGTCTTTGTATAGTTCCCAAAAATTGACTTCAATTTTGGTAATAAATGATTGTTTGATTTATACAATGATTAAAATTTTAGACTTAAATGTTATTTTTCCGCGAGTTGTTGCATATAAATTTCTTGTAAACGCATTGGTATCTGTATTAGTTGTTGTTTTAGGTGGTATGATGTGGGGGGTGTCTGGTATGTTTTTTTCTATTCCATTCTTAGCATTTTTAAAAGTGAGTTTCGATCATTATCCTGGTCTTGAATTTTGGGGTAAATTATTGGGTATTCCAGAAAAAAGTCATTGCAAAACAAAGACTGATTTTGGCAAAATGAACCTTTGTTTAGGTCTCTGTCTCACTTAATGATAGGTTTTAGTCTTGAGGCATTTAAATTGAGGTATTCTCTAATTAGAATCAATGTTTGTCATAATCTTCCCATTCTTCCATTTCCATCTTAAAATGGATGAATGAATTCCATTTCATAATGAAATACACAGCTTTTTATCAATGTCAATTTATCAGAATCTTTAAGGTATTCGAATAAATCTTTCATGAGATGAGGAATATTTTCATGAGGCGGAGCAATTTGTTCAACTTTTGTTCCATGAACAATTCCCATACCTTGTTTTTGTCTATTTTCCAGCACTTTTAATTAATCCATTCATTAACTGAAGATGTGCTTTAAGAAAACTTTTGTCTGAAGAGAATTTATATGCTTGTAAATTTTCATACACCTGAATGGCATTTAAAACTTCCAATACATCTTTTTCAGGGCCAATGACTCTTTTGTTCTCAACCAAAGCAGTAATTTGCTTCTCGGTTAATGTATTGCCTTTAATTTGTAAAGATGAATGAATGGTTTTAATTCTATTCTGCTTGCGAAGTTGAGGCGTTTGCTTGCTCAAATAATTTGCATTTACTTCTCCATTTTTTTCAGAAATAGATCGTATGAATTGTAGAATTTTGGGAGTAATATCATAAGGCGGCTTCATTGATAGCATCATTTGATAGCATCAAAGCTACACTTTTTGCCAATGTCTAAAATTTTTGTTTGGGGGGTGGGGGGTTAGGTACTATGGTGGGTGTGGAGGGAAGAGGTTGGTATAATTGAAAAGAAAGCAATAGTATATGAAAGGGGTTCTTGTTTTTTATACACTTTGTCACTTTTAGGTTGCAGTTCAATTAGTACTATATTTTTTAAAGTTCATTGAGTGACTTAAAGAAGTGATGTTTCTATAATCATAATCAATTGAGAATTTAAATTAAAGTAACATAACGCATTAAGTATGTATGTTATGTTGGGTGAAGCAGAATGGAGTTATAAGCTGGTTTTAATTGTTTGAATATATTCAGATACTATGTTTTTTACTTGAGTATATGATTCAGATTTTTGATTACTAGGTTCATTTAAATACAGTGCCCTGTTTACTTCTAGCATGATACTCGAAACGTTTTTATTTTTCTGGTAATGTTCCAATGGAACTATAGCTCCTCTTTAGGGCCAGTCAATTCCTAAAGTATAACCTGCTTTCTCATAAAAAGAAACCGATAGCTCAATCAATTCCTTGCTTGTATGAAAAGCATCCGTTCCAATGTTAAAATCTGGTCTAATGGGGTTTTTATCAAGATCTCTTTCTAATGGTTTGCTAGGATATGAATGGCAGTCTATTATTATTGCTTTACCAAAGCTTTCTAACTGCTCGTTTACTGCCCTATTCAATTGCTGGTGGTGTTTCCAATAATAGGTATCTAGGATTCTTTGTTTTAATGCTGGGTTTACATTTCTGATAACTTCACCAACATCACTTTTCTCATACAATACGCCCATTCCAAACTGTGCCATCACTTCTTGTGTATCATCTGGGAATCTTTCGGGGTCACAAAATATTCTTGAAAATTCGGCCACAATCATCTCATCATCTTTTGATTCAAACAAATCGTCTGTATACCAATCCGTCAATTTTAAAATCTCTTTTTCAAGTATAGACGAATCTACCAAGTAACCTTCTGTTATTGGTATATGGGTTGATGCATGCGGGATGTGGAGGATGAGTTTTTGCATAGGGGGGGTAAGATAGAAATGGATTTTCAAACGCTATAAAAAATTGGTCTTTTATCTTTTTGATTTTGGATCTAATTTAAATTGATTACTTCACTTTCACTTTCATTACTTCTGTTAAGGTTACTGCAAAAGGAATTCCAGCGGCTGTTACATGATTATTTTTTGCTTTTATTTCTTTGAATTTTTCTAATTCTTTAAAATTAAAACTTGCTCCTTTAAAATCATTGCATTCTTCTTTTTCTATTTCAATTACTAAATAATAGTCTTTAAGGTCGCCGGTTTTGTAACCAATTAAGCTTGTGCCTTTATAAACTTTGGGTCCTTTCCTTTTTATTTTGAAAACTCTATTTGCGGTATCTTTTCCTGATTCTCTAAGTAGTAAATATTTTGCATTAACAACATTGTTTTCCAAACTTAACGACCCTTTGTCGTCATCCATCCTGAAATTATATTTCCCTTCTTTTTTGTACCAATCTATATTCGAACTATTCTTGCAGTAGCCAACTAAAACAAATGTTTCATCTGGAATCAATTTTTCGTTTTTCGCTAAGTCTAAATATTCAGGCATTGGCTCGTTTAGAATATTTGTATCGTCCTTTTGATATTTGTGTATATCGTAAATTTTAACAGCAGTATGTTCTCTTTGAGAGGCTCTGTCAATAAAGTTTGCAATTACTTTTCTAATGAAAGTTTTTAATTGTTCTTTATCCTTATCGTCTTTATTGGGTTTAATTACAAAAGCACCTAAACCAGGTATCAATTCATGAAAGCCTCTAAATGGTTCATCCTTGCCTTCTCCAGGATATAAAACATAGGCTCCACCTGTTCTTCTAATTGCATCTTTATAGGCATGCATTTTCAGTAAGTCCTGATTTTTAACTGTTCCTTTCTTTACTTCCTCTTCTTCATCTTTTATGAGTTCCTTGTTTTCTTCTTCTGTCAACTCTTCGCCTTTAGATTTAGTAATTAATTTATAAAAATCTTTGACTTTGTATTTTGCATCAAAATGAATGTGGGTTATTAATTCTGTCTTTTCAGCCTCTTTAGCTTCTTTTATTTCTTCAGGCCAAATAGATAAAGTAAAATCAGGCCGAAGGGTTGTAGTATAACTTCCTGCATTCGGAAAGGTTTTACCACCACCAAAAGAACGATTATAGGAGAACTGAATATTCAAATTTCTAGCGGTTGATTTATAAACACCTTTCATTGCTATTGCCGTTCCTTGTTTTAAGTTAAGCGATAATTGTCCTTTGTCATATTGTATCAATTCTGCAATACTTTTTGGCTCAATCTCAAACACTTCTTTTAACAAGTCAAGTAGTGTAAAAAACAACCAATACTCGTATAGCGTGGCTATATCTTTTTTTCCAGCATCGTAAACATTGTCGCCACCATGCCAGATTAATTTGGCTGCTAAGTCAAATTTTAGCCAGGCATTTAAAACTTCTCTATAGCCGCTTTTTCTTTGAAGTACTGGGCTGTTTAGTTTTAAAGAGGTAGGTCTTGAAATTTCCTTAAAAAAAGATTGATTTAGTAAAGTAGATATTTTTGTTGCGAGCAGTCCTGATTCAAATTTTGCGGTCGAATAATTTTCAAATTTCAATTCGCAATTTTCGCAGAAAAAAAGAAATTCTTCTAAAGCATGTTTAATAAAACGATTTTCGGATGTATCTATAGATTCTGTTTTTCTTGTACTATCTATTTTGGATGGAATAGAAGCTAATCCGAAATTCCTATTTAAAAAGTGATCACTACTTATTTCTATTCGCTTACTTTTGGCAACCAATTGTTTTATGTTTTTTTGATTAAATCTTTTTATTCTACGAATATCTTTTACATCATGTTCCTCTTCCCATTTGGTGGTAGGATTGGAAACTATTTTTTGTATTGATTCTTCAAATTCTTGCGAGTCAATCAATGATTTTACAAAAGAAAATCGTTGATATAAAGTTTGTGGGTTCTTATTGAAATCAGTTTCAAAATGTTGAGTAATTGGTGAATCAATTTGCATGATTAAATCAGTGCATCTTTCAGTGATGTACTCAAGCATGTAGCGGTAATCTGTTCTATAATCAGACTTAACTGATTGAACCTCCAATTTAATTTTATAGGGTTTTAGCAGTTCTTCTATATGAATGATTTCTAAAGTTAAAGCTCCTACATAAGTATTGGGTGAAATAATTCCTATATGGTGCTTTCTGCTGTGAGCTTGCACGTAATCTGTCTTTTCAAAGGCATATTGGGTGTTTGAAAATTCATAATCATAAAAGTAACCTTCTTTAAGTTGATAGCTACTTTCCCCTTCTTTATCTGCATCTATAACTTCAAATAACGTATCAGGTTTTTTAGCATCTATGGTTAGTGATAAACCTTTTTCTATAAAATCTAGTGGTATCTTTATGGAAGTTAATGATGTCATAAAGTCTAATTGTTTTTATTTTCAATTAGTTGTTGCAATTCTTTTTTACTTGGAAGAATCAATTCATATTTACTTGCAAATACTTGGTTATTGTTTTCAGGTAAGGTAATTTCTACCAATGTGTCTTTTTTGTCTTTACATAGTATAATACCAATGGTTTTGTTTTCTTCTTCAAGTTTTACATATCTATCGTAGTAGTTTACATACATCTGCATCTGACCAAGATCTTGGTGTTTGAGCTTGCCAATTTTCAAATCAATGAGTACAAAACATTTGAGCAAACGGTTATAAAATACCAAATCAACTCTATAGTGCTCCTCATCAAATGTAAATCGTTCTTGTCGACCAACAAACGTAAATCCTTTTCCCAATTCCAGAAGAAAATGCTCTAGTTTATTAATTAATTCTACCTCTAAGTCTGTTTCATTATATAAGTTTGATTCAGGCAGATTTAAAAATTCTAATATATATGGATCTTTAATGATATCACTTGCTGTTTCTACAATTTGTCCTTTTTTTGATAGTTCAATAACACCTTTTTTATCTTTACTCAACAACAATCTTTCATATAGCGATGCATCAATTTGACGCTCAAGTTCCCTAACGGTCCAATTATTCTTTTCTATTTCAATTTCATAAAAACTGCGTTCTTCTTCATTGCTAATACGCATTAAATGAAGATAATGAGACCATCCTATTGATTGCGAAAACGCTGTTTTCGCAATCTTATAAGTGATGTAGAATTTTCTTATGAGTTCTAGTTTTCTCTTGGAGAATCCTTTACCAAACTCCTTTGACAATTCATTGGAAAGTCTTTCTAATAAATAATCTCCGTAATTGGAGTAATGATTACCATCTTGCTCGTGTTCAACAATTCTTCTTCCAAGTTCATAATAAGTTTGAACCATTATTGAATTAACGGATTTGGTTACACCTAACTGAGCATCTTTTATTAATTGCTTAATTTGTGCTACAAACGAATTGGTTTTATCTTGAATTTCATTACTCATACTAATTATGCTTCAGCGTAACTGGCAAAACCATTTTCTACTGCGTTTTTATACATCCTACAAATTTTTTCAAATGAAATTTTGTATTTGATATTATCATTTGCTGCAATTTGCACTTCAGTTAACTCATTGTTTACGAATTTATCTAAGTAATCTTCTTTAATCTTTGAATTATCTGTCAAACAAAAACCACCTAAGATGGGAAGTACTTTTGTAAGCTTGTTTCTTGAACCATGCAATTTTGGAAGTAATTTCTGCATGATGGCAATATCAAGTAAGTTGTCTCCAGATTCGCCGAGTTCTTCGAGCATATGCATCAACCTTCCAATTTCAGTTGCAGTTCTGTAACCAAATTCAGTCCCTGATTTTTTTAATTCAGAAAAGAAGAGTTTTAAATCTTTTTCAGACGATTTCAGATTCTTATCTGTTTCTTGTATTGCCATTTGCATAAAACTATCAGACATTTTTGCCCCTTGTGACTTTAATATATCTATGTCAAGTTTTATATCACTTGCTATAAAATCAGCTAAATTCTGCTCTGTTAATCTAAATTCAATGGTGTTTGCTCTGTCTAAAACCTTAGGGCTAAACATATAAGTAGTTTCGTCAATGTTAACAGTGCCAATGATGAAAAGGTTCTTGGGCAGTTTTAAAGATTGAGGTATTTCAATTTTATCCACACCAGGAACTGATTCAATTTTATGTAGTGGAATTGCATCACCTGATTCCATGGTGCTTAAAAAATCAGCAAAATACCGTTCAACATGACTCAGATTCATCTCATCCAAAATTAAAAAATATGGTTTTGGAATTTTGGTTTCATCAGCTAAATATGTTTCGAATTCATTTTTTGCTCTGATCATTAAATCCAATACACCATTTTCGGGGCTAACATATTCTACTTTATTTAACGCATTTGGATAGCCTAAAAGAGGTTCACGGTTAGTCCAATCAGCACCAACAGGTACAATTACATACTGAGAATCATCTGCTGAAATCCATTTTGCAAAAGCTTGTGCTAGTTTTGTTTTACCTGAACCTGAAAGACCACTACAAATGACAAATGGTTTGGTGCATAAAGAAGCTATAAAACGTTGGATGAGTTGAGGGGAGAAGATTAGGCCGGATTGTTTTGAATTTTCATGAAATGATTTATGTGAGAAGTTTATGTGAGCCATTTTATTCGATCTAAAAGAATTAAATTTGAAATCATCCGTATGAGGTAAATTTTTAGTAGATAATCTAACATACACTTCATTAATAAGTGATAAAAGTTCATTTGAACATGGTGTTAAATAAGCTCCCTGCCTTAAATCAAGTTTACTATTATAAAATACTTCTGAAGATTTTGCAATTTGTAAAAGATCATCGCTAAAAGAGAGCCTGTAAACTTTTTTGTGTAAACGGTAGATGTTAGATTAGGCATCTGTTTTCAAATGTAATTAAAAATTGATTTGCAATTAACCCCCAGTTTCTAATCTGATTAGTCCACTTTCTTTCAATAATGTTAATTGCCAAA
>CAISCU010000007.1 GCA_903883965.1 uncultured Bacteroidota bacterium
AATTGCAAAATAATTTTTAAAAAAATTTATTCTGCTCTTCTCTACTCTTGCAAACCCTCTTTCGTTTAAGGGGATGCAAATCTACCACTTTTATTTACTACTACAACTCTTTTGTTACCTTTATTCGCAAATACCTAGTTATGAATGACTAAAATTTGTTTTTAATTCCCTTTAAACCCTTTTTACAGCATAGGTTTGCTATCTATATGAGATTAGATGTACATTTGTTTCAAATAAAATAAAACATGCATTTGTCAGAAAAAAATAAAAAAGTGCTTGAACAAGCGCTTGAATCGTTAAAAAACAGAAATTATTTCAGCCCTTTTCCAGAAAATCCTAAAGCTTATGGAGAAGACGCAGATGGTTTGGCAAAGAATTGGATCAGTCAAATTATGAACAACAATTATGTTGCACTTGACGGAATAACAGCATCGACACCTTATATAGGAGAAGAAGTTTCTCCATTCTTACAAGTAGGCATAGGTGTGAGGTATCCAGTATTTTCAACAAATGAATTGATTGAAAGGGGAAATGCCGCACAACAAACTTGGTCTAAAGTAGCTATTGAAACCCGCGTAGAGTTATTAATGAATTCCTTAGACCGCATTTCAAACCGCTTTTTTGACATTGCATATGCCACCATGCATACCACTGGACAATCATATATGATGAGTTTTCAGGCTTCTGGACCGCATGCCAACGACCGTGCATTAGAAGCCATAGCTATGGGTTACCAAGAATTAACCAGGTACAATACGTCGGTAAACTGGGTAAAACCTATGGGTAAATTCGATTTAACCATAGAGAAAAATTTCAATGCCATACCATTGGGATTGAGTTTGGTGATTGGCTGTTCTACCTTCCCGGTTTGGAATACTTTACCCGGTTTGTTTGCTAGCTTGGTAACAGGTAATGCTGTTATAGTTAAACCACACGCAAAAGCTGTTTTGCCAATTGCTATCGTAATCAGTGAACTGCAAACCATCTTAAAAGAGAATAACTTTGATGCTAACACAGTACAAATGGCCGTTGATTCTATTGCGGTTCTTATTACCAAAGAATTAGCAGAACATACAGCCATCAAACAAATAGATTATACAGGGAACTCAGCATTTGGCAATTATATAGAATCTTTGAATAAAGTGTGTTTTACAGAAAAGGCCGGTGTGAACTCTATTATATTAGATAGTGTGAAGGATTTAAAAGCCGTTGCTGGCAATATTGCATTTTCTGCATCCTTATATAGTGGACAAATGTGTACTGCACCTCAAAATATTTTCATACCAGCAACTGGTATAACAACACCTGAAGGAACTGTATCATATGAACAAGTTGTTTCAGCAATTAAAGATGCATTTAATGGGTTGGTTCAGCATCCTAAAGCAGGTCCTGGAACCATCGGTGCTATTCAGGCCGATACTACTTATAAAAGAGTACAAGAATTTGCAGCTCAATTTCCTCAGGCATTGGTAGCTTCACAGCATATTACAAATGAAGAATTCAAAGATGCCAGAATTGCCAGCCCGTTGGTGGTTGAATTGACTGCTGATAATTTGGCATTCAATGAAGAATGTTTTGGTCCTATAGTATTTATCATCCAAACACAAAACACAGCAGCTTCTTTACAATTGGCCTATAATTTAGCAAAAGAAAAAGGTGCTTTGACTTGTGGAGCCTATACAACAGATGCGCAAACCATGTCGCAAATTACTGAACAAATGAACAGTATTTTTATTCCAGTGAGTTTTAATTTCAATGGTGCTGGGTTTATCAATTCACATGCAGCATTCTCAGATTTTCATTTAACTGGAGGAAACAAAGCAGGAAATGCCAGTTTTACCAATGCTGAGTTTGTTAACAAGCGTTATGTATGGGTTGGCAACAGGTATATGAACTAAATACCTGTTGTTGCTTCTTTTTCTTTTGTTCTTGAAAGCATGTCTAAGGCATTTGGGGGAATGTTTTCGGTTTGAACAAACAAGAAGCCATCGAGGCAATTGTTGAATTGAGGGTCGATATTGAATGAGATGATTTTGGCATTGAGCTTCAAATATTTTTTAAGCAATACCGGCACCTTTAGTTCTCTTTTACTTTCTATGTCTCCAATAAAATGATCGAGCATCTTGAGGTCTTTTCTGTGTTCCTTGAGTAACAAATTTTTACCCTCAGCTTTGGATTTATAGCTGAACTTTTTACGAGGTGTAATGAGCTTACTCAAAGGTTTATCCCAATGATTGTGTCTGATATAAGCCACCAACAAGTCTTTGCTTAATTTTGAAAAATGATTGCTGATACTTACAGGGCCTATGAGGTATTTAAACCGCGATTGATTTTTTTGTAGTACCATGTGAATGCCCTTCCAAAGCAATAACAATGGCAATGGCTTTTTCTGATAATTTGCTGCAATAAAAGACCTACCCAATTCAAGCGATTGGTATAAAAAAGGATAAAAATTACGGTCCATTTTAAACAACTGGTTCAAATAGAAACCTTTGACACCAAATTTTCTGAACAACTGATCACCCTCTCCCAATCGGTAGGCACCAACTATTTGCTTATTTTCTCGATCCCATATAAATAAATGCTTGTAATGCACATCGAATTCATCGAGGTCTATTGATTGATTGGTACCTTCACCAACAGCCCTAAATGTAATTTCACGGAGTCGTCCAATTTCTAATAAAATAGATGGAATTGCTGCTGCATCTGCTAAGAAAACCTGAAATTGTTCTTGCTCAAACAACAAATGCTCTTTTGAGAGAAATTGAATTTCTTGTTTGATTGTAGCCAATGAAATAGGCGCTTCCAAAACTGGCTTTTGCTTCCAATTGATTTTTTTAGGTAATTTAATTTCTTTTTTGAACTGACCTCCTAATGCGTAGGTTTTAGCTCTGATATAATTTAAAGATTCTTGTTCAGATTGACTTTTGAGTTCATCTGGAGAAATAGGTTTGCCAATTTTAATTTGAATTTTACTTTTTTTGTTAAACAATTCTGAAGGCAATTGGATGGTTCTCAAACGAGGATGCAGCAAGCCAATGAGGTTAAACGCTAAGCTGTTATGACCAGAAAAATAAACAGGAACTACTTTCACTTTTGATTTAGCAATGAGTTTACCAACAATGGGGTTCCATTCTTTGTCTGCAATTTTTAACCTATTGAGTTTAATAGAGCTCACCTCTCCGGCAGGAAAAATACCCAGTGGACTTTCTTTCAAATGCGAAAGCATTTTCTTCACTCCTGATATATTCTGTCCTTTACCTTCATTCCCTTCAAAAGGATTGACAGGAATTAGCTGCTCTTTTAATGGTTCTATTTGGTTCAATAAATAATTGGCTACCATTTTAAAATCGGGCCTTATTTTTTGAAGAATGGCCAATAAGATAATGCCATCTATGCCACCGTAGGGGTGATTGGCAACCATTACAAAGGGCTCTTTACTTGGAATATGCTTTAAATCATTTGGGTCTAATTCATATTCTATTCCTAAAGAGGCTAAGATAGCATCGGCAAATTGATCGCCTTTTTTCTCAATACTTTCTTGATAAACTTGGTTGATTTTGTTGAGCTTTAATACTCTCATTAAAACCGGAGAAAGTACCTTTAGCTTGAGTTTTTCGAGCTTTAACGCTTTAGAAAAATCATCTTTTTTGATGAGTGGTTCCATACGGCAATTAATACCCGTATTGTGACCTAATGGTTAACAAAAGGTAAAATTGGCATGAAGCACCTACAGGTCAGTCAAGTAATTGTTAACTACATGTTTGTCTATAGGAAAAGTAAGCAACTCAGTTGTTAAATGAGCTATTGGAACCCAAAGGAATTCTAAATGTTCGGCTCTTGATCCATCAATATGAATTTTTCTTTCGTTTGGAATTTCATGGTAAAATGGGCATGTTACCTGATAATACATTGAAATTAACTGATCTGTTTCTCTGAAAGCACTTTGAACAAAAAAATCAGTGGTATAAATGTGTTTGTGAATTGAAATGTCTTGACCAGTTTCTTCTTTGAACTCTCTGATCAAACAATCCAAAATACCTTCACCAAAGTTCAAACCACCACCGGGGAATTTTACAAATTCAAAGTCTCCAATCTGCTCTTTAACCAATAAAACATGACGTTCAGGATTGATTAAAATGCCGTAAACTCTTAAATTAAATTTTGAAATGGCTGGTGTACTCATTTTCTTTCAAAAGGCAGCATCAATCCAACATTTACTTGCAACAAAATTGGATTTACAGAGGTAGATGAACTCGTTATTGAAAAAGGGAAATAACCAATAAGTGGCTGTACAAACAAGCTTTTATTTTTATCTAATTTATAGACCCCTTTTAAACCCACTTGAAATGCTAAATTGATTCGATTTGGATTGCATCCTGTAGAATCAAGTTGAAATTTTGACTGTCCATCTATTAAATATCCTTGAGCGGTTTCGGCCTCTAATGAATGTGTCAAAAGGGTATTTAGAACAGCTCCTGCAGATGCATAAAATTTAATGCGAAAATCTTTGCTATGCCCAACCAAAGTGTTACAAATAATTGGTATCTGTAAATTTCTGAAATGATACGTATATGTGATATTTTTCTCCATACTTGAAATATCAGGAATGACCCCTGTACCAATACCCGGATAGGTTGCATCTAAAAACTTCAAGCTTTTTTGAATGCGTTCAAAACCCAAATCGGCATAGCCCAAGCCTATTTGAATATCGCTGTTTTTACCAATGCTTTTTTTGATCCATGCATGGGCTTGTAAACCCATATGATTGGATACTGACGATTTAGAACTGTTTATATACGATTCCCATTCCGTTCCTTTTACCTGACAAAAATTGACAGCAGGTGCTACACTCAAACCCAGTTCAAAATCTTGTTTGCTTTGCCCATTGACTTTTAAAACAACTAGAAAAAATGCAAAACTGATTGATAAGCATTTATTCTTGTTCAAATTCCAATTCATCTTGTTTGTCATTGCTTTTTTTGTGTTCCTTGATGCTTGAATCTTTTTTGAATCCAAACTCTTTTTTCAAAATTTCTTTTAAATCGGCTCCTTCTTTTTGGAGCTCCTGGCTAATTTTTGCTTTAACTGCTTTGTGATCGTAAGTGAATTTCAAGTGGTCTGCAGGGCCCTTGATTCTTAAAAACAAATTGATTTGTCCGGGCTTTTCAGCTTCTTCACCAAATTCATTGGTTTGTACCTTGCGCTTTTTATTGAGCAAATCGGAAAGTGTAATTTTTAAGCGGTAATCCAATACATTGTCGAAGGTGTGCGTTCCAGACAATAGTAAATTCATGGCATTGGTTTGAATATACATTTCTGGAATAGTTAGTTGTTGTTGCTTAATTTCTAGTGTATTTTCTAATTCTTTAAACTTGAGGTTTTTGAGTGACTCTATATCTACAAATTTTGACAAGGCATACAAGGGTTCATATTGGTTGAGCTGTCCGTCTTTGAATTTGAGTTTGGCAATTGCTTTAAAAGCATGTTTGTTAAAATTAAAGTCTGGATCCCATTTCATTTCTAAATCAGATTCAAGGCCTATACTGCCGTTTATTTGTGAAGACTGAATGGCTGTTTGATTAAAATTGTTGAATGCTTCTAAGAATTGTTTGATTTGAACCCTTTTCAAAGACAACAAGCCATTGAACTGGAAACCTTTATTTGAAAAAGCGAACAAACCTTTGGTTTTAAGTTCTCCATCCCAGCATTGCATTTGCAAAGATTGAATATCCAATTTACCTGGTTCAATCTTGAGCGTAGTTAAACAATTGGTAGACTGAAGTTGTCTAAATACAAATGCATCGGCCTGACAAGTCAATAACACATCAAATTTTCTATTGCCTGATGAAGTATCAGATTTGTCGCTCGTAAAAACCATTAAATCTTCTGCATTTAAGTTTCCAGAACTAGTCACCAAACTTATTTGCAAGTCTTTTTCTGGCTGGAAAACATTTGCAAGTGTACCTCTCCCGCTGATATCTGATTCTCCAATTAAAAATTTTACATTTTCGAGTACTAACAACGATTGATTAGCCTTTAACTTGAGTTGTATTTGTTTAAAAGGCTTACTAAGATTGCTCAGTTGCAATAATGGCGCATCTAATTTTAATTCAATTTGATTATTAGGATGTGTCCAAACATATTGGTTGTTTGATTTGAATAATTGCAAATGGGTATTGAATTCGAGCATTCCGGACACCTGCTTGATGTTCTGAATTTGTGCCCATTTCTGAAAATCGGTTAAGTTGATTCGACCCCTTAAATTACTGATGATGGTAGGGTTTTCTGACAAATTAAATTCAAAATCACCCGCTACAGGTTCGTTGTTAAGAGCCGCCTTAAATTCAGATATCTGAAGCAGTTGACTGTTGCGTTGTTTGGTTTTACTTTGATATTGTCCTTTAAAATGTATTTGATTGAGTGCTACACCATTTTGCTTGTTCAATAAACTTCCGTTTTCAACACCAAAATTCAATTGCAAAAGCGGGTGCTCATCCTTACTCCAAACACCCGAATAATGACCAGAAAAATAAACCTTCCCTTTGCTGTCTAAAGATTTCACTGAATTGGGTAATTGAACCGGGAGCAAGCTCAACAAGGCTTGAATGCTGGTTTGTTGGGACTTAAATTCACATTCAATTTTAGGTGTGGTTTGATAGTCTTGTAATTGTCCTTTTAAGTCTAGGTTTAAGTCGCTGAGTTTGATTTGAGCCGATTTTAAAGAGATCAATTCCATTTTAGTATCAACTAGTAAATCGAGATTGCTTTGAATGGCTTTCTCATGGATGATTTCAAAACCAGCTACTGAAATTGTTTTTACTTGTCCCAATAACTCTTGATGTAAGCTAAAGGTTTGCGCATTGAAATTTCCATTGAGAGCAGCCTTTTCAATAAAAACTTGGTACTGTTGTTGATCTATTAAACTGAGGTAATTGACTTGAACCTTGTTCAATTGTACATCTTTTAAATTCAGTTGTAAACTTTCATTGCTAGGTTCTTGGCTGTTGTTTTCTTTTACGATTAAATAATTGACTTGGCCGGTTGAATCTTTTAGGAGGTTGATGGTACCTTCATCTAAAACAATGTCTTCAATATTGTACTTTTGGGCAACAATATCAAAAAAATCAAAACCTATTCGCAAGCTTTTTGATTGAAGCAAGGGTTCATTAAAATGAATCGTGTCTTTAACAGTTACATCAACCAAGCCAATGCTAACCAAAGGAAACTGGTCTATTAAATTGAGTTCAATTTGACTGCAATTGACTTCTGCCAGCAATTCTTTATTCAATGCCGACAACAACTGTGTTTTGAATTGGTTGAGGTTCAAGTACGCATATACCAATCCGGCTGACACCAATGCAATAACCAAGAAAACCGTAACCAAGAAAATTTTGAAGAAGAGTTTCAATCGCATGTTTCAAATTTCATTGAAACCAATAAAATTAAAAATGTGTCAAATGCACATTTAAAAGCCTAAAAGCGTGTGCTGTATATATTTTTGTTCAACCAATTAAAGACCGTATCTCGACTTTGAGTCTGTAAATCTTTGCAAGATGGTACTGCTCGACAATTCGTTGGCATAAATTGAGAAGGTACTTAAATTCATTTTTATAATGAAATTGACACTTCCTCTCCAGCAGGCTATTCTGCCCAAGCCGCCATTGAAATTAGTTTGTAAGGCAGCTTGTGTGGCAGCTTGCTGAGCAAGTGTTTGCTGAACCCCATTAACATATATTTTATTGAGCGTATAATCCGATTTATTCATTACAAATACCAGGTGTTTCCAATTGTTCAAAACACCTAAATTAGAAACTTGTGTAGAACCAATTCCATATAAATCAGAGTTACCTGTATTATAGCCAATGCCATTGTTATAGGTCCAAACATCATACAAATTCCATCCAAAATACATTCCATTTTGAAAGCTGAGTGTGTTTACCCACAATTCAATTGTTAACGTATTTAGATTGCCTACTCCACATTCAAAATCAACATAATCGGTTCCATCAAAATACATGGCACCACCAGCTGAAGTACTAGTATATGTTGCATTGCCTATACTGGTATGATTGGCATTGCCTGAAATGTCTTTCCAGCTTGTACCCGAACCAGGATAACTGTTTGCATTGTTGGCATCAAATGTTATCAATGCCAAATTATCAAATTTTGATCTTTGTTTGTTATACAATGCTGCAATATCAGTTGCCGTCATCGATACATTGTAAACAGAAAATTTTGATAATAAAAACTTCCCAAAGCTACCAGACCCCATATTTGTAGCATCTGCTGCACCTAGTGCATAATACAAACTTCCTGTAGCATTGAGTGATGAAACTCTGGTAACAGCGGCTGTTCCAATTAAACTTCCATTTAAATAGGCTTTGAGGTTAGTTCCATCGTAGGTCATGGCTACATGATACCAATTGTGTAAAGTGAGAGTTGTAGAACTGAGTAAAACTGAGTAAGTTGTTGAAGGCCAAATTGTGAATTTTAATGCTCCATTCACCATTTCAATATTAGATGCATGAAATCCGGTATTGGGTGTTGTTTGACCTATTTCCTGAACAATGACACCATTTAAAGCTTTGGGGTTGAACCACAAGTTAATAGTAAAAGAGGTAGCTTTAGTTCCTGAAGCTACTGCACCAAAATACGGACTTAAATTTTCGGTAAGTATGTAATCGTTGACTCCATCCATGTAGGCATAACCAGGTGTTGCAAAATAGGTGGGACCATTTACCAAAGTAGCACTGTTGGCGGCATTGGAAAGATTGGTCACATTGTTACCAGAACCATTGTAAGAATTGGTATTGGAAAAGTCGTAGTCTACAACCAACGAACTGTTACTGGCAGGAATTTTCATGCCTGGTAAAAAACCTTGAGCGTTTAAATTCAATTGAATGAATTCAAACAAACAGAGGAAGCATATTTTAAAAATGAGCTTTGTCAATGATTTACCTGATGTATACTTCTACTCTAGCTGTTCTGTTTATTCCAGTTGCATTTTGGCAACAAGCAACATAATCACCTGCTGAATATGAACCCACTCTATCAGATGTAACCCCTATTCCTCCAGTTACGTCATCTGATAACATGTTTCCATTTGGGTACAATCCCCCGCCATTTTCATTCCATCCAAAACCCCATCTAGTTCTAGAGGCCAATCCTGAGCCTCCATCATTGTAAAAGTTGAAGCCATAAAAACGCACATCGGGCTGAGAACTAAATATACTTCCTTTTCCAGCAAAATTATTGGCATCGGAGAAGAACAACCTGCTCACATTTGACCAAAAATTAATGGGTGTAATTTTAATGCCGTTATTAAAATTCTTTTGTTCCCAGGCCCAACAATTGTATGCCGTTAAACTCAAACTACCACCTACTGTATTGATATCAGGCCAAAGTGCCAGTAAGTCTCTACCTGCAAAATAGTTCATGGTATTGTACTTGGCATCGGCATCATTGCGGGTTAAATCTGTTGGGTTTAAGGTTGTAACAGATGTCCAATGTGAACTTGAGTATTGAAATGTAGTTCCGCGTGTAGCCTTCATCATCATCATCCAACCACCACCATCAACGGCACTGTTCATGATGCAATAAATTTGTGTAGGCCCTACATTGGGCAAATTGATCCAATAAACCCCATCGGTATTGGTACCTGTTTTATTCTTAATGTATTCTGCACTTGGCGCTGCATAAACAGCACTTGAGCCATCTAATAATTTATCAATGTTTATTTCAGCAGCATGTTGTGTGAATATTTTTTTAAAACCACCACTCTCGGCACCTGTAGTACTGGTGTTTTTCCAATACAATTGAAGACCCTCTTCACCTCCA
This sequence comes from uncultured Bacteroidota bacterium, assembly GCA_903883965.1. Lineage (GTDB taxonomy): Bacteria > Bacteroidota > Bacteroidia > UKL13-3 > UKL13-3 > CAISCU01. Next base: position 9,841 of record CAISCU010000007.1, read on the forward strand.
CCTTCGTGCATTCTTACAGTAAATGGATAAGATTTTCCGGCCACCAAGCTTACCGTTGCTATATTGGTATTGCTGTTTGAAATTGGATTTACTGCTATACCGTGGGCGCCATAATAGGAGATAACAACCGAACCATCAAAGGTAAAATCACAGGCATCATCTGCATTTAAACAGAATGTATAATTTCCAGTTTCTAATGGAGTAAACAAGCCTTTCACCATGAATGAGAAATAATCGCCATTGTTCGGTATTGAGAAACCTGCTCCTGTTAATTTGGTGTAAAGATTCCAATCTAAAGGAAGCATTGAATTGGTTTTTCCTACTGAATGTAATCGGGTTGTTTGATAACTTGTATTGAACAATTTATCAAAATCAGTTTTGTTTGAAATGAGCGCTGGATAATCGGTTGTGGCTCCGTTTCCACCATGGGTACTGTATATAAAATATTCTAATGCATAGCCTGTTGACCTATTGGGTGCAGTAACACCACTTAAACCCAATTGAGCCGAACTGGCAAGCGACCAAAATAAAAAAGCGATACAAAGAGCGACTCTCATATTAGTTACTCATTTCACCAGAAGTAATGAATACATTGCTTCCCATATGTAAAATTGAAACCATAGAATACTGACCTGCTGTTTTGGTAAATCCATTTCTATTGTTTACGGTAGTACTACTTGCTGCAAAAGTAATTTGTCCGGTACCGTTTTGTACCACTGTACAATTGAAACCTGCAGGCAAACCCGAAGGGATGGTAAGAGTTACAGCTGTTGAATTGGTAAAATTCAAAATTTTTCCATTGTCGGCAGCAACCAATGTATAGTTTGCCGATTTGGCATTGATATTGGCCGCAAAACCAGATAGTGTTGAAGTTGCTGAGTTGCCTCCGTTTAAACTTCCAGAAACAGTTGCACTTCCGTTCACATCTAATGTTGTTGCAGGACTTGAAGTACCAATACCCACATTACCTGTTGAATAATATATATTAGAACCCGAGGTTGTAAACTGACTCGAACGGCTATCGACATCTAATTTTTTCCAAGCAGTTCCATTCCAATAGTAAATACCTGGTACAACATCTGAAGCGGTTGCAGTATTGTAAACCACCAAGCCTGAAGCTGGAGATGTAACCGGGCTTGCTGTACTGCTTGCAGTTAAAGCCACTCTTGGAAGTAGCAATCCTTTGGTTGTTGAACTCAAATCTAAAATGGATGAAGCATCTGGTGAACTGGTTCCAACTCCTATGCTTCCTGTATTGTAGTATACATTAGAACCCGAGGTTGTAAACTGACTCGAACGGCTATCGACATCTAATTTTTTCCAAGCTGTTCCATTCCAATAGTAAATACCTGGTACAACATCTGAAGCGGTTGCAGTATTGTAAACCACCAAACCTGTGGCTGGAGATGTTACCGGGCTTGCTGAACTGCTTCCTGTTAAAGCCACTCTTGGCAGTAACAATCCTTTGGTTGTTGAACTCACTTCCAACATGGACGATGCATCTGGTGTATTGGTGCCAATTCCAACCTGTGCATTCACTGATACTGAAATGAGTACCAAGCAAATAAACGTATATAAAGTTTTCATTTTAAAGATGTTACTATTTTTCAAATGTATTGAAACTTGTTAGCTGAATTGACAGTATAAGTATGAAAATATCCACTCCATTTTAAACTAGTCAAGTTTAGTATTCAAGTCTTTGATAGGATTAACCAATAAATTAATGCCAAAAAAATAAATCTACTACAAACAACTATTATTCAGCGCATTAAATAATCTGATTCTAAAAAAAACAAAAAAGCTTTGTTTCATTTTGGGTCAAATGCTCCAAAAATGTATGAGTTGAGTTGCAAGCAATGCAGTTGCAATACCTAAAATAACTGCCAAAAGTTTGGCTTTAGGAAAGGCATGTTTTTCGCTGCTCTCAAATAATATGGTAGTAGATATGTGTAAAAAAGTACCAATTACAAAAGCCAACAAATAATCGAACACTATATTTGGAATGTGCTTAGATATAAAACCACTGCTAATGGCTCCAAATGGAGACATACAAGCGTAAAGCAACAAACATAGTAAGATTGCCTTTGGACTGATTTTAATTCCTTTTAACAAGGTTACCATGGTAAATGTTGCTGGAATTTCATGCAAGAAAATACCAATGATTAAGGCCCAACCTGCCGTATCGGATGGATTGAATGCTCCTAGAGGAATGCCTTCAGTATATGAATGAAAACCCATACTGATGAGAATTCCTGTTGGAATGACTTTATTTTTAAGGTGTTTATTAAGGTGTAAATGTCCATGTTCTACCCCCTCTGAAAACCTTTCTAAAAACACCTGAAATAAAAATCCCAATAAAACGAACAAGCCTTTATTGGCATCGAAACTTTGAAAAGCTTCAGGAATTAACTGTGTCAATGTAACTGAGAGCAAATAGGCACCCGCAAATGACAAAAACAATTTCAATTGTTTTTCGTACATCAATGTACTGTAAAATGCGATCATTCCACCTAACAACGGCCCTAACATCAATATAATTAAGCTAATTCCCATTTATTATATATGTATTTAAGAATATAATTACTAAAAGCCAATCCAAATAAAATGCCACATAAAGCTCCAACCATTACATCGGTAGGATAATGCACTCCAACATAAACCTGAGCAAATGCAATGCTACTTGCCCAAAATAAAAACAAAATCCAATAGCCTTTACCAACTTTCAATACTTTTGAAAAGAAAACCGCTATGGCAAAATGATTGCAGGCATGTGCCGATATAAAACTAAACCCCCTACAACTTTCAATTAAATGCCTTACCATCCCTTTTAATTCAGGTGCAGAGCAAGGTCTGATTCGTTGAAATGTATTTTTTACCAAATTTGCACTGAATTGATCTGAACAAAATACCATCAATGCAATTGCCAGTAGTAACCAGACTGATAGTTTTCCATATTTTTTTATTAAAAAAAACAGAAGCACCAGGTAAAAAAGATACCAGGTTTCTTGCATTCTCAAATAAGGACATAGCCAATCTAATACAGGATTTGCCAAACCATTATTGATGAATAGAAATAATTGCCGGTCTATTTGTAGGAGTTGTTCAAGCATGTTTCTTAGCTGCTAAAATAATTAACCTTTCAGAGTTATTCTCATCGAAATCATTTAAATAGTAGTCGCCCCAGCATTGCAGCATTTCAAAGCCACTTTGGTTTAGCATTTGCTTAAAATCTGTATGAGAAAGTGCTTGAACTTTTTCTTGAAAATAAAAATCGTTTCCGGCATCCGTAAAGCGTATATCTTTAAGAATAGCACCTGCTTCTGGTTTTTTCTCAATTTGAAAAGTAATTCCAGATAAGGTTTTAGATGCCGATGGCACTAATTTTTCTAAAACGGTTTTACAATTGAAAAAATCGATCAAGAGCAAACCATCAGCTTTGAGTGCTTTGTGAATGCCTTCTAGTACTTGAACATTCACCTCAAATGAATCAAAATAACCAAAACTAGTAAACAAGTTCAATGCCAAATCAAATGCCGCATTGTAATCAAGTTTCCTTAAATCCTTCACTTCAAAAGACAAAGTATTGGATTGAAATTCATTTGCAGCTGCAATGCTTTGTGGAGACAAGTCTACACCAGTTACCTGAAAGCCCAATTTGTTTAAATAAACTGCATGTCGACCTTTGCCACAAGCTAAATCAACTATTTGAGCCGTATGAGAAGGCTTTAAATAAGCCATCAATCTACTCATAAATTGTTCCGCTTCGGTATGGTTTCTTTCTTGATACAAGATATGATAATAACTTGAATCAAACCATTGGGCAAACCACTCTTTGTTACTCATGTTAGTTGCAAAAAAAAGGCTGCCATGAATGACAGCCTTTGTTATTTTTAGTGTTTAGTCTTCTTTACATTTTTTCTTGCAAGCATCGTCTGAATCACATTTGTGTTCATCTTTGCATTCAGATGCTTCTTTGTGACAAGCGCCACCAATTGCATGTTTTTTGCAAAGTTCTTTCTGTTCAATGGTACACATCATGCTATCGCAGTATTGCTCACATTCTTCTTGGGTCATGTTCATGCATTTTTGCATATCGCAATTGCCCATATCCATTTTTTCATTCATGCCAGCGCAACATTCTGTTTTTGCACCATTTACCATTCCAGCTTCATCTTTGTTTAAGCCTTCAACAGCAATGTAAGGAGCAATTACCAATGAAACAATTGACATTAATTTAATTAAGATGTTCATTGAAGGACCAGATGTGTCTTTGAAAGGGTCACCAACTGTATCACCAGTTACTGAAGCTTTATGCGGTTCTGATTTTTTGTAAAATGTTTCGCCATTGATCACCACTCCTTTTTCGAATGATTTCTTTGCATTGTCCCAAGCACCACCTGCATTTGATTGAAAAATACCCATCAATACACCTGATACAGTTACACCAGCTAATAAACCACCCAACACTTCAGGACCAAAAACAAATCCAACAATTACAGGTGTAATTAATGCAATTGCACCTGGCAACATCATTTCACGGATAGATGCTTTTGTTGAAATGGCAACACATTTTTCATATTCAGGTTTTGCTTTGTATTCCATGATACCCGGAATTTCTCTGAACTGACGACGTACTTCTTGAACCATATCCATGGCTGCTCTTCCTACTGCCTGAATACACAATGCAGAGAAAATAAATGGAATCATACCACCTACAAATAAACCAGCCAAAACTGGCGCTTTGTAAATATCAATGGCATCAATACCTGCAATACCTACGAAGGCTGCAAATAATGCTAAAGAAGTTAATGCTGCAGAAGCAATGGCAAATCCTTTACCTGTAGCAGCAGTTGTGTTACCAACAGCATCTAAATTGTCTGTACGCTCACGCACTTCAGGAGGCAATTGACTCATTTCTGCAATACCACCAGCATTGTCTGCAATTGGACCAAAAGCATCAATTGCCAATTGCATAGCAGTTGTAGCCATCATACCAGCAGCTGCAATAGCCACCCCATATAAACCAGCAAAGTAGTATGAACCCATAATACCTGCTGCCAGAGTTAATATTGGAATAACAGTAGATTTCATCCCTACTGATAATCCACCAATGATATTGGTAGCATGACCTGTTGAAGATTGTTGAATGATAGATAAAACCGGAGCTTTACCCATTGCTGTATAATATTCTGTTACAATACTCATGATGGCACCAACTACGGTTCCAACCAAGATGGCTCCGAATACACCTGCTTTGGTAAAAGTTACGCTTCTTAAAACGATATCGCCTTCAGGCAACATCCAGTTTACTACAAAATAAGATGCCAAAACGGTTAAGGCCATAGAAGCCCAGTTACCCATATTCAATGCATTTTGAACATTTGATTTTTCGTCCTTGATGGTTACAAACCATGTTCCTACTATAGAGAAAATAATACCCAAACCACAAATAACCATTGGCAATAAAATTGGAGACATGCCATTGAAATTATCTGTAACAGTTACCTCTTGACCCAATACCATGGTTGCCAAAATAGTAGCCACATATGAACCAAATAAATCGGCTCCCATACCTGCAACATCACCCACGTTGTCGCCCACGTTATCGGCAATGGTAGCTGGGTTACGAACGTCATCTTCAGGAATACCTGCTTCTACTTTACCTACTAAATCTGCACCTACATCGGCAGCTTTGGTATAAATACCACCACCAACTCTAGCAAACAATGCAATTGATTCAGCGCCTAAAGAAAAACCTGTCAATACTTCAATGGCAGTTTTAACTGTTTCAGCGCCTAAATCAGCGAAAATGCTTAAAAAGGCAATGAACAATCCGCCCAAACCTAAAACCGCTAAACCCGCAACACCTAATCCCATTACTGTTCCACCAGTAAATGAAACTTTTAATGCTTGTTTTAAGCTGGTTCTAGCTGCTTGAGTGGTACGCACATTGGCTTTGGTAGCCACTTTCATACCTATATATCCAGCAGTTGCTGAAAATACTGCTCCTATTATAAATGAGATTGAAATGATCCAGCTCGAATGAATGGGTTTGCCATTGATTTCATGAATAGTTCCTGAATAAGCTAACAATGCGGCTGCAATTGCTACGAAAATGCTCAACACTTTCCATTCTGCTTTTAAGAATGCCATGGCACCATCTGCAATGTAACCAGCCAATTCCTGCATGTTTTTGTCTCCGGCGTCTTGCTTAGAAACCCAAGCACTTTTTACCGCCATTACTAGCAATCCAATAATCCCTAAGAGGGGAACCATGTAAATTAAATAATTACTCATATGTATAGTTTTAAATTTATTTTAATCTTTAATAAGCCTGCAAAAATAGGCTTTGACTGTGATTTTTCTACTATTGGAAAATTAAGGGAAACTACCATGTTGACTAACAGGCAATTACCAAACAGCTCCTAACAAAATTTAAGCTTAAAAATTAGTTTCGAGGCATGAAAGTCTACCCCATACTGATCATTTTCTTGTTTCGAATACCCGTATTGGCTCAATCAACAGGCATAGTACCTGGTGTTTCTGCTATACATTACCCCTCACAATGTTTGAATTTAAATGCGGTGGGGTCTGCCCTCCAATTTCCAGCTTGTGGCCTAGACTCTGCACAACTATGCGTTTTATTAAATAACCAATTCAATGCTTTTGACCCAAGTATTCAAAACCAATCAATGGCCATTTTGGGGAATGTGAAACCCTTTGGATACAAAATAGGAATGGCTCAATTTGGTAACAACCTTTACCAACAACAAAGTATGTTGATGGGCTTACAATTAAAATTGTTTGATAAAGTAAAAATGGGCGCTGAATTTCAATTTGCAAGATCTGCCATTTTAGGTTATCAAACTTACAATATGATTGGTGTAGCTATTGGTTTTGCAATTCCCTTGAACTCATACCTTTTTTACTTAAATAAAATTGGCTTCCATTTGAACCAAACTCAAGAAATAAAAACACCTGCAAGTTTAGCCTACAATCATGTTTTGTTTGTGAGGCCAATTTCAACGTTTGCAGTATATGGAAATTATTTAAAAACAGTTGAATTACAACATGCAATGTTTTCATTGGGGTGTCAGTTGCAACTGAATCAAACCCTCAGTAGTTCTATGAATTTTAGACCCGAACAACAACAATTGACGCTTGGTTTGGAGTTTAGACTTAAAAAGACCCAGCTTGTAATTGAAACAAAATTAAGCCAAGCAATTGGTGTGGGCTATTTTCTGGCGTTGAGCAAATATTTTGCACAGAATGAAAGGAAAACAATCAGGTGAACAAGTTTTACATTCAAATGCTACTCATGGCACTATGTGTACCGCATCTCTTACAGGCTCAAAAGTATTGGGATGAATCGCAAATTAAAATCTATGTCGGTTCAATGAATGACCTTCAGTTCACAGATGAAAGCCTAGACCAATTGCTCAGCATAGTTAGTCAACTAAAAGCCAACCCAATTGCATTGAACCAAGCAAATATGACTGAATTACTTCGCATTCCATTGGTAGGAGTAAAACAAGCCATTGCCATATTAAATCACCGAAAAGTGTATGGTTTGTTTACTCATACGGCAGAGTTAGCTGCTGTTCAAAACTTGAGTTTGCAAGATGCCAGTTGGATTGCTCAATTTGTTTGGGTAACAACAGATTTGAATTATTCTGTAAATGATAAACAGGTGGTTCAACTCATGCAGACCCATATTTATAAAAACCAATTGCTTAGCAATTACCAAGGAGATGCTTGGCAACACCGAATTAAAGCAAACCTTCATTTGACAAGAGGTTTGCAGATGGGCTTTCAATTAGAAAAAGATGCTGGAGAACCTTGGCTAAGCAATCAAAAAGGACTATTCGACTACCAATCCATGCACTTAGAAATGGTAAGAAATGGTTTCATTCAAAAAGCAATTGTGGGCGATTTTGAAATGCAAACGGGTCAGGGCTTGAGTTTGGGCATGGGTTACAGAATGCGTATGGCTGCAGACCCCATTCAAACCATTCAATTAGTAGGAACATTAAATGCTCACCGTTCATTTGACGAAAACAATTTTATAAGAGGAATAGCAGTAAGTGCTTCATGGAAACATTTTACCTTGAGCCCTTTTATTGGTCAAAGAAAAACTGATGGAAATATTTCTGAGGACAGCAGTATCAACCAAAGTATTTTAATGAGTGAATCGGTTAGTGGATACCATAGAACTGCCTCAGAAATTCGAAATAAAAACACCTTAAACCAGCCAATAATTGGACTTTATTTAAACAAGGAGTTCAATTATTTGAGTTTGGGTATGAGTTATTTTACAATGAGTCAATTGGCGGATAAGCCCCTATTAGCAAACAACCCAATCACCCTTTTTAACAAGAGCCTTAAAAATTATTCAAACTTTGGATTGGATGCACTTTACCAGTTAGACCAACTTGTATTGACTGCAGCTTATTCATTTGACAGTAACAAAGATGATGCCTTGTATATAGCGCTCATGAAAAGCTTTGGGAAAGAACTTGACTGGGGACTTTCGTATAGATACTACAGCCCTTTTTATGCTAACCCCTTGGCCGGCGGACCGGTTGAATTTCCAACTAAAAATCAGACAGGATTGTTTCAAAGCATTGTATATGTTCCCTCCAAAAAATGGGAATTCAAAGCATTTCTAGATATCTATCAAAGAAGTTGGATCAGCAGTTCGCTGCTGGTATTAGATGAAAAATGCAAACTTTCAGTACAAGCTAGTCACAAACCAAATGCTAAAAAACAACTGGGTGTGCAGTACCGTTTGAGCAGAAAATTAACAACTACACCTTCAGAAACCATTGAAGTACCCCTTCACCAAATAGGTCTCCATTACAGTTATGATATGAGTTCGAATTTTACAATGGAAGGAAAGTTTCAACAGGTTGAACTGCTTGGAAAAACGCTTGCTTGGAGCCGCTTGTTTGGTCAATGTTTTGCATTAAAAGGCAAAAAATTGTCAGTAGAAATACAATTGAATCAATTTGAAAACAGCTTCACACAATCGCTACCCGTTTATGTACATGAACATGATTTGAGTGGTCAAAGCGGACTTCAGGTTTATAGTGGAACAGGATATGCCGCTTCTGTTTTATTAAAACTGAAATGGAACAAGCACTTTAAATTGGGATGTAAAATTGGAACCAGTAAATTACAGACATCAACAGTTTTTTTAAACAGCTGTAAATTTCAGATCCTTTGGCAATAAGCTGAAAAACAACCCGCAAGTAGCATCAATTGATTATTTTAAGAAAAAAATATGAAGAGATGCTGTGTTAATAAGCCTAAGGGCTTATTTTTGTTACATTATACATTTTACCAATGGATTTATTTGACAAAATAGAGAAAAAAGCGGGCCCTTTAGGTCAGTATGCAGATGATGCCTATGGCTATTATATGTTTCCTAGATTAGAAGGAGAAATTGGCCCTGTGATGGATTTTAAAGGCAAAACCATGCTCAATTGGAGCTTGAATAATTACTTAGGTTTAGCCAACCATCCTGAAGTGAGAAAAGCCGATACCGAAGCTACCGAAAAATTCGGCTTGGCTTATCCAATGGGAGCTAGAATGATGAGTGGTAACAGTGTTTACCACGAACAACTTGACCGTGAATTGGCGGCCTTTGAACACAAAGAAGATGCTGTGTTATTAAATTATGGCTACCAAGGAATGGTTTCTGCTATTGATGCATTGGTTGACAGACATGATGTGATTGTGTATGATGCGGAATCTCATGCTTGCATAGTTGATGGCGTCAGGTTGCACATGGGTAAACGCTTTGTGTATGAGCACAACAACATGGAAAGCTTAGAAAAGCAATTGCAAAGAGCTACCAAATTAACAGCTGAATCTGGGGGAGCCATTTTGGTCATTACAGAAGGTGTATTTGGTATGACTGGTGCGCAAGGGCGTTTGGCTGATATTATTAAATTGAAGTCGAGCTACAATTTCCGTTTGTTCGTGGACGATGCCCATGGTTTTGGAACCCTTGGGAAAACAGGAGCAGGAACAGGTGAAGAACAAAATTGCCAAGATGGTATTGACATTTACTTTGGCACTTTTGCCAAATCAATGGCATTGATTGGCGGTTTTATTGCTGCCGATAAAAAAGTAGTGAAATTTTTAAGGTACAATTTGCGTTCTCAGATTTATGCCAAATCGGTTCCCATGCCTATTGTTTGGGGTGCATTGAAAAGATTGGATTTGATTAGAAATCACCCTGAATACAAAGCCAATTTGTGGACCATTGTTGACGCTTTGCAAAATGGCCTGAAGGCAGTTGGGTTTGACTTAGGCAGAACCAATTCTTGTGTAACGCCTGTAATGATGCATGGTTCTGTTGGTGAATCAACAGCGGTGGTACATGATTTGCGTGAAAACTACGGCATTTTCTGCTCTGTGGTGGTTTACCCTGTTATTCCTAAAGGCATGATTTTATTGCGCTTAATTCCTACCGCTGTTCATACCTTAGACCAGGTTGAAAGAACCATCAAAGCCTTTGTAGAAATTAGACAAAAACTAGCCAATGGCACTTATAGCAATGTAGGCCGTATTGTATCAATGGCCGATTAATTAAAACAATATGAAACAACTCAAAATAACTTTAATTGCTGCGCTCCTATTGATTTCTATGTCAATGAAAGAAGCTGGCGGCATTTCTTGGATGGATTTCAATTCGGGTTACGAAATGGCCAAAAAGAAAAAGAAATTAATGCTGGTAGATGTGTATACCGACTGGTGTGGTTGGTGCAAACGCATGGACCGAGATGCTTACGAAAAAAGTGAAATCATTGAATTTGTAGGCAAATCGTTTGTGGCCATTAAGTTCAATCCTGAAGCTCCGGGTTCTTATAAGTACGAAGGCAAAAATTACAATGGACAAGAATTGGCCGGAGTGATTGGCAATTACCAAATCAATGGTTACCCTGCAACGGTATTCATGAACCCAAAAACCAAAAAATCTGAATTGATGATTGGTTACAAAAATGGTGTTCAATTGCAACCCGTTTTAGAAGAAATGGTCAACAAATTGGGAGGTAAATAAACCGTATTTGTCTTTAAAATTCTTTGGGCCTGCTGTAAACAATGCCTTTGAACCGAACTGAAAGCCCTGATTTAAAAGGGCTTTACTGAAAATTAAAAAATATTTCTCAGCTTGTTTTTAATGGTTCAGATTTTTTTGTTTATTTGCATCCCCGAAAATTGTTAAACAATTCAAGGAAACGGTTCCATAGCTCAGCTGGATAGAGCAATGGTTTTCTAAACCATGGGCCGCAGGTTCGAGTCCTGCTGGAACTACGAAAACCGAGCAAGCAATTGCTCGGTTTTTTTGTTTTATGGCTTGAAGTGAACTGATTGAATATTTTGTTTGAGGTTCACCTTGAATTGAGCCAACACACAATTGTTTTCCCCTACCCTTTTTACGGCTTGCATTCCAATACCCCTTAGGTTCATTCATACTTTCCATAAAATTTGCGGTGATTCGCATCTTTTTAATTTACTCTTTCTTAATGGTTTTATATTTGAATAGAGGCGAGTGATTTACCCAAACCTTCCACTGCTTTTAAAATTTTGTGAGCCTATGAAAGCAACTGTTCAAAAACTTTTGACAAAACCAAATGGGTTGAAACTACGAAAACCAAATTAAGGTACATGGGCTACAAGATGGGAATTGTGAAAATTCTTGTAAGACCCAATTGATAAAATCCATTTTACAAAGTTCGGTTTATAAAAGAACTTTTATACATTTGTAAAGTCGTTGATATGCGAATTATTGGAAAGAGAATACTTTCAAAAATTAAAAAGAAAAACATAGGGAATAAAAAGCTGTGCACAGAAATTGACAGGTTAATGTTGGATTTAAAAAAAGTTCAATCCAAGAGAAACAAATCTAAAAGACATTAGAAACGATGCCAATTGTGTACATAGTGATGGATTTTATTTTTTTTGATTTGCATCTTCATAGAACGCTTATATTGATTGAACTTGACGATGAAGGAGAAGCGACAATAGTGTGGGCAGGTACGCATCAAGAATATGAAGCAACATTTAAAAACAATAAAATAACCATTGAAAAATGGCTAAGACAAAAAGGGTACATCGCACCATGAAAACACATTTTGATATAGAAAAAATAGTAGAAAAGGGCATTATCATCAATGAGTTAGATTATGACAGAGCGCTTATTGCTGACAGAAAACTAAGACTGCTTGCAAAGGACAGTCTTCATTTTAAAAACTTAAGAACCAAACTACGCGATATTTTAGAACGCTATGAAAATGCTAAGTGGCGTGACATTGACAAAATAGATGCGCAACAACTTTCTGAAAGTGTAAAGTCTGAACAAATTGCCGAACAAGAAAGACAATTTATAGAAAACAGAAAACAATCCATTAGAAAAAAACTCAAAGAACTGGATTTAACACAAGAAAATTTGGCATTCATTTTAGGCCATAAAAGCAAAACCTATATGTCTGAACTGATGAATGGAATTAAACCCTTTACATTAAAAGATTTAATTATTATCAATAGGTTGCTAAACATTAAAATGGAGGTATTGATTCCAGCCTTCCTTTCAAAAGAAGACCAAATAAAAGTAAAAGAAGCAGTGCGTAAATTAGACAAACCCAAAGTAAAATTAAACAGCAACAATTTAGTTACTGTGTTCATTCAATAGCACTATTTAAAAAGCAGCTTTCCAACATTGGCGGTTAGGTGCTTCAAGCAAGAAAATTTAGCGTGGTTTTAACACCCACTAGGCTGATACTGCGTAATAAAAAAACTAGCCATTTTTAGTAAACTTATTATTTACATTTTCATAAATAGTTTTATATTTAATTCAAGCAGGTCATTTACCCAAACTTCCACTGCTTTTAAAATTTTGTGAGTTTATGAAAACAAGTATTCAAATACGTGTACAATGTGCGCATTAGCAATCAATGATGAGATTGAGAAAACACAATGCCTATTTGATAATTTAATTTAAAAGTTGAATAAAAATAAACAGAAACAAACTTGCGTATATGCTGCTATTTGAGGAAATACTGAATAGGAAAAAGGGTGGAAATAGCGTGTATATGGGAGTTATGCGTCATTCTATGCAACACCAAAATCATCCAGCATTAAGGACAAAAAATACTAATTTTGCCACTCAATATAAGTAAAATGGTTAAGACAATTTTTAAGGGACTAATTATTATAAGTTTACTATTGACAAAATCACAAGTAAGTGCTTGTGACGTTTGCGGATGTTCAATGGGTGGAACAAATTTGGGAATACTGCCACAGTTTCATAAAAACTTTATTGGAGTTCATTATTTTTACAGAGGTTTCTCATCCGAACATACAATATTGGGGACAGAAACAAAATCCACTTCCCAAGAACTTTTCCAGACAACTGAATTAAGAGGAAGGTTTCACTTGAATAAGAGAGTTCAACTTTTTGTTCTTTTACCAATTAACATCAACCAACAAACAGAAAATAGTGTAACAAGCACATTTACTGGATTAGGGGACATTTCAACTTTTGCTAATTACAGTATATACAACAACGGAGACAGTTTAGGTAAAAAGTGGAAGCACAATTTACAACTTGGTGGTGGGATAAAGCTGCCAACAGGAAGTTACAAAAAACTGGACGAGAACAATATTTTAAATCCAAATATTCAGACAGGCACAGGTTCTTTTGATATTTTAATAGATGCTATTTACACAGTTCGCTATAAAAAGTGGGGACTGAACAATACAGTTTTTTATCGTTTCAACACCACCAATTCAAACGATTTTAAATTTGGCAATCGCTTTACTTTAGCCACTAGTTTTTTCTATTGGGCAAACATAAAAGGCTATTCACTATTGCCAAGTATTGGAATCAATTATGAGAAGGCAGACAAAGACTTACATAATTCTTTTATAGTTGACCAAAGTGGAGGTAGTTCGCTTTTTACCACATACGGACTTGATTTTTACTACAAAAGTTTCACATTAGGTGTCAATTTTCAATTGCCAGTATTTCAAGACAACCCAATAACTCAAAGTAAATTAAAAATCGGTGCAACCTTACTTTATAATTTCTAAAACGGATAATTTAAATCAATAATTTGAAACAAATAGTAACCATATTACTTGCTACTCTCATTCTATTGCAACCATTCAGTAAGATATGTATTTATGTTTCTTTTAAAATTAACCAAGACCGTATAGCCAAAACGCTTTGTGTTCAAAAGGAAATAAAGAACAACTGTTGTAAAGGAAAATGTCATTTAGAAAAGGAACTCAAAAAAGCAGATGAACAGCAACAGAAGCAACTTCCGCCATCGCTGAAAGAGAAATCAGAAGTGTTGTATTTTCAAAGTTTTCCGAAAAATAGTTTATTAAATGTCCAATTTAAATCATCAAAAGAAAAGCTAATTTGCTTTTATCATGTTTCCTATTCTTCATCCTACATTGGCGAGATTTTTAAACCGCCAAAATTGATTTGAACTTAAACAACCGGACATTAAATTATTAAAGTTAATCTACTCAACATTGAGTATGAGTAGTCATTTCAAACAATTTTCACAAAATAAAATAAACAAAATGCAAAATAAAATATTCATTGCAGCAATAGCTGCAACCATAGCCATAGCAAGTATTAGCTCTTGCAAAAAAGACGAAGTAAAAGACACAGAACAACCTGTAATCACACTCAATGAGCCAATGATGAATGACACAATTTCACTGGCAGTTGAAGACAGCGTTCATATTCAGTTTTCGGCAAGCGACAATGATGAACTTCATGATGTGGCTGTAAATATCACAAATGCAGGTGGAACAAATGTTTACACAAATTCAGCTGACGTTGATGCAAAAACATATTCATTTCATCAACATTTCCACCCGACAGGAATTATAGGTGTTACTCAATTTACCTTAAAAATTGACGCATCAGACCATAATGCTAATGCGGACAGCAAGACGGTGACATTTTATGTAAAACCATAAGACTGACAGGAAGAAGAACGAACGCATAACAGCGGGTTTAAAGAAATTGGGGGTTAATTGAGCATTCTGCCTCGCATCAACATTTGTGGTAGCTTGAATGTTTTCTGATCCTAAATCCCCAACTTCTTAAACCCACAAAACGTTATCGGCAACCCTATGACGACACAGCAACCTTCAAACTGACAGACAAAAAACTTGTGCAGACGACTTAGTTTAACTTCCTTTGTAAAAAATACCAGATAGTATCTTTTATGAAAAAAGCCGAAGCAACACGACAGACCATTTTGCAGAAGTCCTTTGAACTTATTTATGCTAAGGGTTATCAAAACACAAGTATAGACGACATTCTTGCTACAACACAAGTAACCAAAGGAGCTTTTTACTACCATTTCAAAAACAAAGACGAAATGGGAATTGCTATCATCAACGAACTGCTTAAACCTGCTCTGACAAGTGGTTTTAACGACCTTCTAAAAAGCAATGAGAACCCTTTAGATGCTATCTACCAATTGATGAACCACCTTTTGATGAAGAATGATTTTTTGAAAGTTGAATACGGTTGTCCTGCTGCCAACTTCACACAGGAAATGACACCTTGGAATGAAGCATTCAGTATTGCCCTAAAAGAAATAACTCAACAATGGACAAAGGCAATGACTTCCGCTATTGAAACTGGGAAAAAAAATGGATTTGTAAAGAGTGAAGCAAACGCCAAACAAGTTACCTTGTTCGTAACATCAGGTTACTGGGGCATTCGGAATTTTGGCAAATTAGAGAATAGCAAAAAAGTGTATTCGCCATATTTAAAGGAACTTAAATCCTACCTTGACAACTTGAAATAAAATTTTTCACTAAACATACCACTTAGTATGTTTTTTAATTACCTTTGCATCGTAAGCGAAAAAGCGATGTATCAAATACTCACATTTTACCACAACTTTATGCGATGGCTTGTCTTGGCAAGTTTGCTATTTGCCATCTACAGAGCATACAAAGGATATTTCTCAAAAGCAACATTTTCCAAAATAGACAATGCAGTTAGACATTGGACAGCAACCATTGCACACGTTCAATTGATGATAGGAATGGTGCTTTATTTCCAAAGCCCAATTATCAAATACTTTATTACAAACTTTAAAGAAGCGATAAAGACTTTTGACTTATTATTCTTTGGACTTATTCACGGTTCACTAATGCTTACAGCAATTGTGATTATTACAATTGGTTCTGCAAAAGCAAAACGCAAACCAAAAGACAATGAGAAATTTAAAACAATGCTGATTTGGTTTTCATTTGCCTTAATCATTATTTTCATTGCAATTCCCTGGCCATTTTCACCATTAGCAAACAGACCCTATTATAGATAATATGATAAACTTATTCAAAACAAAAATCGGACGACTTCGTCTAATTGGATACTTGGAAGGACTGTCTTTGTTAGTATTAATATTTATTGCTGCTCCCATGAAACACATTTTTCATAACCCAGCCCTTTCAACATTACTTGGACCAATTCACGGAGCAATATTTTTGGTTTTTATGCTTAACACTATGAGTGTTGGTATTGAACAAAACTGGAAGTTCAAAACAACTACTTGGAAAATTCTTGTTGCCTGCTTCATCCCATTTGGCACATTCTATATTGACCACAAAATTTTCAAAAACATACAAGAGTAATGAAAACATTTATAATAATTATTTCATCAATTTTAGTAATCTACATTGGTTATAGAACCTATCGTTTTGCAATGCTTTCTAACGGACTGGACAAGAAAATTGCCAATGGGGCAATTGTGTTAGATGTGCGAACTGTTGAGGAATATGCAACGGGACACATTGACGGCTCAATCAACATTTCATTAGGGACAATTAGAGAAAGATACACCGAACTTGAGACAAGTAAAACATATATCACTTGCTGTTCTCACGGTTTGAGAAGTGTAAAAGTTGTATCACTTCTAAAAGAACGAGGATTTAAAAATGTATTTAACGGTGGTGCTTGGATAGACCTTGAAAAAATAGTTAAAGAACAAAAAGCAAAGCAATGATTTTTGTTTTCAAAACAAATGTGTCGCCAGACAACTTAGAAACCCTTCAACCACTCCTTGACAAACATTTACCTAATTCAAAATGGAGTTTCGACCTTGATGACTGCGACAATATATTTCGCATTGACAGTCAATTGCAAATAGCAGAAACAATAATCAAACTTATTCAAGACAACGGCTACAGGTGTGAAGAGTTGCCCGACTGAACCGAAAGAAGGGCAGCCGATAACAGCGGTTTTGCGTAATGGCAGGTGACGTGCTTCGTATGAACATTTGTGGTATATTTGAACAGTGTGCTTCGTATCAAGTTTTGTGGTAAAAATCCGCCACTGCGCCAAGCGCCAAACCGTTGTAGCCAACCTAAGAACCTAAAATTTAATAGCTTAAATTAGACAAAATGACAGACAATTTTAACGTTGATGAAATCCTAAACAAGAACCGACTTGACACCCAAAATTACATTAATAAAATGGTAGCTTTTAACAAACAGCTGACATTTTCAGATGCTAAAGCAAACAGTTTAATAGCGGACGATTTATTAGAAATGGTAAATAAACATAGATATCTGCACGGAGAAAACATCCGTGATCTTTTCATTACCTGTATAAATCAGATTAAAAAACAATATTTAATTGCTGACACACCTAATAAAGTGAGAGAAATATCAAATTCACTAGTCACTTTTATGGCCTCAGAAGCCACTATATTAAACAATGGAGGCTATAGCGCGATAAGTATTAATACCTAACTTATATACTAAAAAAACGACTCATTAACTAAATTATTATGACACCTAAAGAACGACAAATTGCTGAGATTTTAACTACTGCTATAAAAGGAAATAATTTGATAGAGTTCAAATACGACAATGAATATAGGACTGTAGAACCTTATTTATTTGGTGAGTTATATAGTGTGAATCAAACACATGAACAAGAAGGAAAATATGCATTAAGGGCTTGGCTTGTAAGTGGGTTTTCAAGTTTACCTGTCGACATCAGAACAGGTGACCGATGGAGAAAATATGAACTAAAAAGAATTATGGAACTTACAATCCTAAACGAGAGATATAAAATAATACGACCATTGTATAACCCCAATGACAAAGATTTTAAAAGAATTAATTATCGTATTGATGTATAAATAATAATATATCCATTTCTACACGAAAAAGGCTGGCTATAACAGCACCTACCCAAAAGGCGGGGTTTAGTTTCGCTGATTTTCAATTCGTGTTCCAAAGACAGTTTTGTGGTAAAAGTCCCGCCCTTCTTGAAACCGCCAAACGTTATAGCCATTTTAGGACGACAGTTCCACAGACGACAGACCGACCAAAATTTAAACAAATCAACATCAAACTATTTTATTACTTCTCACCTTAACAATGTAACCGTTCCGTAAGCAGTTTTTGTTTGTTCTGAGGGGAATTGGTAGTTGATTAAATACACATACACTCCACTCGAACAATCTACACCTTTGAATTTACCATCCCATTTATTTGATGGGTTAGTGGTACTAAAAATGCGTTCGCCCCATCTGTTAAAAACTAAGCATTCATACTGCGCGTAAGTGCAATTGGCGAGTGGGTATAATTCGTCATTTAAGCCATCTCCATTGGGAGTAAATACATTTGGAACCACCAACTGACAAGATTCTACGTTTGTATCACAATTGATTACCGATAGGGTCTTGTACAAGGTATCTATACCGCAAGAAAAATTAACAATTGCACGAATGCGGTAACTACCCTTTACTGAAAATAAATGTAACGGAGCAAAAGCATTTGAACTGTTATTGGTGGCACTTAATGGGTCATCAAAGTTCCAAGTAACAGATGAAAATGTATTGTTGGTAATTACCGAAAACTGAGTGCCATTTTGAAGGCATGAATCTAAAGTAGCAATGCTACCCTTGCAGCATTGCCCTATTTGCAACCGTCTACAAATGGTTGTTGCACTTGATGCACCTGGTTCTTTAAAACTCACACAAACATTGTATTCACCTGCAGAAGCAAACAAATGGGTTGGAAACGGAGAGGGACTGAGGCCTGTAATGGTAACTGTGTCATTAACGCCACTTGATTTGTCATCAAAACTCCAAAAGAAATAAGGTGAATTGCTAGTTCCTACTGCTTGAAATGCAATACTGGCAGGCAGTGTACAGGTATCTCCTACTAATTTTATTCCTGTGATACTTGGTGTGGTAACATTGTTACAATCAATGATGGATAAGCCAGGCAAAAACAATGTATCTGTGCCACATGCATTGCTTAGGATTGCCAGCACATTGTAATTCCCAATTTTTGAAAATACATGACTAGAGCTAAAACCAACTGCTGTATTATTGGCTCCAGAACTGGGGTCTCCAAAGTTCCACGTAACTCCTGTAATATTGTTGGTATCAGATATTGAAAACCGCGTATTGTTTCCAACACATGTATCGGAGAAAAGGATGGCATTTGTACTGGAATTGGGTTGGTCATTGGCGTAATAGATCCATTTGGGCAAACCGTAACCTCCACCACCACTCAGGTTGGTGATAACATTTTGTTGAAATCCGCAAGCAGCTCCTAATTGATTGGGGCAATTGATGACATCTATACCACCTGAATTGATATAAACCTTATCATCTGAGGCCAATTGCATGGAGGCAGGCTGAGCAAATCCGGTTGAAATTTGGTAAACAGAATTTTGTATAGCCGCAGCTGTTGTTTGAGAAATGTCGTATTGTAAAATGGCTTGCAAATTGCTGATGTATAAAACCTTTCCATTGGGTGAAAACTCAACTCCATAAATAATGGGGCTTGGCACATTGTATTTCCAAGCAATTACATTAGACACTTTACCTGTTGCATTATCAAAATCAAACAATTCCATGGTTGAAGTAAACAACTCACCCATGGCCAATTTGTTAAATTGTCTATTGATTTTCAGGTGACCTGCTCCATTACCTTGGGTAGCGCCTAATTTAGAAACAACCGGATTGTTTTGGATACCACTTTCACTCACTTTGAACGCATAAAAACTATTCCCCAAATTGTCGTGAGTAAGCAACCAATAACTTTTTTGATCAGATGCAGGAACAACTTCAAGTTTTTCAGATGTGGTTTGAAAGAGTGAAATGTTTTTTTGACCAGCTACAATGTCTCCTAAACCTGCATTCAAATTCATGTCTACAATGCTATACCTAATACCATTACTTGAAGACTGCTCGTCTATTGTTACTAGGTAATACAAGTTGTTACTGCTTGGCTTGGGTATAATGACTGCTGCTGTGGTAGACGACAAAAGAGAGGGTGTTCCGCCCAATAAGCCACTTCCATTTGGCATAATTTGGTTGTTTGCATCCCATACATTGATGCCATTTGTATAAAACAACAATGCACCTGTTTTTCTATCAGCAATTGAAGCACTACCCTCTGCAGTTGACAAGAGAGCACCAGATACATTGCTAGGAGGTATTGTGTTGAAATCTATACCGCCACCATTGCCAAAACGCCATTGGTTGTTTTGCTTTTGAGCTATTGCATTGAAACAAATGGGCAAGGTAATGAACAATAGGATGAACCTAACTATTTTCATAATGACTTATACTACAAATTGCTACTATTTTCTTTTAATAATTTTTAACAACGATGTACGCCTATTGTTCTAAATTTAAATAAATCGTTCGTATTTTCGATTGATCATTTACCGATTTTTTGTTTTAATTGACCCATCTACCATGACTTTTGCTGCATACAAACCATTTACTTACAGACTCATTTTATTTTTTAATTGTTGGCTATTGTTTGTAAACAATGGATTTTCACAACACCCAATTCATCAAATATTGGTAAATGGACATTGTTGCCTCATTGATAGCAACGCTAGTTTTGAAAAAATTTCTTTAAGCAAACAGCTTGAATTGCCTAAAACACATGACCACGAACAACTTATTCATCATTTGGCTTATACTTTAAGCTACAACGAAACGCATGAACAGGCCAATTGGGTTGCATATGAATTGACCAAAGCAGAAACGGCCAAACAGGTAAACCGCAGCAACAATTTTGAACCCGACCCTTTGGTTGAGACTGGCTCTGCAAACAATCAAGACTACGTTCATTCTGGATATGACAGAGGGCATTTGGCACCAGCAGCCGATATGGCTTGGTCTGCTCAAAGCATGCAGGAATCTTTTTATTACAGCAATATGAGCCCACAAAACCCCAGTTTTAATAGGGGAATATGGAAACATTTAGAAGAGCAAGTGAGAAATTGGGCAATTGAATACAATACGGTCTACGTTGTAACAGGCCCCTTGTTAAAGCAGGGTTTGTATACCATTGGCCCAAACAATGTGAGTATTCCAGAGGCTTATTACAAGGTATTGTTTCGCATGAACCCGGCTATGCATGAGCTCAATGGGATTGGATTTATAATGCCCAATGAGGGTTCTAAGGCAAGTATCAATTCATTTGCAGTTACAATAGATCAAGTGGAAAAGCTAACAGGCATCAATTTTTTTGACAAGCTTCCTGATACCCTAGAAAATGAATTGGAGGCGAGCGTATGTTTACCTTGTTGGAATTTAAACAGCGCCCATTCAAATGAAAGTTCAACCATTGACAATAAACATCAGCATCAAATGAGTCAGCAACAGGGAATGCAAGGAGAAAGAGTTCAATGTACAGGTATTACTCAAAAAGGGCTGCGATGCAAAAGAACAACCACCAATGCCAATGGCCGCTGTTTTCAGCATTGAGCTGATTTTAATTTGAAACGGGTAATATATTTTCTTCTTGTAGGCGTTGACTGATTTTTTGAGTAAAAATTTCAGCACCTGTACCGCATAAATGTTGAATATCGTTGTAGTACAAATTGTTTTTCATAGATTCATCGTCGAAATAACTCACATAACTGATGCCTACTTTTTTACAGGCATCTGCTAAAAAGGTATCCATTTCATGTTCAGTTTCTGCTATGTGAAAATGAGAAGACAAGGCTTCAAAATCTTTGCTAATTGGCCCATTAAAAACCATGATTTTACAGTTTTTAAGACTTGCCAAATTGGCCAAACCTTTGCTCAACAATTCGGCTTTAATGCCTTTATTTTGATGGTTTTCATACCAAGGATGGTTAAAGGCAATTTTTAAATTGGCTGAAAACTTTTTACACAATTGAGGCAAGTATTCTTTATTCAGTGTACGACTGTAATTGCCAAAAGTTGAGACAAAATTGTTGTCAAACAAGGTACGTTTGAACAACCTGTCCTGAATCAATATCCAATTGAACCACCTGAATTTGTACAATTGAAATTGCTCGGCAAATGTTAAATCGCGGTAGCAATCCAAGCCCAAATAACCATCGTCCAAAGCCCCATCATTGATTTGATAAGCAGAAACTGAAATTAAAATAATTTTATTTTGACAATCAGCCGCTTTTAAAACCTTAGCAACTGCATATAAATTCCAGGCATCTTTACTAAAATTTAAAACCTGTAAATTGGTATTTTTATGCAAGATTGCAGGATCAATTTGCCTATTGGCTCTAGAGTCTCCACATACCAACAAATTGGATTCGTTTAGTTTTTGTAAAAATGCCGCCGGAATTGCCGATTGAGTTTTTACCAATTTGGGCACTAAAAAAATAAGCAACAAATAAACCACTAAAGGATATAAGATAAACAGCGATTTTCGAAGAAAATGTTTCATTCAATTAAAATTGAAAATAAATAAATGAATCTGATTTTGCATTCAGAAAGTAATACAAAACCACCAGTGTTGTCACAAAATAAAAAAGGTATTGAAAACGAAACTGTTTCAATTGCCTTTCGTTTCTTCTGAAATACCAATCGCCTAGTAACAATGGAATAATGAATAAAAAGATGCGTTTTCCTTTTGCATTGGCTAAATTTTCATACAAGTTATCATTCAAAAGACTCGAGCACATTTGATTCAAATATTGAACTGCATCTGTTAAGGTGTGGGCTCTAAAAAACACCCAAGCAATGGTAACAAAACCAAAAGTCATTAACATTTGACCCAATTCTTTCCATGTTGGCAAATGACTGTCTTGGGCAACTATGTCTGATACATTTTTTCTGTTTCTGTCTAAGAACAACAAGGGTAAAAAACCACATGCATGTATGCCTCCCCAAACAATAAAGTTCCAACTGGCTCCATGCCAAAATCCACTTAATAAGAAAATGACAATGGTATTTCTAAACGCTTTAAACTTGCCTTCTTTAGAACCTCCTAATGGAATGTACACATAGTCTTTGAACCAAGAAGACAATGAAATATGCCACCTTCTCCAAAATTCAGCAATGTCTCTAGAAAAATAAGGGAATCTGAAATTACTAAGAAGTTCAAATCCCAATAACTTAGCTGAACCCATTGCAATATCTGAATACCCGCTAAAATCTCCATAGATTTGAAAAGAGAAAGCGAGCATACCAATAACCAATGAAATGCCATTGTAATTTTCGGGTGCATCATACATTTGATTCACTTCAACAGCCAAAGAATCGGCTATAACAATTTTTTTAAACAAACCCCAAAGTATCAATCGGCATCCTTCAACAGCTTGCTGGTAATTGAAAAACCGCTTGGTTTGAATTTGAGGCAACAAATGATTGGCCCTTTCTATTGGACCAGCTACTAACAATGGAAAAAAAGCTACAAATAAGGCATATTCTACAAAGTTCTGAATGGGCTTGAGTTTACCTCTATAGATGTCGAATACATAAGACATGCCATGAAAAGTATAGAAAGAAATTCCTACTGGTAGGGCAATTTTTAATAGCCAAGGTGTAAAATGAATACCAAAAACAGAAATAGCAGACTCAAATTCTGTAATGAAGAAATTGTAATATTTGAATACAGCGAGAATGCCTAAATTATTTAACACACTGAGCCAAAGGAATAATTTAGCTTTTCTTTTATTGGGCGATGCTACAAAAAAACCATAGTAATAATCGAGCAGTGTACTCAAACCAAGTAATCCCAAAAACTTCCAATTCCACCAACCATAAAAAAAATAACTGGCTATTAGAATAACTATGTTTTGCCACTTGAGTGATTTGTTAAAAACAAACCAGTACAAAGCAAACACCACCGGTAGAAATATGAAATAATCAAAAGTATTGAATAGCACGCTTTTTCTCTTTAAACACAAACATAAATTAATTTCCCCTTAAAATCTTTTAAAAA
>CAISCU010000008.1 GCA_903883965.1 uncultured Bacteroidota bacterium
CCGAAGGAAGCGTCCTTTCCAAACAGCACTTGTTAGAACACAAAAGCTTCCGAAGGAAGCGTCATCCCAAACAGCATTTGTTAGAAGATGAAAGCTTCCGAAGGATGCACAATCTTCAGAATACCAGCTTCCGAAGGAAGCCTCCTCCCCAAACCATATTTGCAATAGAATACCAGTTTCCGAAGGAAGCCTCCTCCCCAAACCATATTTGTAATAGGATGAAAGCTTCCGAAGGAAGCCACCTTTCCAAACAGCATTTGTTAGAACACGTAAGCTTCCGAAGGAAGGCCCCTCTCCAAACCAAATCTAACAAAAGACGTTAGCACAATCTTGAGAATACCAGCTTCCATAGCAAGTGCCTTTTCCTAATGAAATTTCATAGCAGCTGTTAGTTCTCATGGAAGCCTCCTCCCAATAAAGCATGAACTACTTCTTTTAGATAAACAACAATTCATCAGTAACCATTCTAAAAATTACATGTAACTTAATTGGAATAGCAGGAAACACCTAAAATAAATCATTACAATGTTCCGTATTTATCGGGTACTGCTTTGAATATTTCTGTAAATGTTTTTTAGCGATTTTTATGTGAACAGACTCTTATGCGCCCATTTTACATAAACAAATCAAATTTGCGCCCATAATTCTTGTTTTGCGCCTAAATTCTTTTAAATCCGATTTATAATGGAAAATATTTTCCATATCACGGATTATAGTGGAAAATTTTTGTCCTTTTTGATTTGAAAAGATGATTTAGTAGAAAAAGCTCTCGTTGATGTTTTAGTGCTTCGTAACAAATTATTCTCATTTTTTGTTACGAAATAGCTATTTTCAAAAGCCTATACATTCTTGATAATGATACGGTTGCAATGGTTTTAACTAGTCATGAGCTAAGGTTAATTTATAAAAGCGGTCATTGGTATTTCATCTTTCTTTTAATGTTGTATTTTTCCAACATTGAAAAAGAATATGTATTTTTATGATGGAATATACCTACATTTGAATTGTTTTATAATGTTGGTATAAAGCAACATTATACATTAATAATAAGCTGAATGATGGAAAAAAGTATCAAATATTGGCACGCAATGAGTGATCCTGCTATTTTAGAATTGTTGGGTAAGTACATTCAACAAACCAGATTACAACAAAACAAAACGCAACAGCAGGTAGCAACAGCAGCAGGCATCAACCGTTCAACTGTAGTACAAATCGAAAATGGTGGCGGCAGTACAATGATTTCATTTGTACAAATACTCCGAGCATTAGAGCAACTGCAAATCCTTGAGCATTTTGAAGTAAAACAACAAATTAGCCCTTTACAATTGGCGAAACTGGAACAAAATAAACGCCAAAGAGCAAGTGCTAAAAAAGAAAGTCAAAACAAAAAAACTAAAAGTGATTGGTAATGATTACAACAGCATACATAAATATCTGGAATAAACGAGTTGGAGCAATTGCATGGGATGCAAATAATGGATTGGCTTCATTTGAATACGAGCCATCTTTTCTTGCTAATAACTGGGATTTATCCCCGTTGAAGATGCCAATTGACGATGCTAAAAGACGGGTGTTTTCATTTCCTGAGTTAAGAGGTACAACAACATTTAAAGGCTTACCAGGACTTTTAGCCGATGTACTGCCGGATAAGTATGGAAGCCGTTTAATTAACGCTTGGTTGGCAAGTAATGGTCGTCCTTCGGATAGTATGAATCCAGTAGAGCTATTGTGTTTTATTGGTTCACGAGGAATGGGTGCATTAGAGTTTGAACCGGTGTTACCAAAGACAAATACTGGAGCAACTAAAATCGAACTAAGCAGCTTGATACAAATTGTTCAGGAAATCCTTACAGGAAGACAGCAATTTAAAACCAACTTATCAGCAGATGAAGCAAAAGCACTGAGTGATATTTTAAAGATTGGTACTTCGGCAGGTGGAGCAAGAGCAAAAGCTGTAATCGCTTTCAATCCCAATACAAATGAAATTCGTTCAGGCCAATCAGATGCGCCCAAGGGATTTACGCATTGGTTAATAAAATTTGATGGCGTTTCAGATCAGCAGTTGGGAACTTCATCAGGTTATGGACGGGTTGAAATGGCTTACTACTTAATGGCGAAGGAAGCTGAAATTGAAATGACCGACTGTAGACTGCTTGAAGAAAACGACAGGGCACACTTCATGACCAAACGTTTTGATAGAGAACATGGGAAAGGTAAGCTTCATGTTCAAAGTTTTTGCGCTATCGCCCATTATGATTTTAACGAAATTACATCGTTTAGTTATGAGCAGTTATTTGAAACCATGAGAAGTATGTTATTGCCTTATGCAGATGCAGAACAACTTTACAGGAGGATGGTGTTTAATGTAATGGCTAGAAATTGTGATGACCATACAAAAAACTTTTCTTTCATTATGGATAAAACAGGTCAATGGAAATTAGCACCTGCATTTGATGTGTGTCATGCTTACCGCCCCGGTAGTGATTGGGTAAGTCAACATTCATTGAGCATAAATGGGAAACGTCAGAACATTACTCGAAATGATTTGTTACAAGTAGCAAAAAAGATGAACATCAAAAAGGCGGATACTATCATTGATAAAGTACATGATGCTGTTAGCAGATGGAATGATTTTGCTACTCAAGTAAACGTAAAAAGAGATTTGAAAGAAGCAATTACAAAAACACTATTGCTTTTGTAAAATAGACCAAGTAATGTTAGCCTAATAAATTGTTATTTCAATTAGGTTCATTTTATTTATGAAACCAAAAGAAATCAACACGGACAATCATGCCCTCCTTTTGGACACTTGGTTTCTAAGGGGGTTTCCAAGGCAAAAACAAGAATTTAAAACCTGATTATACTGCGAGTTAAGTGGATATGTTCATTATCCCGCTCTTTCCGCCAGAAGATGAAAACTTCCTTCAGAGCTTATCACCTCATCAACTTCAAACCCACAGAACCTCTATTAAAACAATTCTTCTACTGGTTCAAGCCAAATGAGGAATTGTTTTTTTAAAACCAAATTTGGTTTATATTATAAACTTGTTTACTATTGCATATTGTTTAATTAAAAATTGTATGGAAAACACAAACCAAGAACAGCTAACCCTCATTGCTCAGGTTATTAAAACTGCACAAAGACGCTTTTATGATGACAGTCCTTATTATATTCTATGGGGAACTGCAGTATGTATAGCCAGCTTGCTGCAATATTTTTTATTACTTGCCCAAAACGAATACAATTCCATAGGCTGGGCCATTATGATCCCTTTAGCCCTGTTGGTTCAGTTTGTACTCATGCAAAAACAAAAGAAGCAAACACAGGTAAAAACCCATGTGGAACGTGTATTGAACGGCATGTGGATTGCCTTTGGCATTAGCTTATTTATTGTTTTGTTATTTTCAAGCCGATTGGTTTTGAACACCTTTCCTGTTGTGCTGTGTTTGTATGCAATTAGCACATTTGTATCAGGCACAGCCTTTCAAATAAAAGCATTTGTTTTTGGCGCAATCGCCTGTTGGATACTTGCAATTGTGGCCTTTTTTGTTTCGTTTGAGGAACAATTGCTTTTGTTGGCAGCAGGTGTGTTATTTGCATTTATTCTACCTGGCATTCGTTTGCGTATGACAGAAAAAGAAGAAACCACCAATCCTTCACACTGATGTTTCAGAATTTAGACCCCCTGCTCCATTCTCAACTGCGCTTGGCCATTGTTTCATTGCTCATTTCAGTTGAAGAGGCTGAGTTTACTTATATCAAAGAAAAAACCAAAGCCACTGCTGGCAATATCAGTGTGCAAATTGAAAAATTGCAGGAAGCAGAATACATCAAAGTAGAAAAAACCTTCAAGGGCAAATATCCTCTAACAAAATGCAGCATTACCAAAAAAGGAATCAAAGCTTTTGAGGCTTATGTAAAAGCCTTACAGCAATACATTCAACCAGCAACTTAATTGGTTTTGACAATTCATCTGAAAACTATAAATTTGATTGAATCAATAAAGCCTATGATGAAAAACACCCAATTGCTACGCACAATTCTCATTACACTTGTTGTCAATCTTATTTTTATTCGTTTGAGCTATTGGAGCTACAACGAATTCAGGTTTTCTATTCTTCACTTAATTGTGGGATTGCTTCCACTAAGTATTTATTTTAGGAAGCGGAAAGCAGAAAATATTTAATCACAAAAAAAGCCCTGAGCGTATCAGGGCTTTTTTGTTGAATATTTTGACTAGTTTAGAAAACAAATCTAATGGCTATGGGGAATTAGCTCAGCTTTATTTTCAAAATATATCAAAGAAAAGTGCCAGTGCTCAATTGCGCAGGTGGATCAAATTAAGTGACACGGTATTACCGATGCTAAAAAGCTTTGGTTACAAGCCTGGCAATCGTTTATTGACCCCAGCACATGTGAAGGTTATTGTTGATGAGTTTGGGGAGCCGTAAGGTTGTTTAACGATTTCGGGCTTTGCGTTCGGGCGGGTTTCGAAGCACAAAGTTTCAATTTATTACTAAAGTTCATTAGAATCACAAAGCTCCGAGTTTGCACGTCAGCCCGCCTGACACAAAACCCTTGTTACCTGCTTGTTGCGGCACAGCTTTGTCAGTTTAGGTCTAATGTGTACAACCAATATTTTTTTCCGAACAGAGGAGGAATTTCTTGGAGAACTTTAAACCCAATGCTTTCGTAAATATGTCTTGCGGCGTCCATGAACTCAGAAGTGTGGAGCGCAATTATCTTTTCATTATTTTTCTTTGCAAAGTCAATACACATTTTGGTTAGAGCATTTGCAATTCCTTGTCCGCGATATTTGGGATTAACACCAACCATTCTAATATAAGACCATTCCGTTTTGAAAAGGTCTGTCGGATTACCACTGAGAATAACATAGGCTACGCCAATTATTTTGTCGTTGTCGAGGCACACGAAACATGTAGCGATATTAAGAATGTCTACAAATCTTTGTCTGTTTTGATGATTGCTACTAAATGTCGCCCAGTTGTCCGGTGTCAAAGCGTTTTGAAATTGTCCGTATGCGATGATATGGAGGTCTTGTAATTGGTCAATGTCGTCAATTGACCCGATGCGATAATTTAAATTGTTATTTGTCATTACGAAATCTTTTTTGTCTAACGGAATTGTCCAGCCACTTACAGGTAACGTTCCGCAGCTACCCCAAGGGCGGGATTTTTAACACCAATGTGTATGCGGAGCACAAAACTTTGATTAACCACAAATGTGTTTGCGGAGCACTGAACCGCCACTTTTGCCAAACTGCTTTTATAGCCAGTGGTTCTTACTATTTTTAATATGCTTTTGCTAATGAGGTGAAAATTGTCCACCAGTCTGCCTTACCTTCTTTCTTTCCAAGTCTCACTATAATTAAGTCTTTTGATGGGTTAACATAAACAAATTGTCCTAAAATACCTTCCGCCATAAAATCTTCATTTGGTGTCGGCAACCACCATTGATATTGATAAAAGTTTACACTTCCTTCAGATGTGTCGAGTTTTATAGATTCTTCAACCCATTTTTGTGATACAATTTGTTTTCCATTCCAGTTGCCTTTGTTTTTAAATAACCGTCCTATTTTGGCAAAGTCTCTTGCTCTTGCGTTTAAACAGCAAAATGTTTTCTCAAGTCCATTCTTTTTTCTGTCAATGCTCCAAGATGCGTCATATTCCATTTCAAGAGGTGTCCATATTTTATCTTGCAAGTATGAAGTGATTGTTTTTTCTTTTAACGAGCGTTCTAAAACTAAACCTAAAAGTTGTGTGTTACCACTTACGTATTCAAACTTTTTACCAGGTTCAGTTTTCAACTTCATTTTTCCAATTTCTTTTCTAAGATTAAGTCCATAATAAAATGAAGCTGCATCGCCAAATGGGTTTACATAGCTTTCATTAAACTTAATTCCAGATGTCATTTGCAAAAGGTGTTTAATAGTCACTTTGTCAAATCCGTTTTTTTTCAATTCAGGAATATAGTTTGTAATCGGCTCGTCAACAGACTTTATTAAGCCTTCATCAATGGCACAACCAATTAAAATTGATGTAACAGATTTTGCCATAGAGAAAGAAGGAACAATACTTACTTTATCATAACCTTTGAAATATTTTTCATATTGGATTGTGTCGTTTTTAATAATTAAAAAAGCGACTGTTTTATTATCTTCCAGATATTTGTCAAAAGGTATATTGTTTAACTCTTTTGGAAATTTACCTTTGTTTGTGGTTTGAAAATGGAAAGACGATGCGTTAGCAGTTAATGGTCTTGACTGAAATTTTTTATGGTCTTTTATGTCGGCAAAATTGTAAAACACAAAGCGTCCCAATTGACAAGAAGTCAATAATGTTGAAGCAATAATCATTAGAAGTCCAAATCTAATTATTCTAATTTGTCGTCCCATATTTGTCATTTTGTTATTACGGTTGTGTCGTCCTACCATTGGCTATAACTTGTATATACACGAAACAAACCTTCGCAAATCCATACAATTATGGTGTGATATGCGAGACTTTGATTCATTTAATTCTTTTTGCAATTACAGATGTATTTTCTAATTTATTACTTTCAAAAATAGCAATTAACCCTCAAGTTTTCACATAGACCTTCGCACACTTTTAACCACCCCTTCCCCAATAATTCTTTTCAGAAGTTTGTATCCTAATCGATACAAGATTTCATGGAACAAAATAGACACACTTCGATATTTAACACTATTTTATAACTTTAGGTAGGATATAAAAAGTGCTAGCGGCAGTGCTTTTCTGTTTTAACTTTTTGCTTTATCAATGGTCTGCCCTTTAATGCTTGAAACAATGTAAATAAAGCCAACAGACCATAAGCCACTGACAATGAAATTGTTAATTTGGTATTTTTCAACAAATAGAATGAGAGTATGGGGAGTATTTGTAAGGCATGCATACCAATAAAATGTGCAACTCTTAAATCACCAACGGTTTTACTCCAACCTAATATCAACAAATTTGAATTGTCGTTGACTGCGCCAACGCTGTGATTGAGTCTTGAACCCATTGCAAATCCTTCAAATGAAAATACCACAAAAATGATCAGACCCAATCTTATTGCCCAAACATAGTAATTGGGTAATTCTGAAAATGAGTTTTTAAAAAATAGCAACCCAATATATGCTGTATAAAGGGTAACTATTGATGCTGCTATTGCCATCATAGAGTAAAGAGTTGCATAAACAGGTGTACTTAAATTGTAGTGAGAAAGTGCTCCTTTACTCGCTTGAAAAGCAATGTAAAAAATCTCAAAACCAAGTAAAATAACAACAGTCCAATTGTATAATTGAACATTGAAGTTGGGCAAATAATAACAATACCAGGCCATTGCCCAAGCAAAAGTAAAAGTAGAAAATGCGAATTTAAAAGGCTTGTACCATGCATTCACTCCATAAACTAGTGTAGTTGTTGTCCTAGCAAAAACTAAAAAGAGAATTGCAAACAGTAAACAAATGAGCCCATAATAAAAGAGTATTTCGTTTCTGGCTTTGAGTTGTTGTATAAAGTCTAACATGATTGAATATTGATTCATTTCTAATAGCTTTAATTTTGGAGGAGAGGTTTATATAATATGAAAGTATGCTCCAATACCCAATAGCAAATTGGTTAAATGTGGCAATCAGTTGACCAAAAAAAATACTATTAAACTATTTAGCTACAATTATTTTTTTGACGGTGTTGATTGAATTGCCTTGCAGATTCAAATAGTATATGCCATTTGATAAATGTTCAAGATTAAATATATGTGTGAATCCTGCTTGTATATTATTTTGTTGAAGAACTACTTCACCCAATTCGTTGATAAATTTTGCATGCATGTATTGGAATGCTCCTGGAGCAACAACCAATTCTAAATAATTTGCTGTGGGATTAGGGTAATACTCAAATTCAATTTGTTGCTTTTGATTTAAAATAGCAGTGGCACTAGGAATATATGTAGTAACAATTTCAGTAATTGTATTGTGGCCACTATTGGGGCCTGTATTACCTACTTGAACAGTTCCGTAATAAGTGGGTCCAATTACATAAGGATAGACAGGATACAAATTGGCGTCTATGGTTACAAAATAAGCGTATGTACCGTTTGGATAATCAGGAGTTACACAAAATCTCCCATTGTGAATGTCTAAATCACCCGCTCCATCTACAAATGACCTATCTTCAATAAATGCACCCAATGGATAGCTTGCATCAACCACTGGCCCTTTGTTTCTGGTAGTTCCGGTATTCATTACAAAACTGCTCTTCATTCTTTTGATGGGTCCTGTACCATTTGTATTTGTATAAGCATAAGCTCCATAAATCGGATATCCATCAAATGCATATCCTATAATTGGTGAATGGTTCAAACTATCTTTGTCATTGTACAAACAGGTTGGGTTAACATGATGGTGGTATTCTCCACCAGGACCTGGATGGCCTAAGCAATTGTCAAAACTAACACCTTCAAAAAATAAAGCATCTCTATTCCAAACACCTGCGTTGTTATAACTCATTCCATCTTTAGGGTTGAATATGCTCACACCATTACTCCAAACACCTACATGCCCTAAAGGGGTTTTAGTTAGGATTCCAGTATTTTGAATTGGATTGCGCGTTATTTTAAAAATAAAATCTTTGTTCACAGGTATATTCGGATTGGCTGTCCAAGGCCCTATGTTGTAATCAGGAATACATGTTGTACTTACATACACATTATTAGAAGAATATTGAACTTTTTGTACATTGGTAAGAATACCTGCATAACCTGTTTGCTGTGTGGTATTTATTTTCCAAGATGTAATTTCTGGAGTTGTTTGAGCAAACAAAGTATTTGTAAGGAGAAATAATCCAAGCGTATATATTGGTTTCATTTTATTTTTTAATAAATATAGTACATTTAAATCAAACAATGAGTAGTTATTAAAACAATATGACTGACTTATGAACTAGCCAGTCATATTTTAAATCTGAAAGAATGAAATTCTTTTTGACAATTATTTCAATTAGCAATCAATTAACTTAAACCCATTTTGAATGAGTTAAGAGATTTTGTTTTAGACATTTTAAAATAATCGAAATCATATAAATGACTAAGATGGTAACCCCCTACCCCTTACTCTCCTGCAACTTATGGTAATACACATAAGAAAGCATTAAAATACCCAATATTATGAATGGGAAAAAACTCTGAAAATTGAGGCCATCCACAGCGCCATGGCTAATTGCAGCAAACAAAAAGTCGAACACAAAACCTGCATAAGCCCACTCTTTCAAACGCTTAGGTACCATAGGTAAAACCAATGCCAATACACCTGCAATTTTAAATACCACTAATGCATTGCCAAAATATTCAGGATAACCCAAATGCCTGATGCCTTCTTTTGCCAATTCGGTTTGTGATGTAAGTGCAGGCATAACACCTTCAAACAGGGCAATGATTCCAGTGGCCGCCCAATAAATTACTTTGTCTTTTTTCATTTTTTCAAGTTAAATATTAAAACTAAAACAAGTTAAGCACTATAAAAAAGGAATACAAATTGGAACCAATCTTTTTAACATTTTACTGCTTGTTACTTTAGTCTAAATACCCAAATTTACCCGTATTGTAATCATGCATGGCTTGCATTATTTCTTGACGGGTATTCATCACAAATGGGCCATGTGCGGCAATGGGTTCATTGATGGGTTCGCCACTCAATACCAGTACTTGGGCATTTTCACTGGCTTGAATGGTAAATTCCTCACCTTTGTTTTCAAACAAGGCAAATGCATTAGTAGGAACAGGATTTCCATCAATTTGAATTGCACCTTCTAATACCAAAACAGCAGTATTGAAATTTGCTGGAAAACTAAAATTGGCAGTGGCTGTGGCTTTGAGTTTCACATTCAATAAATATACTGGCGAAAAAGTTGATGCTACTCCTTTTAAGTTATTGTATTGGCCAGCAATTACCTCAACTATTCCCAATTCATTTGGTAAATTAAATTTTGGGATTGTACTGTTTGCAATGGCTTGGTATTTGGGTGCCGACATTTTATACTTTGCAGGCAGGTTTACCCACAATTGTACCATTTGAAACAGGCCTCCATGTTTGCTCCATTCTTTTTCGTGAAATTCTTTGTGTAAAACACCTGATGCTGCTGTCATCCATTGTACGTCTCCTTCCGCTATGATGCCTCCTCCTCCACTGCTGTCGTGGTGCTCAACCTTTCCTTTATATGCTATGGTAACCGTTTCAAAACCCCTGTGTGGGTGCACATCAACTCCTCTTGGTGTTTCGCTTGGCGGAAAATAACAAGGCGCATTGTAATCAAGCATAATAAAAGGGCTCATGCGTTGCATAGACAAACCTTGAATTCCAGGTATGATATTGTGAACTTTAAAGCCATCGCCCACAAAATGAGTTCCTGCTGGCTGAATAATGCGTTCTATACTTTTGGTTGACATTATTGCTCAATTAACGGTTCAAATTTAGCCCATTTAATGATGTTCTATTCAGTTAAACTGATTTAAAGTAAAATTAAATCGCATCATTAATAAAATTGAAAGCCATCAAAAAATCTTATAAATTGCAAAATAACACATGATAAATTTGACAAAAACCATCGCCGCATTCATGTTCCTCATTGGAATGAGTCATTTGAGCTATGCTCAAAAAGCTAAGAAGCAAAATAACCAATTGGCCAATAAAGAAGCCTTTATTCAAGAACTCATTACCAAAATGACTTTAGACGAAAAATTGGGACAGTTAACATTGTATACAAGTGACATGTCTGTTACGGGACCTGTGATGAGAGACAATTACAAACAAGACATTATCAGTGGTCGTTGTGGCAATATTTTTAATGCCTATACGCCGGCTTATACCAGAAAATTGCAAGATCTAGCCATGCAATCCAGGTTAAAAATTCCATTGCTATTTGGCTATGATGTGATACATGGTCACAAAACCATTTTCCCCATTCCATTAGGTGAATCTTGTGCCTGGGATACGCTCTTGTCTGAACAATCGGCAAAAATTGCAGCTGCTGAAGCCAGTGCAGATGGCCTACATTGGACTTATTCGCCTATGGTTGACGTTGCCAGAGACCCCCGTTGGGGAAGAGTTGCTGAAGGTTCAGGAGAAGACCCTGTTTTGGGTTCAGCCATTGCCAGAGCTAAAGTAAAAGGTTACCAAGGCAGCAGTTTAAAAAACAAAGAAAGCATATTAAGTTGTGTGAAACATTTTGCATTGTATGGCGCTCCTGTTGCAGGTAGAGATTACAATACAGTAGACATGAGCATGCAAAACATGTTCAATGTATATTTACCACCCTACAAAGCTGCCATTGATGCTGGTGCAGGAAGTGTAATGAGTTCATTCAACGAAATCAATGGGGTACCGGCAACGGCTAACAAATGGCTCATGACAGATTTACTCCGTAATCAGTGGGGTTTTAAGGGTTTTGTTGTTACTGATTATACTTCAATCAACGAAATGGTAAACCATGGCAATGTAGCCAATGAATACGAAGCAGGTGTTGCTGCTTTGAATGCGGGTATTGATATGGATATGCAAGGTGCAGTATACATGACTTATTTAAAATCGGCTGTAGAAAAAAAGGCTGTAAAAATTACCGATATAGATGCTGCTGTATACAGAGTGTTAGATGCCAAATGGCAATTGGGTTTATTTGAAGACCCTTATTTATACTGTGATGAAAACCGCGCAAAAAAATCCATCATGACTCCTAGTAATCTTCAAGCAGCTGAAGAAACCGCCATTGCTTCTATGGTTTTACTTAAAAATGAAAACAAGATATTGCCACTTAAAAACGAAGGACAAATCGCTTTTATAGGACCTTTTATAAAAAATAAAAGAGATCTAATTGGCAATTGGAGTGGCGCTGGTAATTGGACCCAAGCTTCTAGTTTATGGGATGCTGTCGTTGCCAAAACAGCCGGAAAAGCAAACATATCTTATGCAATGGGAGCCAATGTAACTGATGATACTGTGTTGATTCAAAAAATGCATATCCAAGAATTCATAGACAAACGCAGTTCTGAAACCTTGATCAATGAGGCCTTAACTGTTGCGTCAAAGGCAACAATTGTTGTGATGGCTTTGGGAGAATCAGAAGGCATGAGCGGTGAAGCTGCCAGTAGGTCTGATATAGGCATTCCTGCCAACCAAATGCTATTGTTAAAAGCAATCCATGCATTGGGCAAGCCCATTATTTTATTACTCAGCAATGGCAGACCATTGACCCTTTCATGGGAAAACGACCACATTCCTGCAATATTGGAAACATGGTTTTTGGGAACACAATCTGGCCCAGCAATTTGTAAAGTATTGTTTGGAGATGCTAACCCATCTGGTAAATTAACCATGAGTTTTCCGAGAAGCGTTGGACAGGTTCCAATTTATTATGCAGCAAAACATACAGGTAGGCCATTTGACAATTCACAAAAATACACCTCAAAATATTTAGACATTGACAATACCCCTCTTTATCCATTTGGTTTTGGCTTGAGTTATACTCAATTTAACTATTCAAACTTTAAACTGAACCAAACCCAATACAAAGTAAACGATACCATAGTAGCTTGTATTGAAATTCAAAATACAGGCAATAGAGACGGTTATGAAACAATACAACTGTACGTGCAAGATTTAGTGGGTAGTAGCACCAGGCCTGTAAAAGAGTTGAAAAAATTTGCCAAAGTAGCTTTGAAAGCTGGCCAAAGCAAACAAGTATGTTTTAAACTAACAACTGATGAATTGCGTTTTTACAATGCCAATATGGAACGTGTGTTAGAACCAGGAACTTTTAAATTATTTATAGGAAAAAATGTAGTTGATGTAATGGAAACTACATTTGAATTGAGTGGCCAATAAGGCCATTCAATTTTTATTAAACAATTTCTACCTTTTTAAAAGCCAATTGATAGCCTAACAAGGCCATTGGAAAGTAAGCCATCGTTAGGTCAAGCACATTGAACCAAATTGGAGCTGGCAACATCCATACCATAGACAAGCCACCTATAAAATAACAGGCTGCAATTCCAATAACATATCTCATTGGATAAGCTGTTTTTGCCAAAAGAAGACATACCCAAACGCCAATAAAAGTTCCCAAGCCATGAGCTAAAAAAGGAAACAAAAACTGATTGGGTTGGTACAAATGCATGTGTGATTTGATAGATTCAATATCTTACAAGAGAACACCTTCAGGAGCAGGTATAAGTTTTGATCCAATTTCCAAAATACCCATATTAGACCAAGAACCCGCCCCCAAACCAATAATCAAGGCCAAATAATTTCTGATTCTTTTAACCATTTCGCAAAATTTAAATACAATTTATTCAATTCTATAATTTATAGAACAAGTCTTTTTTAATATTTTTCTGATAACAGGCGGTTTGCAGATGCATATTGCCATAATTCTTGCACATTGTGACAATCTGTTTTGCTCATGATATTTTGGCGGTGTTTTCTGGCAGTATTCTTTGATATAAAAAGAGAAGCCCCTATTTGTTCCGCGTTTAATCCTTTACAAATCATCCGCAATATTTCAATTTCTCTTTTAGACAATAAGTCTTCATGGGCTATCGCTGATACATATAATTTCTTCTGTTGATTGATCAACAAGGCTACATCATCTGTATAATACTTCTCACCTTTAATGATGGCTGTAATTGCATGTTTCACTTCCTGAACAGGGCTGTCCTTGCAGACATATGCATTTACACCAATACCCACACATTCCATGATATAGGAACTATTTAAATGGGCCGTATAAATTAAAATCTTGATATGCGGGAATTCTTTTTTTATATAGGTAGCCAATTCCAATCCACCATCTTGGTTATGCAAACGCATGTCTAAAATGGCAATGTCAACAGGATACTGAGCAATACATTGTTTAAAATCTGTTACATTTAAAAAGCCTTTGATACTTGCAACAAATGAAGCTGGCTTTAAATACCCAATCAAACCATTTAAAATCATTGGATGGTCATCAACAATGGCAATATGGTATTTCATTGGCATGGCTTATAATGAGAAAGCTATTTGAATATGAGTACCTATTTCGGGAGTTGATTCTACAAGCATTTCTGCATTGAGCAGTTTACACCTGTTTTCCATATTTTGTAAACCTTTAGATGTTGATGTTGCTAATTTTTCTTTCCAATTGAACCCCATACCATTGTCGCCAATTTTAACTTGTAGGCTATTAGGGTCGAGGTCTTGAACTATCACATACAAAGTAGTTGCTTGGGCGTACTTAAGTGAATTATTCATGGCTTCATTGATAATTCTGTACAAATTAATTTGAGTGTTTTCAGGTAAATTAACTTTAACGTCAAACCTAAAATCAACAGCAAAACCATGTTGTTTCAAGCGGTCACATAAATCAGAAAGTGCCCCTTTAAGACCATACCTATATATTGAAGTAGGAGATAATAAATTAGATGCATTTCGAGCGATTGAACTGGCAGTACCTAAATCATTTTGCAATTGCGCCAATTTTAATTTGATATCAGGATTCAACTTTACATCTTCTTGTAAAACAGAAAGGGTAATTTTAGTTGAAGTTAAAATTCCACCTAAATCATCATGAATATTACAGGCAATGGTTTGTCTTTCCTGTTCTTGGGCTTCAACTATTGCGGCAAACAATTGTTGTTGCGAATCTTTTTTTTCTCTAAAATATTTGTTGATGTAAACAATTGTAAGTAAGAATAAGGTTAAAAAAGTAGAAGTTAAAACTACAATAATGCCAATGATTGTTTCCTGCATTTGATGAGTCCAATTGTGATGAAAATATACAACCCTAAATTTGAAAATAAATTAATTAAATAATAAGACAATGCAATTTTTTCAGAATTTAAAGTTTGCAAGTAAGCCGAAAAGCTCATGATACCTATATTGGTGCAGGTATAAAAAATAAAACCCAGGGAAATTGACAATTTAAAACTCTTGTAATCGGTTGACAGATAGCGAATGTATGCTATGAAACTCATTAACATTATTACTAAACTCTCTATACCATGCATGATTCCATTTGCATAATACAAACCATTAATAGAATAAAACACCAACCAAACAATTATATAAACAAGAGAAAACAGGTAAAATATACTTGTTTTCTCTTTGTTCCATTGAGTATAGAGGGCAGACAATACCCAAACATCTATCAAAGAATAAATATTACCAAATAATAAATTGTATTTAGAATCAATTGTATCAGCTATCATGTACAAGCTTTCAAAAGCAACCGCACTTATTAAATAAATAGCCAAGTACTTTTGTTGGGGCATTATGGCTCTCCAGGCCCATACTAAAAGAAGTACGCCAACTATTTCTATTAATACTGTAATATTTGTAAGAATAGAAATCAAACTTAAGAGTTTAAATCATTGGGAGAACTACAATGAATTGGACATCTTTTAGCATTTTGAGCCAATTCTCCATTTACCAAATCGTCTTCATTGGCTTTTGCACCAACTGCAACTATACTTGGTCTCATTTGGTCGTCAAATCCATAGTATAATCTTATACCTACACAATCTTCTTGTTCTAAAATAGCTAGTAAAGCTGCTTTGCCAAAAAACTCAGCAATGGTATCATCCCAAGGCATATTGTCTCTGAAACGGGCTGTTAATTCTGAAGCATCAGCTAAAGAAATACTGTGGTCTTCATTTCCTGTAAAACTCATATTTAATTATTGAATTGTGAACTTCGAACCTACAGAATTCAATTAGCATAAAAATACTACTTTCATATTATTTTTTGAGTGAATACCATTGGAAATGTAAAGTTTTATTTACATTTTTGTTCAATAAGCAATTTCAGAATATGAGAAATAACTTTTTAATAAGCCGGAAATTTATGCCATATGCCTTACTAACTCTCCTATTAGGAATAGCATTGGGTATAGGCTATATGAACAATTCTATATTGCCATTTTTAGAAGCTAAACCCCATAGTGGTGGCTTGTCTGCACTTATAGAAAGAAACAATTACCAAGGTGATCTGGCATTGACTTGCATATTGGTAGCTTTGTACCTGATTGGATTTACCAAACACAAAAACGAAGATGAATTCATTGATTTCCTCAGGTACCAATCATTGCTCAAAGCAGCACTTTTTCAAACAGCAGGAATTGTCATTGGAACTTGGTTTTTTGGAGGACTTACTTTTTTAAACATCATGCTGTTGAACTTATTTAGCTTTTTATTGCTCTTTTTGGTGTTCTTTAAAGTACAGCTCTATACCAC
This sequence comes from uncultured Bacteroidota bacterium, assembly GCA_903883965.1. Lineage (GTDB taxonomy): Bacteria > Bacteroidota > Bacteroidia > UKL13-3 > UKL13-3 > CAISCU01. The sequence goes on from CAISCU010000008.1 coordinate 16,286, forward strand.
TGGCAAAAAAATGAGGAAATGAAATCGAACTTAAAAACTATCCGAATTCAAAGTGGCTATACCCAAGAAGAATTGGCTCAAAAAGTTGGCAGCAGCAGACAAACTGTATATGCCATAGAAACAGGTAAATTTTATCCGAGTATGGTATTGGGGTTAAAATTGGCTCAAGTACTAGCCACTTCAGTGTATGATTTATTTGAATTAGAAGCTACTGATTGAAATGCTTTACAGAATAAAATTGCGGTAAAATTGACCATTTTATTCAGACTTGCTAACCTACAAAAAGCCCAATTGCAATTTAGCTGATTCGCTCATTAAGTCTTGTGTCCAAGCTGGTTCAAATGTGACAGTAACGGTTACTTCTTTAACGCCTTCTATGGCACCTACTTTTTCTTTGATTTCAGCTGGCATACTTTGAGCTGCTGGGCAAAAAGGTGAAGTCAAAGACATGATAATTTCAATGTTTAAGTCATGAGAAACGTTTACTTCATATATCAAACCCAATTCATAAATATTAACTGGAATTTCAGGATCATAAACAGTTTGAATGACTTTGATTGCTTCATTCTGAACATCAACAAAATTACGTGTTGGTTGGGTATTTATATCTTCCATGTTAATTGTGGTTTTGAAAAGCGTTAGCGTATATTTTCATTTGTTGAATCATGCCTGCAAAGCCATTGCTTCTTTGTGAGCCAATCATACTCCCCATTCCAATTTGAGTAATAAAATATAAATCTGTTTGGAGTATTTCGGCAGGTGTTCTATTGTTCCAAATTTTCACCAATAAGGCAACTAACCCTTTGGTTATTTCAGTATTACTGTCAGCTTCAAATTGTAAAGATCCTTCGTTAAAAATTGGATAAACCCATACTTTACTCATACAACCTTTAATAATAAATTCTGGAGATTGATGGGCTGGATCCATTGGGGCAAGTTTTTTACCTATGTCCATCAAGTAAAACAACTTACTTTCCATGTCGTCCTCAAAAAGGCTAAAGTCGGCTATAATTTCGTCTTGAATGTCGTTGATGGTTTTCATTTGATTCTGTCGCAAATTTTCTGAAGTGCAGCTAAAAAATAATCTATTTCTTGGGCAGTATTGTAAATGGCAAACGAGGCCCTTACAGTTCCTTCTATACCAAATTTACGCATAAGTGGCTGTGTACAATGGTGACCTGTTCTTACAGCTATACCTGATGCATCTAACAACATACCTACATCAAAATGGTGCATTCCTACAACTTCAAATGACTGTACTGCAATTTTATGAGGGTTTGTCCCAATTAATTTAATTTTGTTAAAAGAGCTTTGTTGAATACCCAATAAAAAGGCATCATACAAACTTTTTTCATGAACCGCAATGGTTTCGTGGCCTATATCTGTAACAAATTGCAATGCCATTTTAAATGCAATTACAGCTGCTATATTGGGAGTGCCTGCTTCAAATTTATAGGGTAGTTCGTTGTAGGTACTGTGTGTCAAAAAAACTTCTTTGATCATTTCTCCACCACTTTGGTAAGGAGGCATGGCTTCTAACAATTCACGTTTACCATATAACACGCCCAAACCAGTAGGACCATATAATTTATGTGAAGAAATGGCCATGAAATCACAATCCAAAGCTTGTACATCTATTTTAAAATGAGAGGCCGCTTGTGCTGCATCTATCATTACTTTGGCGCCAATGGCATGAGCAGCTTCTATAATTGTTGCAATTGGGTTGATTGTTCCCAACGCATTGCTCACCCATACCACAGAAACTATTTTAACTTTGGGGTTGATAATTGCCAATGCAGCCTCCAAATCTATGGAGCCATCGGTTTGTATAGGTATGAATTTTAAAACTGCACCAGTTTCGGCACAAATTCTTTGCCATGGCACCAAATTGCTATGGTGTTCCATTTCTGTAAGCAATACTTCATCACCGGCTTTTAAGACTAATTTTCCATATGATGCAGCTACTAAATTGATGCTTTCTGTTACGCCTTTGGTAAAAATACACTCAGCCGATTCTTTGGCATTGATAAATGTTTGGAGCAATTCTCGGGTAGATTCAAACTGTTCGGTAGCCCTTGAAGCCAATGTGTGTGCTGAACGGTGAATATTTGCGTTGTCGTGTAAATAATACGATTGCAAAGCATCAATGACTGAAATTGGCTTTTGTGTAGTAGCGGCATTGTCTAAATAAACCAGTTGTTTGCCATTTACCTGTTCATTTAAGACAGGAAATAGTGAACGAATTTCAGCTATGGAATTGATTGGGTTCAAGTTAAATATTGTCTTCTATAAATTGGGAGATTAGTTGAGTAAGCTCAGGCTCTTCAATTAAGTCTGTAATGTCTTTGGCATATGCTTTTAACAACATTGACTTAGCCACATTTTCTGGAATACCTCTACTTCTTAGATAAAACAATGATTTTTCGTCTAATCTGCCAATGGTGGCGCCATGTGTACATTTTACGTCATCTGCAAAAATCTCTAACTGAGGCTTTGTGTAAATGGTGGCATGATCGCTCAGTAAAATATTTTGATTGCGTTGATATGCAGCTGTTTTTTGAGCATCTAAATGAACCTGAATTTTACCATTAAACACAGCTGTAGATTCGTCTAGTAAAATGCCTTTGTACTTTTCATCACTGGTACAATGCGGACTCACATGGTCTACTCGCGTATGGTTATCAACCAAACGTTTTTTATCTGTCACATACAAACCATGTAATACACAATTGGCTGCAGTACCATTCAATTTAAAATGCAGGTTATTTCTAATAATTGCACCACTGATGCTGATGGTTATTTGTTTTACATTTGAATGAGCTGCTTGGTTAATTTGCGTGTAATGATTGAGCTGTGCAGCTGATTGTTGTTGTTGCAATTTGTAAGCATTCACTACTGCATTTTCTGCTACAGCAATTTCACTAACTACATTGGTTAAACTCAGTTTTTCGCCAATACTTTCATACGATTCTATGAAATGAGCCTGTGCATTGGCTTCAATGACCCATAAATTTCTGATTTGGCTAAAACTAGCCTGTTCAGTTGCAGCGGTAATGTGTTGTATAAAAAAAGGATGTTTGCAAATTGCACCTTGAGGTACATAAACAAATGAACCCTGAGGATCAAATGCCGTATTCAATGCATTGAGCGATTCGTTTGTTGTTGCAGCCAGTTTTCCAAAATATGCATTCAATAAATTGGAATGATTGGTTGAAGCTTCTGCAATGGAGCTAACAATGAGACCAGGAATTTGATCTAAAAGTTGTGAATATTGAGAAGCCAATTTGCCATTTATAAAAACCAATCTATTGGCCTGAATGGCATGCAATTGGGTATTGATTGGAGGTTGACTATTCAAATTGTCAGCCCAAACCAATTCTTGCTCAAAGGTATTTTTGAAGCTAAAATATTTCCATTCCTCATGCTTTCTGCTAGGTATACCTTTTGCTAAAAAAGTGGACATCGCCTCTTTTTGCAAAGCATTAGATGGCGCTTTTAACAGGTCTTTTTCTTTGATTTGTTGAAGTAAACTCATGTGTAAATGCGGTTATACGTTTTGAGTATCTACTTCTGTTTTGATCCAGTCGTATCCTTTTTGTTCCAATTCTTTGGCCAATTCTGCCGTGCCGCTTTTTACAATTTTACCTTTGTAAAGCACATGTACAAAATCAGGAACAATATAATCGAGCAATCTTTGGTAATGGGTAATGACTACAAAAGCATTGTCTTTGCTTCTTAATTTATTAACTCCGTTTGAAACCAAACGCAATGCATCAATGTCCAAGCCTGAATCCGTTTCATCTAAAATAGCCAATTTAGGAGCCAACATGGCCATTTGAAAAATTTCATTTCTTTTTTTCTCTCCTCCGCTAAAACCTTCATTCAAAGAACGACTGGTCAATGATTTGTCCATTTCAACCAATTCCATTTTTTCACGCATGAACTTTAAAAAATCAGTGGCTTCCATAGGAGCTAAACCTCTGTATTTTCTTTGTTCATTGACTGCTGTTTTTAAAAAATTGGTATTGCTCACTCCTGGAATTTCTACCGGATACTGAAAAGCTAAAAACAAACCTTCTCTGGCCCTGTCTTCTGGGCTCATGTCTAGTAAATCTTTGCCATCGAATTCAACCTTACCTTGGCTTACGGTGTACTCATTTTTACCTGCCAATACAGATGACAAAGTACTTTTTCCAGCTCCGTTTGGCCCCATAATGGCATGCACCTCTCCTGGACGAATGGTTAAATTGATCCCATTTAAAATATTTTTGTTTTCTATTCCAGCGTGTAAATTTTCTATTCTTAACATTTTATCTTTTTATTAATACTATTTATCCAACAGAACCCTCTAACGAAACAGCCAATAATTTTTGAGCTTCTACAGCAAATTCCATTGGCAATTGGTTCAACACTTCTTTACAAAACCCATTTACAATTAATCCAATGGCTTCTTCAGTACCTATACCTCTTTGGTTGCAATAAAAAATTTGGTCTTCGCCTATTTTGCTGGTACTTGCCTCGTGTTCTACTACGGCACTTGAATTAGACACTTCTATATACGGAAAAGTATGGGCGCCAGAACGGTCTCCAATAAGCATACTGTCACATTGGGTATAATTTCTGGCATCAGTTGCTTTGCTAGCAACTTTAACCAAACCTCTGTAAGTGTTGTGTGATTTACCCGCTGAAATTCCTTTTGAAACAATTCTACTTTTGGTATGACTACCAATGTGAATCATTTTGGTACCTGTATCGGCCAATTGAGCATTGTTGGTTACTGCTACTGAAAAAAATTCTCCGTTTGAATGGTTTCCTTTTAATACACAACTTGGATACTTCCAGGTAATGGCGCTTCCGGTTTCTACTTGTGTCCAAGAAATCTTGGCATAATCACCTTCACAATTACCCCTTTTGGTTACAAAATTATAAATCCCGCCTTTGCCATCTTTGTCACCTGGATACCAGTTTTGTACAGTTGAATATTTAATTTCTGCATGGGTATGAGCAATCAATTCAACAACAGCAGCATGCAATTGGTTTTCGTCACGCATGGGAGCTGTACAACCTTCTAGGTAAGAAACGTAAGATTGATCATCAGCAATGATCAAAGTGCGTTCAAATTGTCCTGTGTTTTCAGCATTGATCCTAAAATAAGTAGATAGTTCCATTGGGCAACGAACCCCCTTGGGAATGTATACAAATGAACCATCAGAAAATACAGCTGCATTTAAAGCAGCAAAGTAATTATCTGTGTATGGAACAACAGATCCCAAGTATTGTTGAACCAATTCTGGGTGTTCATGAACGGCTTCGCTCATGCTACAAAAAATAACCCCCTTTTCTCTTAACTGGTCTTTGAAAGTTGTTGCAATTGAAACTGAGTCAAAAACAGCATCTACAGCAACACCTGTCAATCTTTTTTGTTCGGTCAATGAAATACCTAGTTTTTCAAAAGTTTTTAACAACTCAGGATCCACCTCATCGAGGCTATTGAGTTTGACTTTCTCCTTTGGAGCTGCGTAATAAATGATATTCTGAAAATCAATTGGCGGATAATTGAAATTTTGCCAATTGGGTTCGTCAAGGGTTAACCAATGTTTATATGCCTTTAACCTGTAGTTTAAAAGCCATTCTGGTTCATTCTTTTTTGCAGAAATGAACCTAACAATGTCTTCATTTAAACCTTTAGGTGCTGTTTCCATTTCAATAACAGTACTAAAACCGTACTGATATTCCTGACTCACAACCTGGTCTATGATATTGGACTCTTCTGTCATTGAATTTAATTTAAATTAAGCGTACAAAAATACAGCTTTTTTATTGCTGTTTATACTTAGTCTAAATAAATTACAATTCAATTTCAGAAAAGTTTTATTAATTCTAATTTTAAATGTGCTGAGTTCAAATACTGCACATGTACAGTTATCTGAATATGTGGAACTTAACTAAACAGCGCAGGTTATTTACAATTGTTAAACAACTGAAGATTAGCCTTGTAAAGCCTAATTGGGAACTTTCATTTCTTTTAACAAATGTTTAGCCCCTGCAACTTTGTCCAATACCCAACAAACATAACGGATATCAACCGCTACACTTCTCGAGTAAGATTCGTTCCAAGCATAATCATTGATAGTAGCTGTATAAGCCCGGTCAAAATTCACCCCAACCAAGTCTCCATTTTCATCCATAACAGGGCTGCCACTATTGCCACCAGTTGTATCTAAATTGTAAAGAAAATCAACTGGCAAATCACCTAAATCAGGATGTAAATATTGACCGTAGTCTTTGGCCAAATACAAATCTTTAATGAGTTGCATCAATTCAAAATCTTTGCCATCCTCTTTTTCAATGACTCCTTTGAGCGTGGTAAATGGTTTGTTCCAAATTGCATCGTTAGGTGCATATCCTTTTACATTGCCATAAGTAAAGCGGAGCGTTCCATTTGCATCAGGAATAAAAGAAGCTTGTTTGAATTCACTTTTGGCATCTACATATTTTGCCAATAAACTATTTAATGCGGCATCTCTTTGTTTGTCTTGATCGTCGTATTGGTTCACTTCTTCATTCATTAAATGAATCCATTTCATCAATGGCAATTGAATGTGCATGATTTTTTCATTTGAATCAGCCAATAATTGATTCATTTTGGTATCATTCAATTGAATAGCATTGTCAAATAATTGTGCAATGGCTTTGCTCCTTGCTGCTTTATCTGAATATTTTTGAAAGAATTGATTAACCGTTGCAACTCGGTTAGCAGAGTTGTATTGGTAAGCTTCTTCAAACAATTTCTCTATCAATGGCTTTTCTAGAACTGGGTCCATTTGAGCAAACAATTTTTGATACAGTTGTTTCAAACGAGGAACCTGTTTTGCCAAGAATGCGGCTTTTTCTTCTTTAGTTTTAATTTTAGAAAAGGCTGTCTGGTAATTGTCTATGGCAGCTAAAAACTGAAAACTTGGAGACATACCATATAAGTAATCATAAAATAAATTTCTTGGTGCAAATTGAATAATTTCATCATACAATTTATTGATGGAAGGAATGAGGTTGCCGTATTTCTTTTTGCGCGATTCATCTTGGTTGATAAAATCTTGCATGAGCTGCTCATCAATTTCTTTGTTTTTAGTAAGACCAACCCTTCTAAAACCTTGCAATTTGCCTTCATAATTCTTGGCTGTATTGGCCAAACTTTTAATGCGAGCAGCGTATTTCAATTCCATTAACTCGTTGCCAGTTCCTAATTGTTGCATATAATTGATTTGCCAATTGTACAATTCACTTACATATTTTAATAAGTATTGTTCGTGGTATTTATAAAATGCAGCAGGTTGGTTTCTAAATGTTCTGCCTGGATAGCCTAAAATAAAAACAAAATCATTTTCTTTAATGCCTTTGATATTGATGTTTAAATGCTTTACGGGTTTATAAGGTACATTTTCAAGGTTATAGTTGGCTGCGCTTCCATCTTTACCTACGTAGGCTCTCAAAAAAGCAAAATCACCACTGTGTCTTGGCCATACCCAATTGTCTTTCTCTCCTCCATATTCACCTATGCTTCTTCCAGGAACATAAACCAATCTCACGTCTTTTAGCAATTGGTAACGGAACAACACATAAGTTCTGCCTGTAAACATTTCAGAAACCTCGCATTGCAATTGAGGGTGTAATTTGTTTTCAGTTTCAGTTAAATTTTTAATGTTATCAGAAATGATTTTTAAGCGAATCATAGGGTCATTGGTAACCTGGGTTCCCATCAACACTTTTGCACTTACATCTTCATAACTGGCTGTAATTTTACAAACCAAACCCTTTGCAGGAACTTCTTCTTGACGGGATTTGGCTAAAAACCCTTTGTCTACATATTTATTTTGGGTATCGCTAATGGCATGTACAAAACTAAAAGCACAATGGTGATTGGTAACAATTAATCCATCGTCAGAGACAAAAGAACCGGTACAACCGCCCACTCTTACAATGGCATCAATTTGGCTAATACCTTGCGGATTGTATAAAGCCATAGGGTCCATTTTAAGACCTATTTTTTTCAATTCTAATTGTTTGATTTCAGACAGCGGAAACATGCCTTCATCTGGACTGACTAATTTTGCAGCAGTGAATATGACCAACACTAAAATTGCGGTCAGAAAGGTGTAGAACTTATTCATGAAACGAATATAAACCGGAGTGTGGTCAAAATTCAACTACATGAATAGAATGTGTATATTATCTTATAAAGTAGAACGTGTTAAGGTAAACCCAAATGTGGTTCCGGCTCCTTCTGTACTGCGTACGTTTACAGCTTGGTTATGGGCTTCTATGATGTGTTTAACAATGGCTAAACCCAATCCAGTTCCTCCATTTTCATTGTCTCTAGCCCTGCTTTTTTCGACCCTATAGAAGCGTTCAAAAATACGAGGTAGGTGTTCTTGAGCAATGCCTTCTCCATTGTCAGCTATTTCTATCAATAGATTTTCATCCATGTCGTAATAAGCAGCGGTGATAGTTCCTCCGTCAATACCGTATTTAATGGCATTGGTAACTAAATTAACCAATACTTGTCTAATTCTATATTTGTCTGCTTCTACATAAAATGGTTTGTTACATCCATCTTTTATGAGCAATACTATGTGTTTACGCTTGGCTTTTTCTTCCAATTGTTCATACACATCTTTGACCAATGAGTTGATATCGAAACGCTCAATTTCCATAACCAATTCACCGCTCTCAAGCTGACTAATTGCCAATAAATCTGCAACCAAATCACTGAGTCTTGCTGCACTTTTTGCGGCTCTTTGTAAAAAACGAACGTTTACTTCAGGGTCGGACATAGCACCATCCAAAAGGGTATGCAAATAGCCTTGAATATTGAAAATTGGCGTTTTTAATTCATGAGAAACATTTCCTAAAAACTCCTTTCTAAAATCTGCCAATCTTTTCAATTGATCAATCTCCATTCGGTTGTCTCTAGCCCATTTAATCACTTCTTTGTTCATTTCAACTATTGGATCTTTGTCCCAATCAAAGTTTTTTAAAACTGCATCGTATCGCTGAGTTTTTAAACTGTGAATGGTTTTGTAGATTAATTTGATTTTGCGGTATATAAAATATTCAAGTGAATAAAAGTAAAGAAAAAAGGAAAGCCCAAATGTTAAGGTAATGACAATTGCAGTATTGATCCATACATTTTCAGTTAACACAAAACTTACACTGCCCACACAAATTGCTAGAATTGCGGAAATAAGCGAGGCTATGTTAATTGGTTTTGGGTTTCTGGTCATATTTCAAATTTATAGCCTACGCCTTTTACAGTTCCTATATAATCGTCTCCTAATTTTTCTCTGATTTTTCTGATGTGAACGTCAATGGTTCTATCTACAACCAATACTTCATCGCCCCATACTTTTTCAAGAATATAATCACGGGTAAAAACTTTACCTGGTTTAGATGCAAGTAGAAATAAGAGTTCAAATTCCTTCCTGGCCAATTGTATTTTTTCTGTACCTCTGTATACCAAAAATGAATCACGGTCTATGGTGATGTCACCAACTATTAATTTAGTTGAGGCAGTTTCTTCTTTTTCTTTTCTTCTTAAGATGGCATTGAGCCTGGTAATTAGTACTTTTGGCTTGATTGGTTTGGCAATGTAATCATCAGCTCCAGCCTGAAAACCTGCTATTTCAGAGTACTCTTCAGCTCTTGCCGTTAAAAACACAATGAAAGTTTTAGCAAATTCCGGTAAACTTTTTAGGTGAGCGCAGGTTTCAATGCCATCCATTACTGGCATCATTACATCTAGTAAAATCAAATCTGGCTTGAAAGTTTTTGAGACCTCAATGGCTTGTGCACCATTGAATGCAGTAGCTACCAAGTACCCTTCCTTTTTAAGGTTATAGGTGATAAAATCTAAAATATCCGATTCATCGTCTACAACCAAGATTTTACGCGCTGTTTCCATTTGTTTTTTTTTGTAAAATTGGACTTGTTAGATTTTACTACCGTTAGGGCAGGGTTAAATTAATGTTAACCGATTAAAAGCCGAATAATTCAAATAATTTCGTTTCCAACTGCTTTCCTCTTAATGATTTTCCAATAATTTTACCGTCTTTGTCAACTAAAACTGTAAATGGAATGCCATCTATGCTGTATTGTTTGACAACAGAACTGTTCCATTTTAACAAATCTGAACCATGGTTCCACAACAATTTGTCTTGATTAATGGCATCTATCCAAGCACTTCTGTTGTCATCTAAACTCACACCCAACACATCAAAACCTTTGCTTTTATATTTATTGTACAATTTAACCACATTTGGGTTTTCATCTCTACAAGGTTTACACCAACTGGCCCAGAAATCAACTAAAACAACTTTTCCTCTCAAAGCAGATAATGAAATGTTTTTACCAAAAGGATCATTTAAAACAATATCCGGAGCCATCGCACCAACAGCTGTCCGTTTTAAATCTTCAACTTTTTGGTGCAGTTGAACCGCATATTTACTTGTAGAAAATTCCTTGTACAATTGTTGGTCAACCTGTGATAGGAATTCAAAATCGTCTTCAGGAATCAAAAAATTAGTAGCAAAATAAGGTACAATTGAATGCTGTAAATTGCCAATATAGGCCCTCATAGTCAATACATGGTTGCGCCTGAGGCTATCATATTCGAATCTAATTTGCTCTTGAACAGAAACAGGTGGAACCCCTTCTCCCAATTGGGCGTATTTACTTTCTAGTTGTTGAACTGCTTGCATAAATTGCCCGTTCATTTGATACAATTCTTTGAGTTCATCGTTTTCTTTAGAACCTTTTAAATTGTATTGAAGGGTAGAATCAGGCGCAACGTCTAATTCTAAACGGCTATTGGTATCTAACACCATTAACACATCACCGTTATTGAGCCTCACAATACAAAACAGTTTTTCTTTGATATTGCCTTCAAATTGAAAACTCCCGTCTGGTTTAACCAATGCTGTATCTATGTTGATCAGACCGTTGGTAGTGAGTTCCTGAATGCTCAATACATTGTTTTTATAGGTAACAGGTAATTTACCTTTGAGTAGAAAACCCGATTGTACTTCATCTTGAATGTTGTCTGAACAAGCAGTCAACAGCATGTTAAAGGCCAAAAACAGATACAGGTATTTAAATTTATGCATGGTGATCGAGTGTGTTTTTTAACAATTGACTGGTTAATTTAGGGTCTGCCTTGCCTTTACTCATTTTCATTACTTCACCCATAAATAGTCCCAATAAGCTTTCTTTACCGGCTTTGTATTCTGCTACTTTACTTGGGAACTTTTCTATTGATTGGTTGATCCAGGTTTGCAATTCATCAGAATTACTTTCTTGTAGCACATTTAATTTTTCAGCAATTTGGAGTGGACTCAAATGGTGTTCGTTGATCATCTCAGGAAATACTTTTTGAGCAGCAACACTGTGACTCACCTTGCCTTCATCAATGAGGTTAATTAAATCGGCAATACGAGAAGCTTGAACCGAAAAATCTTTGATTTCTAGCGCTTGTTCATTTAAGTACCCTTTGATACCAACCATAACCCAATTTGCAGCAGCTTTGATATTGCTGGTATGCTTTAGAATTGATTCAAAATAAGCAGCAATGTCTTTGTTCTCTGTTAATACATTCGCATCGTATTCATTCAAACCAAATTGCAAGGTGTATTTTTCAAACAAGGCTTTAGGTAGTTCTGGCATGAGCGCTTTAACCCCTTCAATGTAATCGGCACTTACATGCAAGGGTGGCAAATCTGGCTCAGGAAAATACCTGTAATCGCTTGCTCCTTCTTTGCTACGCATGCTAATGGTAATTCCTTTTAAGGCGTCAAAAGAACGGGTTTCTTGGGCTATTCTTTCACCTGTTTCTATGCAAATAATTTGCCTTCTAATTTCAAAATCAATGGCTTTTTGAACATTGCGCATAGAGTTCATGTTTTTCACCTCTACTTTGGTTCCAAATGCTTTACTGCCTTTTAATCGAACCGAAATATTTGCATCGCAACGCAAACTGCCTTCTTCCATGTTGCCATCGCAGATTTCTAGATAACGGACCAATTTTCTCACTTCGCTTAAATAAGCATAAGCCTCTTCACCACTAGCTATTTCAGGTTCTGTTACAATTTCTATGAGCGGTACTCCTGCCCTATTTAAATCAATTAAAGTATCGTACACATCTTGGTCGTGCATACTCTTACCGGCATCCTCTTCCATGTGAATTCTGGTTAGGGTAATATTTTTAGGAGCCTGGTCTTTTAATTTAATGGCAATATAGCCTCCGGTACAAATAGGAGTTTTGTCTTGTGTAATTTGATAGCCCTTTGGTAAATCTGCGTAAAAATAATTTTTACGGGCATAATACTGATAAGATGCAATATTGCATTGACAAGCCAAACCCATTTTTATGGCATTGTTCACCACTTGTCTGTTGTGCATGGGCAATGTTCCTGGGTGTCCTAAACTGATCGGACTCACTTGGGTGTTGGGTTCAGCACCATAATCATACGGATCTGTACAATATGCTTTACTTTTAGTAAGCATTTGGGCATGTACTTCCAATCCAATGACTGGTTCATATTTTTCAAAATCGATGTCTAACTCGGTCATGACTTTTATTTAGAGTTACAAAAATAACAATTTTCAGCCAAAAATGAGTGTTTATCTTTGATAGATTTAGGCCATTAATTGCTATTTGACTGTACCCTTTTTGCACCAATTAGTTCGTCGTAATTGTATTGTAGATTGCGGGCATATACCAAAATCAGGTATTCGTTTTCGGTTTGAGAATGGTTACCTTCAATGTCAATATCATCGGGTTGTTCTTCTTTGTTTTTTAAAGCATATGCATACTCGTAACGCCCTTGTTTAAGCGGAACTTCTAAGTCATAGCGTTGTCTGTTTCTGTTAAAATACATTTTGTATTCGGGCAAACATTTCCAATCAGTAAATTCACCAATTACATATACGTCTTGCCCATCTCCTGTGGTGCCATATGCATTGAGGTAAAAATTTACAAAGGCATAATCTCCATCAATGTCTGATTGAAAGCCTTCTTTGTTTTGCAATATTTGCCGGCCATTGTAATCTACATATTGAAAATACTGGTTAGATGCCCTGCTTTCGTCAATATTTAAAATGACATGCCAAGCCGTATCTAAGCGTTTACTCCTTACGTTGATACTGTATTGTTTGAGGTTTCGGATATCGAAATAACGAAATTCATTTCTTCCATCAAACAAGCTGTTGTCTGGGTAAGTATATTCTAATTTTTGATTGCTCGAAAACATGGGCTTTAAACCGGTTAAGGCGTTGTCCCATCGGTAATTTTGTAATACAACCACTTTCACGTCTTCTAACGGATTCACTACCTGACTGGGATTGTAATTTACAGAAAACAAAACTTCTTGTTTGGTATATCTGAACTGGGGCAAAGTTGCAATTTTGGCTGTTGCATCAACACTGCTGGTTCTTTTAATGAGCATACATCTCCTTTGAAGCAATAAATCAGTTTCATCAAAATTCCTGAATACTTTTAAAATATAATTACCGGCCCAAATTGGCTTCATGTTTTCATTCGGAAAAACCACATTGTAATGCACATATTTGATGTATGTATTGGTAGAAAATTTAAAGTCAGAAATATTGTCAAATTGCATGCCTTTGATGTATTCGAATTGATTGAGCGTGCTAGGATTCCATGCAGCATCACAAAGGGTTAAAGAGTATTGTAGGTTCTCTGATTGTGCACCCAACAAATCAAAACTCAATTTCAATTGTTCGGCATCAAACGTAATAATAGGATAACGGTCATCGGTATTGTTTTTATACAATTGAACCGATTTTACCCTGCTGTCAAATATTTCATTTGAAAGCGCTGCAGTACTCATTTTTACTAAAAAAATCAACTGCACAATGAATATGAATTTGAAGAATTTAACCATATTATTCTTTCCAAAGTGAAGGAAAAAGCATGTATGCCAATCCAATCAGTAATCCGTTAAAAATAAACAAAACCAATATATCTTTTCCAATTTGAGAGGGGTCGGTTCCATCCATGGCTCTTTTACATGCTTTGATTAAAATCAATAACAAGGGAATAATCACTGGCAAACTCAATACTGGCATTAACATATTGCTATTTCCAGCTTTAGACGCTATACCCGATAAAAGGGTAAATGTTGCTGAAAAACCAATACAACCTAGCAAAGTAGCCGTTAAATAATAGCCAATGAATGCAACGGGATTACCCATGAGAATTGAATAAAACAACAAACAAACCAAGGCAATGAGCGCATTTAAAAAAGCATGGTAAATGAATTTTGCAATTAATAAATTTTGCGGCTGAATGAGTTGGTGGTAATACAAATTTTTACCCTTTGACTCTGCAATGAAACTTTTAGAAATGGATTGAATAGACACAAATACCATAATGAGCCAATAAATGGCATTCCATGCTGGGTTACTCAAAATTTTTGCAGCCAAATAAACAATCAGTACTGATGCCAATACTTGCAATAAAATGCCGTTTATGGCATAGCGTTGCCTCCATTCGGTAAGGAGCTCTTTTCTGATAAATTGTTTGATTTGATGTGTTGACATGTAGGAGGTAAAAATAACCAAAAGCACAGACTTGCACAAAATTGCATACAAACATCTTTCGGAAAATGTATTTTTGTTCAAATTCGTGCTTAATTGTAAGATTGTAAAATGAAAAAAATACTAGTAGCCAATAGAGGAGAAATTGCACTGCGTGTCATGAGGACAGCTAAAGAAATGGGTATTCAAACAGTTGCCGTTTTCAGTGAAGCTGACAGAAAAGCATTGCATGTAAGGTATGCAGACGAAGCAGTTTGTATTGGCCCCCCTCCTAGTAGCCAAAGTTATTTATTGGGTGATAAAATCATAGCTGTTGCCAAACAAACAGGGGCAGATGCCATTCATCCAGGTTACGGATTTTTGAGTGAGAATGCTGACTTTGCCAGAAAAGTTGCTGCTGCCGGTTTAATTTTTATTGGCCCATCTCCTGAATCAATGGAGAAAATGGGCGATAAAATCAGTGCCAAACAAACAGTTTCAGGATTTGATGTACCATTGGTTCCCGGAACTAAAGAAGCATTGAATGACATAGCATTGGGCAAGAAAATTGCCGATGAAATAGGATACCCAGTTTTGATCAAGGCCTCTGCTGGAGGAGGAGGTAAAGGAATGCGCGTAGTAGAAAATGCAGACGGATTTGAGTCAGCTATTCAAATGGCGCAATCAGAAGCATTGAATGCCTTTGGTGATGACAGTGTTTTCATAGAAAAATATGTGGGGTCTCCAAAACACATTGAAATTCAAATTTTAGGTGACCAACATGGCAATATTGTCTATTTGTTTGAAAGAGAATGTAGCATTCAAAGAAGACACCAAAAACTCATTGAAGAAGCACCATCTAGTTGTTTAACTCCAGAAATCAGAAAGAAAATGGGCGAAGCGGCAGTAAACGTTGCTAAGGCCTGTAATTATTATGGGGCAGGAACCGTTGAGTTTTTAGCAGATGAACAACTCAATTTCTATTTTTTAGAAATGAATACCCGTTTGCAAGTTGAACATCCAGTAACTGAACAAATAGTTGGTTTAGACTTAGTTAAAGAACAAATTAGAATTGCCAATGGTGAAAAATTGGGTTATTCACAATCTGATTTACACATTCATGGCCATGCCATTGAACTGCGGGTTTGTGCAGAAGACCCAATGAATAATTTCTTACCCGATATTGGTAAATTGGTATCCTATAAAACTCCTCAAGGTTATGGTGTGCGGGTAGATGATTCTTTTGAGGCTGGTATGGAAATACCAATTCAATACGACCCAATGATTGCCAAATTAGTTTGTTTTGGCAAAACAAGAGAAGAAGCTATTAACAGAATGAAAAGAGCCATTGCAGACTACCAAATAACTGGTATTGAAACAACCTTACCATTTGGACAATTTGCTTTGAACCATCCAGCTTTTGTTGAAGGACATTTTGACACTAAATTTATTGACACCTATTTTAAACCTGAATTGCTCCAAAACGCAAGCGAAAATTTAAATGAAGCAACTGCTTATTTGAGTGGTTATTTATACAATAAAAAATCTAAATTAGAAGCGGAACAGACTGGTCAAACTACTATCAGTAACTGGCGTATACAGAGAAAATAACATGGAGCAACGCATGCTAACTTTACACGTTAAACAATTACTCCCAATGAGCTTGGTCTTGGGAATATTGCTCTTTTGTGCAAAGATGGAAATACATGCACAAACTAAAACCATTTTAGACTCCAAACAAATTGGGCTGTATTGCCACGATTACATTGATTTAAACGAGCATGGATTTTTGCTCAAATACAATAAATATGTAGACGATTCTAGAGGAACAGGAAAAGGTGCTGGCATACAAGAAACATTCTTTTACTACAGCAAAGATTTGTTAAAAAATGCCACCTTTAGAATGAATTGTTCTGGTGAGATTTCGGTATTTGCCAACGACGACTACCTCTTGATAATTGACCGAATAGAAGAAACATACCACATGAAATTGGTAGATTACACTGGCAAAGAAATTAAAAGTTTCATTGTGAGTATTGCCGATATTGGCCTGAGTCAAGACTTAATTGCCCGAACAACACTCACTGCTTTTAACAGACTACTGCTTGAAGTTTATGATAGCCGCGAGGAATTGCACCTATTTGAATACGACCTTTTTAACACCACAAAAAAAGGATTTTATGAAATTGACAATGCCTTTCCAACATCCAATCCATTTGAAAAAATGAAAATTGGACCTTGGAATTATTTAACAGCAAACAAGCAATTTCACATGCTTATCAGGAGAGGCTCCAATTCAGAATACGAACCTACTTCATTGGCATACCACTTGTTATTTTACAATGACAATTTTCTACTCAACAAAGAACTTCTCATAGACAATATATTGTACCCAGGTGAATCTTTGTTTGGAAAAGAAGCAACAGTAACGCTCAATAAAAAAACGCAAACCATTGTTATTGGCGCCAACATTATTAAAGACAACAAACCATTTGTTTTGGTATGCAATTATGGATTTCAAAACCAATCCAATGTATTAACTTTATTTTGGCGCAAATTGATTCCTGTTATACACAACAACAAATTTAAACTAATTGATTTTGATGGCTATTCGAGTCCTTTGCCTCCAGATGTTAGGAATCAGGGAAACCGAATAGAAATTAGCTTGTACAAAGCCAGAACATCCATACAAGAAGAAGGTTTAAACCAACTGATTACTTTGAACGAACAAGGTGAGTTACTTTTTAACCAAATTCAAATGGGTACATACGACCAACTCAATTTAGATGGTTATTGTGTAGACAACGACAATTTATACAAACGAATCAAAACCTTACAAATGAACCAAACTTTAAAAAAATATTGTGAGCAAACTGGTTCGGAAGCGCTTGATATGAACTATACAGATACTGGTGATGAATTGCTTGTAATTAGAGAAAATAAAATCAAACAAGTATTGATGTATTATTTCAGAGCCAAGTAATTGACTTTTCTAAGCTTAGCTCATTCAAATGCAGCTATTTCTTGAATAATTTGGTTAACATTGTATATGATTCGTGCCGAACAAATTAGCGCAATTGCGCAATCATTAGAAGCAGAAGTAATTGCCATCAGAAGGCATATTCATCAAAATCCTGAACTTTCATTCCAGGAATACCAAACAGCTGCATATGTTGCTGAGCAGCTTCAATCGTTTGGCATAAAAACGGTTCAAACAATTGCTGAAACAGGTATTGTGGCCATTATTGAAGGCAAAAACCCGAACTCAAAAACAATTGCGTTAAGAGCCGATTTAGACGCATTACCCATTCAGGAATTAACAGGTGTTGCCTACCAATCACAACATGCCGGTAAAATGCATGCCTGTGGTCATGATGTACATACTGCTTGTTTATTGGGTGCAGCAAAAATATTAAACGAAACCCGATTAGAATGGGAAGGAACAGTTAAACTGATTTTTCAGCCAGGTGAAGAAAAATTACCTGGTGGAGCTAGTATTCTTATTCAAGAAAAGGTATTGGAATTACCCCAAGTTGATGCCATTATAGGACAACATGTAATGCCATTTTTACCAGTTGGAACAGTTGGTTTCAGATCAGGTTTATACATGGCCAGTTCAGATGAATTGTATATTGAAATTATTGGCAAAGGTGGGCATGGTGCAATGCCTCATTTGTGTTTAGACCCAGTTCCAGTTGCAGCCCAAATTATTACAGCATTACAACAAGTTGTTTCAAGAAAAAATAATCCATTGGTTCCAAGTGTACTTACTATTGGAAAAGTCATTGCAAATGGCGCAACCAATGTCATTCCAGATAGTGTAAAACTAGAAGGTACTTTCCGCACATTTGATGAAACCTGGAGAGCAAAGGCCCATCAAGAAATTGAACAAACCTGTCAACAAATTGCAAATGCATTTGGCCAAGAAGCCATCGTGAATATTGTAAAAGGATATCCATTTTTAAACAACAATCCAGAACTCACACAAAGAGCAAAAAATGCGGCTATTGCTTACTTGGGAGCTGAACATGTTGTAGATTTAGATGCCTGGATGGCTTCAGAAGATTTTGCCTATTATAGCCAACTCATACCTGCTACCTTTTACAGATTGGGCACAGCAAACCAAGAAAAAGGAATTGTTCATGGCGTTCATAACCCGCAATTTAATGTAGATGAAGCTGCGTTGAAAATTGGATCCGGATTGATGGCTTGGCTTGCCATTCAAGAATTAGAAGCTTAAAAAGTAAGGGGCAAAGTTAAGTTGAGTCTAAAACCCCAATCTTGGTAATTTGTATTGAAAAAGTTTGCATACACATAACAATCCAATACATTTAAAATATTGACTACACCATAGCCAATTTCGGTGTATTTATGAAACTCTGGTGTTCCTAAAAAATTAATTTTGACAGATTCTTTGAAAGCTGTCTGATTGAGATATGGCAATCGTAACAATGCCAACCGTTTCAATTGCATGTCAATTTTACCCATTACAAATTGTTTATTGGTAGAATACATGTAAAAAGGCAAGTTAAAAAACCTGTTTCGACTTTCATCGTTCATGAACCAAGCAGTATTGCCATCAAATGAAAAATAATCAGGAAAATTGAGGGTTCTTGCTTGCAAAAACTTACCCATTTCTATAGCATATTTTAATTCAAACCAATGCCATAAATGTATTTGCTGACTCCATTTAAAATTGATTTTAGTATAGTTTAAATCAGAACCCCAAATTCCGGGCAAAGACTTGGTTAATTCTAAAGAAATAGCGGGGTATTTTGATGGTACAATTTTGTATTTCCCTTTCCGTATTAATATTGTTTGGCCAAATTTCCAGTCAAATCCCAATTTAAGGTTACACAATTGATAGGTACTGAAATCGAGTGAACGCAAATAAGGGCCATCTCCTGTTTCGTTATTTGGCGTAATACCCATTTTCTTAGTTTCAAGTTGCTCGTATCTGAAACAATTCTCTAAACTGTTTCGGTTGGCCATTTTAAATTCTCCGTGTATCACAAAAGAAGGCCTCAGCGGCTTGCTCATATTTATTTTAAAATAATCTTCTTGAAACAATCTGGTATTGTTGCTATGGTAAAACAACAATTGAAAAGCATTTGACAATGCATTTGCGCCATTCGGATTAAAATCTTTCAATATTGAACCAAGCTCTACACCAACTTGCTGTTGTGGTAGGGTTTTGTCTAGGTAATCTATAGAAAAACTGGCATTCAAAGCTTTTCGTTCAAAAGGAATTGAACCCATTATACCAAAGGCCCAATTTTTATTTTGAACGGGGGCTGTTTGAAATTTACTAAAAAGCTTCAATCCCCAACCATCAACTGTATTCAAAAACAAACCTCTAAAAGGTGAATGCCAATAACCACTTAAACGATTTGAGTCTTTTGGTATATAGGTTCCATTTAACAACAAACCCATTCGAATACCACTTTCTTTGAGTGGGTACCTCACACTCGTATCTTTTTTTAATACAATACTATCAACCAATGCATAAGCAATTGTTTCATGTTCATTTAAAGCAACTGTTCTGTTCTTTTCCCAATACAAACTGTCTTTGTAAAGCGCCGTTGAATCAATGCTCAACTGGCTGCTATCAATAACAATTGCAGTTTTTTGACTGCGCTCAGATTCTCTTTTAATTTGAGCCAACACCCGCAACATTTCAAATTTGGAAGGATTAGATTTTTTAGCCAACTCTTGAACCATTTTCTCTTGTTTGCTTTGGGCTTTAGGTTGAACTTGACTCAAGGGTATTTCAGCTTGCCAATCATGTTTTAAATTGGGATTCAGTTTAATTTGATAGGCCGAAAGTGCTGCTAAATAATGAAACTTCGCTTTAAATCCTAGCATGGCACCATTGAATTCAAAATCGTAAGAAACGGGCATCCAAACAAATGGGTAAGTGGTTATTGGTGCAAATTTGGCTTTAGAACCCACTTCAAATAAATTTCCCTTATTGGTTAAATTCAGTGAATGGATACACCACAATTGGTCTATGATATATATTGAACCTTCGTAAACATCTGAACCCGCCCTTTTGGGAGAAACTTTTATTTTGTTGACTTCAACGCCAGCATCTTTAAAACTTCCTTCAAAGGTAAAATCATACACAGAAAACGCTTGTGGTGAAAGAGGAGAAACCAACTCTTGGTTAGAGGTATTGTAGAAACTTCCCCTTACCATTTGCATTGGTTCTGGCGCCGATTCTAATTTCATATTTGATTTCAAAGACAAGACACGCTCTCGGTATGTATTGGGTTGAAAAAACTGCAACTCATTCACACTTTCAGTAAGCATGGGTTTGCCTTCTTGAATTTGTGAATTGAGCATTATTTTTTTGAAGAGGCCTGGAATCTTCTCAAAAGTGCCATTTCCTTTTAAATAAACTTTGGCTTTGTAAGCAAGCACCTGCCTTCTGTAATAAGGAGCCATAGCAATGGCCTTTCTCATAATGTATACAGCTGGATTCTTTTGATTGGCCCGAACTGTCATCTCACTCAATTGATATGTCTGAGGCAATAAAACCACATTCACTTGTTTAATTTGATTGTCATTGATTTCAACATTAATTTTTACTGTTTGAAAATCTATGGCATGTATGATCAACTGATTAGAACCCGTATTCAATTTCAATTCAAAATACCCTTCTTGATTGGTATAGGTATTGAGGTTTGAATCTTTTAAACTGACTGTTATATAAGACAATGGATTTCCTTTTTGGTCAGTTACCAAACCACGAACTGATTGTCCACAAATATGTGTGGGAATGAAATAAACCATCAATACAAACAGCAATTTACTGAATGTATTGTTCTTTAATAATAGGAGTTTAGGCTTAATCACAGCCAAACATAATCAATTATTGAAAAATATAAACCAACTTTTTGGTTTCAAAAAAGGCTTCGGTAAAATAATCAGTTAATGGAAACTCTTGAATATGCAGTTTTTTATTGATGGCTTTTAAGTCTTTGAATTCTTGTTGTAAATCGCCCCCTTTTAAAAATATAAATCCGTTGATTTTACTGTTAAAATCTTCGTTAATATCAATGTATTTATTAGACCATCTATACAATTGTTCACAGGGAGCTACAGCCCTTGCTGTCACAAAATGAAAAGGCTCATTGAGTTGTTCTACCCTACCAATTACAAAATCAGTGTTTTCTAATTCAAGTGCTTCTGAAACAGCTTCAGCTACTTTTATTTTCTTGGCAATAGAATCAATGAGTGTAAATTCAGTTTCAGGAAATAAAATAGCTAAAGGAATACCTGGAAATCCGCCCCCTGTTCCAATGTCTAACACTTTTGTACCCGGTTTAAAACCAATAAATTTAGCAATGGCTAAACTATGTAAAACATGTTTTTCGTATAAAGAATCAAAGTCTTTTCTAGAAATGACATTTATTTTATCGTTCCATTCCTTGTAAACTGACTCGAGTAAAGTCAATTGATTTTTTTGAAGTTCGGTCAGCTCGGGGAAATAGCTAAATATTCTTTCTAGTTGTTGTTTGGGTTCCATTACCACACTTTTCTTTTTTTAGTGAAAATATCTTTGATACCAAATGCATACATATATAAAAGGTAGAGAACATCTAGAATCGGGAGTAGCCACAATAATTTAGTTTGAGCCAGTTTTTTAAATACAAAATAAAAAACCAACCATTGAACAAGGGTTTTAAACAAATAAATTCCCAATACAAATTGCCATTGAATATGAAGTACAATACCGGTAATTAAAAATGCATAGAAAAAGAACAAACCCGCATAGTAAACACCTAATAACAATTTATCAGATAGTTTGTAATACTTACCAGTATTGATATGTCTAGATTTCTGGTCTGACCAAGCTTTGTAATTCAGTTTGGGTTCTGTGTACATAAAACTATCTGGATGCAATTGAATTTGCACATTTGATGGGCTAGCAACCTGATTGATGAACAAATCGTCATCTCCGCTCATCAGGTGTTGGTATTTGGCAAAACCTTTATTGCCAAAAAACAAGGAAGAAGTATACGCTAAATTTCTACCTACACCCATAAAAGGTTTCTTAGCCAAGGCAGCTGAAAAATAAAATACAGCTGTCATTGCTGCTTCAAATCTGATGAATAGATTTAACAAGCCTGGATAACTCTTATATGGAGAAAAGCCAAGTACAATTTGTTTGTTAGTCGAAAAACCAGCAGACATGCTGCTCAACCAATTTTTACTGGCTGGCATACAATCGGCATCAGTAAATAACAATTGTTGGTATTTGGCAGCTTTGATTCCCAATGTCAAAGCAAATTTTTTACCTGTAGGATATTTTTCTTGTTCTACAATTTTGCAAACTTTTAAATGGGCATATACCTCTTGGTAATATTCTAACAGTTTTTGCGATTCGTCCCAACTGCAATCATTGACCACGATGACTTCAAACTGAGGATAATATTGTTCTAATATTGCTTTTAAATTCTTTTCAAGGTTAACATATTCGTTTCTTGCTGCAATCACAATTGAAACAGGCTCTTTTCCCTTTTCGGGCAAATGAGATTTGTAATTTGCCAATTTCAAAAACAACATGAAATAATAGCCCAGCAATACACATGCAAAGACCCCTGCTCCCGATAAAACTAACCAATGTAATCCGCTTATTTCTTCTTGCATCATCTTGGCAAATTTAAGGCTGACAACTTGCCAAACTCAATGCCAATATCAACAGCTTGTGAATTATTCCTACTTTTTAGACAATTTTACTCAAAACCAAGTTGTTTGATAATTTGTTCTATTTGCCAATCTTCTATTGGATCAAATTCTTCTTTGAGGTTGGCATTGAATAATTTAGCCATACCTTGCCAGTACCAAGCAGTTAAATTACCTCTGTAATTTTGTAGCAGTTCGTAACCCGTTTTTCCAGTTTCTCTGTACAATAATTTAATCAGTATTCTTCCTTGAGTTTGAGTGAGGTTATACAAATCGTCCATAAACTGATCTTTAATAGACTGTTCTGTACGTTTTAAATATTCCTTTTTAAATTTTTCTGATGCCAATAACTGTAAATTCTGTTCCATTAACTGAAACCTAAAACTGGCCATTTTAGCGTAAGGCAATACTTTTTTTACATTGTAAACCAAACGTTGGTATTTTTTTTCGTATTCTGGATCTTTTTGCGCTTTCACAATAAAGTCAGGCAAGACTATACCTTGTAACTTGAGGCTGTCCTGCGCTTGAATAGATTTGGAATTGAAACACAAAAAGCCTAGTAAAATTGCTATATAAAAGTTGCGCATTATTGTGTACTTACAAAATGTATGCCTTGTTTGTTTTAGATTTATTCTTGACCCACCACAAACCGATGATACCCGCAATTATCAATGAAAAAGAAATGATTTCTGCTTGAGTAACTGGGTGCCCCAATAAATGATATGCATTGTTAACCCTAATTTTTTCAATTAAAAACCGTTCCAATCCATTGCAAATTAAATATGTAAAAAACAACTGACCGGCTAGTTTAAACTGCTTGCGTACCATCCATAAAATTAAGGCTACAATTATACTAATGAGGGCTTCATACAATGGAGTTGGGAAAACTGGATTGGGCAACATGTAACAATGGTTTCCTATACAATTTGGAATATTTACGCCTTCATTGATCACGTTGTGCGGGTATTGGTATGCCCAAAACCAATCTGGCAGAAAACCCAAAGCTTCCGGTTTAGCAGCTAAATTTACAATTCCCCAATCGCCATCTCCACTCAAATGACAACCTACCCTACCTATACCATAAGCCATCATCAAACCCACAGCTGCCGCATCGACCATATGGTACCAAGCAATTCCATTTTTAGTTGTATAACGTAAAATTAAAACAGCAGCCACTATTAAGCCTCCATAAAAAGTAAGTCCGCTAAATGAAAACAAAGAATCAATTGGATTGGCCATTAATTCGTCTATATTCTCTAGGTTGTGAAACAATTTGGCTCCAAATATTCCACCAATTGCAGCCAAACCTAAAATATTGCCCATATGTTCATGAGCCTGTATGGTTTGATTAATTTGTGTGGCAGTTTTTCCTTTTAATTTTTGGGCTTCACGGTGTTTTTCAAAATAGCCTATTGCCAGCCCTATGATTGCGCCAAACCAATTGCCTTTGCTAGATAATATAAATACTTGGGGGTTTTCAACCAATGCATTGTAATCTAATATCATTTCTAACAATTTAAAACCTATTAAAGCATAAATGCCCATGTTTAATAGATAATCAGTCAATTCTATAGGTTTATTAATGGTTACCAATTTGTGTTGCACCAACAACTTACCAGCCTGTTCTTTTCTAAGTAATTCTTGGTTGGTGAACCAATATGCTGCTGCAAAAGACATCGCCATAAAAAATCCAAAAGTTTGAATAGGCAATGGGAAATTGAGCCCAAATAAATCAAGTAATAAATCGGATATGGTAGGATACATACAAAAAATTTTAACGAATTTCGTTTATTCGAATTAAAATATCATCCCAAAAATTATTTTAACACTTATTTATTTGTAAAGTATATGCATACAATTGACCTGCGTTCTGACACTGTGAGTAAGCCAAGCCCTGATATGCTTGCTTATATGCAATCTATAGATCAATCTTTGATAGGTGACGATGTTTTTGGAGAAGACCAACTGGTTAATGAATTACAGACTACAGCTGCAAAACTTTTTGGAATGGAAGCTGCATTGTTTTGCCCTAGTGGAACAATGACCAATCAGATTGCCATACACTTGCATACAGGGCCTGGAACAGAGGTAATTTGCCACGAACAGTCACATGTATTTTTATATGAAGGTGGAGGAATTGCCGCCAATAGTGGCGCTTCTTGTTTATTACAATATGGCAATAATGGTGTTTTTAGTGCAGCAGCCGTTGAAGCAGCAATTAGAAAAGATGATGTTCATTTTCCAAGAACTAAACTGGTTTGTATAGAAAATACTGTAAATAGAGGTGGTGGGGCTTGTTGGGACTTCAATGAAATTGAAAAAATAGCAAAGGTTTGCCAAAACAATCAATTGGCGTTTCACTTAGATGGCGCAAGAATTTTTAACGCCCTCATTGCTAAAAATGAAAATGCCCTGCAATATGGCAACCAATTTGATTCAATTTCAATATGCTTGTCTAAAGGTTTGGGCGCTCCAATTGGTTCATTGCTTCTGGGTAATCAAGCATTCATATACAATGCAAAACGAATCAGAAAAAGATGGGGAGGCGGAATGAGGCAAGCTGGTTATATGGCTGCTGCTGGTTTATTTGCTTTAAATAACAATATCAAAAGGCTCGAAATTGACCATCTCAGAGCCAAACAAATTGAAAAACAGCTCACTCATATTGGTGGATTAAAAGAAATTTTACCTGTAGAAACCAATATTGTCATTTTTGAAATGCTAAATTTAGGTCTGGTTCAAAAACTGATTAACCACTTACAATTGCATCAAATAAAAGCCAATCATATTGGTAACAACAGAATTAGATTTGTATTGCACTTGAATCAGTCAAATGAAGACATAGCAAGGGTTTGCGAGGTACTTTCACATTTTTCTATTTAAGTACCCAAAATATACTGTCCAATAAATACTCCGATTTACATCTCAATGTGTATGTTATCAGCGCCATAGAAGCAGTTCAGGCCTCTGAAATAGACTAAATTGTGCAAGAATTTATTTGCCCTAAAACTATTTCATGCAAGATGAATATTAAATTATTGTCTATTTTATTGGTATTTACCTGTTTTAACTTGTCTGCCCAGGTATTTGAAAACGTAAATTTAGCTGCTGGCATTGACAGCAACCAAACTCAGGTATTGGATGTACTAGATTTTAACAATGATGGCTGGGAAGATTTGTTGATGATCAACGACCAGCAAAAACAAGTCAAACTTTTTAAAAATGTATCAGGCAAATTTTATGAATCGACTGTTGCTGCTGGTTTACCAGTTATAACTGCATTTGATGAGTCGTTTGCGGCCTTTTCATTTGACTACAATGCTGATGGATTTCAAGACATTTGTTTTGTTCAAAATGGATTTTTTTTACGTTTATTCAGAAACAACTGCGGCAATACCTTTTCTGAAACGACTGTTGGATTGGGTATTCCACAAGGCATTCAAATGATCAATTCTCCTGCAAACGGAGATCCTATCATTCAAATTAGCGATATTGAAAGAGATGGAGATTTAGACTTGGTTTTTACCCGAATAGCTGCACTTACAAACGATAGAATTGTAAGTGCACTCATCAATGATGGCAATCAGTTTACTGTTTTAACAGACTTGATTACTGGCTTTGGAAACTCTGCCAATCCTATTTTGAGCATAGGTGATTTTGACAACAATGGCGCAGATGATATTTTAATCATTAAACGTACCAATGAAACAGCTGCAGATGAGATTTTCTTATATGAAAATAATTTAAGCGGTGGGTTTTCCTTTTCGGGCGCTTCTACATTTCCATTGTGCTCAAATATTGGTTTTGCCAATTTAACAGATTTAAACAATGATGGGCTTTTAGATATATTATTGGGAACCAAAGAAGTTTTAGGAGTTGGTTCAACAAACAACAGAAATAAAGTGTTCTTTAATGCTGGCAATTTTACTTTCACTGATGCCACTTTGGCTTATGACACTTATGAAACAGGTAATAACAAAGATTATATCAACTCATTTGTTTTTGACTTAGAAAACGATGGGGATTTGGATGTATTTTGGCAAACCAGAAGTAATTTACTCAGCAGCGACTCTACCCTACCCATTTTACAAGTAAACAATGGGAGTAATGTATTTACAGCACAACAAAACAATTACTTAAATGCTGCTTTTTACAATTCAATGGCTTCAAAAAAATTCATGCTTTTTGATTACAACAACGATGGCTTGTTAGATATATTTAAATTTGGAGATGCCAATAAGTGTGAGTCGGGGCAACTGTTAAAAAACACCAATAACAACCTGTTAAATAGGTTTATTAGTGTCAAATTATTGAGTTGCAACGGCAGTGCAGATGCAAGGGGCGCTAGATTGTATGTAAAAGCAGGAAATATTAAACGCCACAAACATTTTGGAAGCAATGCTTTGGGAGCCAATGCCAATTATGGATCTGAAAAAATGGTATTTGGGTTGGGCAAACAAAACATTGTAGACAGTTTAATCATTTATTGGCCAAATGGCAGCCAAACCATCAAAACCGGTTTTTCTATCAACCAACAATACACTTTCAGCAATGTTTATGGATGCAACAAAGGAGCTACATTGACCCTTAATTTGGGACCTGATACGTTGGTGAGTTGCAACCAAGATACTGTAAAAATTATTGCACCATTGGGTTTTGATACTTATTTATGGAGCAATGGTTCTACAGACAGAACCAATGAAGTACTTAAAGAAGGTTGGTATACATGTACTGCCGGAATGAGCAGTTCTCAATGTTTTGCTACTGATAGTATTTATGTAAAAATGGCTATTGGTAAAATTGTACAAAACGATACGTTATTGTGTGCCGGATCACCTCTTCTATTAAATGCATTTCCTACTTTTAATTGCAATCCATTTGGTGCGCCTCAGAAATTGATTGGCTATTTAGCTGGACAAACAATTAGTGGTTATCAGTATTTGGGAAATTTTCAAGGCCATTATTATTATAAAGCATTGGCCCATTCAGGCTGGAACACAGCAGCACAACAAGCATTGAATGCAGGAGGCAATTTAGCGGTCATCAATTCTGAAGCAGAACAACGTTTTTTATTGGCAATGGCTGACAATAATTTATGGCTTGGTTTATTCCGAGATGCCAGCAATAGGAGTTTTCGTTGGATGAATTGCGACCGTTTAGATTACAGCAATTTCAAAACCAATGAACCAACGGATATGGTTGGCGAAGACTATATTTATTTACAAAACAAGAATTGTGTAAATGCCGGATTTTGGCAACAACATACCGAGTCTGATAACCTATTAGCTGATACTTGTTTAAATACTATGTATGGCTTATTGGAAATTGACCCAGAGGTTTTCAGTATTGCCTATACTTGGTCTACAGGAGCTACATCCCCTTCAATTGTAGTATCTCCAAACAATGATGCAACTTATTTATTGAGTGTAAAAAAAGGAAATACAACCTGTACTGATGCCGTAAAAATTACCATACCTAAAATTAATGGTATCATTAGCAGCGATACTTTAAAAACATGTAACCAAGACAGTGTTTGGATTCAAGCTCAAAATGGATTCAATACCTATTTATGGAATACCGGGGCAACAAGTGCTTCAATCTATGCAACTACCAGTGGTTGGCACAAAGTAAAAGTAAGTAGCAATGGAGGCTGTTTTGGATTTGACAGTGTGTATGCACTCATTAACAATGCTTCTATTAGAACACCAGATACAGCAATTTGTATCAATACCCCATTTCAAATTCGTGGCCCTAAAACTCCCGCATTTTTTGTAGATTATTATAGCGAAAACTTTTCGGGCCTACCTCCTTTTAATGGTTTTAATAAGCAATCTACTTTTACATTCAATGGCAGTAAAGTTTTAGGATTCTTTCATAACGATACCTTGCAATTTAAACTCGGCAAATTGATTGCACACGATTCAGTAGAAATTGCTTTTGATTTATACATTCACGATACTTGGGAAGGGGATTGTTCTATTACAGGACCCGATCAATTGGCTTGGCAATTAGACCAACAAGATGCCACAGTCAATACTTTTTCTAACAATGCCGGCTGCACCCAAAGTTATTCAACATTTGCCCAAGGGAATTTTCCTGCAAAACAAGATGCTGCTACAGTTGGCTTAGCTAGAAGGTGCTTTAACGACCCATCTGCCAATTCTACATTGTATAGAATTAGTAAAAAATTCGCACACCAAGACACTGCTTTACAATTCAAATGGATTGGCACATTGGTAGATACCGAATTGGTTGCTTGTAACGAAAGCTGGAGCATAGACAATGTTCAAATTAGACTCAGAAAAGCAACAGGTATTTTGTGGTCAACAGGCGACACTACAGAAAACATTCAGGTTCATGGTTTATTAACCAATGCTACTTATTGGGCCAGAGTTGGAACTCCTGGAAACTATTGTTTCGATACTGTGAAAGTAACTGTGAACAATAAATTATCAATCAATTTCTTACCCGACACCACTTATTATTGCGGCAATTTAGCCTACGACATTCAAGCACCAGATGGTTTTGAAAAATACAGTTGGAGTAACGGAGATCAAACAGCAAATACACAATTCAAACAAGCAACTTGGTATAGAGTTACAATTAATAAAGGTGGTTGTGCAGGAACAGATAGTTCATTCTTTGCCATTAACAGAGCCCAATTAAGCCAAGATACTTTTAACCAAGTTTGTATGAACAATCCAACTTTGTTTAACATCAATTGGAACGACAACTGCAATCCATATGGCGGACCTGTAAGAAACAAATACACCAATGGGAGCAACCTACCAGGCTATACTTATTTAGGTAGGTATTTAGGACATTATTATTATGCAGCAACTACCCGAAGCAATTGGTCTGATGCAGCAAAAAAAGCACTTTCGGTTGGCGGGTACCTTGCAATAATCAATGATACTGCTGAACAAAAATTCATTCAAAAAATTGTTAAAAAGAATGTTTGGTTAGGCATGATGCGCAACCAAAACAATGAATTTGTTTGGATGAATTGTGACCCTGCAACTTATACCAACTGGAACTCTAATGCGCCATCAAACAACCAAGGAGAAGATTTTGTGTATATGATGAACAGTGCTTGTGCAGAACCATTTACTTGGAACACCATGCTTGATGATGACAATGCT
Source organism: uncultured Bacteroidota bacterium (assembly GCA_903883965.1). Taxonomy (GTDB): domain Bacteria; phylum Bacteroidota; class Bacteroidia; order UKL13-3; family UKL13-3; genus CAISCU01. Next base: position 46,708 of record CAISCU010000008.1, read on the forward strand.
GCAAACGACCCTTGTTACTCACAAATTTATGGCTTGCTCGAAATTGTAGAAAACAAAAATAAAGTTACTTGGCTTCCTAGTAACCAAATAGGAGACAGTTTGTTATTGATCCCTAAAATCAGCCAACAATTTACTGCAATTCCTAAGGCATACAATTATGTTGGAGATGGCGCTTGTGCTTTTCAAATACGCACAGTGGTTGAACCCAATAATTTTCATTTCAGTTTCGACTCTATTGTTAAACTATCATGTGAGTCTGACACCATTATTTTAACTGCACCTGATGGATTTGACAATTACAATTGGAGCAATGGAGAAACTGGCAATCCAATTGTATTAAAAGATTATACAGGATGGATTTATTGCGAGGTTGTAAACAACAATTGTAGATTCAAAGACAGCGTTTGGATAGAATTGAATCCACCACTTAAAATAAGTATAAGCAAAGAAGACATTACCTGTTACAATGACAACAATGGCGTTCTAAAAGTGAAGGCGATTGGTGGCAAAGGAAAAATTAGGTTCAATTGGCAGCCCGGAAATTACAATGATACCCTATACCAAAACATTGGACCGGGCACCTATACCGTTACTGCAAGTGATGAGTATGGTTGTTCGGTTATAGATAGTGCTCAAATTACCAATCCAACATCGGCCATTCAATTACAATTGAGTGTTAAATTACCAATAACTTGTTTTGGAAAAACAAATGGCAGTGTAAAAGCAATTGTGAGTGGTGGTGCAACTCCTTATCAAAATTCAGGTTGGGTTGGATATGGATCTAGTCAGCAATTGGTGCAATTGCCAAAAGGATTCTACACATATTCCATTACTGACCAAAGAGGTTGTATCAAAACAGACAGCATTGAATTAATAGAACCAGAACCAGTTGCAATTAGTGCAGAAGTTTTGAAACAATTGGTTTGTGAATCGGATACAGATGGTTTGGTATTGCTCACTCCTTATGGAGGTAGAGCGCCTTATCGTTTTACATGGAATGGAAAAGCAACCAAAGATTCTTTAATGAGAAGTTTACAAGCTGGTAATTTCAAAGCTGTAGTTACCGATTCAATGGGATGTAAAGATTCTGTTGAGCTAAGTCTCGATGGAATTCCTACCTATAAATGTGGTTTGTTTTTCCCTGAAGGTTTCTCTCCAAATGGGGATGGTAAAAATGACTTCTTCATGATCAAAGGAATATTGGATTTTCCAGAAAATGAATTGAGCATCTATAACCGTTGGGGTGAATTGGTTTACCACACCTTCAACTACAACAATACTTGGGACGGAAAAGCATCAGTTAATTCTTTGATGAGTGGCAACAATGGGTATTTGCCCAACGACACCTATTACTATGTATTTACAAGCAAATCTAATAACAAATCTTTCAGTGGATATATTTATCTCATTAGATAACCAGATTAAACATGAAGCAGATTAGACAAAGTATATTGACTCTCCTTGGAATGACTTGTATGTTGCAAATGCAAGCACAAATCAATTCTGGAAACAATCAATTCTTATTTAACCCAGCAGGTATCAATCCTGCCATTGCTGGATTAATGAACAATCAATTGCAATTAGGCTATGAAGCCAGGTGGGTGGGTATTCAGGGAGCTCCACAAACGGTATTTTTGGCATATGACCGTGTATTCAGTGAAAATACAGGATGGAATGCCGCTGTATACAGTGACCATGCTGGACCTGTTAGTACTGTTGCCTTGAGCAATGCATTTGCCTACCATTTAAACTTAAGTAGCACTGTTAATTTATCAATGGGCATGAAACATGTGCTCAGTCAAAGTTATTTGTCATTGGGAAACCAAAAAGTTACCGATAATGATGACATTTTACTCTCGGGAAATTTAAACGGTATTCCTGTTAATAATTTTGATGCAGGATTGTCTGTTTACAAACCCGATCAATTTTTAATTGGCATGAGTTGCTCTAATTTAATACCTCAGAAAAGATACCGTTTTATTCAAGCAACAGAGCAACCTGTATTATCAATGCATGCTTGGTACAATACAGCCATCAATAATCATTTGTCTATAGAAGCTACAGCATTGGCAAATGTTGCTACCAATATTCCTCTGAACATTCAATTTTCAGGAATGCTTGTATTAGACAAAACATTAGGTGTAGGCATTGATTTTTCTCCAAGCAACCAAATTGGAGCCATGGTATATATTAAAACAAAAGACCGTTTGAATTTATTCTACAATTACAATTTGCCAGCTACCCAAATTTTTGCGGTAAGCAAACAAAACCATGCCATAGGATTGAGTTACCGTTTTGGGAAAGACCCTGCAGCAAGTAAAACTTTTTTTATTCAAAGCTATGGCTTGGTAAAGAAGCCTGCTAAATTAGCAGTAACTCCAGCTACTCAAAATGTAAAAACAGAAACTGCTCAACCCAAAACAAAATGAGCTTTTAATTTTTCAAGTGCTTTAGCTACTGCTGGGCAAATTAAACTGTTGTGGTAGGTGATGCCTAATTTCTGAATGCAATTTCTTTGATGCAAATGAGGATATTCTCTGCATGCATTGGGACGGTCTTCATAAATGCCACAGTATTTATCTGCTCCTAGAAATGGGCAAGGCATTGCTTTAAAAATGTAATCTCCGTCTTCATCAATTCTCAAATACTTTTCTGTAAAAATAGCCGGTCTGAGTTGTTGGGTTTTGGCCATCCGATCTATGTCTTTATTCAATAACATAGGACCCGTTGTGGCACAACAATTGGCACACTGTAAACAATCAATCTCTTCAAATACCTCATCGTTGATGCTTTGAAACAATTGGTCTAAACCCGCTGGCTTTTGCTTTTTTAATCGCTCTAGAAACTTTTTATTCTCGCCTTTTTTATTGGCCGATTGTTGGAGTATTTTTTGATATGCCTCAATCATCGTTACAAAAATTAAGAAGGGTTCAATTCATGCCCCATTTTTTCTTTTTTGGTATCGAGGTATTTTTTGTTGTGTAAATTTGGATGCGTAGTAATTGGAACATTTTCTACAATTTCTAAACCATAACCAATTAGTCCAGCCCTTTTAGTTGGGTTATTGGTCATTAAACGCATTTTTTGTATACCCAAATCTCTCAATATCTGAGCGCCTACTCCGTAATCGCGTTCATCCATTTTAAACCCTAATTGCAAATTGGCTTCAACTGTATCTAATCCTTGTTCTTGTAGTTTGTAAGCTTTTAATTTATTAATTAAACCAATTCCCCTACCCTCCTGATTGATGTACAAAACAACTCCCTTCCCTTCATTTTCAATCATTTTCATGGCTTGGTGTAATTGATCACCACAATCACAACGCATCGAATGAAAAATATCACCCGTAATACAAGATGAGTGCACACGAACCAAAACAGGTTCATCCTTTTCCCAGGTACCTTTTTGTAAAACAAGGTGTTCTTCTCCTGTATCTTTTTGTTGGTAGGCTGTTAGAATAAACTCCCCATATTGAGTGGGCATTTCAACAGAAATCACTTTCCTGACCAAAGATTCTTTTTCGAGCCTATAGGCAATCAACGCTTGAATGCTCACCAATTTCATATCAAATTTGGCTGCTATTTTTACCAAATCAGGTACCCTGGCCATAGAGCCGTCTTCGTTCATAATTTCTACAATACATCCTGCAGGTTCAAATCCTGCCAATCGGGCAAAATCAATGGCCGCTTCTGTATGACCTGCTCTTCTGAGTACCCCTTCTTTTCTGGCTTTTAACGGAAAAATATGCCCTGGTTTGCCAAAATCTTCTGGTTGTGTATTGGGGTCAACCAAGGCCTGAAAAGTTTTGGCTCTGTCATGGGCAGAAATACCCGTTGTACAACCTTTACCCAATAAATCAATCGAAACAGTAAATGGCGTTCCGTGTGAGGTGGTATTGTCATTTACCATTAAATCTAATTTGAGTGCTTCGCACCTTTCTTCAACCAATGGTGCACAAATTAAACCCCTACCTTCTTTACTCATAAAATTGATAATTTCAGGAGTTACATTTCTGGCGGCAGTTAAAAAATCACCTTCATTTTCACGGTCTTCATCATCAACTACAATGATCATTTTGCCTTGACGAATGTCTTCTATTGCTTCTTCAATGGTATTAAATTGTATGCGTTCCATTTTTATGTTTTTTTATACTTTGGTAAAAACTCAGGAGTTTTTGTATCACAGCCTTGCTTTCATATTGTTCTTCTATGAGTAACCTAGCAGCTATACTTGTTTGTTTAATTAACAATGGATTGGCCAACAAGTTTGAAATAACTGCTATAAAATCAGAAGCTGTTTCAGCTTGGTGTATGTGTTTTCCATTTTGGGCATCTATTCCACAATAACCCAGTTGGGTAGAAACAATACATTTTCCGAGTGCCATGCCTTCTAATATTTTTACCCGAATGCCACTTCCTGAAAAAAGTGGAACTATCATCAAAGTTGCAGTTTGCATGAGTTCAATAGCATCTTCAACTTCTCCCAATACATCAATTCCATTTCCTTGATAAGCAAAAAAATGCGTTGGCATATTCCTTCCTGCAATTTTAAAAAGCAATTCGGAATGTTGTTTTTTGAGAGAGGGCCATACCTCTTTGATAAACCATTCAACAGCTTCTTGGTTTGGCATCCAATCCATAGAACCAATGTGTAAAATGGTTTGAGGAATGAGTTTGGTATAGTCTGGATTGAGCCTATGAGTATCTATACCAGTTGGCGCTACATGATAAGGCTGTTGCAAGCCAAACTGTTTAAAATGCAAGGCATCAGTTTGAGTGACAAATGTCAAGGCATCAAAGGCATTCATAGAGCCCATTTCAAATTTCTGTAGTCTTTTTGCCAATATTTGCAGGTAATACCGCTTCAAAGGATTGGTAGTTTTGGATGCCAATCTTTGCCAAATTTCGTATTCTACATTGTGCGCCCTGAGTACACATTTTGCACGGCTATTCAATTGAACTGTTTTCAAATAAGGAGCCATGAAAATACTTTCAAATACCACCACATCAAACTCGGTTTTTTTCAACAATTCAGCCAAGGCCTTTTCAAAATCTTTGCTAATAAACCTGCTTACATGGTAAGATTGCGAGCTAAACAATAAGTTCCCAAGTGCAGCCAATGGTTTAATATGGTTGTCTAGTGGCACCAAATGAAAGCTTGCTAAACTTTTAACATGCTCAGGCAATTGCTCAAATTCAATGTAATGTTTGCTTGTATTGAAGGTTAAAACAGTCAGCTCACAACCAGCATCGTGATACCCTTTTAAAAAATTGTAATAACCCAATGCGCCCCCATCTTTAAGTGGCCAAGGAAAGCGGTTCATGAGTTGCAAAATCTTCATACCTTTGGAGATATTGAGGATGCTTTAAAAACCATTCTGACAACTTTTTTGTACCAACCCATATCAAATATACCTGAATCAGTTGCTGCTTTCCAGGTTAAAAACAAGCCTAATGGAACAAAAACACCAACACCAAACCACATGCCTTCAAAAGGAGACCAAGCCATTGTTTTGGCTGCTTTTTCTCCAGATAGAGAAACAATATGGTAGCATACATACATCAATACTGAAACTACAATTGGCAAACCAAAACCTCCTTTTCGGATAATGGAACCTAAAGGCGCTCCAATGAAAAACATCACAATACACGCAAAAGACAAGATGAATTTTCGATGCCATTCTATGCGGTGTCTGGCGCGTAACTGTTCTAATTCCTTAAATTCGTTTAAACTGTACTCAACTACATTTCTGACAGTTCTTGCATTGTTGAGCGCATTGGTATAAACCATTCCAGTTTGGTTGCCAGACAAACTTGTTATAAAAACAGTATCTTTTAAAGGTGGAATGCTTTTACCAGTTAACAAATTTGCCATTGAATCGGCACCCAATTTTGTGAAAAAATAATAAGGTTGTATGAATTTATTGAGGTTACTGTATTTACCTTCAATTACCTCGTTAAGAGAATCGGTAGAATGCTCTAACTCCAATACATTCAACATTTCAAAATGGTGTTTGAACAAATTTTCATCTGTTCGGCTAAACTTAAAACTATTTAAATCGAAGGTGATTTGTTCTTCAGTAAAAAAGGTTGATGTATGTGGCCTTGATTGGTGGTATCCTTTTACTTTTTCTAATTCTTCATACCTCGATCCATCGTATAAAGTTAAAAACAAATAGCGATTGTCCTCACTCATTTTCATGATGCCTCTTTTGGCAAATAAAACAGTTGCCTGCAATTGGGTTTCACGGTGATCGTAAATGAGAATATTGTACAATTCCTGGGTTTTGTGATTTTTACTCCCAATGCGCATAGTAATACCCGGTATATCTTGGCTAAACACTCCCTCTTTTAATGCCAATGCAGGTTTTTGTTGGCGAACATCATAGAGCAATGAGCTGCGTTTTAAATTGGCCATTGGGATTAAAATATTCGACACAAAAAAGCCAAATAGGGCAATCAAAAACATGAGCAAAAGCATGGGTTTAAACATGCGCCAGATAGAAATTCCTGAGGCTTTAGCTGCAACCAACTCGTAACTCTCTCCTAAATTACCAAAAGTCATGATAGAAGAAAGTAAAACCGATAATGGCAATGCCTGAGGGATTAAACTTGCCGAAAAATAAAAGAGCAATTCAGCTATCACAAACCAGTCAAGGCCTTTGCCAACTAACTCATCTACGTACAACCAAATGATTTGCATGAGCAATATCAGCATCACAATCAAAAAGGTTGGAATAAATGCCTTTAGGTAATTTCGTAATATAAATAGGTAAAATTTCTTCACGCTTACTGTGCTACAATTGGCTGCAAAAATGCTTAAATAATTTGACAATTGAAGCCATTTAGCTGATTTCTATGCATAAAACACATAAAAAAACCCGAATTGCTCTTTGTTAAAGCAATCGGGTTCTCTAAAAATTTGGTTATAAAATTATCCGCCCAATAGGGTTTTCAAGTCATGCACCTGATTTTCCCATAATTGAATGGCATTTTTTTCATCAATTGGCTCTACATGGTCGGTTACTACCAAGGCCACATCATCGGTTAATTCATCTTGTAAAATTTCAAATTCAAAGTAATCTTCATCCGAAAAATCTTTCCATTTAAAACGCATCGATTTGTTGACCGTCTTTCTTAACAACTCTGCGATGCTTTCGTCACCATCCCACTTGAATTTATAAAAATTATTGTAAATATCTACGTCATTACAGAACCATTGAGACAAACCCGAAGGCGAACTAATGTAATTGAACAGCATGGCAGGTGAGGCTTTTATCTCAAATTCCATTCTGATTTTCTTTTTTGTTGTTTTTCCCATTTTAAAAAATTCAATGTTTAGGATTGAGGCAAATATAAATTTTTCATTGGCTTGACAAATTATTTTTGATTAAATTAATGATATCTAAACAATTAATTTATTAAAAACCTAACTATCAGCCAATTAATTGAAACCCCACATTCAAAGAAATGAAACCCTTGATTTGAACTTAAAACCGACAATCACTTTTATTCAAAGTCCTTGTACAACAAATACTTGCGACGCACTAATTTATATTTAGCAATGCCTTTTGCCCAAGATTGACGGATTTGTTTTTCAGACATCCCCATCTCAATTTGTTTGCGCAAAAGATTTGTTCCTGCCAATTGGTTAAAAAATGGAGTAAAAAATGTCGGTTTTGATGAGTCGGCAATATAAAATTCTAGCAACCATTGCAATTGTATTCTTTTGAGTTGAGGTGCTGTTTCGTTGCCATTTTGCCTGAGTAAAAAACCTTTACAAGCTTGATTTTCATAAGGCGGATGATCGGCCACTCCTTTGATAGATTTAGGCACAAAAACAAAACTTCCTATACTTGATTTAGGTTTGCCCACACATTCAAAAGGAAACTCAGTTCCTCTTCCTAGGCTAAGTGAAGTCCCTTCAAATAAACACAAACTTGGATACAAATAAATAGCTGCCTGATTGGGTAAATTTGGGGAAGGCCTAATTGGCAGTTCATATTTGGTTAAATGGGTATAGCCTTTCATTTGAATCACTTTCAAGGCACACTTTATTTTTTTCTTTAACCATTTTTCACCATTGATCATTTGGGCATACTCGCCCATTGTACAGCCATGAACAATTGGAACAGGATGCATACCCACAAATGAGTGAAATGCGGTGTCTAATATGGGTCCATCTATGTAAAATCCATTTGGATTGGGTCTGTCTAAAACCATCAAGGGTATATTGTTCTCAGCACATGCCTCCATCACATAATGCAGTGTAGAGATATAAGTATAAAACCTTGCTCCAACATCTTGAATGTCAAAAATTAGGTAGTCAATACCTGCAAGGTCAGCAGCACTTGGCTTTTTATTTTTACCATACAAAGAAATAACTTGTAAACCAGTCAATGGATCTGTTCCCGATTGTACAACCTCTCCTGCACTGTGATCTCCCCTAAAACCATGTTCAGGAGCAAATACTTTTTTAATGTGAATGCCCAAACTCAATAGGGAATCAACCAAGTGTTTGTTTCCAATACTTGCAGTTTGATTGACCACCATTCCTACAGACTTTCCTTTGATCAAAGGCAAATACAATTGGGTTTGAGCAGCACCAGTTAGAAGTGAAGCTGCCATAGAATGGAAAGATAAAATACATAAAAAAAGTACCAGTAGCTTATATTTGAAATTATTCATGAAGGTCAGTTTTTTCATATTTAAAAGACTCAGTTCTCAAAAAGGCAAGTCAAAAGTAGGTTCATCAACTCTCATTGTTAACCTTGCAACTGCTGCAGTAGCCATCAGTATCATGGTCATGATTTTGTCTATTGCAATTGTTAAAGGGTACCAACTTCAGGTACGAAATAAACTAATTGGATTTAACTCACCTATACAAGTTACCCACTTAGATTTAAACAATAGCTTTGAAAATTCACCTATAGAAAGAGATACACTTTTTGAACAAAACTGCAAAAACACTGCAGGAATCAAATGGGTTCAAACCTATACCAACAAAGCAGGCATCATCAAAACCACCGATGCTTTTGAGGGCATTTTATTAAAAGGCATAGAAACCGACTACAATTGGGGTTTTATCCAATCTCATTTAAAGGCCGGTAAAATACCCAATTTAGACGCAACAACTCCTGAAATTCTGTTGGCATCAAATACTGTTAAAAAACTTAAACTACAGGTTGGACAACCCGTATTTATCTATTTTGTAGACAATCCTCCAAGGGTAAGGAAATTGATTGTTTCTGGAATTTTTGATACCGGACTCAACGAGTTAGATGAGCGTTATGCTTTTTGTAAAGGCAGCATGATCCGTCAATTGAACCGTTGGCCTGTAAATTTTGTATCTGGCTATGAAATTGACATTACAGACTATTCGCAAATTGAACAACAAGCCCATGCAGTTGAGGGAATGACTTCATTAGACAGAGGCGTTAAAACCATTTTCCAAAATTTCCCTCAATTGTTTGATTGGCTGAATTTATTAGACATGAATGTTTGGATTATATTGATTTTGATGACATTGGTTGCAGGCATTAATATGGTTACAGCATTGCTCATTTTAATTGTAGAAAGGAGTAAAATGATTGGAATGCTCAAAGCTATGGGTGCACGAGATACCCAAATTGGGCAACTGTTTTTACTATTAAGTAGTGGCATTCTGTTAAAAGGCCTTTTGATTGGAAATATTTTGGGTATTGGTTTGGCAATGGCTCAACAAAAATGGGGATTGATTGCGCTCAACGAAAGTGCCTATTACTTAAACACCGTTCCAATTGCTTTGGATTTAAACAGTTTCATTTGGTTGAATTGTGGAGCAGCTTTGGTTTGTTTTTTATTTTTAGTCATCCCTGTTCGATTTGTGAGCAAAGTTGACCCCATTAAAACCATTCGTTTCAATTAAATTTAAATGTTTGCTGCTATTAAAAAAATAATTCCTGTTGGGTTCAAATACCCATTTTGGTATGTATTTAAAGCACCCCAACGAAAATTCGGAATTGGCTCAATTGGTAGAGATTTGCTGGGTATATTGAGGTATTTGTGCGCCCAAATTTATAAGACATCACCTTTAAAACCCATCAGTATTTGTATTGGAATCAAAGACAGAAATATTGAACTTCAAACACATGTACTCAATAGTCTCAAACACATTGCAAATCCTGAACTTGTTGAATTGTGTATTTTTGATTGTGGCTCAGAAGATAGCGCAACTCTAAGCACTATTATTCAAGCCAATACTACAGTAAAATTGAAGTTTCATTCTGTACAAATGAACTTTGAAAGGGCTTTTGCTTTGAACCAAGCAGCAGCTATGGCTCAAAATGAGCTCTTGTTTTTTACCGATGTTGATTTTGAAATTCCTAGGAACATTGTTGAACTGGTAAATAAGTATACCCAATTCAATACCATGTGGTTTCCAATTGTATTTTATTTATATAAAAACAAAGAAAAAACTATTCGTAAAACCAATGGAGAATGGATGATTTGGGGAGGAAAAGGCCTGTTTGCTTGTTCCAAAAATACCTTTTTAACATTGGGGCAACTCAACGAAGAATTTAAAACTTGGGGAGCTGAAGATGAAGCATTTTGGCTGAAGTGCCATGCTTCCCAAAAAATCATCATTCGGAACAAGGAAAAAAGTTTAATCCACCAATGGCATCCTTCTTTCAATGAAAAATATAGAAAATTAGCACAAGCGCATTGATTGTGCTACTTTTGTTTGCAAGATGAGTCAACCCTTGGTTAGCATAATTACTCCTAGTTTCCAGCAAGCTGCATGGCTGGAAACCTGTATGCTTTCTGTACTCAATCAAACCTATTCAAATATAGAATACATTGTCATAGATGGCGAATCTACCGATGGATCAAAAGATATCATAGAACGCTACGCCCCAAAGCTCAAGTATTGGCATTCAAAAAAAGATGCAGGTCAAGTCAATGCCTTGAACATTGGTTATCAAAAAGCCAAAGGTGATTTTATTGCGTTCTTAAATGCCGATGATGTGCTGGAACCTTGGGCTGTAGAAACAATCATTCGTGTTCATGAAGTAAATCCAGAATTTGGTGTGATTTATGGCAAATGCAAAACCATTGACCAATTAGGCAATTTAATTACCGAAGGCCAAGGCGAGCAAATTAGGTTCGAAGGACTTGTTAGAAAAGGCATGTTACCAGCTATGTTTCAGCCAGCTTGTTTTTTTAATAAAGCATACCTTCGTCCAGATTACTTTGTAAATGAAAAATACCAATTTGCTTTTGATTATGAACTCATATTGCATTTAGCAAACCAGAAAACCATCTTGTTTGTAAATAGAGATTTGGCTTCTTACCGGGTTCACGAAAAAAGTAAAACTGCCTTAAATGCTTTTGCAGCTACTAAAGAAAAACTAGCCATACAACAATTATACAACCCGGAAAATTGGCTCAAATGGAAATGGTTGTCCTTTAAAAACCTATTGGCTAAACTAACTGGCAAAATTCATTGATAAAAGGGCAATACGCGCATGGCCTTCATGAATCTTTTTTGGTAATATACAGCAGACAAACGGTCAATTCTAACCCCAGCACTGGTACTTGAATGTATAAATTGAATGTCATCACCTTTGTTAGAGATGACAATACCAACATGGCCAATTCTTTTGCTTCTTCGGTTTCTGCTTCTAAAAAACAACAAATCACCTTTGTCTATTTGATTTCTAGAAATTTGTATGCCATTTAAACTTTGGCCAGCAGATGTATGAGGTAACTTTACTCCAATTTGTTTGAATACTACTAAAGTAAAACCACTGCAGTCAAACCCTCTTTTGCCTGTGCCGCCTCTTGAGTAATGGTTGCCAATGTAACGCATAGAAATTTTCAACAAACTATCTGCCAGTAACTTACGCCCAATTTTGGGTTTTAAGTTGTTTGTTTGGGGCACCGAATCGCTGAACAAGGTAGAGAGCATGATGGTTGTATCAGACTTAAAAGACTGTGAAACAGCTTGTTTTGAAGCCCAAAAGCAACAAATAAAGCAAACAATATGGTGTATTTTAACCTTCAACTGATGTAAAAATATTTCATTTCTGTCAAAATAAATAGCTTATAATTGCAGTTAGCTAACTATGAGGTATTTCGGAATTTTAATTTTACTGCTGAGTTTGTGCTTAGGGGCTTGTTCAAACAAGTACCAGAAAACACTTAAAAATTCAGACAACCGGGCTAAACTCGAGCTGGCAGACTATTATTTTAAAAAGAAAGATTTTTTGAGAGCACAAAGTTTATACGAACAAATTGAAGATGTTTACTATGGTACCCCCACTGCCGAACATGTTTTGTATAACAGTGCTGCTTGTAATTTTGGTCTAAAACAATATGCATTGGCTGGTTTTCAATATAAAACATATTTTGAAACCAATGCCACCAATGAAAAAGCTGAAGAGGCACTTTACATGAATGCTTATTGTGCTTTTTTAGAATCTCAAGAACCTGAATTGGATCAAACAGACACTTACAAAGCCATAGAAACTTTTAAAATATTTATCAATATTTATCCTGAAAGCAAATATGTCAATGAATGCAATTTGTTCTTAGATCAACTTAGAGAAAAATTAGCAGTAAAAGCATATAGAAATGCAAAGTTGTATTTTGACATGAGCGAATACAAAAGTGCCTTGGTTGCTTTGAATAACCTGCTCAAAGATTATCCAGAGTTGTCTCAAAAAGACGAAGTGGATTTTTTAATCGTACAAACCAGCTATTTGCTTGCTGTAAATAGTGTTCCTGAAAAACAAATTGAGCGTTACCAACTTACAGTCTCTGCTTTTGATAACTTTAGGGAAAACCATACCGAAGGAAACAAATACATGAAAGATGCACAAAATATTTACGAAAAATCGCTTGCTGCATTAAAAAGATTAAACAAACAAAACAGTTAAAAACAATTAATTACAATCACCATATGGCTATCAATTATCAAAACGTTCCAAACACAACCATTCCAAGAGATTTCAGAAAATTGGAAAAGGAAACTGCTAACTTGTATGAAAGCATTGCTATTATTTCTAAAAGAGCCAACCAAATTGGTGCTCAAATGAAAGAAGAATTGCATGCCAAATTAAACGAGTTTAGTAACGACAGCGATACTTTGGAAGAAGTATTTGAAAACCGTGAACAAATTGAAATCAGTATGTTTTATGAAAGATTGCCTAAGCCAACTTTAATAGCAACTGAAGAATTCTTAAACGAAAAAATCTACCATAAAAATCCTGAGAAAGAAAAAAGGATTTCTGAAGGAAGTACGATTTAATTCATACTTCCATGTTGGAAGGTAAAAAAATTTTATTAGGTATAAGCGGGAGCATTGCAGCATACAAGTGTGCTGCTTTGACCCGCTTATTTGTTAAAGCAGGAGCTGAGGTGCAAGTGCTCATGACAACCAATGCAACAGATTTTGTAAGCCCCCTAACTTTGGCAACACTGAGTAAAAATCCAGTTCACAGCCAGTTTGTAAAAAACAATCAAGGAGAATGGACCAACCATGTTGAATTGGGCTTATGGGCAGACATGATGATCATCGCACCTTGTTCAGCAAACACATTAGCTAAAATGGCGAATGGCATTTGTGACAATTTATTGTTGGCTACATATTTATCTGCAAAATGTCCTGTTTTCTTTGCACCAGCTATGGATTTAGACATGTATTTACATCCAAGCACTCAAGCCAATATTCAAACAGTAATTGGTTATGGCAATACTTTTATTGAACCCAATGCCGGTGAGCTAGCTAGTGGTTTGGTTGGGCCTGGAAGGATGGCCGAACCAGAAGAAATCTTCGAAAAAACTGTTAGCTTTTTTAGCAATTCGCAGCCATTAAAAAACAAGAAAATACTCATAACTGCTGGTCCAACCTACGAAGCCATTGATCCAGTTAGGTTTATTGGTAACCACAGCAGTGGTAAAATGGGTTTTGCCATTGCAGAAACATTTGCAAATGCAGGAGCCCAAATCACCCTTGTTTGCGGCCCTACACATTTACATGCAAAACATCCTAACATTCATAGAATAGATGTAACATCAGCAGCTCAAATGCACCAAACAGTAATGGAAAATTATGCCAGTACAGATGTGGTTGTAATGAGTGCAGCTGTTGCTGATTTTACCCCAGCTCATACAAGCAAAGAAAAAATTAAAAAACAAGGTGCTGATTTGCAATTATCGCTAACCAAGACAACAGATATTCTTGCTGAATTGGGTCAACATAAAAACAAACAATTGTTAATTGGGTTTGCCTTAGAAACCAATAACGAAGAGGCTAATGCCTTAGAAAAATTACAGAAGAAAAACTTAGACCTCATTGTTCTCAATTCGCTCCAAGATAAAGATGCTGGTTTTGCTGGAGAAAGCAACAAAGTAACTATATTTGAGAAAACGGGTAAAAAAACAGCATATGAACTCAAAAGTAAATTAGCTGTTGCCCAAGATTTGTTGCAACATTTAATACAATTGCTTCATGCATAAATTGTTTAGTTTACTTTGCTTGGTTATGCTAATGGTCAACCCTATTGCAGCACAAGACTTTTACTGCAGGGTGCGTATCAATGATGCACAGGTTCAAATTTCAGATAAATCTATTTTCAGGTCATTGGAAAAAAGATTGCAAGAATTTATGAACAATACCAAATGGACAGGTGAAGTGATTCAAACTGTTGAAAAACTCGACATGAACATCGAAATCATTTTAACTGCATACGACCAAAGTTCATACGAATACCAAGCTTCTGCCATTGTACAAACTAGGAGAACCATCTACGGAACCAATTTTTCAAGTACCGTTTTAAATTTCAACGATGAAAACTTTGATTTTAAATACCAAGAACAAGACAATTTAGATTTTCAGGATGGAAGCTACCTGGGCGACTTGAGTGCCTTGCTTGGGTTTTATGCCTATTATAGCCTTGGCCTCGACTACGATACTTTTGGAGAAGAAGGAGGTAGTCAATTGTTTAATAAAGCCCTTCAAATAGCTAATTTAGCAGAGCAAAGCAGTGGAAGAGCTGGGTGGAAACCTTTTGAAAAGACCATTAGAACCCGTTACAATTTAATAGACAATGTGCTCAATGAAAGGTTCAAGCCTCTGAGAAAGGCATATTACCTCTATCACCGCCAAGGATTAGACCAAATGACCAAAGACGCTACAAAAGGTAGGAAACAAATTTTCATGGCATTGGAACAGGTGAAAAAAGTTTTCAAAATTGCCCCCAATACCGTTATGTTATTAGTGTTTTTTGAAGCCAAAAGCGACGAACTGGTAAACATCTTTAAAGGTGGTGATGAAATAGACAAGCCCAAAGCAATTGCGTTACTTTCAGAGATCAATGTAGCCAATTTAAACAAATACGAAAAAATTAGAAACTAAAACCATGAACAATCCTACTCCAAACCATTTACCACATGATGAAAAACATTTCACAGGCAGTGAAATGGTGAGAGACATTGTTATTGGCATGAGCGATGGATTAACAGTTCCATTTGCACTTGCTGCTGGTTTAACTGGTGCTGCTGTAGTTGGAAATGGCATTATTGTAACAGCCGGCTTAGCAGAAATTGTAGCCGGTTCAATAGCCATGGGACTGGGTGGTTATTTGGCGGGTAAAACTGAAATAGACCATTACAACAGTGAACTAGAAAGAGAATATTACGAGGTTGACCATTACCCAGAAAAAGAAAAAGAAGAAGTGAGAGAAGTTTTTGAAATGTATGGTTTGAAACCTGAATCGCAACAACTCATTGTAGATGAATTGGCCAAAGACAAAGAAAAATGGGTGCAATTTATGATGCGTTTTGAATTGGGGCTTGAAAAACCAGATATCAATAGGGCCAGAAAAAGCGCTTTGACAATTGGGCTTTCATACATTGTTGGAGGCTTTGTTCCTCTGACACCTTATTTTAGTTTTTTTACAGACAATCCTAAAGATGGTTTTCTATACTCTTGCATTGTAACTGCTTTGAGCTTGTTTATTTTTGGTTATTTCAAAACTAAAATCATTGGTCAACCACCTTTAAAGGGAGCCTTCAAAATATTGTTAATAGGTGCTTTGGCAGCTGGTTCTGCCTATTACATTGCTCATTTATTCAATTAAATCATTACAATATTGAAAGCGTTCAAATGCATTGCTACCGTTTTAGTTTTCATTGCTCTTTTGGTAAATAGCAGTTTGTTAAAAGCCCAAGATGCCGAAATTGGCAAACTCAACAATGGTATCTATGAACTCTCTAACCATTCTGATGCCATTCAAAAAGCAATTGAATGGACATTCAAAGACGGAAGTAAGGTCATAGACTTAAAAATTGAAGAACTCAACCAACAAATATATTTAACAGCCAACTGCCTATTTCAAGGTAAGAAAAGGATGCTTGCCGTTGAACTGGATCAAAAAGGAAATTTGTTTGTACTCAAAGAAGATGGTTTTATCAAAACCTGCTCAGCGTTTGCTTGCGAAACTTGTAAATTCTTTTTTGAACAACACAAAATAGTTGCTTGTAAATGCGAAGAAACCGGAAGCATTAGCAACCATTGTCGGTTCAAAACCATTCCATCCACTCAATTGGTTCAAAACTTCCAAAGGGCATTGCGCCTTAAAAATTCAGACTAACCTTTCAATCAATCAACATGAAAAAAAACTTGCTGTTTGGATTACTCATTGTAATGGCCATTCAACTCATTGCACAAAATAACAACATGCTGAGCATAGGAAAATTATGGCAACTCAAACGATTGAGCGAGCCCATGCCCTCACCAGATGGAACAAAAGTAATTTATGGGGTAAAGTCTTATGATATTGGTTTAAATAAAGGTACAAATCTCATTTATCTTCAAAGCTTAAATGATGGAAAAACAAGCTTGTTAACAACCGAAATACAAAATGCATACAGTGCCAAATGGAGTCCTGATGGGCTATCTGTTACTTTTTTATCAAATACCAAAGAAGGTCCGCAACTATTCAGAACTGAGCTGAAACAGTTGCATACCGAACAACTTACCCATGTGAAAGGCGGAATTGGCACTTATAAATTTGCTCCCGATGGCAAACATTTGGCCTATACAGCAGAAACTAAATTAGACAAAACTACCCAAGAAATTTATCCTGATTTAGACAAAACCAGTGGTAAAGTAATTGATGGTTTGTTATACAGACATTGGGATACTTGGCATGATGGCACTTACAGCCATTTATTTGTTGTAGCAGTTGAAAATAGCCTACCTACAGCCAATGCAATAGACCTTATGCAAGGAGAAAAATTTGATTGTCCGCTCCAACCACATGGTGGAGATGACGACTACAATTGGAGCCATGATGGCAGTAAAATTGCCTTTGTGTGCAAAAAGGAAAATGGAACTACTGCCGCTTTTTCTACCAACAGCGATGTATTTGTTTACCGTTTAAAAGACCAAGACCTTTTGAATGTATCTAGAAAAAACAAAGGCTACGACAAACAACCCGAATTTTCTCCTGACGACAAACAATTGTTGTGGTTGAGCATGAGTACACCTGGCTATGAAAGCGACAAATCTAACATCAAAGTATACGTATTTGAGGGCATAGACGGAGGAATAAAAGGGACTATTAAAACTCAAGTAGAGCCCGTTAAAACACTCACTGCACAATTTGATTATACTGTTGAACATGCCAGTTGGGTTGACAACCAAAAAATTGCTTTCATTGCAGTAAAAGATGGCTGTAAAAACTTATACACTTACAATCCAAAATCAACTGTAGACAACGGCATTTTAGCTTTAAGTACTGGCATACAAGACTTCAATAGTTTGGCTATAGCAGGTATAAAAAACAACTATTTATTGGCCTTGAGAACCCGAATTGATCAACCAGCAGAACTCTTTAAAATTGAGTTGGGTAATGGAAAACAATCCCAAATCAGCCATGTAAACCAAGATTTATTAGCAACTGTGCAAATGGGTAAAGTTGAAAAAAGATTGATCCCTGCTACTGATGGAAAAAACATTTTAACCTGGGTTATTTACCCTCCTGATTTTGACCCTAAAAAAACATACCCTACCCTATTGTATTGTCAAGGAGGTCCACAAAGCCCAATTTCTCAAGGGTTCAGTTACCGTTGGAATTTTCAATTAATGGCAGCAAAAGGTTATATAGTTGTGGCTCCAAACCGTAGAGGCTTACCTGGTTTTGGGTCTGAATGGAACGATGCCATTACTGGCGATTATGGAGGCCAATGTATGCGTGATTATTTAAGTGCAATTGATGCTGTAAGTAAGGAGCCTTTTGTAAACAAGGAAAAATTAGGAGCAGTTGGTGCGAGTTTTGGGGGTTACAGTGTGTATTGGTTAGCGGGCAATCACCAAAATAGGTTCAAAGCATTCATTGCTCATTGTGGTATGTTTAATATGGAAAGTTGGTATGGTAGCACAGAAGAAATGTTCTTTGCACAACACGACAACAATGGCCCTTATTGGTATCAAAACAAACCATCAAATTTTGATGCTTCGCCACACCGTTTTGTTCAAAACTGGAACACCCCTATTTTGGTCATCCACAACGAAAAAGATTACAGAGTGCCCGTTACCCAAGGCATGGAAGCATTTACCGCTGCCCAAAGCATGCAAATTCCAAGTAAGTTTTTGTATTTCCCGGACGAAAACCATTGGGTTACCAAACCACAAAACAGTGTATTGTGGCAACGGGTATTTTTTGAATGGCTCGACCAATGGTTGAAAACACCTGCTAAGTAATTGGGCTTTGCGCCCACTCTTATTGATCAACTTCTTTACAAAAACAGAACTTAGGTTCTGTTTTTTTGTGTTTGTTCATTTCATTGAACAGAATACATATGGGCAATTTGATTTTAAGATCTAAGAAAAAATATTATATACTATCAAAAAAAAAATTCAATTATATCTATAAAACAGTCCATTTATTTTTGAATTCAAATACAGCAAAAAAATTGTCAACGCTAATAAGCATTTTAAAATAAACCATGAACAATTGAAAAACAATCCTATCTGTAATTGCAAGCTATGGTGCTCTTCAAATTAAAGCGAAACAAATTGACCCCTATACCAGAGCGGTATTGGGAACATTCGCAGGATTTATATTTACCATGAGCGGCAATAACCTCTTAAAAATGATGGGAATTGGAACAATGATTGCAAGTGCATTTCAATTGCTTGATACCTTGCAGGGAGGGAAATTAGTAAAAAATGACTGCGCTAAAAATGTAACTGTATTAGACAAAAAATGGGCTTCTAGTTTTAGAAAAAAGGCAAACTCCCGCTCATACAATAGATGGAATTACAATAGAAGGAATGAATGCCGTATTCAAAGTTGCCGACGGTGTTTTTGTTCAAATTCTAACAAATTCAACTATCTGTTACTCCCCCGGCCTCAGTATGTTTGTAAACCATCATTTGAGAAATGCTGGCTTAAAAGATAAAACATGGGTTGACCAACAAACCGATTTGCGATGGAAAGCGTTGTAATGGAAATCTATTCTTTAAAGAGAGAATTAACAATTACGCCAATAACTCAAAATAGATTGACATTCATACATACCTTAAATTTCATTTATTTCAAAAAATAGAGTTGAATTATTTTAATATACACGTATCTTAATAATAATAAATACACGCACAATGACTACTAAATTGACTTTAACAATGGATGATGTGGTAATTAGAACTGCAAAAAAATATGCAAAAAATAAAGGCAAAAGCGTATCTGATATCTTAGAAAACTACCTTAAAACTCTAACCTATATAGAAGATAAAGAAAATGAAATTGCACCAAGTATATTAAAAATGATGGGGGTACTTAAATTAGAGAAGGACTTTGATTACAAAGAAACACTTACAGCAGCTTTGGTAAAAAAACATAAAAAATGATTCATTTATATTTAGACACCAATGTTCTGATTGATTTTTTTTAGCAAATAGAACTACATTTTCTATAGACGCTGCTAAACTTTTTAATTACGCTCTTAAGAAAAAAATCTGCATTTATGTTTCAGCTGTTTCCTATAACAACATCTATTATATTCTGAGGCAATCCAATTCACATTTAAATTGTATTCAAATACTTTCTGAACTCCAAAAATGGTCTGAAACAGTTAATGTAACAAAAGAGGTCATTGCCAACTCTGTTCAATCTGATTTCAAAGATTTTGAAGATGCAATTCAATACGAATGTGCAAAAACGCTTACTAAAATTTCATGTATTGTTACTAGAAATACGAAAGACTTTAAAAAAAGTAATATACCAACAATGACTCCTAAAGTGGCGCTATCGCTTATTGAAAATTAAAGTTTTTCTTAAATGACCCTGATTTCTAAAATCAACTTCTTACAATTAAATCAAAATTGAAATTACAATCAAAAAAGTAAATTTTACTATTTATAAATTAATAGCATTAAGCTACTAAATCCCTTTTTGCTCATACTGAAAACCCAATGATTTTTTTAATTTTTCAATCACTTCAAATACAATAGGGCAAACTTGGTAATTGCTCCAGACATTGCGTTTGTATTTAAAATTTTCTTGCTCCAAATGCGGATAAGCGGCACAGGCTTGTGGCCTGTCTAAATAAATGCCACATTTTTTTTCTTGTAGAAACATGCAGGGTTTGGCTTTTAAAAAGAGAGCTTCTCCGTCAAAAGCCACATGGGCGCGTTTAAAATCAACTGGGTCTAATTGTTGGCAAGTTGCCAGGCGTTCAATTTCTGCTTCATCTATACCAGGCTCTAAATAGCTACAACAGTTGGCACAAGCTGTACAATCAATTTTTGCAGTAAATTCTGCATACAATTGGTGAACCATAGGGTCTATTTGTGCTGATGGAAATTGCTTTAAGTACTTCTTAAAAAAAATGTTTTCTGCTGCTTTGGTTTTTGCGACGCTGAAAATTTGACTGGGCTGTATGGTTTTGGCAGCGGATTCCATGAAACTGATTTTTATTTGAAATGGCAATTTACTTTGGATAAACTCAATACAAAGATTAATTTGCTAAAAAAACCACAACATATGATTCGCAAACCTTTTAATTTACAAAAATGGATTGACGAAAACCGTCACCTGCTCAAACCACCGGTTGCCAATAAAAATTTATACCCCGAAGGAACTGATTATATTGTGATGATAGTTGGTGGCCCCAATGCCCGAAAAGATTACCATTACAATGAAACCGAGGAACTTTTTTACCAATTAGAAGGCAATATTGTAGTAAAAATACAAGAAAATGGGCAGGCTGTAGCTATTCCACTTGGCCCCGGAGACATGTTCTTGTGTCCGCCTAAAACCCCACATTCTCCAGGTAGAACAGAAGGTTCAATTGGCCTAGTGATTGAAAGAGTAAGAGCTGGCAAAGGCTACCAAGATGGCTTATTGTGGTTTTGTGAAAAATGCAATCACAAACTGCACGAAACTTACTTTGAATTGAATGACATTGAAAGCGATTTCTTACCTAGGTTCCGAGCTTATTATGGTTCTGAAGACTTAAGAACCTGCAAACAATGTGGTCATGTCATGGAATCTGACCCTAGGTTTACCAAATAATTAAAGGTCG
>CAISCU010000009.1 GCA_903883965.1 uncultured Bacteroidota bacterium
GGTAAGAGTGTAGGTGTTAAATCCAAACCACTTCACCAACCGACAAGTATAAATAAAGAATTGGTAGATGAAATATTCAATAAGGTTAGGATAAAGAATAATAAGGAATGGAGTGATAGTAAAACCTATATCCTTACAAAGAATATAAAAATAGGTATTGATTTCTTCTATAAAGGAAATAAAAGGAAGGATTGGTATGATAGATTAGGTATTAGTTATTCTAATTGAATTAACCCTATATCTTGACTACCTTATTACCCATCCATTTCACGGGATGGAGACCGACCGAAGGGAGGTCGTAATCAATTAGAACCGACAGGAACGGAGTGGATGTCGGATTATACCCGTCAGGATGACCCGACCGAAGGGAGGGTTTAATTGATGGTGTTAGGTGTGTAATCAATCACTTCAATACTCATACCTGTAATGGTGTGATTGAATGAACGAGTAAATCTACTTACACTCCTTTTCTTCTTCTTGTAGATAGACCAACACTTGGGTTGATTGAAAATGGTTCCTCGTGGAGTAAGGTAGTGGTTCTCAACTAACCAATCACTTATCATCTTGAAGTTCCATCCAACCTCCTCGTGGAACTTGGAGATTATATCAAACAACTCCTGTTGGTAGTTAGTGTATGGTGGAACCCATAAGTTAGAAGATACAACCTGAACTGATAGGTGTAATGAATATCCTTTATCTTGTGGTATGTTTGTAGAACCTTTTATCACCGTGGAATAAATTTTGCTTTGCTTTAATAAGTTTCTAAAAACTTATTATTATATTTAGTTATGCAAAATTTTATCAAAATTTTCAAATACGCCACCCCATTTGTGCTTTATGGCCTAGGCTATTTAAGTTTTACAAAATCTGGTTGGTATACTTGGACTCCGTTACTCTATGTATTTTTAATGGTGCCCTTAGTTGAATTGTTTATTGCACCGAATCCGGCTAATTTAGATACAGCGGAGGAACAATTGGCCAAAGCCAATAAATGGTATGATGTCGTATTATGGTGCACGGTACCTTTTCAATATTTTTTACTATACACTTTCTTAACGCATATTGGTTCGAGTCAATCTATTTCTGACACCATCGGTAGTATTATTGGGATGGGCTTATTATGTGGTGCATTTGGAATTAATGTAGCGCATGAATTAGGGCACAGAACAAATAAATTTGAACAATTTTTAGCAAAATCTTTATTGCTATCGAGCTTATACATGCACTTCTTTATCGAACACAATAAAGGACACCATAAACATGTAGCAACGCCAGAAGATCCTAGTACCGCTAAATTCAAACAAACAGTCTATGCATTCTGGATACAGACATTTATTGGCACTTATATAAGTGCATGGCATATTGCCATTGAAGATGCAAAAAAGAAGAAGGGTTTCTTGCCAGCTATCTTCAATGAAATGATGTTGTTTCAATGCATTCAATTAGGATTGGTATTGCTTATTTACTTGAATTTTGGTTTCACTATAACTATTTATTTTATAATTGCTGCTTTCGTAGGCGCCATCTTACTTGAAACAGTCAACTATATTGAACATTATGGTTTGCAAAGAGAAAAAGGATCAAGTGCCTTATTTGAAAGAGTGCAACCCCATCATAGTTGGAATAGTAACCATATTATTGGAAGATTGATGTTATTTGAATTAAGTAGACATAGCGATCATCATTATATGGCATCTCGCAAGTACCAGGTTTTAAGAAATATGGATGAAGCGCCCCAAATGCCAACGGGTTATCCTGGCATGATCATACTTTCTCTATTCCCTCCATTGTGGTTCAAAGTGATGCATCAACAGATGCGCAAATACCGCCTTTTGCCCAATAATTAAGGCTCCGTTCAAAAAGTCGTACCTTGCAGTCCATTATGAGTACGAATTTTAAAGAATTAGGCCTTATTGAGCCTATCCTACTAGCCCTTTTCGAAGAAGGCTACACGACCCCAACGCCTATTCAAGCGCAGTCCATCCCTATAATATTAGAAGGAAAAGACTTACTTGGTTGCGCACAAACCGGCACAGGTAAAACTGCCGCTTTCACCCTTCCTATTATCCAGTTATTGTTACAACATAAACCTGCAGAGAGGCGTAAAAAAATTCGAACATTAATTGTAACGCCAACACGCGAATTGGCCATTCAAATTGCAGAAAATTTTGAGGCATACGGAAGACACACGGCTTTAAATTGTACTGTTATTTTTGGCGGTGTAGGTCAAGGACCTCAGGTCACTGCTTTAAGAAATGGTGTGGATGTGGTGATTGCTACTCCAGGTCGTTTATTGGATTTAATGAATCAAGGTCATCTAAGTTTAAGAGACGTAGAGTTCTTTGTTTTAGATGAGGCAGATCGTATGCTAGACATGGGATTTGTGCATGATATCAAAAAACTATTAGCAGTCTTGCCAAAGAAAAGACAATCCCTATTCTTCTCTGCAACCATGCCTCCTGAGATTGTCAATTTAGCAAATGCTATTTTAAATAAACCAAGCTCAGTAACCGTTACACCCGTATCTTCTACTGTAGAAATCATTGATCAATCGGTTTATTTTGTAGATAAAGTCAATAAGAATTCCTTACTAATGGAATTGTTGAAAGACCAAAATATCAAAAATGTATTGGTCTTTACAAGAACCAAACATGGTGCTGACAAAGTGGTGAACTTATTGGTAAAAAATAATGTTTCAGCGGAAGCGATACATGGTAATAAATCTCAAAATGCAAGACAAAGGGCATTGAGTAATTTCAAAGATCAATCTACCAGAGTTTTAGTTGCCACTGATATTGCAGCAAGAGGTATTGACGTTGATGAATTAGCACATGTGATTAATTTTGAGATCCCGAATATTCCCGAAACATATGTACACCGAATTGGTCGAACAGGCAGAGCTGGTGCTTCTGGCGCAGCCTATTCGTTTTGTGATTATGAGGAAAAGGCCTTCTTGAAAGACATTGAAAAACTGATTGGCAAATCTATCCCAGTGATCGAAAGCCATCCCTATCCAATGCAACAGTTTCACGCCAATAAAACCTCAAAAGATGCAGGTTGGGGCAAGCCCAATAACACCAGAGGCAGGGCGCCACGTGAAGGCGGACAGAATGGTGGACAGAATGGAGGACAAAAAAGAAGATTTAGCAATACAAAACCGACTAGGTAATATTATCTTTGAGATAGTAACCTAAATCGTATGCTATGAAAAAAATGATGATAGGCTTTTTGTTCTTTATCACGCTATGCACTAATTCCCTTTTTGCACAAGAACGCCCGATTGTAAAATCTGACTTGCTAAGTAGTGCGAAGTTAATGGACCTTCAATTCACAGATCCTGAAATTGATTCCTTATTCAATGATGTATTAGACAATTTGGCGAACTACAAAGCCATGCATGGATTGTCTTTGAATAATAGTACACCACTCAGTCTTTGGCATACTGCGATACTCCCAGGCATGAAATTGAACAAAGTTCAAAAACCAATTATTTGGGATGCCCCTATTACTGTTGCATTACCGGCTAATAAAAATGAGCTTGCATTTTATTCAATCGAACAATTAGCTTATTTAATTAAAAATAAAAAAATCAGTTCGCTTGAATTGACAAAATTCTTTATTGATAGAATCAAGAAATACGGTGACACTTTGCAATGTGTGATTAGTCTACAGGAAGACCTAGCATTCGCACAGGCAAAACAAGCCGATGCAGAAATTGCTGCAGGTAAGTACAGGGGTCAACTACATGGTATCCCTTATGGACTAAAAGATTTATTTGCTGTAAAAAATACCAAGACCACTTGGGGTGCTGCACCTTACCAAAATCAAATCATCCAAGAAGATGCTTTTGTATACGAAAAAATGAAAACTGCTGGTGCTGTATTGGTGGCTAAATTTACTTTAGGTGCATTGGCGATGGGCGACTATTGGTTTGGAGGAAGAACTAAGAATCCTTGGAATTTAAATTCTGGGTCTTCTGGATCTTCAGCAGGTTCAACTTCTGCAACAGTAGCAGGATTGGTACCATTTGCAATAGGAACAGAAACTTGGGGAAGCATTGTCTCACCAGCAACGACATGCGGTGCAACAGGACTAAGACCCACATTTGGAAGTATTAGCCGCTCAGGTGCAATGGCATTGAGCTATAGTTTAGATAAAGTTGGTCCTATCACACGTTCTGCTAATGATGCTGCAATTGTATTTAATTATTTACATGGTACAGATGGTAAAGACGGATCTGCTGTAGATATGCCATTCAATTACGCCCCAAAAACAAATTTAAAAAGCTACAAAATTGCCTACGCTAAAAACTATTTTGATAAAATTAAAGATACCAATCGTTCTGAGTTTGAAGTATTGAAGCAATTCAAAAAAATGGGTATTGAACTAATTCCAATCAATTTTCCAGATAGTGGCGTGTATCAATTTAATATCATGGATATTGTTATTGGTGCTGAATGTGCTGCACAATTTGACGAGATGACTCGTTTAGGCATTGATGATGCATTGACAAGACAAACGAAAAATGACTGGCCGAATCAATTCAGAACTTCTAGGTTTATACCAGCTATTGAATATATCAATGCACAAAGGCATAGAACAATCCTTATGGAAAAAGTGAATGAAGTGATTGCACAATATGATGCCATCATTTGTCCATCAAGAGGCGGTGGCAATCAATCTGCTATAACCAACTTAACAGGACATCCTGTGGTATGTGTTCCAACTGGATTAGATGCAAAATGGCAACTACCAACTGGTATTAGTTTTGTTGGAAAATTATTTGACGAAGGCACTATTTTAAATATTGCACATCAATATCAAAAAGCAACTGGATGGGATGAGATGCATCCTAATTTGTTTAAATAACTAGTACACACTATGAACGAAATAAAGAAAGTCGCTATAGAACAACTTGGATACGGATTTATTAAAGACCTTCCAAAAGGAAAGGACGAATACTATTTACGCAATCAACAAAATAGAAGTGGCATACAATATCGTTCCCTAACTGCATTAGAAATTGAAATTTTAGTGCGTAATGGTAATTCAAGTGACGACTGGTCAAAACTTTTGGTATCCAATGCCTTTAATCCAGAATTAGTGAAGAATTGTTCTTTTTTTGGATTGGTTCGTATTGGAAATTTAGAAACAACTTGTCTTTGCTTTAGTGATTTAACGGTGCCTGTAGGGTTATATAATTCAACCATCATTAGTACAGATTTTGGGAACAATGTCGCCATACATAATGTGAATTATTTATCCCATTATATTATTGGAGACGAGGTGATAATCAACAATGTCAATGAATTAGTGACGACCAACCATGCAAAATTTGGTAATGGCATTCTAAAAAAAGGCGAATCAGCGTCCGTGAGAATTTGGTTAGAATTATGCAATGAAAATACAGGCAGGAAAGTCCTTCCTTTTAATGGCATGACTACTGCAGATGCCTACTTATGGACTAGAAATAGGCAGGATAAAACATTGCAAGAAAAATTCATTGAATTGACAGAAAAACAATTTGACAATAAGCGAGGCTATTATGGAAAAATTGGAGACAGGACCGTAATCAAGAATTGTAGAATCATTAAAGATACTTGGATTGGCACAGATGCTTATTTAAAAGGCGCCAATAAAATAAAGAATGTCACCATCAACTCCAATGAAGTCGCAAGGACACAAATTGGAGAGGGGTCGGAGTTAGTGAATGGAATTATTGGATATGGATGTAGAGTATTCTATGGTATCAAAGCGGTTCGTTTTATTATGTCGGATTATTCACAATTAAAATATGGCGCAAGATTGATCAACTCCTTTTTAGGACAAAATGCAACCATTTCTTGTTGTGAAGTATTGAACTCTTTAATTTACCCAGCACACGAACAGCACCATAATAATTCATTTCTTTGTGCTGCACTCGTGATGGGGCAAAGCAATATTGCGGCAGGTGCTACTTTAGGATCCAACCACAATAGCCGAGGGGCAGATGGCGAAGTGATTATGGGTAGAGGCTTCTGGCCAGGACTCTGCGTGAGCATTAAGCACAATTCAATTTTCCCAAGTTTCACTATTTTAAACAAAGGAGATTACCACCATGAATTGAATATTCCAATTCCATTTTCATTGATTAGTAATGATACTAAAAATGATGAATTAGTGGTGATGCCTGGTTATTGGTTTTTATACAATTTTTATGCGTTAGCAAGAAATGCTTGGAAATACCAAGACAGGGATAAAAGAAAAAATATTGATCAATATTTTGAATACGACTATTTAGCACCAGACAGTGTCAATGAATTAATCAAAGGCAGGACTATTATTGCAATAGCGGTTGCGAAAGCACAACTATTAAAAGAAAAAAAATCGACACAAATTACGGACGATCAATTGATCCAATTAGGAAACAAATTGCTCTCCACAAAAACTAAAAAAGAGATAGACCAATTGGATGTGTTTGTAGATGGATTTGAAAATAGCAAACGAAAAACTAGATTGATCAAATGTCATGACGCTTATGCGATTTTTGAAAAAATGATTTTCATGTATGGCATGGATCAATTCGTGATCAAATTAACTCAAAATGGATTAAAGGGCTTACCTGCAAAGCTTAAGGCCATCAAAACAAGTGGCGCAGCCATTGAATGGAGCAATATAGGCGGGCAGTTAATTCCTACTAAATCGGTGCAATCCATGCTTCAACAAATTAAAACAGACAAACTAAATAGCTGGGATGAAGTACATCAATATTATCAAAAAGAAACCGATACTTATTTAGCTAAAAAGAACTTGCACGGGTTACATTGCCTAGCGTTAATTGAAGGAACAACTATTAGTGGACTCAGTAGTAAAAAATTGACTACTTGGCTAGATCGTTATCAAGCCATAAAAGAAGAGATCACACAAAAGATAAAAAGCTCAAGGGAAAAAGATTACACCAATCCATTTAGAAAAATGGTGTACGAAAACCAGGCAGAAATGGATACCATTGTGGGCGACTTAAATGAGAATAGTTTTATTGCAGAACAAATCACTAATCAAAAGCAATTAAATCAGTTGATCATCGAATTGAAACAAGCTTTAAAAACCAAATAGACTCATCCCTATACCAAGTTGCCATTGCTTTGTTTTCCACTTTGCTTGATCTTGTAACTCACTGATGTCTTGCAAACCAACCACATATCTGCCATAAACAAAAAAGCCACCGAGGTTCACTTTTGCACCACCTACAAAGGAGAATTCCCCTTGCTTAAATGCTAGTTGCGCATTTTCAATCCCGTCTTTCTTTTGGTCTAATAGTATACCATATTGAGGACCAGCTTGCAAAAGCAATACAGGGAAGGGCTTTACTTGAACTAATAACGGAACCATTAAATAGTTTAAGTGATAAGTCTCGGGCTTTAAACTGTTATTTCCTAATACTTGTATAATAGAAGGATTTGTAGATAATTTAGTTTGAGAAAGTAACACTTCTGGAACTAAACTTATTTTTTCTGTAAGCCCAATCTGTAAAGTAACACCCCCATGGTAGGATGATGCATGCCTATCTACAGCAACCGAATTCACACTTGTAAAATTTTGACCCACTTTGATACCAATGCCTAACTTTTCTTGCGCTCCAGCAACTATACAAATAGGTAATAAGGCAAATAAGAGTAACTTTTTCATAAAAAAGAGTTTAATGTTAGGATATAAAGTTATAACGAACAAGATTCAATATTGTTACATATTAAACCATATTTTTTTTCAACTACACTAATTCTAATAAAGTAATTTCTGGCATAATGCCTACTCTACCTGGATATCCTAAAAATCCAAAACCTCTATTCACATATAATTGTTGCTCACCTTGCTGGTATAATCCTGCCCATTGTTTATAGACCCATTGCACAGGACTCCATTTGAAATAAGGGTTTTCTAATCCAAATTGCATACCATGTGTATGACCAGATAACATGAGGTCTACTTGAGGAAATTCAGGAATCACTTGGGCATCCCAATGACTTGGGTCATGACTCAATAATATAATGACCTCTTTTGGATCCACACCCTCCAAGGCTTTATTCAATTGACCATATTTAGGAAATCTAGCTTTTGCACCCCAGTTTTCAATCCCCACTAATTTTATTTGTGCGCCATCTTTTTCAATCGTAACATGTTCATTCATTAATAATTTCCAGCCCATAGAAGCGTGAACTGCTTTCAATGCTTCTAAATTTGCTGCTTTCGCTTCTTTAGATGACCATTGTACATAATCCCCATAATCGTGGTTACCTAAGGAACTAAACACCCCTTTTGGTGCAGACAATTGACCAAATACTTCGGTCCAATGCTGCATTTCAATTGCCTTATCATTAACCAAATCTCCAGTAAAAAGAATCAAATCGGGCTGTTGTTTTTGAATTAAATCAATCCCTTTTTGTACTGCCTCTTTTTCTTTCAAACTACCACTATGAATATCACTTATATGAATCATTTTAAAACCCTTAAATGCAGCAGGTAAATTTTTAATGGCTACTTTTTTATGCAATAATTGGTACTTGTATTTATTTCCAAAACCATATAGCAATGAAAAAAATAAGGAGGATGAAATTCCGACGCCAAGCCAATTCAAAAATGCTGATCTAGGAATACCCTGATCCGTATTCATGAATTTCGCACCCGCTGTAGAAGCCACCTGACCTATGGTCCAAAAAGCACCCCTTCTCAAATCATCCACTAGAAAAAATATAACTAAGGTAATTTGGGCTATCACCCAGCCGATCCCTATAGAGAAAATATATTGTCTAAAATAGGGATTCACAATAAAAGGGAATAACAAAAAAGACCCTAAACTGGCAATACATAGAAACCAATAGCCATAACTAACAGCTGTTTTTATGCCTACACTTGCTCCGTTAAGCATGATTTTTAACACATGAAAGATGTAAAAATCAATCAAAATCAAGAAAGTAATGAGGATGAATACAAAAACGGGGTTCTTCATAGTACAGTTTAAGGTGTAAAATTAAGTCTAATTGTTACTATTTATGCTGTATTTTTGGAGCAAATTAAGGAGGCTTTTTATATGGCAAGAATTATTGGTATAGCAAATCAAAAAGGAGGCGTGGGTAAAACCACTTCGGCAATCAATATTGCAGCAAGTTTGGCTGTTTTAGAATATAGAACACTGTTAATTGACGCTGACCCTCAGGCAAATAGCACCACTGGAGTTGGATTTGACTTACATAATATCACCACCAGCCTCTACGATGCAATGATCAATGGCACCCCATTGTCAGATGTAGTTTTAAAAACAGAAATCCCACATCTAGACCTAGTTCCATCTCATATTGACTTAGTTGGCGCAGAAATCGAATTGGTAAACTTTCCAAATAGAGAAAACGTTTTAAAAAGTTTAATCGCAGCCTTAGACGATCAATATGATTTCATCATCATTGACTGTTTACCCTCCCTAGGATTGATTACCGTGAATGCATTGGTTGCCTCGAATAGCGTGATTGTTCCAGTTCAATGTGAGTTTTTTGCCTTGGAGGGCTTAGGTAAATTATTGAATACTATTAAAATAGTTCAAAGTAGATTAAATCCAGATTTACAAATAGAAGGTATTTTAATGACCATGTATGATGGTCGACTTAGATTAAGTAACCAAGTTGTGAGTGAAGTGCGTAAGCATTTTGATGAAATGGTATTCTCTACAATTATTCATCGTAATACAAGATTGAGCGAAGCCCCAAGTGTAGGTAAGCCAGTTATTTTATATGATGCAGACAGCAAGGGTACAGTGAACTATTTGAATTTGGCGAAAGAAATTTTACAGAAAAATGGCATGACTAATATGAGTAATGCCGAGCGAATAATAGATTAGCACTATGAGTAAAAGCACACCAAACAAAGATTTAATAGGTAAAGGGCTTCGCTCTTTATTACAGAATATGGATGCAGAGTTTAAAAACCCTGCAGGAAAGGTGCAACCAGCTGCGATTGAAAAAGCGATAGCCATCAATAGGATTGCATTGACAAATATTATTGTTAATCCTAAGAATCCAAGAAAAGATTTTGACGAAAAGGCATTGCAAGAATTGGCTCAGTCTCTGAAAATGCATGATTTAATTCAACCGATTACAGTAGCGCAATTAACCAATGGTAAATTCCAATTGATTGCAGGAGAAAGAAGATTTCGTGCTGCTAAAATTGCTGGTTTAACTGATGTACCAGCCTATATAAGATTAGGGAACGATAAAGAATTATTAGAACTAGCATTATTAGAGAACTTACAAAGAGTAGATTTAAACGAAATCGAAGTCGCATTAAGTTATCAAAGAATGATGGACGAATTGAACTATACCCAAGAACAAGTTGCAGAACGCATGGGCAAAGATCGCTCCACCGTGTCCAACTATATTCGTTTATTAGAATTACCACCTGCCGTTCAAGCCGCACTGAGAAACGGAAGTTTGAGTGTGAGTTTAGCTAAGTTATTGATTGGTAGAGAAGTGGATAAACAACTTTTCTTATTAAAAGAAATCATGGGAAAGGGTTTAACAGTTCGACAAACAGAAGCCTTGATTAAAAATTTGAATGCAACAGCTGGATCAAAAAATAAATCGAATGGAGGTCAACAAAATCAGCTATCTCCTGTCTATCAAAGATTAGAAAATAAATTGCAAGATCATTTTGGGGCACAAGTACAATTACAGCATCAAAAAAATGGATCTGGCAAAATCACGATTAGCTACCATGATTTAAATGCTTTGAACAAGATCCTTGACGCAATGCAAGTAAGTATTAGCTAGATGAAAAGCTTTTATACCATATTGTTTTTGTTGTGTTTGCAACAAACCTTGTGGGCACAAGATAGTACGGCCAATTACTTAAAACATTCCCCTAAAAAAGCAACTAACAGATCTGCCATCTTGCCTGGACTTGGTCAAGCATACAATAAACAATATTGGAAGATCCCATTAGTATACGGTGTCTTATCGGTGCCTGTTGTCACTTATGTATACAATAACGATTTATACGCAAAAACAAAATTTGCCTATGAAGCAAGAATTAAAGAAGCCAATGGTGACAATTCCAATGTGAGTAAGATAGATCCTACATTAAAAAATTTAAGTGCTGGTTCACTTCAGAGTTACCGAAATATATTTAGAAAAAATAGAGACGTATCTATTATGTGGTTTATAATAGCCTGGGGAATCAATGTGGTGGACGCATCTGTATCCGGCCATTTGAAAGAATTTGATGTGAGTAATAATTTAAGTATGCAGATTGCGCCAATGAAATCAGATGCATTCCAACAAGCCGGTTTGTCTTTGCAACTAAAATGGAAACATAGTAAATAAAGACTTTTATGTTATCTAAAAAAACCCAATACGCATTACAGGCACTTTCGTATATGGCAGAGCAAGGTGGATTGGAGCCTATTTTAATTGCGAAAATTGCTGAGGTAAAAAATATTCCTGTCAAATTTTTAGAAACCATTTTATTGGCCCTTAAAAAAGCTGGATTTTTGGAAAGTAAAAAAGGTAAAAATGGAGGCTATTTTTTTGCAATTGCTCCCCAAAAAATTAAACTCTCTGCAATTTTTAGGACCATCGAAGGCCCAATAGCTTTGCTACCTTGCGTCAGTTTAAATTTTTATGAAAAATGTGCCGACTGTAATGAAAAAAAATGTGGCATCAATAAAGTCATGATTGAAGTTCGAGATAATACGCTAGCCATACTAGATAAAAGAACCGTTGCCGATTTGAGTGTGAAAAAATGATACTATAATACATTAACTTTGTCCCTGCAAAACATCCCTTATGATACCTAACTATTTACAAGATTTATTCAAAGCGCAATCTTACGATCCCAACAATTTCTTCTTAATTGCTGGACCATGTGTGGTCGAAGACGAGGCATTGGTGATGGAGATTGGAGAAAAAGTATCCACCATCTGTAAGAATTTAGGTATTCCTTATGTATTTAAAGCTAGCTACCGAAAAGCAAACCGCACCAGTGCGAATTCATTTACTGGGATTGGGGATGATACTGGAATGGAATTAATCAAAAAAGTAGGTGCAAAATTTAATGTACCCACTACCTCTGATATTCATGCGCACGAAGAAGCTGCCATTGCAGCTGAATTCATTGACATTTTACAGATCCCTGCATTCCTATGTCGTCAAACCGATTTATTAGTCGCAGCTGCTCAGACAGGTAAAATTGTGAATGTCAAAAAAGGCCAATTTTTAAGTGGCGCTTCCATGAAATTTGCGGTTGATAAAATTAAATTAGCGGGTAACGAAAAAGTGATGTTGACCGAAAGAGGCAATACATTTGGCTACCAAGACTTAGTGGTAGATTATAGAAATATCCCTGCTATGGCCGAAAATAATGTACCAGTGATTATGGATTGTACGCATTCTTTGCAACAACCTAATCAAACTTCTGGCATTACAGGTGGCAATCCAAATTTAATTGAAACCATTGCAAAAGCAGCTATTGCAACCGGCGCAGACGGATTGTTTATTGAAACGCATCCTAACCCAGCCAATGCAAAAAGCGATGGCGCGAATATGTTGAAATTGGAATTACTAGCGCCTTTATTAGAAAAATTAGTACGCTTACGAAAAGCAGTGATCTAGTACTTTAATGGATTGCGCTTTCCTAATAGGATATAGTGTTTCATACTTCTCCAAAATGCCAATACCATGTAAATGATGACTGGTGATCCAAAAGTCAAAAAGGAGATATAAATAAACCACATCCTGATTTTAGAGCTAGCAATACCTAAACGTTCTCCGATGGCGGAGCAGACGCCAAAAGCGTGTAATTCTAAAAAATCTCGAAGTTTTTGCATTCCTAATTGTTTAAAGCAATATCCAAATCTAGCTAAAAAAGTGGACATAAAGTGGATTTTTTGATAGCGGCGAGGGGCATTTTGGCTTACCTTTGCATCAGTTTTAACACCTAAAAAAGATACCTATGGCTTTTGATATCGACATGATCAAAAAATTGTATGCTGAAATGCCAGCAAAAGTAGATGCAGCTCGAAATATGTTGGGCCGTCCCTTAACTTTATCAGAGAAAATTTTATTCTCCCATTTACATAGTGATCAAAAATTAGAAGGCTTCGAAAGAGGTGGATCTTATGTTGATTTTGCACCAGACCGTGTCGCAATGCAAGATGCAACAGCACAAATGGCTTTGTTACAATTTATGCAAGCAGGTCGTCCAAAAGTGGCTGTACCAAGTACAGTGCATTGTGACCACTTGATCTCTGCAAAAGTAGAAGCAAAACAAGATTTACAAGTGGCAACAACAGAAAGTAAAGAAGTCTATGATTTCTTAGCCTCTGTGTCTAACAAATATGGTCTAGGTTTCTGGAAACCAGGTGCAGGTATTATCCACCAAGTTGTTTTGGAGAACTATGCTTTCCCAGGTGGTATGATGATTGGTACCGATTCGCACACAGTAAATGCTGGTGGATTAGGTATGTTGGCCATTGGTGTAGGTGGTGCTGACGCTTGTGATGTGATGGCAGGATTGGCTTGGGAATTAAAATGGCCTAAATTAATTGGTATCAAATTAACTGGAAAATTAAATGGATGGACTGCTCCTAAGGATGTGATTTTAAAAGTAGCTGGTATCTTAACTGTAAAAGGTGGTACTGGTGCAATTGTAGAATATTTTGGTGAAGGCGCTACAAGCATGAGTTGTACTGGTAAAGGAACTATTTGTAACATGGGTGCAGAGATTGGTGCAACCACTTCTACCTTTGGATATGATGCAAGCATGAGCCGTTACTTATCTTCTACTGGCCGTGCAGACGTAGCTGCTTTAGCAGATACAGTTGCAGCGCATTTAACAGCAGACCCAGAAGTCTATGCAGATCCAACTAAGTACTTTGACGAAGTGATTGAAATTGATTTAAATACTTTAGAGCCGCACTTGAACGGACCTTTCACACCAGATTTAGCGACACCAATTTCTAAAATGAAAGAAGTGGCTTTAGCAAATGGATGGCCAACAAAAATTGAAGTAGGTTTAATTGGTAGTTGTACCAACTCTTCTTACGAAGATATTAGCCGTGCAGTAAGTTTAGCAAAACAAGTATCAGAAAAAGGATTGACTACTAAAGCAGAATACATGATCACACCAGGTTCTGAGCAAGTAAGGTATACTATTGAAAGAGATGGTTTCTTAGATGTATTCAGTCAAATTGGTGCTAAAGTTTTTGCAAATGCATGTGGCCCTTGTATCGGTATGTGGGAGCGTGTAGGTGCAGAGAAAAAAGAAAAAAATACCATTGTACACTCCTTCAATAGAAACTTTGCAAAGCGTGCGGATGGTAATCCAAATACTTACGCGTTTGTAGGTTCTCCTGAAATAGTGACTGCACTTGCTATTGCAGGTGATTTAACTTTCAATCCATTAACTGATACATTAACCAACGATAAAGGCGAACAAGTAAAATTAGACGCTCCAACAGGTGATGAATTACCAGTAAGAGGATTCGCTGTTGAAGATGCAGGATTCCAAGCACCAGCAGAAGATGGTTCAAAAGTAGTTGTAGCGGTAGACCCAACTTCTAAGCGTTTACAATTATTAGATCCGTTTACAGCATGGGAAGGAACCGATTTAAAATCATTGAAATTATTGATCAAAGCAAAAGGAAAATGTACCACCGACCATATCTCTATGGCAGGTCCTTGGTTAAAGTTCCGTGGTCACTTAGATAATATCTCAAATAACTTATTGATTGGCGCTGTGAACTTCTTCAACGAAAAAACAGATAATGTAAAAAGTCAAATCAATGGCAACTACGATACTGTTCCAAATACACAAAGAGCTTACAAAGCTGCAGGTATCGGAACGATAGTAGTAGGTGATGAAAACTATGGCGAAGGTAGCTCTCGTGAACACGCTGCTATGGAACCAAGACATTTAGGAGTGCGTGTGGTGATGACAAAGTCTTTTGCACGTATCCACGAAACGAATTTAAAAAAACAAGGTATGTTAGCTTTGACTTTCGCAGACAAAGCAGACTATGATAAAATTCAGGAAGATGATAGCATTGATGTCATTGGTTTAACCAACTTTGCGCCAGGCACACCATTAACTGTGGTTTTAACGCACAAAGACGGAACAACTGATACCATTCATGCTAACCATACTTATAACCAACAACAAATTGAGTGGTTTAAAGCAGGAGGTGCATTGAATATCATCAGAAAGCAAGTTGCTGGATAGTGTTCCTCTAATGATTTTTAAATCCCTCTGAGTAATCAGGGGGATTTTGTTTTTATATAACCCCTAAGATTTTTTATCTTTAACCTATGATCAATACTGCACTAGTCTCTTTTGGAATGAGTGGAAAAGTTTTCCATGCCCCTTTTATAGCAAGCAACCCAAAATTTCATTTAGTTGGTAGCTGGGAACGCTCCACTAAAAATATTGAAGCCGCCTACCCTGGCACAAAATCATATGCGAGTTACGAGGAATTACTAGCCGACCCTATCATTGATTTAGTGGTGGTGAATAGTCCAAACGATACGCATTTTACTTATGCAAAAAGTGCCCTCCTTGCAGGTAAGCATGTGGTAGTAGAAAAAGCATTTACCGTAACTGCTAAAGAAGCGGAAGAGTTGGATGCTTTGGCAAATACAAAAGGATTAAAATTAGCAGTTTATCAAAACAGGCGATATGATGCAGACTTTCTTACGATACAAAAATTAATACAAGAGGACGAAATTGGCGTTTTGCAAGATGTTCAAATTTCTTTTGAGCGTTATAGAACAACGTTGAGTCCAAAAAAACATAAAGAAGCTGTAACACCTGGAGCAGGTTTATTGTATGACCTTGGCCCACATTTAGTAGATCAAGCCATTTTATTATCAGGTATGCCATTGGCTGTATTTGCTGATATTAGAATCACCAGAAAAGTATCCATCATCGATGATTATTTTACATTGATCTTGTACTATCCATCCCACCGTATCACATTAACTAGTGGTATGTTATTTATGACTGAAAGTCCAGGTTATAAAATCTATGGAACTAAGGGATGCTTTATTAAAAACAGATCGGATATACAAGAGGCGGATTTAATTGCAGGGAAAAAACCAAATAATCCAGACTGGGGAGCAGAAGCCAAAGCAGATTATGGTACTTTATATACAGATATGAATGGCATTATCACCAATAAAGTGATTCCAAGTATACCAGGTAATTACGGGATATTTTATGAGAAAATGGCGGATGCTATTCTAAACAATGCGCCTGTTCCAACATCAGCTAAGGAGGGTACCAATATTATTCGTGTATTAGAAGCAGCTAGAAATAGCGCTTTCAATAAAAGAGTCGTAGGAGTCTAATATGCCACATCCCTATTTAAAGGAAATAAAAAAAATATATGCTGCTGGTGCAGATGCAAGCATCGCGAAGGGTGCAAAAGCATATTTATTGAATCAATTTGAATTCTATGGTATAAAGACACCACTCAGAAGACAAATTTGTAAAGCATTTTACAAAACACATCCTATCAAAGACCATGTTGAATTAAGTAGTTTAATTAAAGCATGTTTTGCAGCACCACAAAGAGAACTGCATTATTTTGCCATTGAATTATTAGGTCATCATCATAAACTTTGGTCTTCAAAAACAATTCCATTGATTGAATGGATGGTTACCCATCAAAGTTGGTGGGATTCTGTAGACTCAACTAATTCATTTGTGATAAGTAAATTCTTTTTGAAATTTCCAGAACAAATTGAATTGACAACTGCAAAATGGAATCAATCTTCGGACAAGTGGCTTCAAAGAATGAGTCTATTATTTCAATTGACTTACAAGACAAATACTAATATCACCCTACTCACTCAATACATTGAAAACTGCCAATTAGAGGAAGACTTTTTTATTCGCAAAGCCATTGGATGGGCATTAAGGGCATATGCTTATACAGATGCAAAATGGGTTATACAATTTGTGAAAGCCCATCCTCAACTATCAAATTTATCCAAGCGAGAAGCGCTGAAGCATCAATAGAATTTCACTATTTGAAATGAGTATTTTTTTATACAATACTCCCTAATATTATTAGTAAGATTTAATATTAGGGAGTATTATAATTTAATAGTTCTATTTTCCTAAATAATACAATACTTGCGCGTCTTGTATTTTTAATACATCCGCATAGCTATTTGCTTTTAAAGATTGCTCAAATAAAATCAATTCTGATATAGGCCCGTCCCATCCGCCAGTAGTTGAAAGTCTATTCTGACCTAATTGAAGGCCATTCCAGTTAACTAGAGCAGTTTCTGCATATAAAACGCTTAAGTTCCTTAATGGGTCAAAATCAACAAAGACATTAGAATTGTAGGCGATTTTATTTTTATACCATGTAACTGAAGTGTTATTAGTTATGCCAGAAAAAGTTTTTGCATTAGATGTGCCTAACATATAACTTGCACCGGTAGAAGAATTAATATCTGTAAATAGCCCTTCCCCGGTACTCGCAAATGTGCTTAGTGATTGATTTGCGAAAACTACCATGGCGGAAGTAAAAGGAATTAGGTTTACATCAGAAGTGAATAATTTTGTTTGAGAGGATCTTACGAACATAACCGTAGGAACGCCATTCCATTTCTCTATTGCACCATTTGTCACGATTTTTGGTTGTTGAGTTAGCGTGGTATTACTCACATTTTTCCCATTCCCACTCTGATCATACCAAATAGATACAAAGCCATTTACAGAGGTTCCAGTTAATGTCCCACTATTCGTTACAAAACTTATTAAAGTAGCCTCATCTAGTAATCCTGTCAAAGTAAATCCAATATCTCTCGTTGTGTTATCATAACTTCTTCTTACTTGTATCGCATTTCCCGCGTATGCTGCTTTTAACTTTCGTAAAGAATAGGCTACTTTAACATTTTGAGTGGTAAAATCAAGAATTTGTGAGCCAGTGTAACGTGAAGTGCGAAATGCATTGCCAGTTACTCCAGTTGTTGTAGAAGGCGTTACCTCATAACTAATATATTTACCTAAATCGTTTGCCGTTGTTGTATATGAAGCACCTGTAGCTACCAGTGTTCCCACATCTGTAGGACTGGTTGATGTATACCATTTTTGCTGAGTACCACTTTCTGTCCCAGTACTATTATTAACTGAATAACTGTAAGTGCCAGTTAATGTTGTCCCAACAAAACCTGTTATTTGGCTTCCAGCAAAACTTAAAGATGTAGCTAATGGGGTAGATAAAGTTGTCACATTTGGATGATAATAGACAGCCGCGGTACCAGTTGTATTACCGGTAAGCGCTATAGGGGTTACGCCAAATCCAATATAAGATCCAATATAAGATTCATTTAAAGTAATCTGTTTAGAGGTTTGACCACTAATTTCGATTTGGTTTCTTCCTGTAGCATCATCTGCTTTATACCATTTAAAAGTGGTTACTCCCTCTGGATCATTATTTGCATCTAAATAATTATAGTTGCCATTTATCAAAGCATTCGTAAATGGTGCATTGCTTATAGTAATATTAGTTGCATATGGGGGGGCTTCCTGAGCTAATGTCACCGGCCCTATCCAGTTACTATATACATTATTAGTTGCAGTTCCGGAAGCATTGTCTTTTGCTATTACACCAAAACGAACATACTTATTTACTTCTGAGATAGTAGGTACAATTGTATTAGTATGCGCTACACCACCATTAGGAAAAGACATAGTGGCCATACTAACACCTTTATTGCTAGTAGCTGATTGCCAAGTATAGGTAGATCCCAATGTATTTTCTACACCTGTCCCACCAGCAAATGTATATGATCCGGTAAGTAAGTTGCCTTGAGCTGCGATGCCTGTTGTAGTTACATTAGATGCATAAGGCGATGCTAATGCTTCAATTAATATCCATGTGCCATAATATTCAATACCATTTAGTAATCCAGTGGCAGCTCTCGGTGTTAACCTTGCTCTTACATATTTTCCAGCATCTGCATTTTGAAAAATAACAGATGCACCAGTTAAAGTAGTAGCGCCAGTGCTAAAGGTAGTTCTTGTTGAACCATTACTAGTAGTTGCAATATCCCAAATAAATGTAGTTGTGCCCTCTGCATCATTATCTGGGTCAGTATAGTTGTAATTAATTTTTCCGGTTCCACCAACCTTAAATAATCCAGTATAATTTAAATTATCTGCTTTGGGTGCCGTATTTTCAACAGCAATACCACTGCCCCCATCGCTAATACCTACCCAACATGAACAGGTAGATTTAAATACTTCAAATTTATTGTTTGTCGTATTAAAAATTAATAAAGCATTATCTGGGCTTATAATAGCATCACGTTCTGTTGAAGTAATTCTTGGAATTAAGATCCCCTTTGATGTTGAATTAACATCCAATACAGCAGATGTTGTAGGAGTTGAAGTGCCGATTGCTACTGTTCCCGTAAAAACGGGATTATTTCTGTTAGCTTTTAATGCAATTTCATTTGTATTTGCATTAATACTTGCTGTGTTTGCTGCAACATTATTTGTTAAAACTAATTCAGCAGCAGTTGCTCTAGTAGTCTCTGCCGTGATGGATGTGGTATTTGATGTAATACTAGCTGTGTTTACTGCAACACTATTTGTTAAGACTAATTCAGCAGCTCTTGCAATGGATGCTTCTGTTGTTATTGCAGTTACTTTAGAATATGGTAATAACATCTTGGCTGTATCTAAACTATTCAATTTAGTGTCAAAACCAGCAACTTTATTTGCATATAATGCAGAGGGAGTAGTCCCAAAAATAGTTGTACCTAAATCAACCCATGCTTTAGAATAATCCCAAACTCCAGCTAGACCCAATGGTGTAATCGCAATTTTTAAATTTAAATAAAAAGGACCTTTAGACCAATCAATTGAACTTAAGCCTGATAAAGCACCACCAATCCTAACACCATCACCAACCATAATATTAAATACACCATAAGCATCCGTATTGGTTTGATGCTCTTCAGTCAATACAATTGTCCCAGTGGGAGATGTTTGAATAATATTAGTTTGAACATATATTTTCCTATCTCTTGCAGGATTAGTATTATTATCTCTCGCTATGGCTTGGAAAAATATACCAGTTTGTGCATCAATTTTAAAGAAAAATAGTAGCAAAAATAATGAAAGTAAATATTTTTTAAAGGCTAAGTTATGTGTCATATGGTAGATTAATGTAAAGTTTTTATAAAATTTGAAATTGTAATATTTAAAGTATATAGGTTGATAGATTGAGCATCACTTTTAATCGATAAAAATAGGAATACAAGAATTGTATTAAGCTTTTTTATATAACTCATACAATTCAATTAAATTAATACTGTTTGTTTTTTTGAAAATAGATTTTTTGATAGTAGACACCGTATTGCACTTTAAATTTAAAACCTTTGCAATATCAGTTGTACTTGCTCCTGTAATTAATAAATTACACACCTCGATTTCTCTATTAGATAGCTTAAATTCATCAGATTTCATTGGTATTTGTTTATCTTTTAATTACTAAGTTTAATAAATTTTAAAGCATCGTTAAATTTTTCTGATTCTATTTGTAGGAAATAAGTGCCCTCTTGAAGCATACTAAAATCTAAAGGCATGCCTTGCAATAAATCATATCCTGTTGCTTTTCCACTAGTAATTTTATACCCATCTACCCCCAAAATACTAATTTTAAAGGCATCGTTTAAAGGGGGTGGATTCATGCATTTTAATGTAGTGATTCCAAAAACAGGGTTAGGATATAATTTTATACCTAGGGTATTGAACTTTATGTTTAACT
Organism: uncultured Bacteroidota bacterium; assembly: GCA_903883965.1. Classification (GTDB taxonomy): domain Bacteria; phylum Bacteroidota; class Bacteroidia; order UKL13-3; family UKL13-3; genus CAISCU01. The sequence continues at coordinate 20,810 of CAISCU010000009.1, forward strand.
CACAATTCATGTTAAAAGTCCCGATACCACTATATCCATGTAATAATGTTACTCCATTTTGAACATTCAAGCAAGTAGCAATGCTATTAAATGTGATTGACATGCTATTGTTGGATATATTTTCAAAGCCGCCAACACTGCTCATGACAAAAACACCTGATAATTTTTGAGCACTTAAAATTTGGGGGAAGGCCAATAGGTTGATTGTGATGAATACAATTAGTATATTATGCTTGAAATATGAATTCATTGTGCCTACTTAATAATTAATAATATAATTAAGCACAAAGTAATACTATACGAATTTATTCTACATTAAAGTA
>CAISCU010000010.1 GCA_903883965.1 uncultured Bacteroidota bacterium
CTGTCAGCATTTACATTTTAAGCCGATTGGCGCGGGTCTTGCCCTGATGAAGCTTTGCTTATCAGGATTACTCCCTGACGAAACTAGTTTGTCAGGATAATAATTTTGGGTACCTTTTTTGTCAAGAAAAAAGTGAGAATCAAACAAATACTCACAAGCGACCATTCACGGAAGAATTATCTCAAATACAATTAGGCTTCGCTTTTTATATGACACTCCTAACGGAGCGTTATGGCCTTTGGTTGTTTTTTAATCATATTTAACTCCTACGGAGTTGATTCAGAAAAGAATTATTTAAAATACAATAAGGCTTCGACTGCCGCTCAACCACCTGATCAAACAAATTAGTCTAGGACTGCGGCTCAGTCGTCCGATTCAACATGTTTGCTAACGGAGCGTAAGCTAATCCTTGCAACTATTGAGCTTCTAACTTAAAATCACCTTTTATATGTTTCAGTTTTCGAGGGGTTGCAACATCAGTTAAATTTGGTACTTCAAGGGTCAACTCAAAATGCCAAGTATTTGGATTTAGTTTATATCCTTTAATCGTACCCTTTTTAATTTCAATAGGTCCAGCATCTTTGCAATAACATGATTTGAGGTAGATAAAGGCATGTTTTGTTTTGGATATTTTTTGCTTGATTTTATTTTTAGAGGTTGGGGTCAATTCAAAAACAACTGTTTCTGCAAATTCATCATCAGCAATTTCTGGTAAATCGGCGGCATTATAAGTATATTGGAAAACCCAATTATTGCCTTTTAAAACTTGATAAGGTTGAAGTTGGCCTTGTTTTTCTTGCAGTTTTATGGTTTTTTTTTGCTTCCAATATGAAATAGTACTTGCTGGTTTAATAGTCAGTTCTTGTGCTAATAACAACTGACCAAAGCAGCCAAAAAAAAATAAAATGAGGAGGGGTAATCTATACATCTGTTTGCATATTATATTGTTGGCAAGTTAGTAGAATGAAATTAATTTTGAAGCTATGAAAATCAAGGAAAGGTATGAGCAGGTCATCCACTATTTTTTAGAGAACCAGCCAGAAGCACAAACAGAACTCAATTATACCAATCCTTTTCAATTATTGGTAGCGGTAATTTTATCGGCTCAATGCACAGATAAAAGAGTTAACATAGTAACCCCTGCTATCTTCAAAGATTTTCCTACCCCAGAAAAATTGGCTCAAACAACTTTTGATGATTTGTTTCCATATATACGAAGCATTAGTTATCCGAATAACAAAACCAAACACCTAATTGGAATGGCTAATTTATTGGTGAATGAATTCAATTCTGAAGTGCCTAGCCAAATCAACGATTTGATTAAACTGCCAGGTGTTGGCAGAAAAACAGCCAATGTAATTGTTAGTGTAGTGTTTGACCAACCTGCAATGGCTGTAGATACGCATGTATTTAGGGTAAGCAACAGAATTGGCCTAACCAAAAATGCCAAAACACCTTTAGCCGTAGAACAACAATTGGTAAAGTACATTCCTACAGAATACATAGCAATGGCTCACCATTGGCTCATTTTACATGGCAGGTATGTTTGCATGGCCAGACAACCTAAATGTGAAACATGTGGCATTACAAACCATTGTAATTATTTTAAGAAAAATCAGTAGGTTTTATTTCAACCTCAATGCCGCTATTTTTTGAGGAGATTGCGCTCCAATTTGTTTGCTTAACAGCAGGGTCATTCCATCGGCACCCATTTGGAGTTGATTGGGTCTGTTTGTAAATGATTTTCGGTACACAAGCATCCCTCTTTGATCAATCACCCATAGTTCTGCCATTGCATCTATTGTGCTATGAATAATTAGCAAACACAAATAAGGAACTTTACTTTGTATGCAATATATGGCACTTGGATTACTATAAACCATGGCATATTGGAATGGAAATCCGTTTGCAACCAATTGAAATTTCAATTGTTTACCTGATGCAAAAATGCCTATGCTATCGTTCATTTCTGCAGGAATAGCAGGGGTGTATACCTGATTAGGGATACTTTCTAGTTCTTCAAAATTAAGTTCATTGATTGATTGCGATTGAGTTTGTTTGTAAGTAGGCCCAAATGCGTATGTCAGCATTTCAGAATAGGGCTTTATCAAAAACAAATACAAAAATAAGGGTAGTAAAAGTAACAAACTGGTATGAATGAGTTTGAGCTGGAATTCAGGTGCTATTTTTGAAGCGATCACTTGTATAAGATACCCCATCAATGCACCGCATAAAGCGCACAAAAAAGCAAATGGCACTAGCCAATACAATCCCAGGAAAAATGAATCTCGGAGGTAAAAGAAATTGGCAACAGCATTCATACCTACAAATGCGATGCAGCCAATTAAATAAAAGAACAATGCGTAAACTGAAATGGCATATTGTTGAAAACTCGATTTTCGAATGAATTTACTTTTCAATCCAAAGTAAAGAAATAGAAAGGAAATGGCCGCAATACCAATGGCAATAGGGTCTGTTCTGAATAGCAATTCTTGTAGGAGTTTCAGTTGCATTTAATTCAATGATTTTACAAAATCGTTTCTCAATAAATAAGTATCTGTAGACGTTTGCCAGCAGCCCCAACGTTTGTATTGAATTTGTTCAAATTGAAATGGCACAGATTTTTTGTTCTGTAAATGATTCACCTGAATTTGAAGCAACGGCCATGGGGTATTACCCGAACTGCCGCACCTGCCAATCAACTGTCCTTTTGTAATTGAATTGCCCAGTTGTATGCCATTAAATGATTTGTCTAAATGAGAAAGCTTCACCAAAAAACCATCATTAGTTAGAATCGTCAATTGGTTTCCATTGGGATTTAATGTATCGAGCGGATGCAACACTGATTGGTTGTCTAAAGTATCAAGTATGGCAACTACTTTTCCAGAAACGGGAGCAAATACAGCATCTCTAAATCCAAATAGGTCTGTTAATGCCAGTCCACCCTGATTAAAAAACAAACCCTCCTCATTGGTTTTGATTAAATCTATGGCGTAACATTCTGTTGAATCTATTCCGTGCACATTGGTGGTAATACTAGCACCACCATGCATCACCCTCCAAGTTCCTTTTACAGGAAAACCAATTGTGGCTGTTTTATCAGATTGTGGTAAAGCCCAAACTCGTTCTGCCAATAGTGCAGAAAGACCAAAGCCTAAAAACCAGAAAATACTCAATAAAAAAAATAAAATGCGTTTAATAAAATCAGTTTTTAATTTAGCGGAGTAGGTTAAACAGAGTATCATTTCCTGTGTAGCTATCGCCAACCATAAAAATACAAATAATTGGTTCAGCCATTCATGTACAAAAATTCTGAAAGTAGAAACAAACAAAAACAAATGAGGAATGGCAATCCAAATACAAATTTGAGCCAATAAAAATACCATTTTTAATGAAAGTACAAAACTGCCCGCATGTTCTTTCCAAAGCCAATTTCGGGTTGATCTACTTTTAAGAACCAAATAGGTTCTGATTGCTAAAATAAACAATAAAATGCCATTTAAAATGAGCAATCCATTCTCATAAGAAGATTGGTAGGCCAATAAACTTTGTTCCATTATTTACCTAAATTCTCTTTGAAATACTGGGTAATTTTTTTCATTAAATGCACACGGTCATTGCCCAAAACATTGTGAAAATGACCTGGATATACAAAGTAATCTAACAACACCCCATCCTCTACACATTTTTTTACAAATTGTAGGCTGTGTTGCCAAAGTACCACATCGTCTGAGCTACCATGAATCATTAATAATTTACCCTTTAAATTTTGGGTATAACCTAACAAATCGGCTTGTTTGTAGCCTTCTGGGTTTTCTTGAGGTTGGTCCATGTAACGCTCAGTGTACATGATTTCGTAGTAACGCCAATCAATAACAGGGCCACCAGCAACTCCAACTTTAAAGATATCAGGAGTTTTTAACATTAAACTGGTACTCATGAAACCACCAAAACTCCACCCAAAAACTCCCATTTTATTGGCATCTACATAGGGTTTTGACTTTAAAAATTGAATGCCAGCTAATTGGTCTGCTAATTCTAATTTTCCCAGGTTTCTGTGTATGGCATTTTCAAAATTCAAACCTCTGTTCAATGAACCCCTGTTATCTAAACTAAATGTGATATAACCTTGTTGCGCCATATAATACAACCACATGTCTGACTGACCCAACCAACTATTAGAAACCAATTGTACATGTGGACCTCCATATACATATACAATCACAGGATACTTTTTAGTTGAATCGAACTGTGGAGGTAAAATCATCCTGCAATTTAATTTTACCAATTGGTCTGTTGAGGCAATGCTAAACGTTTTGATTTCACATTTTTTGTAATCTTTTAAAGGATTAGAGGCATTTAAAATTGTTGCCAATTCTTTGCCATTGGTTTGGTGCAAGACAATTCTACGTGGGGTATTGATATTGCTGTATTGGTCTATAGCATAAGTACCCTTGCTGTTTACTAATGCTTGGTGTACGCCTGGGTTTCCATTGATAACCAAAGAATGAGCATTTTTTAAATCCAATACATAATTCAATTTATGCATGCCTTGATCTGTGAATGCAGAATAAAACAACTGCTCCCCATTTTCGCTGAAACCTAAAATTTCAGTCACAGCAAAATTTCCTTTGGTAAGCTGTTTGATTAGGTCTCCTTTTTTACTGTATAAATACAAATGGTTAAATCCATCTCTTTCGCTCATCCATATAAAATTACCTGTATTGTTTTTGGTAAAAAGCATCGGCTTTTCAGGCTCAACATATTTGTCGTGTTTTTCTGTAAACAATACTTTAATAAATGCACCTGTTCTGGCATCGTATTGTTTTAAGTTCATTTCGTTTTGAGCCCTGTTCACATGGGCAATGTAAATATATTCATCATTTGGGCTCCAGGCAATATTGGTTAAATACTGTTCTGCTGGTAAACCTGTTTGCAATTCAACGGTTTTTTTATTTTGAATATCGTAAACCAACACTTTTACCTCATGACTTTTATTACCAGCCATAGGGTATTTAAATGTTGTGAAATCGCCAGGTTTGCTTAGATTTTGATGGTTGGTATCTAATCCATCAAAATTCATGGTTTTGTATTCGGTAACCATGGCCTCGTTCATTTGATAGAAAGCGAGTTGTTTGCCTGTATTCGAGAAAAATGTGCCCTTGTTAATTCCAAATTCATTTCTGTGAACAGCTGTACCATAATGTAGGGTAGGAGAGCCATCAGATGTAATTAATTCTCGTTTGTCAGCTTCTGTATTGTTGAGCTGTTTGTTGGCAATTTTTCCTTGGTGTAACCACAATTGATTTTTATAAGTATAAGCCAAGTTTTGAGAACCGGGCTCATAATCTAAATTTTCGGCATCGGCAGGAGCTTTTGCCAATAGTTCACAGGTATTTTCTGCAATGTTAAACTGATAAATGGCATTGTTTACTTGAAACCTCAACGCATTTGCATGAACAACCGTTAAAACCGGAAACCTACTCAAATCTTTGGCTTGACTGTTCAAGTTTTTAAAAGCAAAGTTGAAAGTTTTTATACTCAAAAAAGTATCCGTAAGTTGGGTCAAAGCATCTTGCTTAACCAATGCTTCAAGGTTGTTTTGTTTGCTCACATAAATAAATTGGTCTGTACCAGGAATCCATTGCAATTGGTTTAATTTCTCTGGAGCCAATGCAGTTCTTTGTTTCAAAACTGCATCTTCTATACTCAGCAATTTGTCTTGGGCACTTGCTTGAATACCAAAGGTTAAAATAGCTATAACCAAGACCAGTTTAAAATTTACAAGTTTGTTCATAATTGGGAAGCTTTCTAATTTTTTCCAAAATACAGCAATTTCCTGCATACAAAACCCACAATTTGTACCCAATTTAGTAGCTATTTTTTTTGTTTGAGTATGCTGAAGGAATGCTTATTTTTGCCATTCAATTTCTAAAATAAATGTTCGAAAATTTAAGCAGTAGGTTAGACAGAGCTTTTAAAGTTCTTAAAGGACAAGGTAAAATAAGTGAAATCAATGTAGCTGAGACCGTTAAGGAAATCAGAAAAGCACTCATTGATGCCGATGTGAATTTTAAAATTGCCAAACAATTTACCGATACAGTTAAAGAAAAAGCATTGGGTGCCAATGTGTTAACAAGTGTTACGCCTGGGCAGTTGATGGTAAAAATTGTCAGTGATGAACTAACTGCATTATTAGGTGGTACTACTGAAGAAATCAATTTAAACGGTAGCCCGAGCATTATTTTAATGGCTGGTTTGCAAGGATCAGGTAAAACTACCCACAGTGCCAAACTTGCTAACTATTTAACCAAAAAAGGTAAAACCGTCATGTTAGCTGCCTGTGATGTATACAGACCAGCTGCAATTGCGCAATTAAAAGTTTTAGGTGAACAATTGAATGTGCCTGTTTATGCCAACGAAAACAGTAAAAATCCTGTTGATATTGCCAAAGAAGCCTTAAAAGCTGCTAAAGATGCTGGGTCAAAGGTTTTAATCATAGATACTGCAGGCCGTTTGAGTATCGATGAAGAAATGATGAAAGAAATTGGCGACATCAAGCAAGCCATTCAGCCACAAGAAATTTTATTTGTTGTGGATGCCATGACTGGTCAAGATGCTGTCAATACTGCAAAAGCTTTCAACGATGTATTAGACTTTACAGGAGTTATTTTAACCAAATTAGATGGTGATACCAGGGGTGGAGCCGCTTTGTCAATTAAATCGGTTGTAAACAAGCCTATCAAGTTTATGGGTATGGGTGAAAAAATGGAAGCACTTGATGTTTTCCATCCAGACCGTATGGCTCAGAGAATTTTGGGAATGGGTGATATTGTGAGTTTGGTAGAAAAGGCCCAATCGGTATTTGACGAACAAGAAGCTGAAAAACTCCAAAAGAAATTATTAAAAGACCAGTTTACTTTTGAAGATTTCTATACCCAAATTCAGCAAATCAAGAAAATGGGTAACCTCAAAGATTTAATGGGTATGATACCTGGTGTTGGAAAATCTATCAAAGATTTAGACATCAGTGACGATGCGTTCAAGGGCATTGAAGCCATTATCAATTCAATGACTCCAACCGAAAGAAAGAACCCCGATTTGATCAATGGCTCAAGAAGAAAAAGAATTGCAACCGGAAGTGGTACCGATATTCAGCAGGTAAACCAATTGCTCAAACAATTTGATGAAATGCGTAAAATGATGAAAAGCATTGGCAAATTGCAAGGAGCAGGAAGAAGCCTCAGAGGTATGCCTTTTGCAAAATAAACCCTTAGTGAATACTGAGGGTATAATCCATTCTAGTTTGAATGCCTTGGTACTTACATTGCTTCTTTATGGCATTGAACCATTCGTATTGCGCGCCCAATTGTTGCTTTAAGAAATAAGCTTCTGCTTCGCTGCTGAAACTTTCAAACAATTGTTCAATAGGCTCTTTTAAACCTGGTAATTGAATGGTTCTGTACTCTGATAAATTGGCTTTTTGAGCAGCCACCTCTATGGCTCTGTCTAAGCCACCCAATTCGTCTACCAAACCTATTTTTAAAGCATCTTTGCCACTCCAAACCCGTCCTTGGGCAATGGAATCAACTTTATCTTGACTCAGTTTTCGGCCTTGTGCAACCTTTTGAATAAAATCAGTATAAATTAAATCTACTCCGTTTTGAACAATTTGTTTTTCAGAAGGGTTTAAAGGTCTGTTGGGCATTCCCAAATCGGCATATTCACCAAACTTTACGGTTTCTACATGAATACCCAACTTGTTTTCTAATAAGTTTTGTGCATTCAGCAATAGACCAAAAACACCTATTGAACCTGTAATGGTATTGGGTTGTGCAATGATCCAATTGGCTGGAGCTGCCAAATAGTAACCACCACTAGCAGCCACACTTCCCATCGAAACAACAACAGGTTTTGATTTTTTTACCAATTCAATTTCTCTCCACATAACATCCGAAGCAAGGGCACTTCCTCCAGGTGAGTTAATCCTTAAAACCAAAGCCTTTATATTGTTGTCTTTTCTGATTCTTTTGAGTTGCTCACAAATGCTAACAGATCCAATATTACCATCATTGCTTTTACCCGATACAATTTCTCCATTGCAATACAAAACCGCTATTTGGTCAGTAGTTGCAGCCTGTTTTACATTGGTGTTTTTATATTTGTTTGAGCTTATAAAATGAGGGTCCTGATCTTTGGGCAATTGGCAAAGTTGCTGCAATTCTGCTTTTACTTGGTCTTCATACAAAATGCCATCAATCATTCCTAGATCTACTGCTTGTTTGGTTTGTTGAATTTTTAATTCATTGATAACCGCATGTACAAATGCTTTATCCTTTTTACGGTCTTTGGCAATTTGTTCAACAAAATGATGGTACAATGATCCCAAATAGCTTTCAATTTGAGCCCTGTTTTCATTGCTCATTTTATTGGCAATAAAAGGTTCGCCTGCCGATTTAAACTTACCATGTCTGATGAGTTGTGGTTCCAATCCAATTTTATCTAATGCATCTTTTAAATACACCACTTCAGACGCCAATCCGTTTAAAACCAATGTTCCGTTGGGGTTCATATATATTTTATCGGCAGTTGATGCCAAATAATAGCCATATTCATCCATCATTTCGGCATAGGCTACCACAAATTTTTGTTGCTTTTTAAATGCAAATAATGCTTTACGTATTTCTTCTACAGTTGCAAAGCTTTGACTGTTTAAGTCTAAATCTAAATAGATGCCTTTGATATGCTCATCAACAGCAGCATCATTGATGGTTTTTACAATATCTTGTAAGCCCATTTCTTTACCAAATCCAGGCATGCCAAACATGCTAAAATCTATGCTTCCTTTATTACCTCTTTCAGGAATGGTATAATTGATTTTCAAATGAAGGATACTGTTTTCAGGTACTTGAATCGTTTCGGCTTCTTCGCTTACCCCACTTGTTAAAGCCCCAACAGCCCCTATTAGCAAGAAAAATCCTACAACACCTGCCAATAAAAAACCAAACATGCTGGCCAATGTAAATTTAAAAAATTGTTTCATTGTGTTAGAATTGGCTGTAAATATACAATGGAAAGCAGATTGCCCTGTTATTTTTTGCTTTCAGTTCAAATAGTTTGGCTTATTTTTGCGTTTTATTTAATAAAATGAGCAATTCAAATTCTGAACTTTATGCGATTAGTCCGGTAGACGGCAGGTACAACAAACTCACTAAAAACTTAAGTAATTATTTCAGTGAGTTTGGCTTAATCAAATACAGGGTTCAAATTGAAGTAGGCTATTTTATAGCGCTGTGTAAATTGCCTTTGCCTCAATTGGCTCAGTTTGATCTGAAAAAAATGGAACAGCCACTCCAAAACCTGTATCTGAATTTCAGTGAATCTGATGCATTAAGAATCAAAGAAATTGAAAAAACAACCAATCACGATGTAAAAGCCGTTGAGTATTTTTTAAAAGAGGCTTTTGAAAAATTAAACATCAGTGAGGCTGCAGAGTTCATTCATTTTGGATTGACCTCTCAAGACATCAACAATACTGCCATACCTTTAAGTCTAAAAATGGCATTTGAGCAAGAAATGTTACCTATCATGGAGCAAGTATTGCAAAAAATAACCAGTCAATCTGAAGATTGGGCAAAAATACCAATGTTGGCTAAAACACATGGCCAGCCTGCATCCCCAACACTTTTAGGTAAAGAATGGAAAGTATTTGTTGAAAGACTTGAACTTCAATTAAAAGCTTTAAAACAAGTGCCATTTTCAGCAAAATTTGGAGGCGCAACCGGAAATTTCAATGCCCATCATGTGGCCTATCCAAGCATCAATTGGGTAACATTTGCCAATGAATTTGTAAACAATACCTTAAACCTCAGTCGCTCTCAATACACCACACAAATAGAACATTACGACCACTTGGCCGCATTCTGCCATGCCAATATGCGCATCAATACCATCTTGTTGGATTTTTGTAAAGATGTCTGGCAATATGTTTCAATGGAATATTTCAAACAACAACTCAAAGCGGGAGAAGTGGGTTCAAGTGCCATGCCTCATAAAGTTAATCCAATTGATTTTGAAAATGCAGAAGGTAATTTAGGCATTGCAAATGCCCTATTTGCGCATTTGGCCGATAAACTACCAATATCTCGTTTGCAACGCGATTTAACAGACAGTACTGTTTTAAGAAATGTAGGAGTTCCATTGGCACATCAACTCATTGCCATGCAATCTATTTTAAAAGGCTTGAATAAGTTGTTATTGAATGAAAACAAATTGCATACAGATTTGGAACAAAATTGGGCTGTTGTTGCAGAAGCCATTCAAACCATTTTAAGAAGAGAAGGCTACGAAAAACCATACGAAGCCTTAAAAGCGCTTACCAGAACCAACGAACACATAGGTCCAGAGCAAATTAAAAATTTTATCCATACCTTGCAGGTAAGTGAGCAAGTAAAATTGGAATTGTTACAAATTACTCCTCATAATTATACAGGCATTTAAAATGAAAAAGGTTCTCTTTGGAATTGTTGGAATGATTGGGTTGTTTTTGGCTTGTAACGAGCCAATTGCACACATAGAATTGCATGCAGACAGTACCAAAATTACAAGAACTTTTAGGTATAAACCTACAGGTGGATCAATTCCAAGTTTAAACGCCGAGGTAATTGATTATACCCTTGCCAACCCCTATCAAAGTAAAAGACAATTATTCAGGGACAGTACCATTTGCATGAGTTGGGACCAAGCTGGTTTTCCGAATGCCAAGAGGTTTATCAAGTTCTTTGAACATTTTCAATGGGATGTAATGGACCGCAACAAAGAAAGAATAGCGGGTGTAGTTGCATTTCCTATTCCCGGTTACCCTAGTAGAGCAGATTTTATCAGAGATTTTGACCTCATATTTGGGCCTGAATTTGTGGAACAAATTTTACATCAAAATCCCATGGAAATATACAGAAATAAATCTGGAGCCATGATTGGAAATGATGGTCAGTTGTGGTTTCAAATCAGAGCTGGACAATATAAAATAGTGAGAGTGAATCCTTAATTCATTTCAATATCTTTTAAAAAGCAGGCTTAAAATCTTGTTATTGTTTGCTTTTTATCTTAAAAGTTTGCATTTTTGCGACCCCTAATGGAACTGGAGACCATTGGGTTAAAACAAAAAACATATGTCAGTAAAAATCAGGTTACAGCGTCAAGGACGCTCTAAAGCACCTTTTTACCACGTAGTGGTGGCGGATTCACGTGCTCCGAGGGATGGTAAATTTATCGAGAAGATTGGTTCATACCTTCCTCAAACTCAACCGGCAACGATTGATCTAGATGTAGATCGTGCGGTTTATTGGTTACAAAACGGCGCTCAGCCTACAGACACTTGTCGTGCAATCCTTTCTTACAAAGGTGCCATGATGAAAAGACACTTAAGTCTTGGTGTTGCTAAAGGTGCTATTACTCAAGAACAAGCTGATGCAAAATTTGCAGCTTGGGAAAACGAGAAAATTACAAAAATTGAACAACACAAAACCCGTGTTAGTTCAGGTGCAAAAGACAAATTGGCTGCTAAATTAGCTGATGAAACTAAAGCAAGTGCCGCAAGAGCAGAGAAAATTGCTGCTAAAATTGCTGCTGCAAACGCTGAAGCGCAAGCTGCTGAAGTAACTGCTGAAGAAACTCCAGCAATGGAATCAGCAGAAGAAGCACCAGCAGCTGAAACTACAGTTGAATCAACTGAAGCACCTGCTGAATAATTCAAATTCATTTGAAAACCATCAACAGAAAAGATTTTGATCTAGTTGGAACGGTTCTCAAAACGCATGGAAATTTTGGAGCAATTAAAATTCAATTGCTTCAAAAAGAAAAAATAACTGAATGGGCTTTTCTCGAAATTCGAGAAAAGCCCGTTCCGTTTTATATAGCTGAGCTAAAGCAGAGCAATCCAACTGAATGGATTGTGCAACTCAAGGGCATAGATACCGTTGATAAAGCCATTGAATTGATTGGCTTACCTTTTTTGTTGCCTAGGAAAAAAGGGCTACGCAGGCAAAAAGAAATCTCTGACCAATTAATTGGTTTCGAAATCATTGATACCAAACATGGTTTGATTGGTAAGGTAGAAGAAGTAATTGAAATGCCCATGCAGGTATTGTTAAAAACTACTTACAATGGCAACGAATGTTTAATTCCAGCAGTTGAGCCAATTGTGCTTGGCCTAGATGAAGAAGAGCAAATCATAGAAGTAGATTTACCTGAAGGTATTCTGAGTTTATAATTACCACATGTCAATGTCTTCCCAGTTATAAGGACTTGCTATACAAATGCCTATAAAAACAGTTTGTGGCAAGTTGTCGTAACCTACATTTAAAATGAGCCTACTGGTAATAGGTAAAAAAATACCTGCTCCAAAATTCAAGGCAAAACCAGTTTCTTTGTCATTTACAATCCAAGCCTTTGCGGTTGGATCTCCATAGGCATTTACTTCATCTAATTTACGAATTCTTGTCATGCCTAAACCTGCATAAAAAGGTATTTTTTTAGTGATTGATTTTACATAATTAAAATTGACACTGTAAACATATTGTGTTGCTTTATTTCCAGAAAGCCAAGCGTTTTTTTGAGCATTGTCAAATGCTATTTCGCTTAGGTTCATTTTTTTTATATCTAGTATTGCTTGAACGCCCACTCGCCAGCTGATACCAAAACCATGCCTGCGGTAATTGACATGGTTACCGCCAGCCATTAACTCAGCAGATGGCAAAACACCCAATCCCAACGCATTGTAATTAACAGCCTTGCCTTTATCGGTAGTAGTTGCCAATAGTGGCACATTTAAATGAGACTTAGATTGACTCCATATAAACTGAGGCAAAACTAAAAATACCAATAGCTTTAAAATCTTCATGATCAAATCTATTTAAAAATAGCAAAATTTAGCAGGCTTGCTTTATTTTTTTGTAAATTGCAGCCATGCGAATCGACATACTCACGCTATTTCCTGAAATTTTTCAAGGCCCTTTGAGTGAATCAATTCTCAAACGCGCAATGGCTCAAGAAATTGTTCAAATAGCATTGCACAATATCAGAGACCATTCAGAAAATAAACACAAAAAAGTAGACGACTACCCTTTTGGTGGAGGTGCAGGAATGGTCATGGGCATACAACCCATAGATACCTGTTTAGAAGCTATTCAACAATATGGGCCCATAGACGAAGTGATATACATGAGCCCAGATGGAGAGCCATTTACCCAAAAAATAGCAAACCAGTTGTCGGGAAAAAAACATTTGGTGTTTTTATGTGGGCATTACAAAGGGGTAGATGAGAGAGTAAGAACCCATTTGGTAACCAGAGAACTTTCTTTAGGCGATTTTGTATTAACAGGAGGGGAGTTGCCTGCAGCAGTAATGGTTGATGCCATAGTGAGGCTCATTCCAGGTGTATTGGGAGATGAAACTTCTGCCTTGAGCGATTCTTTTCAAGATGATTTAATTAGTCCTCCAGTTTATACCCGTCCTGCAAATTATAAAGGATGGCCTGTACCAGATGTACTATTATCAGGACACCAAGCTAAAATAGATGAATGGCGCCACGAACAGAGCTTAGAACGCACAAAAGAACGCCGTCCGAATTTGTTAAAGGAGGATTTATCCACGCTCAAAAAGGGAAATAAAAAATAATTTATAAAAAGGTGTTTGATTTTAATGTTTAATGCTTATTTTCGCAGTCCTAAATTTAGAACAAAGACACTAGAATCATGGACGCGATAAAATTTGTTGAACAAGAGTTTACCCAAGAAAAAAACTTCCCAGCTTTCAGAGCTGGTGACACTGTTAATGTACATTACAAAATTCGTGAGGGTAACAAAGAGCGTATTCAGCAGTACCAAGGTATTGTTTTGCAACGCAGAAACGCTGGTTTGAATGAAACCATTACCGTACGTAAAATTTCTAACGGAATTGGCGTAGAGCGTATTTTCCCTTTATATAGCTTAAACATCGACAAAATCGAACTGGTCGGTCGTGGTAAAGTGCGTAGAGCGCGTTTGTTCTATTTACGTGCAGCCAAAGGCAAAAAAGCTAAAGTTAAAGAAAGAAGAGGGTAAGATAAAATAACTGAAGCAAACAGCCCCGGTTCACAATTGATGAGTCGGGGCTTTTGTTTTCTTTTTTACAATCAAACATATAAAATTCAATTACAATGAGTCATCAACCAATACCTACAGAAGCTGCAAAATTCAATCCAGCTACTTTTGAAGACAAATGGTACCAATATTGGATAAAAAACGATTTTTTTAAGTCAGTTCCTGACGATAGAGAGCCCTTTACAATGGTTATTCCACCACCCAATGTAACAGGAGTATTACACATGGGTCACATGTTAAACAATACCATTCAGGATGTGTTAATTCGCAGAGCCAGAATGCAAGGTAAAAATGCGTGTTGGGTTCCAGGAACAGACCATGCGTCTATTGCAACCGAAGCCAAAGTGGTACAGTTACTCAGAGAAAAAGGTATTAAAAAATCAGACTTAAGCAGAACCGAATTTTTAGCACATGCTTGGGAATGGAAAGACAAGTATGGAGGTATTATCTTAGAACAACTCAAGAAATTAGGTGCAAGTTGTGATTGGAGCCGAACCCGTTTTACCATGGAGGAAAAGCTGAGCAATGCTGTAACAGAGGTATTTATTGATTTATACGAAAAAGGACTTATTTACAGAGAACTTCGCATGGTCAACTGGGATCCTCAAGGCAAAACAGCATTGAGTGATGAAGAAGTCATCTACAAAGAAGTAGTTTCTAAATTGTATTTCTTAAAATACCCCATTGTTGCAGGTTCATCAACCAAGGCCACTCATGAAAATGCTTGGAACAAAGACTATATTGTAATTGCTACTACAAGGCCTGAAACCATTTTGGCTGATACCGCTATTGCTGTAAACCCCAATGATGAACGCTACGCGCATTTAGTAGGTGCAAAAGTAAAGGTGCCTTTTACCAACAGAGAGGTGTATGTAATAGCAGATGAATATGTAGCCGTTGACTTTGGAACTGGATGTTTAAAAGTAACACCAGCCCATGATAAAAATGATTACGAATTGGGAAAAAAATACCAATTGGCAGTGATTGATATTTTAACAGAAGAAGGTTTTTTAAATGATTTGGCTGCTGACCAAAGGTATATTGGTAAAGACAGATTTGCTGTTCGCAAGCAAATTGCTATTGATTTAGAAGAGGCTGGTTACATAGAGAAAATAGAAGAATACAAGAACCAGGTTGGAACCAGTGAAAGAACTGGAGCTGTGATTGAACCAAGATTAACGCTTCAATGGTGGGTGAACATGAAGAAATTTATGGAGAAAAATCCACAGGTATTGGATGCGGTAATGAACGATGAAATTCAATTTCATCCGGCCAATCTAAAAAATACTTACAGACATTGGATAGAAAACATCAAAGACTGGTGTATTTCTAGACAATTGTGGTGGGGACAACAAATACCAGCTTGGTATGATGAAAGTGGTAAACTATTGGTTGTAGCCAAAGACAAAGCAACTGCATTGGCAAAATTGGGTCCAGATTACAATGGCATTTTAACCCAAGATGAAGATGTATTAGATACCTGGTTCAGTTCTTGGTTGTGGCCTATTTCTGTATTTGATGGATTTGAAGATCCAAAGAATAAAGATATTGGATATTATTTCCCAACCAACGACTTAGTGACTGCACCAGAAATCATGTTTTTTTGGGTTGCCAGAATGATCATGGCAGGTTATGAATGGAGAGGCGAAAAACCATTTAAGAATGTTTATTTCACGGGTATTGTTAGAGACAAGCAACGCCGTAAAATGAGTAAGAGTTTGGGTAATTCACCTGATCCTCTTGATTTAATTGCCCAATACGGAGCAGATGGCGTGCGCATGGGTATGTTGTTGTGTTCTCCAGCAGGAAATGATATTTTATTTGATGAAGGTTTGGTTGAGCAAGGTAGAAATTTTGGAAACAAAATTTGGAATGCTTTCAAATTGGTAAAATCATGGGAAGTATTGCCAGATGCCCAATTTGCTGAAGAAATCTTAAAAAGCAACCAAAATAGTTCTGCCTGGTTTACACACAGGTTCAATGAAGTATTAGCTGAAATTGAAACCAAGTTCAATGAATACAAATTGAGCGAGGTATTGATGTTGGTTTACAAACTCATTTGGGATGATTTCTGTGCTTGGTACTTAGAAATGATCAAACCTGCCTACCAACAACCCATTAACGAAACTACCTACCAACAAACCATTGCTAGTTTTGAAGAATTGCTCAAATTGTTGCATCCGTTTATGCCTTTTGTAAGTGAAGAAATTTGGCAACAACTCTATACCAGAGCAGCAAACGAGAGCATTTGTTTGGCCAGCTATCCGGTGCCTACAAATGTAAATAAAGTAGACATGGCAGTGGTTTTTGAAACCATTACAGCTATTAGGAATTTAAGAAATTCAAAAGGTTTGAGCCCTAAAGAATTGCTAAATGTTACAGTAAAAGCTGCTAACGAACAAGTGTATGCAAACCATGAATTTTTAATTAAAAAAATGGCCAATATTGGACAAATGACATTTGACCAACAGGCCAATGCATCTGGTAATTTGGTTTCATTACCTGTCAGTACAGACGAAATTTTGGTAGCATTGGATCTGCAAATAGACATCGTTGCTGAAAAAACAAGAATAGAGCAAGAAATTGACTATTTACAAGGTTTCATGAAATCTGTAGATGCCAAATTGAGCAACGAAAAATTTGTCAGCAATGCCAAGCCTGAATTGGTTGAAAAAGAAAGACAGAAAAAACAAGATGCCATTCAAAAAATTCAGGTATTGGAACAGAGTTTAAAGGCCTTGGCTAGCTAATGTATTCCAATTCCAACAATCGTTAAATTCATCCACAAACTTGTGAATAAGATAGGAGTCAAATTTCATTGGCTCCTATTATTTTTACATTGATAATAGCACTAAAATGGCAGCAGACGAAACAGTTAAATATGATGAGAGTAGCATTCGGTCTTTAGATTGGAGAGAACATATCCGTTTAAGGCCTGGTATGTACATTGGTAAATTGGGCGATGGCAGCTCAATGGATGATGGTATTTATATTTTATTGAAAGAAGTCATAGACAATTGTATTGATGAATTTGTCATGGGAAATGGCAAACAAATTGATATCAAATTGAGTGAAAATAAAGTTTCTATTAGAGATTATGGCCGTGGCATTCCACTAGGAAAAGTCATTGAATGTGTATCTCAAATCAATACTGGAGGTAAATATGATTCAGCAGCATTTAAAAAATCGGTTGGTTTAAATGGAGTTGGAACAAAAGCCGTTAACGCATTATCGGCTTCGTTTAGGGTTCAATCTTACCGTGATGGTAAAACCAAAGCAGCAAGTTTTGAAAAAGGTCAATTGGTTAATGATTACCCTTTAGAAAATACCATTGAACCCAATGGAACTTTGGTTACTTTTATTGCCGATGACAGTATATTCAAGCATTTCAGGTATATCAATGAATACATTGAAAACATGATTTGGAATTATGTTTACCTCAATGCAGGTTTAATTATTTGGTTCAACGATCAAAAGTTCTTGTCAAAAGATGGACTATTGGATTTGTTAAAAAGAAAAACCAATGAAGAAGCACTCAGGTATCCAATTATCCATTTAAAAGGGGAAGACATTGAAGTAGCTTTAACACATGAAAACCAATACGGTGAAGAATATTATTCTTTTGTGAATGGTCAGCATACCACACAAGGCGGAACCCATTTGAATGCTTTCAGAGAAGCTTTTGCCAAAACGGTAAGAGAGTTTTATAAAAAGGATTTTGATTTAGCCGATATCAGAGCCAGCATCATTGCAGCAGTGAGTATACGTGTTCAAGAACCTGTTTTTGAAAGTCAAACCAAAACCAAATTGGGTTCAACCAATATGGCCCCAACAGACTCACCTACTGTAAAACAGTTTGTCATTGATTTTTTAAAGAAATCCTTAGACGATTTTTTACACAAACATCCTGAAACTGCCGATGCCTTGCAAAGAAGGATATTGCAAAGTGAAAGAGAGCGCAAAGAAATGGCAGGCATTAAAAAACTAGCCAATGAAAGAGCCAAAAAAGCCAATTTACACAATAAGAAACTCAGAGATTGCAGGTTTCATTTAAACGAGAGCAAAGATGACCGCAAGTACGAAACCACTCTGTTTATTACAGAAGGAGACAGTGCTAGTGGATCTATTACCAAATCACGCCAAGTAGAAACTCAAGCAGTTTTTAGTTTAAGAGGAAAGCCATTGAATTGCTATGGTTTAACTAAAAAAGTGGTGTATGAAAATGAAGAGTTTAATTTGTTACAACATGCACTCAATATTGAAGAAAGCATTGAAGATTTAAGATACAACCGCATAGTCATTGCAACAGATGCAGATGTGGATGGCATGCACATTCGCTTGCTGTTGCTGACATTCTTTTTGCAGTTTTTCCCTGATCTGGTAAAAAACAACCATTTGTTTATTTTGGAAACTCCTTTGTTTAGAGTAAGAAACAAACAAAAAACAATTTATTGTTACAACGACCAAGAAAGACAAGCAGCCATTACTGAATTAGGCATCAAAGCAGAAATTACCCGATTCAAAGGATTGGGCGAAATTTCTCCTGAAGAGTTTGGCTTATTTATTGGAGAAGAAATGCGCTTGCAACCAGTTGTATTAATGAATGACCAGCCTATTCAGAAATTATTAGAATATTACATGGGAAAAAACACCATGGACAGACAAAACTTTATCATAGACAATTTGCGCATCGAAAAAGACATGGTTTATGATTTAGAAGTAGAAGAAGATTTAGTATAAACACCTAACACAACTCATTTGAAATTTCATCTCAATTTAATCAAAGCTGTTAACAGCGCCATCTATCAGATTTTTGAAGAATCTAAATATGCTGACAAAGTATTGGAAAGATTGTTAAAGTCTGACAACAGATGGGGGGCAAGAGACCGCGCATTCATTGCTGAAAATACCTATGAAATGGTTAGGTTTTGGCGCCTCATTACCACTTGTGCAGCATTAGAAAACCACGAGTTGAATGAACCCAATTTGTTTACTTTATTTGGAACTTGGCAAGTTGTAAAAGGTGTAAGAATTCCCGATTGGCAAGAGTTTAGAAACGTTGATCCTAAAAAAATAGAACATACCTACAACCAACTTAAAACCAAAAGAAAATTCATTTATTCTTTCCCTGATTGGATGGACGAAATGGGTGTAAAAGAGTTAGGCAAGCAATGGAACAAAGAAGCCGAAGCTTTAAACGATACAGCACCAGTTGTTATTAGGGTAAATTTATTAAAGACTACCAAAGACCAATTGGCTGCTAGCTTGGCTGCTAGAGAAATTAAAACGCATGTCATTGAAGGTTGTAAAGACGGATTGCGATTAGACCAAAGACAAAATTTATTCATTACTCCTGAATTCAAAGAAGGTTTGTTTGAAGTACAAGATGCATCGTCTCAATTGGTAGTGCCATTTTTACAAATAGAACCAGGAATGCGTGTCATAGATGCCTGTGCAGGAGCTGGAGGTAAAACACTTCACATGGCAGCTGTAATGGGTAACAAAGGCCGCATTATATCAATGGATACAGAGCAATGGAAGTTGGACGAAATGAAAAAGCGTGGTAGAAGAGCAGGAGTGAGCAATGTAGAACCCCGTTTAATTGAAGGACCCAAAACCATTAAGAAATTAGCAGACAGTGCAGACCGTTTGTTGTTAGATGTGCCCTGTTCAGGTATGGGTGTGCTCAAACGCAATCCAGATGCCAAATGGAAATTAGATGCTGGTTTCATTGAACGCTTACACCATACCCAACAAGAAATTGTTACCAATTACGCCTCGATGGTGAAAATTGGAGGCAAAATGGTATATGCAACCTGCAGTATTTTTCCGAGTGAAAACGAACAACAGGTACAAACATTTTTAGCTAAAAATACCAATTTTGAATTGGAAGAAATGAAAACCATTTTGCCTTCTGAAAGTGGTTTTGATGGCTTTTTTATGGCCAGAATGAAAAGGATTCAATAAGAGTTTATACAGGGTCAACATCAATGCTCACCCATACAGATTTGTAGTGTGGATGTTTGTTGAGTTGTTGAATGTGAAATAAAATGCCTTGTTTTAAATAACCCAATTGTTTGTCTTCTTTGTCAATTTTTAGCAGAATTTCACGGATATAATAGTTTCTGATTTTAGAAACAAATGGTGCCTCAGGGCCGAGTATTTGTTCTTTAAACAATGGACTTAGCAATTGTTTGAGTTGCCATGAAGCTTCTTTGGCTATTTTTAAATCTTTGTGTTTGATAGAAAGTTTAATGATTCTTTTTTCTGGGGGATACCCAAATTTTTTACGCTCCAATAAATCGAAATTGTACAAACCTTTGTAGTCTGATTGTAAAATAAATTGAATTACTGGGTGTGAAGGGTTGGCAGTTTGAACAATTACTTTTCCTTGTTTGTGTTTTCTACCGGCTCTACCCGAAACCTGAGCAATCAGTTGGAAGGCGCGTTCATGGGCTCTGAAATCAGGGAAAAATAGCAGTTGGTCGGCATTAACAACTCCCACCAATGATACTTTTTCAAAGTCCAAACCTTTACTGAGCATTTGTGTGCCAATTAAAATATCTGCAGCATGCGACTCAAAATCTTGAATGATTTTTTCGTGTCCATGTTTGGTTCTGGTGGTATCAAAATCTAAACGGGCAATTCTGGCTGCTGGAAACAAAATACCAATTTCATCTTCCAGTTTTTCGGTGCCAAAGCCTTTTAAATTTAAAAAACTTGAGTGGCATGCATGGCAATTAGAAGGGTATTGAATTTGATAGCCACAATAATGACAACTCAAAGATTGGTTGTATTTGTGATAAGTGAGACTGATATCGCAATTGATACACTTTGGAATCCATTTACAGGTTTCACATTCTAAAATAGGGGCATAACCCCTGCGGTTTTGAAACAAAATGATTTGCTCTTGGTTATTGAGAGCCGTTTGAATGGCATTCACCAAAGTGCTTGAGAAATAATTGCCAACAATTGTTTTAGTTCTGTTTTCTTCTGCAAGGTTTGCCAATACCATTTCGGGTTGAGGAATTTCTCCAAACCTTTGATGCATTTCTACCAATCCGTATTTGCCATTGAGTGCATTGGTATAACTTTCTATAGATGGAGTTGCAGAACCTAACAATACTTTTGCACCCATCATTTTGGCTAACATAATGGCCGATTCTCTTGCATGGTACCTGGGTGCAGGATCTTGTTGTTTGTAGGAGCTTTCGTGCTCTTCGTCAACAATGACCAAGCCCAATGCATGAAAGGGCAAAAACAAAGCAGACCTTGCACCTATAATGAGTTGAACTTCTTGTTTGTTTACTTTGTTCCAGATTTCAACCCTCTCGGCATCACTGAATTTGCTATGAAAAGCCATACAAGTGTTGCCAAAATATTTTTTGAGTCTTTGAATGATTTGAGCCGTCAAGGCAATTTCAGGCAGTAACATCAATACTTGTTTGCCTGCCTTTATTTGCGCTTCAATTAATTTCACATAAACATGTGTTTTACCACTCGAAGTAATGCCGTGTAACAATACCACATCTTTTTCTTGGTAAAAGGTTTCAATGTTATTGAATGCAGCCGTTTGAATGTCGTTTAAACTGAATTCTTGAGGTGGTAATGCTTCCAATTGAATGCGGTCAATGGTTAGCTGATAAGATTCTAGGTAACCATTTTTAATCAATGTTTGAATAGATGAATCGCTGACTCCTGTTTTTTCTAAAATGGTTTTTTTAGGAATATGAGGCATTTGTTGCTGCAATTGAAAGCAACACATCAAAACAGCCAACTGCTTTTCTTTTTTCTCTAACAAAGTAAAAACTTCCTGAAGCGCATGTTCTGAAGCTAAATGAGCTGCAAAACGCAAACAAGTGATTTTTTTTTCTTTGTATTTGTCTGCTAAGTTTTCTTTTAAAACGATGGCATTTTTACTCACCAAACTTTTTAAATAGGGTAAGGTGTTTTTTAGTTGAAGAATGGCCTCAATATCCTGAATGCGGAGTTCTTTTCTCAGATGTAAAGCCTCTATAATTAAGTATTCTCGGTCGTCTAATTCTATACTTTGTTCCTCAAAATCTTCGGCTAAACAAACAGTGGTTTCACTTTCTAATTTTAATGCTGCAGGTAAAGCCAATTGCATGACATCGCCTAAATGAGCGCAATAATAGCTCGCAATCCATTCCCAAAATTTAAGTTGATCTGTACCTAATATGGGTGCATCATCAATGAAAGATAAAATGTATTTGGCTTCATAACCAACAGGTGGCTTGTGGTGAACCAACTGTATAATTCCGGAATACACTTTTTTTGCACCAAACTGAACGGCAACGCGCATGCCTGGTTGAACTGTTTTTTCAAATTCTAGTGGAATGCGATAGGTATAGGTTCTTTGTAAATGTAAAGGCAGCACAACATCTGCAAATGTTGCCAAAGCTTCATCAGAATGGAATGCCAAGTCATCAGTCACCGCAATCGAATTAAGGAATTTGCATGTATTTATGAGTCTGTAAACTAACTTGCCAATTGGGATGTGCTTTTACAAAATCTACAACCATAGGTAGCATTTTTTCTTGCTGGTCCCATTCTGGTTGTAAATACAATTTACAAGTTGGTTTTGCTTGTTTTGCAAACTGCTGAGCCCATTCAAAATCAGACTTGTTAAATACAATTATTTTTAATTCATCGGCAACAGCAATTACTTCTGCTAAAGCCGGTTTGAATTTTTTGGGTGACAAACAGATCCAATTCCAGAGTCCACTCAATGGTGAAGATCCAGATGTTTCTATATGGGTTCTTAATCCATTCTCATTCAAAGCCTGGCAGAGCTCATCTAATTGGTGCAAAAGTGGTTCTCCTCCAGTAATAACAACTATTTTTGCTGGAGTAAGTGAGATGGCTTTTAACAATTCATCAATGCGCATTTGAGGGTGATTGGTGGCATCCCAACTTTCTTTGACATCACACCAAACACAACCCACATCACAACCCCCCAATCGAATGAAATAGGCAGCCTGACCGGTAAAATTTCCTTCACCCTGTAAGGTATAGAAATGTTCCATTACTGGATATTGTTTTTGGTTCATTGCTTGCGTAAACTTTTTAAATAATGAACCATGTGTAAACCCAATTCAAACAAAGAATGGCTTGAACCATCAATTAAAATTTCATTGAATGTATCTGCACCTTCAAATTTTGCTCCTATTCGGTAGCTGGCATTGCTATAGGAAGACAAAGCCAACAAGGGTAAGCTGTATGCGGTATAAAGATTGATCAAAAGGTCGTATTCTTCATTGATAAAACCACTGAGTTTTATTTTATCAGGTAGGTTAAAAAAATTGAGGTACTCTTTCCAAAAAAATTGAGAACTGATGTGAAATTTTTTTTGGTAGGGGAGGTTTTTTTCGTTCACAAAGCCCATCATCATTACCTTTTTCCCTTGGTCTCTCAGAAAAGCTGCAAAATGTGCAACTTCTTCTTCTTGTTGTTTATTGCTGGCATCGTACAAAATTGCAACCGATTGCATTCGAGCAAAATCAGGCATTACACGCATAGCAACGCGTTTGGTAAACGATTTGTTTAAAATCAATTTGCCAATTTCGGTTTTAATATTTTCGAGCAATTGCATCAATACGAAAATAAGTAAATTTAAACTGATTTGAGCATTTCAAGCAGTTCATTTTCTGTGATTATCTTTACACCCATTTGAGTAGCTTTTGCCAATTTTTCTGGACCCATTTTGTCTCCAGCTACCAACAAACTTAAACTTTTAGAAACAGCGCTTACATTTCTACCACCATGTTGCTCTATTAATTGTTTGAGTGCATCTCTACTCATGCTAAAAGTACCTGAAACCAATACTGTTTTGCCTGCCAATTTATTGCTCAATAGTTGGGCTTGATTGGCGCTTGATTCAAATAATAAACCTGCTGTTTTTAACTGTTCAATGATTTGTAAATTATTTGGATCGCTGAAATAACGCACAATTTGTTCGGCTATTTTCTCTCCAATTTCAAATACCCCTGACAATGTATTTGCATCTGCTTGAGCAATGTTTTCAATATTGCCAAAATGCTTGGCCAATTTTTTGGCAACGGTTTCACCCACCATTCTAATACCCAATGCAAACAATACCCTTTCAAAAGGAATTTGTTTACTGGCTTCAATTCCTGCCAATATGTTTTGTACCGATTTTTCTTGCAAGGACCTCGACTTTTTTGAACCCTCTTCTCCAATTTCAAAACTTAAACCCAATAAATCGCTAGCTTGCAGCGAATACAAATCAGCATAGTTTTGAATGAGCCCTTTTCTATATAAGCCACCGATTGTTTCTGCTCCCAATCCATCAATGTTCATGGCTTTTCTACCTATGAAATGTTCAATTTTACCAATTAATTGTGGGGGGCAATTGCTTTCATTGGGGCAATAATGTACCGCTTCTCCCTCTCTGCGAATTAAAGGCGCGTTGCATTCTGGGCAAGTAACTGTAAATACATATGGATTGGCAAATAAGCCTCTTTTTTCGGTTGCAACTGCTGTAATCTTTGGAATGATTTCTCCTCCTTTTTCTACAAATACCCAATCGTTTTCACATAAACCCAATCGGGTAATTTCATCGGCATTGTATAAACTGGCTCTTTTTACCGTGGTTCCAGCCAATAAAACAGGTTCCAATTCTGCTACCGGAGTAATGGCGCCTGTTCTACCAACTTGGTAACTAATCCCTTTTAAATGGGTTAAAGCTGATGCGGCTTTGTACTTATAAGATATAGCCCATCTTGGATTTTTAGCTGTAAACCCCAATTCTTCTTGTTGGGCAATTGCATTTACTTTGATAACAATACCATCTATTTCAAAACTGAGTTCATCTTTAATAGATTCAATGTATTGGATGTATTGCTTTACCTCTTCAATTGAGTTGCAAACTTTGGCATGTTTGTCTACCTGGAAGCCCCATTCGGCGGCCAATTGCAGTTGTTCAAAGTGGGTAGGCTTGAGAGGAGTATCTGTATAAATATAATATAAAAAGGCATCTAAAGGTCTTTTGGCTACCTCTTTTGGATCTTGCATTTTGAGCGTACCAGATGCTAAATTTCTTGGATTTTTATACAATTGGTCTTTGATTTCTTCCTCGTCAAAACCTTTTGCTTCAAGTTCTTTGGCAAACTTTTGGTTTAGTTTTTGGAAAGTTGCTTTGTGCATCAATACCTCACCTCTTATTTCAAAAGTTGCAGGATAATTGCCAGCTTTGAGCTGCTGTGGAATTGATAAAATGGTTTTAACATTTTCGGTGACATCGTCTCCAACCGTTCCATCTCCTCTGGTTACTGCCTGAGTTAATTTTCCGTTTGTATAAGTAAGCCCAATGGCTAATCCATCAAATTTGAGTTCACAAACATAATTGACAGTGCTTTCTATTGTTTTTTTGATGCGTTGGTCAAATTCATCCAAGTCTGTTTCGTTATAGGTATTGCCTAAGCTCAACATGGGGTATTTATGCGCAACCTGTTTGAATTGTTTGGTAGGAGAACCACCAACTCTTTGAGTAGGAGAGTCTGCTAATACAAATGTTGGGTTTGCTTGTTCTAATTGTTCGAGTTGTTTGAGCTTTTGGTCAAACTCAAAATCAGAAATACTTGGCTTTGACAACACATAATAGTTGTAGTTATGTTGTTTGAGTTCTTGTACCAAAGCAACAATTTGTTCTTGAATGGGTTGAGTCATGTTTAAAAATCGTCTGTTCTTTTACTGAGTTGGTAACGGATACAAATGCTTCCATAGTTAGAATGTTGATTGAACCATTCTGTTTGTGATTCTGCTTTTCTGAGGCCCCAAATAAAGTCAATAAACAATTGGTGTTTGGGCATCCAGCTTGCACAAAATTCTAGCTGAATGGTTTGTACGCCAACACCTTGTCCAATGTAATTGCCATACCGGCCTGTATTGCGTTCAATATACGATTTACGAATATTAGAACCCCAATTGCTATTATTGGTATCTAAACCTTGAACTGAATAAATACATTTTGTTTGCAAATAAACAGTGCGCATTGGTTGGTATTTTAACTGTGCGATGGCTTCCCAAAAATTAGCACCCAGCGGATGACCCATATTTTGCCTAAAATTGGTATAACTTTGACCACTTGTAAATGAAGTGTACATGAACGGCCTGCTTACATTGATTTCGGTTTGCAAATCAAGGTTATTGATATGGGCAATGTCTATGATTTTTGCCCCCAATTGGTAAGCATACTTGTTGGCAAAAGAACCAGTGCCAGCAAGTAAATCATTGAATACAAACTCTGATAACACAAATTGCCCATAAATAGAAGCTCTTTTTTTAACATTCCATTTGGCATGCAAACCAATGATGGCTTTATCTACACTGTTTAATCCATTTTCTACACTTTTATAAAAGATAATTGGATTCAGGTAATTGAGGTCAAAACTGTTGTTCACATAGCCAGAATCTCGCTTAAACAAGATGGTTTCAAAAATACCAATGTTTAAATTTTTACTGACATTCAAACTCAAATGGTGCGCAGCCATGTAATGCCTTTGTTGAGGATTTCTGCCCCATGTTGCTCCCAATGGATAATCTCTCAATTCGGCAAAAATATTGGTATAGTTGATTTTCCAAAAATGGGTATTGACTCTTAAATTGAGGTATTCTGGTTGGTTGTCTCCAAGAATAAAACTCCGATAGCCATCTCCAATAAAATTTCGGGTATGGCCAAATTGTAAATCAATAAACGGGTTCACTTTTACTGATATATAGGCATTGGCTCGGTAATAATTAAAGGCATTGCTACTGTTTCTAGAATAGAAATTAACATATGGTAAAAATGTATCGGTCTGGAATTGCTTCAATTGCCAAGTGTTAGGTTCAAGAATTTCGTCAGAAATTTGAGAGTAAAATCCAAAATTGTTTCCGAGTCGGCCTCTTATTTCTACACCTCTGTTATTGGTGTAAGAATAATTTTTACCGTTTTGGTGATTGCTCAAAACCTGAAAATACAATACCGGATTCACAATTAAACTGTATTGACTATCTATCAAAGAAAACAAGGCCGCTTTTTCTTTGTAGATGTATTTCTGATTTTTACTTTTTACTGAATCTGCAGCATTTCCAGCCCATTCGATATGGTCATTTAACAAATATTGTCTGTTGAATAAATCTTGTTTGCTCAACAATTGAGTATTGTAAGCCTTTACATAATCAACTACATTTTTTCTCCTGTATAATTTGTTACTGGTATGAAAATAAGCATTGTTTATTTCGCCGCTTTTAA
Source organism: uncultured Bacteroidota bacterium (assembly GCA_903883965.1). Classification (GTDB taxonomy): domain Bacteria; phylum Bacteroidota; class Bacteroidia; order UKL13-3; family UKL13-3; genus CAISCU01. The sequence goes on from CAISCU010000010.1 coordinate 27,418, forward strand.
TTTCCATTCGGTCTAAAATGGCATTGCCTAGACTGCCCAAAACTTGGTAGGTGTCTTGTGCTTGTAACTGCAAAGTATTCATTAAGCAAGTAAGTAACAAAAGCAATCTAAAATTGAACTTTATTTTAGTGGAAAAATGGTTCATGAGTTCAAGGTAATGCATTTCTATTAATACCCGAAATAAGGGTAGCAGAATCCAAATTTAATCCAAATTTCCCAAACTTGTTGCGTCAATAACATCACAAGGGTATAGCCTATTAAAACACTATGAAATACTTTTATACCAATGCTTCCTGTTTTAAAATCTATTTTTAATTTTTGACTATATAGTGGTACCAATAATGCAGCGCTCAGCCCAACAAAAATTGAAAAATGTTTATTGGTAAATGCATGGATATAAGCGTGCTGACTCATAACAAAACCCCAAGCCGCAGCCGATACAAAAAACACCACCGCCAATTGAAAAAGCTTGTTGTGTTGTTTGCGAACGGTTTTGTAAAAAAGCAACCACAAACAAAGTATGGTCCAACCGGGTAACAAATAAAAGCGTTCCATGCCATTGAACCATCCAAATGCTATTTCGGGGAAGTTTTTCCAGGTATATTCTTTTTCCTTGATATAGCCAATTGTTTCGGCTCCCGAAGACCTGAAACTAAATGCATGAATAAAATCTTGTAAAGCAGCATCTGCACTTCCAAAATAATGCATGTTTTGTAAAAAGTGAAGTCCCAATCCAAATACAAGCGCCAGAAAAGCCAAAATGGTTTCTTTGTTTAAAATACCTTGTTTGTAAACAATAGAAAAGCCCAATGTTGCCATTCCTAAAAAAACGGGTTGTTCAAAACTGATGTTTACTTCAATAACCATGATCAATAACATCCAAAACAAATAGGCAATCGGTTTCTGATTGCCTTCATGGTATTTGTACAACAGGTAAACATATATCCATTTGAAACATTCTCCGTACAAATGCTGGTGTAAATTATCGGCCCAATTGATATAATAACTGCCCAGCCACAAAACACTTGATCCTATGAACGCAGCTGTTGTTTCTTGAGTCAAAGTAAAGAGCAATTTGTAAATAAAAAAGAAGAAAAAAACAGCCAATAAAATTGGAAAAATACGCAGCAACCTTTCGTCTATTGAATTAAAAATAGTGGCATATACTCCTGCCAAAATATTTGGAATAGCTGGGTAATGTGTATAAATAAGAGCAGGTGAATTGCTTGCAGGATAGTAGTTATGCATGGGCAAAAAACTGGTTTTTAAAAAACCAGAATCTAAAAAAAACTTTGCCGAAGAAAGGGTGTTGATATCGCTAAATGCATCTCCCAATATGGCACTTCTTGCCCTGCCTTCTGTGTATACTGAAACCCGAACGGCTCTTAACACAACCAATAGCATACAGAAAGCAAAAATAAAATAGGTGAGTTGCTTAGTCATGTAAAATTGAATTTAAAAATAAATCGAGTTCCTGCTTGATGAATTCAGTTGAAAAATCTTTCATACAGGTATTGTTGCCCTTACATGGTACAATATCAGTTAGGTGAATACAAGGTGAGCAGGCTTTGTTCAAATAAACAAAATGCTGTTTGTTTTGATTGCTCTTTTTGATTCTTTGAATGGGGTTAATGGGTCCCCAAAAACTTAAAATGGGGAGTCCTAGTTTACTTGCAATGTGTAAAGGTGCACTGTCAATGGTAATCATGGCAATGCATTCAAATTTTAACAGCGTGTAATAGGCTTTGAAACTATATTTACCTGCTATATTTTGGGTTCTTTGTTTTGCTGTTTCCGATAACAGTTGAATCAATTGCTCATTTTCATTTGCATCAGAAGGCGCTCCAGTAAGCAATACATTATAAGGGTAGTTTGCAATTAAATGTTCTATCATATGTATCAATTGCACCGATTCTAACTTGCGTAAATTGCCACCCAATTCACTGCAAGTATTGTTAATAGCAATTGCATGTTTGTGCAAAACAGATTTAGGTTCTTCTAATTGAATTTGATAGGGTATTGCTTCTGTAACGCCCATAGCCTGAACCAACGATAAATAATTATCTTGAACCGGAACAAATTGGTTGAAATAAATATTGTGTGTATTGAGGTAATTTCTGAAGTTGACTTTGTTTAATTGAAAACCAAACCGGTTAATTGCAGTTGTCCAGGCACTAAAAAGGGTAGTGAGCACTGAATAAACCTCTAGGTCTATCACCCATAGTTTTTTTAATTTCCAAGATCTAAACAACAATTTAATTCCCGAACCAACCAGCTGAAATAGGTTACTATCATTGTGAACCCAAATGGCATCAAAAAAATGCAAAGGTTCAATACCAGCAGCAACTCCTTTGCCGCACATGAGTATGATTTTTGTATTTGGATACTTTTTTTTCAGGGCATTTAAACTATCCATTGCCATTAACACACTGCCTAGTCCGAGCATTTTAATTACTAAAATGTGTTCTGGATGTTTATTTAATTGGTGGTTTCTTTTAACTAAAATTCCAATTCCTCTTACAATCAGCACATTCACAGAAACCAATGCTCTGCCAATTACGCCATCTATCCATTGTTTGTATTTGAGGTTCATTCATTACAATTATAACAAATTAAAACTGAATGAATAAAAGCCTGAACACAATTTAAATGGAATCGTATTTTTCTAATTGTTTCAAAAAAACTGCAAAATCTTTTGGATAAGCTGCTTGAAGTTGATAGACTTTCTCGTTCAATGTAAAATCAAGTTCATAAGCATGTAAAGCAACTCTTTTCATCATGGGTTCTTCATTTTCCCATTTGCTTTCTTTAAATTTTGCTTTGAATTGAGACAAATATGGAATTTTACCACCATACAATGTATCGGCTACCAATGGAAAATTTTGGGCTGCCAAATGGATGCGAATTTGGTGCAACCTTCCGGTATGTGGTTTACAAGCCAATAAGCTAAAATGTCTGTACAATTGAAGGGTACTGACATTGGTTAACGAGGGCTTTCCTGTTTTCATATCAACTTTTGCAACCCCTTTGGCTGTTTGTGAAAGGGGCAGTTTAATGTCAATATTGTCTACCTGTAATTGTCCGTTTACCACGGCATGGTATGTTTTTGTAATGCCTCTTTTTTCAAACAACATGGCCATGTCTCTGTAAACTACTTCGTTTTTAGCAATGACCATTATGCCACTTGTTTCTTTGTCTAGTCGGTGGCACAGTTGTAAGTTTTCGTCGTGTTTTTTGGCTTGTCTGATAATAGAAAACACATCGCCATGTCTATCGTCTAGCGAAGAATAATGGGCTGGTTTATTGATAAACAGCAACTGTTCATCTTCATATATAATTAAATCCTTGAATGGAATGACTTTGGGTTGCATGTTTATTGGAGCTTTTCTTTTAAGTAATGAGCCGTATAACTTTTTTCTATTTTAATCAATTCTTCTGGTGTGCCTTCAAATATAATTTCTCCACCATTTTCACCTGCTTCTGGTCCTAAATCAATTACGTAATCGGCACATTTAATAACATCTAAATTGTGTTCTATTACCAAAATACTGTGTCCTTGAGCTATCAAAGCATCAAATGATTTCAAGAGTTTTTTGATGTCGTTGAAATGCAATCCTGTGGTAGGTTCATCAAATATAAACAGGATTTGATCAGTGTGTTTGCCTTTGCCTAAATAACTGGCCAGTTTTACCCTTTGAGATTCGCCACCGCTCAAGGTATTGCTACTTTGACCCAATTGCACATAACCCAATCCAACATCTTGTAGTGGTTTGAGTTTGTTCGCAATACTTGGTTCACTGGCAAAAAAATCTATGGCTTCATCAACGCTCAAATGCAGCACATCGCTGATATGTTTGTCTTCAAATTTAACATCTAAAATTTCTTCCTTAAATCGGGCGCCTTTGCATGACTCACAAGTTAAATGAATGTCAGCCATAAATTGCATTTCTATGGTTACTTCTCCTTCTCCCTGACAGGTTTCGCAGCGGCCTCCATCAACGTTGAAACTGAAATGCTGTGGTTTGTATGCCCTGCCTTTACTAATGGCTTGGTTTGCATACAATTCTCTAATGGCATCGTAAGCTTTGATATAAGTTATTGGGTTAGATCTGCTCGATTTTCCAATGGGGTTTTGGTCTACAAATTCAACTTGTTTGATGCTTTTTATATTGCCCTCTATGGTTTCAAACTGCCCAGTTTTTTCATTGGCATAATTGCCCAAGTGTTTTTGAATGGCAGGATAGAGTATACCCTTTACCAAGGTGCTTTTGCCACTGCCTGAAACCCCTGTAATGACTGTTAATGTATGTAAAGGAAAACCAACTTTAATGCCTTTTAAATTGTGTTGTCTTGCTCCTTTTACGGTAATAAAATCGGTTGCTTTTCTTCTTTTAGCAGGCACTTCTATGCGTTCCATGCCAGCAAGGTATTTTCCGGTTAAACTTTCTGTTGAATGTGCCAACTGTTTTAGGGTGCCAGCAGCAACCAAATGGCCACCATGTAATCCAGCCATTGGACCAATGTCAATGATATGGTCTGCCTGTTCCATTACATCTTGGTCGTGTTCTACCACAACAACTGTATTGCCAATATCTCTTAAGGTTTTTAATACTCCTATTAACTGTTCAGTATCTCTGCTATGTAATCCAATACTGGGTTCGTCTAAAATATAAGTAGAACCAACCAAGCTACTTCCCAATGATGTAGCTAAATTAATTCTTTGGGTTTCACCACCGCTTAAGGTATTTGATAACCTATTTAAAGATAAATAGCCCAAGCCCACTTGTTTCAAAAACTGCAATCGGTTTACAATTTCTACCAACATGCGTTTGGCAATGGCAGCTGCACTGTTTTCAAATTCGAGTGTGCTAAAATAACCATGCGCTTGGTCAATGGTTAGGAGTAAAATGGCACTCAATGACTTGTATTCGCTAGGAGAACTCACCATTTCATTGCTGCTTTTTAAGCGCACATAATTTGCATCTTTGCGCAATCTAGTTCCTTTACAATCTGGGCAAGAGGTTTTGCCTCTGTACCTAGCTAACATTACTCTGTATTGTATTTTATAGGTTTGCCTTTCTAATTCTTTAAAAAATCCATCAATTCCTTCCCAATTGGCATCTCCTTGCCACAAAAACGTTTTTTGCGATTCGTTCAATTCATAATAAGGTTTGTGAATTGGGAACTTAACTTTACTACTTGCTTTTAAAAAATGGGTTTTCCATTCACTCATTTTTTCACCTTTCCAAGGCACAATGGCATCGTCAAAAATTGATTTTGATTTGTCGGGTATAACCAAGTCTTCGTCAATGCCTACAACACTTCCAAATCCTTCACAAGTTTTACAGGCTCCGTAGGGATTGTTAAACGAGAAAAAATTGACTGAAGGTTCTTCAAATACCAATCCATCTAGTTCAAAACGGTTATTAAATTCTAAAAAAACAGATGCGTTTTCATCTATTTGCTGAACCAAACAATTGCCTTGTCCTTCATAAAATGCAGTTTGAATGCTATCAGCTATGCGGTTTTGCAATTCATCTAAATCACTTTTATCAATGGCAAAACGATCTACAACCAATGCCGTTAGCGGCTGCTGTTTTTTTGACTTCTTATTGTCAAAAATTTTTAATTCTAAGATGCTTTCTATGTCTTGAATTTCGTTATCGTAAAACAGCCTGCTAAATCCATTTTGAATGTAAATCTCCAATTGTTTTTTTGCATTTTCTAAGTTTAAAACAATTGGTGCCATAACAATGACTCTATTGTTTTCGGGCATGGCAAAAATGGCATCTACCACATCTTGCACCCGATGTCTTTTAACTATTTGCCAACTTATGGGGGAGTAGGTAGTACCAACTCTTGCAAACAAAAGCTTTAAATAATCGTAGATTTCAGTTGAAGTAGCTATGGTTGATCTGGGGTTTCGGGTGTTAACTTTTTGTTCAATGGCAATAGAAGGGGAGAGGCCATGAATAAAATCAACCTCTGGTTTGTTCATTTTGCCTAAAAATTGCCTGGCATATGCAGATAGACTTTCTACGTAACGGCGCTGTCCTTCTGCAAACAAGGTATCGAAAACCAAACTTGATTTTCCGCTTCCAGAGACCCCCGTAACAACAGTCAATTGGTTTCTTGGAATTTGAACATCAATGTTCTTTAAATTGTGCATGCGCGCACCTTTTATGAAAATATCTTGTTGGTTTTTTGATGACATTGTTTAAATTTCCAAAATGTATATGTGCAATTGTAATACAAGTTTACAAAAATCCTTTTTGCTTATTGTTGTTTGTCTCTGCTTTCTGATAAATAAATCAGTCAAAGCCCAACAATTAAGTGTAAATGGCGGTTTGTCAGTTCCAATTTCTAATTATGGTAAAACTGATTTCCCACTGTTTGAAAATGGCTTTGCTCAAACAGGTTCATTTGCCTCTATGCAGTATGAGCAATCTTTTCGTAAAATGATGGGCGTTTTTGCTGCAGTCAATTACAATTACAATTCAGTCAATCAAGTTGATTTTACCAAATTGGTAAAAGTTGGCAACAAAGACCTCACAAATATAACGTCAATTTCAAGTTGGTCTCAATTGAGTTTAATGGGAGGTTTGAAATTTTCAAAAGCCAATGCTGGATATGCTTTGTTCTCAAAAATTGGAATAGGTATGAGTTGGATGAATAGTCCTGGAAACAATTTAATTCTCAATGACTCTGTAATGTTAAAATGGAATGCTTCTTCTGTTGTCAAAGAAATTTTTAGTGCAGGTATTGGTTTTACCATTCCATTAAACGAAAGCATTTCATTCCAAATGAACGGAGATGTATTGTTTGCTTTCCCTGATTTTGGGATCATTAAAATCACAGATGTAACAGGGTCATCAGCCACCAATACCAATTCTTCGTTGATTGTTCCATTCAGTACCATCCAAATTGGTACAGGACTTATTTTTAATTTAGACCCTTCCAAAAAAGTTAGTAATTTAAAATAAAGCGTTATATTCGTTTAACATCCAACTAAAAAATACAGCAAGCTTATCGACAAAAATCTACACTAATTTTTATTGTTTAACCTTTTAAACTTACTGCCATGAATATGCAGAAAATTAGTGACAATGATTTGGTAAAGCTGTTTCAACAAGACAACAACGCTGCTTTAGAAGAATTAATTAAACGTCACAAAAAGAGTATTTTTACCGCCATTTATTTGTTGGTTAAAAACCGTTCACTTGCTGAAGACATTTTTCAGGAAAGTTTCATTAAAATGATTCATACACTCAGAAATGGGAATTACAATGAGGAAGGCAAATTTGTAGCTTGGGCAGTTCGAGTTGCTAGAAACTTGACCATTGATTATTTGAGAAAAATAAACAAAGATGTAACCATTACCGATAGCCAAGGAAATGATTTGTTTTCGTATTTGGTAATTGCCGAAACACAAAACAAAGAAGACAAAATCATTCAATACCAAACAGAACAGCAAATCAAACAATTGGTGCTCAACTTACCTGAAGATCAAAAGCAAGTAGTTGTTTTAAGGCATTGGGCCAATTTAAGTTTCAAAGAAATTGCAGCACATACTGGAGTAAGTGTCAATACAGCCTTAGGTAGAATGAGGTATGCTTTGGCCAATATTAGAAAACAATTGGCTGAAAGTAAAATGTATATTGAATAAAGCATTCAAATAATAAAATGCAATGAAGCTTCGTTAGTGTATTGTAAGCAAAGCGTATGACAAAACACTACACAACAACCGACCTTTTATTGTATTATTATGGTGAATTAGACCAAGCTTTTACAAGTGACTTGGCCTTACAATTGCTCAAACAACCGCTCTTATTGGAACAATATAATTTGTTGATACAAGAAATTTCTTGCCTCAATATAGTGAGTGAGAGCCCATCTGAAACCAGTATTGAACTTATAATGGCCTATGCCAATTCTAAAAAGTTAAATGCTTCGCTTATTGAATCTTTACCCCAGTAGCGATTAGTTTATAACTGTAATTGGCACCGGGTTCCATTGCCTGAATGATTCCTTTAGCTTGAACCGATTTGTGTTCAATATCAAAAGGTACAATGAAACTTTTGTTTTTATTTTCTATTAAAATAGGTTTGCCATTTGGGTTTTCAATGCTCAACCAACAGCCTTCTCCTTTACAATATTTTCCAATTTGGCCACAAACAATGATGGCTGTGCTGTCTGCAAGGTTTAAATTGTCATTGATATTTACAGCTTCAATGCATGAATCGGCAGAAAAAATCTCTCCAAAATAGCCGTTTTGAGGCAGTCCTTTTCTTTTGTTTGGAGTGCAAGCAAAACTCAAAATGATAAATATACCGATATGGATTTTTTTCATAGTATTGAAATTAAAAAATAAAAGTCGCCTAAGCGACTTTTATTGAAGTTATTTTTTGAGTTATTTAGATCTCACCAAGGTCATCTCATCAACGATATGCTTTGCTTCTCCTAATTTGTCAATTAAAAACAAGACATAACGAATGTCAACATTGATGGTTCTTTTGAATTTTTCATCAAAAACAATGTCGCCACTCATGGCTTCCCAGTTGCCATCAAAAGCCAATCCAATTAAGTTGCCTTCTCCGTCAATTACTGGGCTACCACTGTTACCACCAGTAATGTCATTATTGGTAATAAATGCTACTGGCATTTGACCATTGTCCATTTTGTAGTCGCCATAATCTTTGAATTTGTGTAGTGTCAATAATTTTTGAGGCACCTGGAATTCAAAGTTTGTTGGATCGTATTTTTCAATGACACCATCTAATGTGGTGTAGTAGTCATAATGAATGGCATCTTTAGGGTCATAACCTTGAACGGTACCATAAGTTAAACGCAAAGATGAATTGGCATCAGGATAAAAAGTTTTATTTGGGTATAACAATTGTAAACCTTTCACATAGGCTCTGCTTTCAGGTGCAATGGCTGCTACAAAAGCATCAACTTTGGGTTTATAGTTATTTAAATAATTGTCATAGAAAGCTTCAACCATTTCATAGCAAGGGTCGGCTGATAATTTTTTATAGGAAGGATTTTTACAGAAATCAGCCATTTTCTCTTTAGAACCAAAAATACTTTTGCTGTATAATTTTTGTGCAAAGTTTTGACATTTTTCTAAGGTAGTTTTGCCTTTAGAACGCATGATTTTATTCATGAAGGATGGGTGTTGGTCTTCAGGAATGTCATTGTAGTATTGCTCTAAAATTTGAGCTAAAATCTTTTCATCTGCACTGGCAAAGAAAGAACCATAAGCATCTTCAGTTGATGCAATGGCTGCTTTTAAAGCTTTTTCAATTTGATCTTTGTCTTTATTTTCTTTAGAAGCTTTTACATAAGGGTAAAATGAACTTGCCGCAGCATTTGCAGTAACACCAAGTATACCTTCACTCAAATAAGTTCTTTGTAAGGCATAAGGCTTGTAGGCATTATATGCTTTTTCAATGTTTGGCAATACATTCGCGTAGTCTTTATTTTGAAGAGCAAACTTGTAGAAATCTAATTCTAAATCCTTTTTGTATTCTACTACTTTTAATCTTTTTAATTGCTCAGTCTGACCAATAAAATATTTCCAATAATTTGCTACACTGGCATAATCAGCAGAGAGTAACAAGCGGTCACTCACACTTTTATCCATCACTTCTTTCCAAGCTTGTAACCTAATAGCTCTCAATTTTACAATGGTAGGGTTCACTTTTTCTACAGCCAATTCAATGCCTTGAGAAAATTCATACCTATTTGTTCTGCCAGGGAACCCCATAATCATGGCATAATCTCCAGGTTTAATGCCTTTCATGCTTACAGGTAAATGGTGTTTTGGTTTGTAAGGAATATTATTGGTTGAATAAGCAGCTGGTTTATTGTCTTTACTTGCATAAATTCTGAACATGCTAAAATCTCCGGTATGTCTAGGCCACATCCAATTATCAGGGTCGCCACCAAATTTACCGACCGATTGTGGAGGTGTTCCCACCAAACGGATGTCTGTAAATTTTTCAAATACAAATAAATAGTAAGCATTTCCTTTGAACATTTCTCTCACTTGGGCTTCGTAATGAGTGCCTTTGGTAGTTTCTGCAATGATTTTTTTGTATAATTTCTGCAAAGAATCGGGCCTGTTTTTTTCTTCTACTCCTGCAAGCATAGGAATGATTCTATCGCTTACATCTTCAATGCGTTGAACAATAGAAACCCACATTCCAGGCTTGGCTCTTTCTTCACCTTTGTTTTTAGCCCAAAAACCATTGTCTAAGATATTGTCTTCTTTGGTTGATAATGAGGCAATGGCATCGTAACCACAATGGTGGTTAGTTAATACCAATCCTTCACCGGAAATAATTTCACCAGTACAGCCTCCATTGAACCAAACGATGGCATCTTTTAAAGAGTTGTGGTTGACATCGTACAATTGTTCTGCAGTTAATTTAAGCCCTTTGGCTTTCATTTGCTCATAATTGTAATTTTTTAAAAGAGATGGGATCCACATGCCTTCATCGGCTTTTGCAAAATTCCCTGCAAACATGCTTATAACAAGCAGATAAGCAATCAGTTTTTTCATATGTAAATAGTTAATTTAGTGGAGCGAAAGTAATATATTTTAGTTTTTTGATAGCTTTTTTTTATGCTTAAATATAACAGCTAATTATTTCCTGATAAAAAATTAACCTTGACTTATAAAGTTTGAATCTTATAATTGTCGCAACAAAGGGTTATGTTTGGATTAGAAACACATTTAGCAATCATTCTGATTACGTGCCTATTGGCAGCTGTTGTATTTGAATTTATCAATGGATTTCATGATACCGCAAATGCAGTAGCTACTGTAATTTACACCAACTCATTAAAACCTCAGTTTGCGGTTGTGTGGAGTGGTATTTGGAATGCAATTGGCGTATTTGCTGGAGGTATTGCTGTTGCAATGGGAATTACCCATTTGTTGCCGCTTGAATTACTCTTAAACGCAGATGTTTATCAGAACATTGCATTGATTGCATCTTTATTATTAACAGCTATCATATGGAATTTTGCAACATGGTTTGTGGGTATTCCAAGCTCAAGTTCACATACTTTAATTGGTTCTATCATAGGGGTAGGTATGGCATACTCTTTATTTGTAGATCAGAGCGGACAAGTATTTATAAATTGGGCTAAGGCTAAAGAAATTGGTTTGAGCTTGTTTTTATCTCCTCTTTTGGGTTTTAGTTTAGCAATCTTGCTCATGTTTATCATGCGACAAAGTATCAAAGCAAAATTTATTTTTAAGGCCCCTAATTCCAATAATCCGCCCCCTTTCTGGATTCGTCTAATCTTGTTATTGACATGCACAGGTGTTAGTTTCTCTCATGGTTCAAACGACGGACAAAAAGGAGTAGGGCTTGTCATGCTTATTTTAATTTCAATTGTTCCAGGCTATTTTACCTTAGACCTTACCAGAAAGCCTTATGAATTGAAAGAACACATTGGTCAATTCAATGCCATTGTTTCAAAAATTGATACCAATGAATTGGTTGCAACTGAACAATTGGAACTGAAAAAAATTAAGAATGAATTGGCTCAATTTGAAATGAACATCCAATCTATACAGACTTTTGATCAGATGTCCAATGCTCAAAAATTTGAAGTTAGGTCTGATTTGGTTAAAATTGGACAAGGTGTTCAGAGTTTAATCAAAAGTAAAAACCTCAATTTAAGTATCATTCAAAAAGAAGAATTATTAAAAGAGACCACTAAAATCAAATCTATTACAGAATATGCGCCAAATTGGGTTATACTAATGGTTTCTCTCAGTTTGGGGTTAGGTACATTGGTAGGCTGGAAACGTATTGTAACAACCATTGGGGAGAAAATTGGCAAGCAACACCTTTCTTATGCTCAAGGTGCCAGTGCAGAATTGGTAGCTGCCTCTACAATAGGTTTTTCGACTTGGCTTGGATTACCAGTAAGTACTACACATGTATTATCTTCAGGTATTGCCGGTAGTATGGTTGCAAGCAAAGGGGTTAAAAACCTCCAGCCTAAAACCATTAAAATGATTGCATTGGCATGGATACTGACTTTGCCTGTAAGTATTGTTTTATCTGGGTTGTTATTTTTGCTTTTTAGAGCAATTATTTAGTTGTTTTAGCAGCATTGATCCAAATAAATGCTTCGTTGAATTTACATTGATTCAAGTAGTTGTTCTGATAACCCTTGTTATTGGGTTTACTGCCAATTAGATATTCTGACCCAACCAAACTCATCCTGTTTGACATTTCAGATGGGTTAAATACACCTTTATTTTTAGCCAACCCATCAACCAACAAAAGTGCTTGATCAAAACCTGCAACGGCATATTCATCAGGTTCTTTGTTATAAATTTCTTTGAACAATTCAATGCAATTGCTGCCAATTTTGGAGTCTGTGGCTAAAAAGTATGGGCTCAGTAGGGTTACATCTAAGTGTTTCCATAAAGGGTAATTAATGGCATTGTATTCGAGCCATTTTTTATTTCCAATCACATGCACATCAATAAATTGGGTGGTGTCTGCAAGCAATTTTAAGGTACTGTTTACTTGAAACTCATTTTCAGAATCAATCCAAACCAAATTGGTTTTATTGAGGTTGTAGTAGTTCTTGTAATTGCTATTTTTATCAATATCTAAGCATTGAATATTAAAACTAGGGTATTCTGCTTTTATTTTATTGAGTCTGTTAGATATGATTTTATCATTTTTTCCTTTTCCTGAAAATACCACTAAGTTGATATCAGTATTTCCAGCTTGGTACAATTGTTTCAGATAAATATCTGCATACGATTCCAAGTCGGGGTTCATACAAACCAAATAGGGATCTTCTATTTTTGATTTGGTTAAAGTTAACAATGGGCTAATATGGTATATATGTGCCTCACTGCTAAATTTTTTCATGATTTGCTGACCTGCTGCTACCACCGGACCAATAATTAAATTGGCATTTAACACCTCATTTTTTTTGAGCAATTGTTTAAAGTATACAGTATCGTTTTTTGTGTCGAATACATGTACAATCAGGTTGATTCCATTTTTAGACATACTGTCCAAACCCATTTTTAAACCTTCAAAATAGGAGCGACAAGCATTGCCCAATGCAGATTTTGGGCTGAGTTCGTCCGTGAATATTTCTTTACTACAAAAGGGCATTAGCACCGCTATATGTAGCGTGTCTTTTGTGTAGGTGTTGTTTTGTGCTGTTAAGTTTGTAAACTGTAAAAACAAACAAAATAAACTACAGACAACTCGTGTCAATTTATTCCCATTCAATGGTTGCAGGCGGTTTAGAGCTGATATCATAGACTACTCGGTTTATTCCTTTTACTTCATTGATAATGCGATTGGCTACTAAACTCAAAAAGTCATGAGGCAAATGACAAAAATCTGCAGTCATTCCGTCAACAGAAGTTACTGCTCTCAAACAAATGACATGTTCGTAAGTTCTTTCATCACCCATTACCCCAACTGATTGTACTGGCAAGAAAATGGCACCTGCTTGCCAAACCTGAGGGTATAAGTTTTTTGCTTTGAGTTCACTGATAAAAATGGCATCTGCTTCTTGAAGAATTTGCACTTTTTCTATGCTTACATCACCTAAAATACGAATGGCCAAACCTGGTCCTGGAAAAGGATGTCTGTTTAAAATAATTTCATCTATTCCCAAAGCATGTCCCACATTTCGCACTTCGTCTTTGAACAACATTCTAAGAGGTTCAACAATTTTAAGCTTCATTTTTTCAGGCAAGCCACCTACATTGTGATGAGATTTAATGGTAGCTGAAGGCCCTTTTACACTCACACTTTCTATGACATCAGGGTAGATGGTTCCTTGAGCCAACCATTGAATGCCTTCAAGTTTGTTAGCTTCTTCTTCAAAAACTTCTATAAAAACCCTGCCAATAGTTTTTCTTTTTTGCTCCGGATCACTGATTCCTTTTAGTTCATTTAAGAAACGAGCTTTGGCATCAACCCCAATGACGTGTAAGCCCATTTCATTGTATGCCTCTAACACTTGTTCAAACTCATCTTTTCTGAGTAACCCATTGTCAATAAAAATACCAATCAATTGTTTATCGATGGCTTTTTTGAGTAAAATGGCAGCAACGGAAGAATCAACTCCTCCAGACAATCCAATGATTACTTTATCGGTACCAATTTTATCTTGTATTTCTTGGGTTGCAGCTACAATAAAATGATCTGGATTCCAGTTTTGTTTTAAACCTGCAATTTTACTGATGAAATTAAACAACAATTTTTTACCATCAGTACTATGTGTTACTTCAGGGTGAAATTGAATACCATATGTTGGTTCGCCATTTATTTTAAATGCGGCATTTTCAACAGAACTGGTACTTGCAATGGTTTCAAATCCTTGAGGAATTTCTTTGATGGTATCTCCATGGCTCATCCAAACCTGAGAATTTAAAGATATGCCTTCAAATAAAACCGCATCATTTACCATACTCAAATTGGCTCTTCCGTATTCTCTAATTTTGGAGGGTACTACAAAACCACCATTTGCATGAGCTAAATATTGGGCTCCATAACACACACCCAAAAGGGGTAATTTGCCTCTGTACATACTTAAATCTATGGCAGGTAAAAGCCCATCGCTTACACTATAAGGACTCCCGCTTAAAATCACAGCTTTGGTTTGTTGGTCCAGAGATGGTAAGTTTGTGCAAGGATGTATTTCAGAATAAACGTTTAATTCTCTTAATCTTCTGGCAATAAGTTGCGTATATTGAGAACCGAAATCAATGATGAGTACTTTTTCTTCCATAATATGTCTGCAAATTTCAACAAATTTTTTTAGTATCCTAAATTAATCATGAGAACGCTTCATCAAATTGATATTGAAACTTATAGTAAAAGGACAGAACATGTGTGTTTGTTGGATGCCAGAAGCGAAGCTGAATTTTTACAAGGTCATATTCCGGGTGCTGTATCTTTTCCACTTCTCAATAACCAGGAGCGAATTTTGGTTGGAACCTGTTACAAAACAAAAGGAAGCTTTGAAGCGGTGGTATTGGGCTATGAATTGGTGGCTCCAAAATTTGCCAAAATGATTAAAAATGCCCACATGGCTTTTGGAAAGAACAAGCTCATTGTGCATTGTTGGAGAGGTGGACTACGCAGTCAAATATTGGGAAATTTATTATTGTCTGCTGGGTTTGATGTAACCATTATCAATGGAGGATACAAAGCATACAGAAATTTTGTACAAAGGGGTTTTGAAACTGAATTTCCTTTAAAAGTAATTGGAGGTTACACCGGAAGTGGTAAAACCGATATTTTATATGCTTTGCGTTTAAAAGGGCAACAAGTAATAGATTTAGAAGGATTGGCCAATCACAGAGGCTCAGCATTTGGAGGCATTGGTAAAGGACTTCAGCCAACTCAAGAACAATTTGAGAACAATTTATTATCACTGCTATACTTGCAAAATAAAAATAAATGTATTTGGGTAGAAGATGAAAGCCGTTTAATTGGCAAAATTCAAATACCGGATGCTTTTTTTCAACAAATTAGAAAGGCTCCATTGTTTTTTATAGAAACAGCAGTAGAATCTCGCATACATACTATCATAGAAAATTACGCCAAATACAACACCAATGATTTGGTAAAAGCAACTCAACAAATTGCTAAAAAATTAGGTGATTTGAGAACTCGAATGGCAATTGAGGCACTACAAAACAATGACTACAATACCTGGGTGTCAGAGGTTTTGTTCTATTATGACAAAGCATATAACAATGGCTTACAGTCTAAGGTAAATTCGTCAAAAGTTCATATTTCTGGCGATAAACAAAATATAATCAGCCAGTTAATTGCCACTTAAATACTTGTAATTACTCTTTTAAATGCTGTAATATTTCGTAAATTTGCACAAATTTTTATTTTATGGCAGGTAGCGAATTTTTTGGAGCAGAAGAGAAAAAAGAAATCAACGATGTTTTAGAAACAGGCATTTTGTTCAGATACAACCACGATGCCCAACGAAACAATATTTGGAAAGCTAAAGAATTTGAAAAGGAAGTTGCGAGTTTAGTTGGAGCTAAATATGCACATGCTGTTTCAAGTGGTTCAACTGCCGTTTCATGTGCTTTGGCTGCTGCAGGTATTGGAGCAGGAGATGAAGTAATCGTTCCACCTTTTACATATATTGCTTCTGTTGAAGCGGTTATTTTTGCAGGGGCATTACCTGTTTTTGCTGAAATAGATGAAACACTTTGTTTGAGTGCTGCAGGAATTAAAAAGGCAATTACTCCTAAAACCAAAGCTGTACTATTGGTGCACATGTGTGGTCAAATGGCCAATATGGATGAGATTATGCCTGTTATTCTAGAAAATAATTTGGTTTTGGTTGAAGATGCTGGCCAAGCAATGGCAGCAAGTTACAAAGGCGTTTCTACTGGTTTGTGGGGAACTACAGGCTGTTACAGTTTTGATTTTTTTAAAATTGCTACTGCAGGAGAAGGTGGAGTTATGGTAACCAATAGCGAAAAGGCATACCATTTAGCCGACAATTTTGCAGACCATGGTCATGACCACAAAGGCAATAACAGAGGCATGGAAAACCATCCTGTTTTGGGATTCAACTACCGCATATCTGAATTACATGCCGCTATTGGTTTGGCTCAAACCAGAAGAGTTCCAGAAATAAAGAAACTCAACAACAGTCACAAAAATTTCATGATGGCTGAATTGGGTAAAATTAAAGGAGTTTCGTTTGCCTCAATTCCAGATAAGGATGGAGATTCTGCTACTTTCTTAAATATATTATTGCCTGATACTATTTTGGCTCAGAAAACTGTCAATGCATTCAATCAAAATGGCGTAACAGGTTTCAATTATTGGTATACCAATATGTACCATTTTATTAACCAATGGGACCATATCAAACAAGGTAGGGTTGCAGCAAAAACAAATGTACAATTATTGGGTGCACCTCAAGATTATGCAAATCTTGAATTGCCTCAAACACAAGCAACCATTGGTCGTTTAATATCTTTTAGTATCAAAGCAACTTGGACTGAAGCAGAATTGAAAGCATTGGTAACCTCAATTGGTAATTCTATTCAATCCGTATTGAAATAAGTCATTATTGCATGAGTCACAAGAATTTCAAAAGCATCGAAAAAACTGTATTTGGAAGAGGTAGCTTTTCTCAGTTACATGAAATTTTAGCTGAAAAACGTCACTTGAACAATGGAAACATGGTATTCATTGTTGATGCATTTTTCAAAGACAAACCTTTGGCTCAGCAATTGCCAGTTCAAGCTACAGATTTGGTTTATTTCATTGATGTAGATCCACATGAACCTACCACTGAACAAATAGACCAACTAAGAGACGAAATATTGTCCACAAGCGGATTACCAGCAGGTTTAATAGGAATTGGTGGAGGTAGTATCATGGATATAGCTAAGGCCACGGCTTTGATGTTAACCAACGAAGGGTCATCGGTTCAATACCAAGGTTTGAATTTAATAAAAAAGCCGGGTGTTTACCATGTGGGTATTCCAACTATTTCTGGAACTGGAGCGGAGTGTAGCATGACAGCTGTTTTAACCGGGCCAGAAAAAAAATTAGGGCTCAAATGTGAATGGACCATTTTTGACCAAGTGATTTTAGATTCAGAATTAACGGCATCTGTTCCGGTTGACAAATGGTTTTATACGGGTATGGATACCTTTATTCATTGCATAGAAAGCCGTGATGGTATTTTAAACAATGCATACAGCATGGCTTACGGAGAACAATCTCTTAAATTGTGCAGAGAAATTTATTTGGGAGAACAGGCTGGTCAATCACCAGAAAATGACGACAAATTAATGGTTGCTTCATTAATGGGTGGATTGAGTTTAACATATAGTGAAGTGGGTGTATGCCATGCCTTGAGTTATGGATTGAGTAAGATTTTTGGTGAAAAACATTGTTATGCCAACTGTTTGGCATTTCAACACCTGTCCGATTTTTATCCCGATGGCGTAGAAGAATTTAAGCGCATGTTAGCCAAACACAACATTATATTGCCAACAGGTCTGAGCAAAAATTGGTCTGACGAAGAAATTACAGCTATGGCACATGTAGCGTATAACCTCCATCACATGTGGAACCATGCCATTGGAACCAATTGGAAAGAAAAAATTGATATTAGATTTATTGAATCTTTATTTAGAAGAATGTAATCAAACAAACAAATGACAAAAATTGTAAAAGTTGGGAATATAGAATGTGGTTCAGACAAGTTGTTCTTAATCTCTGGGCCATGTGTAATTGAGGATGAATCTATCATGATGAAAACAGCAGAAATGCTCAAAGAAATTTCTCATAGATTAGATATTCAAGTTATTTATAAATCATCTTTCCAAAAAGACAACCGCAGTAGTTTAAAATATTACGATGGTCCAGGTTTAGACAAAGGAGTAAAGTTACTGGCTAAAATAAGAGAACAATTTGGATTCCCTATTTTAACAGATGTGCATTACCCTGAACAAGCAACAGCTGCTGGTGAAGTGGTTGATGTGATCCAAATTCCAGCTTATTTGTGTATGCAAAGTACTTTAATGGTTGCTGCTGCAAAAACGGGTAAAGTAGTAAACATCAAACATGGTCAGTTTTTAGCACCTGAAAACATGAAACATCCGGTGGCTAAGTGTATAGAATCAGGTAACGACCAAGTTATATTAACTGAAAGAGGTTTTACCTTTGGTTACAACGATTTAATTGTTGATCCGAGGAGTTTTTACCACCTTAGAAACATAGGCTATCCAGTGGTTTTTGATGTAACTCATTGTGTTAGAAAATATGGTACACCTAGTGCAGACCCTAATGGAGGTGCCAGAGAATTTTTACCAGTTTTGAGTAGAGCAGGCGTTGCTGCAGGTATAGATGGTATTTTCATTGAAACCCATCCTGAACCTTCTAAAGCATTGTGTGATGCTGCTTCTCAGTTATGTATTTATGACTTAGAAGAGTTCATGAAACCACTCATTGAAATACACCAAACAGAGGTTCGTTTTAGGAAATAAACTCAAGACTTGCCTTTTTCCAAGTTTTTGAATTCATAAATTTGGCTTATTATTGTGCGTTATTAGCAAGAATTAATTATGGAATTATACTTAGACTCAGCCAATCTGAAAGAGATTGAAGAAGGTTTTAAATTGGGCTTTTTAAATGGCCTAACAACTACCCCTACATTTATGCAAAGGGAAGGCATTACCGATATAGATGGAATGATTGTAAAATTATCCAAAATGGTGCCTGTTCTTCAAATTGAGGCTTTGGGTGATACAGCAGAAGATGTATTAAAAGAAGCTGAAAGACAATTGGCTTTAGGCTTAGATCCAACTAAAACCGTATTTAAAATTCCGGTATCTTTAGAAGGTGTAAGGGCATGTAAATTGTTACGTAACAAAGGCTATTTGGTAAACATTCATTTGGTGTATACATTACAACAAGCTTACATGGCCATGCATGCTGGTGCTACTTATGTTTGCCCATTGGTAGGCAGGTTACAAGACCAAGGACATGATGCTTTAGACTTAGTAGACCAAATTGTTTCAGCTGTAGACCATTATGGTTACGATACCAAAGTGATGTTTTCATCTGTAAGAACCATGGAGCATATCAGAAATGCTTTAAACTTAGGCGTTCATACCATTACTGTTCCTTTAAAAATAATGAAACAGTTAACTGAAAACCATTTCACAACTGTGGGTACGGATCAATTTATTAGAGATACCCGTTTAATGACAGTTCGTGTGAAGGAAGTATTGAATGGCGTAAACCCTACAGTTGATGTGAATACCAATTTGTCTGATGCCATTATTAAAATGACAGAACATGGCTTTGGTGCCATTACCATTACCCATGCAGATGGTTCTTTAAAAGGCGTATTTACGGACGGCGATTTACGCAGAAAAATACAAAACGATGGCCGCGATGTATTGGCAAAGAAAATGGGTGATTTTGAATATGGTACAGCCATTTCAATTGACTCAAATGCTTTGTTAAATGATGCAGCTGTGGTGTTCAAATCAACCAAAGTAGATACCATTTTGGTAACAGAAAACGGAAAGCCAGTAGGCATGTTAGACATTCAAGACTTAGAATCTTTATAGTAAAAAACACATATAAAAGGAGGTTTAGGCCTCCTTTTTTTATGATTTAATTCTGCTCATATGCAAACAATAGTTAGTGAATTTGAAGCCATTGGTGGTGTATTTGTTCAAAGACCAAGAGCCATTGTAGAAAAACTGAACCACATAAAAGCCTTTGTGTTTGACTGGGATGGTGTTTTTAACAATGCTACTAAAAACAGCAATAACAGCAGTAATTTCAATGAGGCAGATAGCATGGGTACCAATTTATTGAGGTATGCACACTATTACAAAAGCAATGAAATGCCCTTGGCTGCCATTATATCGGGCGAAAAAAATGAACAAGCCTTTTATTTTGCTCAAAGAGAGCATTTCCAATCGGCTTATTATAAAATAGCACATAAAATAGATGCTTTGCAGCATTTTTGCCAGGCCCATGAATTGGCCATGCATGAGGTTTGTTACATGTTTGATGATGTACTAGATTTGAGTATTGCATCGGCATGTGGCTTGAGAATTTTAATCAACAGAAAAGCCAATCCTTTGTTTAGAAATTATGTGGTACAGAACAACCTTGCCGATTATGTAACTGGGCATGAAAGCGGAAATTTTGCAGTTAGAGAAGCCTGCGAAATGCTCATTGGCTTAGGCGGAAACTATGATGCCCTAATGAAAGAACGCACAGCCTATCATGGCAATTACGCCAGTTATATTGCCCTAAGACAAAGCTTACCAACTCAATTTTTTACGGTAAGTGAGCAAGGCATAGCCCAAACTAATCCTTAATTATTCGGTTAGTTCGAGCCAGCGCAATTCTTTTGAATCGAGTTTTTGTTTGACAGTTTCGTAATCGTTTGTAATGGCCAATAGGGTTTCGTGATCGGCAATGTTTTCTTGCAGCTTTTGCTCCAAAACAATTTTTTGCTGCTCCAATATGGCTATTTCTTCTGTCAATTGTTCCAGTTCTCTTTGCTCTTTGTAGCTGAGTTTCTTTTTGCTAGTTTGTACTTGAACTGGTTCACTCATTGGTGCAACTGCTGTTGTGTTTTTGCTATCAGTATCTTTGTTTTTATTACCCTCTAAATCGTTCAAGTATTCTTGGTAATTGCCATTGAATGATCTGATTTTACCGTTTCCTTCAAATACAAACAAAGAGTCAACCAAATTGTCCATAAAATAACGGTCATGCGTTACTATTAAAATACAACCATTGTAAGCAGCTAAAAAGTCTTCTAGTACATTTAAGGTATCAATGTCTAAATCATTGGTAGGTTCATCTAAAACCAAAAAGTTAGGCTGTTGCATTAAAATGGTTAACAAATACAACCTTCTTTTTTCGCCACCACTCAAAGAGCCAACATAATTGTATTGCTTTTTGGCATCAAATAAAAATTGTTTCAATAAATTGGTAGCCGTCAGTTTAACCCCTTTGCCAACTTCAATGTATTCGGCAATATCTGTTATCACTTCTATAACTCTTTTGTCTTCTTTGAGTTGAATGCCTTGTTGGTTGTAGTAGCCAAATTTGACAGTATCTCCTTTAGATATTTTACCACCATCGTATTTCTCTAATCCAAGCAGCATGTTTAAAAAAGTACTCTTGCCAACTCCATTTTGCCCAATAATACCAATGCGTTCGCCCGGAACAAATAAATGGGTAAAGTTCTCGCAAATGTGTAAGTCTCCGAATTGTTTGTGTAAATGATTGACCTCTAAAATTTTAGTGCCAAGCCTTTGCATTTGCATTTGAATCTCTACTTGGCTATCATCTTTTTGGTAGGCAGCTTTTTCTTTTAATTCGTAATACGCATCAATTCGGCTTTTACTTTTGGTGGTTCTGGCTTTAGGTTGTTTGCGCATCCATTCCAACTCTTTTCTGGCCAATTTACGGGCAGCATCAGCCTCTTTGGCTTGATAGGTTTCACGCATTTCCTTCTTTTCTAAAAAATACGCGTAGTTGCCCTTATATGTAAATAGTTGACCCTCGTCTATTTCAATAATTTCGTTGCAAATTTTGTCTAAGAAATAACGGTCGTGGGTAACCAACAAAAGGGTTAAATCCAATGCCTGTAGCCATGCTTCGAGCCACTCAATCATTTGTAAATCTAAATGGTTGGTAGGTTCATCCATGATGACAAAATCGGGTTCTTGAATCAAAACCTGAGCCAATGCTAACCTCTTCTTTTGGCCTCCACTCAAGCTATTTACTTGTTGTTCCAAGTGGTGGTGTAAATTCAACTTGGTTAAAATGGTTTGCACTTTGTTTTCTAAATCCCAGGCTTGATGCAATTCCATGTCTTCCATTACTTTTTGCATTTCTTCATGAATTTGAACATTTTCGGGGTCATGTTCCATTCTTTCAGTTAAAAGCTCAAATGTGGCAATGGTTTTAAACTTTGGATGTTCTGTGTTGAAAATGGCTTCTAATACAGTGTGATTTGGGTTAAAAACAGGTTCTTGTTGGAGGTAAGTCCAAGTAATATTTTTGTCTATGATGACTTTTCCGTCATTGTCCGATTCTTCTTTTCCGGTTAAAATTTCTAATAAAGAACTTTTTCCGGTTCCATTTTTTGCAATCAATGCAATTCTTTCTCCTTTGGCAATGCTTAAATTTAAGTTTTTAAACAAGGTTCTTTCTCCGTATCTTCTGCAAAGATTTTCTGCTCTCAAATAAATCATGCGCAAGAATAAGATTTTACTTTGAAGTAGCAGGTATATTTTAGATAATCGCATAAAATATTCAACATGATACTAGGAATTATACCAGCCAGATATGCCAGCACACGTTTTCCAGGAAAACCTTTGGCTATGATAGAAGGTAAAAGCATGATCAGAAGGGTGTATGAGCAAGCGTCTCAAGCTAAAACTATTGACAAATTGGTTGTTGCCACCGACGACGAACGCATAGCCGAACATGTTTTGTCATTTGGGGGTGAAGTGGTAATGACCAACGCTGAACATCCTAGTGGAACTGACAGGTGTTATGAAGCCTTTAAAAAAGTTGCTGGAGATTTCAATTATGTCATCAATATTCAGGGAGATGAACCTTTTTTAGATCCCAAGCAAATAGATGAATTGGGCGCTGTTTGCAAAGGACAAACAGAATTGGCCACCCAAATGATTCGGGTAGACAACTCCGCTTTTTTGTTTGACCAAGGTGAAGTAAAAATAGTATTGAACCACGAAAACGAAGCACTATATTTTAGCCGCATGGTTATTCCATTTGTAAAAGGGAAACCAGAAGCTGAATGGCATTTACACCACAATTATTTTAGGCATGTAGGCATGTATGCATACCGCAGAGATGTATTGCAAGCCATTACTAAATTGCCAGTTTCTGCCTTAGAAAAAGCAGAAAGCCTTGAACAATTGCGTTGGTTAGAAGCCGGCTTTAAAATTAAATGTGTAGAAACCCAATTCGATAGCCATTGCATAGATACTCCTGAAGACATAGAAAGGGTATTGCAATTGATGAGAGGATAGTTAAGCATCCACCTGAGCTGGCAAATCATAGCCCCTTAGAAAGGCAGCAATAGCCATTCTTTTTTTAGAGGCAGGTTGTATTTCCAACAATTGAATTAGGCCATTTTTACAAGCAATATGAACATATGTTTTGCCATCACTCATCAGCGTGCCAGGCTGTATACTCGCGGTATCTGAAATTTTATAAGTGGCTGTAAATACCTTTACTGGATTGCCATCTAACACAAAATACGCTGCCGGATAAGGGCTCAAGCCCCTGATTCTATTATAAACTTGTTTAACATCTTGAGTAAAATCAAGCAAACAATCTGTTTTAAAAAGTTTGGGTGCCAATTGGTGGCTTCCTGCTCCTTGAGGAATACCCTTGGTTTGACCAGCGGCTATCATTTGAACAGATTCTATGACTGTTTGAGCACCCAATTCCATTAACTGGTCGTGCAATTCTCCTGCATTGGTTTCAGGTCCTATTGGATGGGTTTTACTCAATAAAATATCGCCAGTATCAATTTCGTGTTGTAAGAAAAAGGTACAAACTCCAGTTTGTGTTTCACCATTGATGATGGCCCAATTGATGGGTGCAGCTCCTCTGTAATTAGGCAATAGGGATGCGTGCAAATTCATGGTGCCTAATGAGGGCATTTGCCAAACTATTTCAGGTAACATTCTAAACGCAATGACTATTTGCAAGTCGGCTTTGTAGGCAGCCAGTTCTGCTATAAACTCCGGGTCTTTTAATTTAGCTGGTTGCAATACCGGAATTTGGTTGGCTTCGGCACATTTTTTTACCTCTGAACTTTGTAATTGCATACCCCTTCCAGCAGGTTTATCGGGTGCTGTAACAACGGCTACAATATTGCATTTGTTGTGAATTAAAGCTTGCAATGCATGTGCAGCAAATGTGGGAGTACCAAAAAATACAATTCTCATGAGGCAAATGTAAGTTCAAGTTTTGATTAAAGCTGAATAGATGCCCTTTTTAATCGGTCGTTAATGGCCAGTCCGAGCCCATGTGCTGGAAAAATTTCGGCCAATAGGTATTTGAAATTTCTGGAATCGGCTAAGCGCATAGCCATAAATAAATGTTGGGCTGCTTCGTCTAATGAACCCATTTCAGACAAAATGTATTGGTTTTCGGGTGGGATGTCTGGATGTAAATGTTGGAAACGGATACATCCCAATTGATGCATGTTTCCCAATTGATTGACTTCAAGATCAAGGTCTAACAATAAAGGTGTTTGCGGAGCGTAATGTCTGCTCAACAATCCTGGAGACTGCGGGTTTTCATTGTTTTGAATATGAGAAATAGACAATTCACAATCCAATACTTTTTCGATGCTTTCTTTTGCTAAACCTCCTAAGCGCAACAATTGTGGATTGGTATTAGCAAATGAAACTATGCTTGATTCTAAACCAATATGGCAAGCGCCACCATCTAAAATATAGGGAATTTGTGTGCCAAATTGATCTGCTACATGTTGGGCTGTTGTTGGACTGATACAGCCAGATTTATTGGCACTTGGTGCAGCAAGCGGAAAGGGTAGCATAGACAACAATTCTAAACATACCGGGTGATTGGGAATGCGAACAGCTACAAATGCATGACCAGCTGTTACAATTTCAGGAATGGCATTACTAGTTGGTATGACAAAAGAAATGGGCCCCGGTGAAAAAGCATTGGCCAGTTTGATGGCTTGTTCAGGTACTTTTAAGCCCCACTCTTGAAGCCTTTCAATGCTATTGGTATGTATAATCAAAGGATTAAACTGAGGCCTTCCTTTGGCTAAATAAATAGCTTGTACAGCTTTTTCATCAAGCGCATTAGCTGCCAACCCATATACAGTTTCAGTTGGGATGGCTACCAACTTACCCGCCTTGAGTAAGCTGGCGGCATAAGGCACATCAGCTCCAATCATCTTTCAAAAACTTATTCGGTTTCGCCTCTGCGCAAACTGTATTTTTCAATTTTGTTGTACAAGTGACTGCGTTGAATGTCTATTTCTAATGCAGTTTTAGCCACATTCCATCCATTCTTTTTTAGTTTTTCTTCTATGAAAATGCGTTCTACATATTCTTTAAAATCTTGTAGGGTACTGAATCTTTCGTAGATTGATTTTTCTTCATCACGGGCATTGATTGGATTGGCAAATTTTTGAATGTCTTCAACAGTGATGCGTTGTTGACCCAATATAACCAATCGTTCTACAATGTTTCTGAGTTCTCGGATATTGCCACTGAAGTTCAATTTTTTTAATTCTTCGAGTGCTTGAGGTAAAAATGCTTTTTTAGGGATGCCACTGTCTTCACATATCTCTTTGATAAACCTTTCTGCAATTAACGAAATGTCTTCGCGGCGTTCGCTCAATGAAGGCACATGAATTAAAATGACACTCAAACGGTGGTACAAGTCCATTCTGAAATTGCCTTTTTCAATTTCTTTCAACAAGTTTTTATTGGTTGCAGCAATTACTCGTACATCTACTTCAATGTCTTTTTCGCCACCTACACGTGTAATTTTATTCTCTTGCAAAGCACGTAATACTTTTGCCTGTGCCGAGAGGCTCATATCGCCCACTTCATCTAAAAACAAAGTTGCTCCATGTGCCTGTTCAAATTTTCCAATGCGCTGTTTGATGGCCGACGTAAAAGCTCCTTTTTCATGACCAAACAATTCACTTTCTATTAATTCGGCAGGAATTGCTGCGCAGTTTACTTCAATTATAGGGTTTTTAGCACGGTTGCTTTTTTCATGAATCCATCGAGCCACTAGTTCTTTTCCTGTGCCGTTTTCGCCAGTAATTAATACCCTTGCATCTGTTGGAGCTACTTTTTCAATGGTATCCATGATATTGACAATAGCAGGTGTACTTCCAACTATTTCACGGGTCTTGGTTACTTTGCGTCTGAGAACTTTGGTTTCTATGACCAAATCTTTTTTATCTACAGCATTTCTGAGTGTAATGAGCAGTTTGTTCAAGTCTGGTGGCTTAACTATGAAATCAAATGCACCTTTCTTACTGGCTTCAACAGCCATTTCCACATTGCCATGTCCGCTGATCATGATAAATGGGAGGTCTTCATCAATTTCTCTCGATTTTTCTAAAACGGTCATGCCGTCCATTTTAGGCATTTTTACATCGCACAAAACGGCGTCGTATTCTTCATTCTCTATCTTTTCTAAGCCTTCTTCCCCATTAGAGGCCTCATCAACTAAGTAACTTTCATATTCTAAAATCTCGCGAAGGGTATTGCGGATTGCTTTTTCGTCGTCTATAATTAAAATTTTTGCCATAACAAATGCTGCTTAATGCTGTAAAAGTGACAAATTTTGTGGACATTTAAAACGCTGTTGATATTTGGTGAATTAAAAAGGGGGCAATTTGTCATTTGACAAATTGCCCCCCTTCAGAAATACCAGGTTAATTAAGGCTTTACAATGCCAATAAAATTTGAATTGTTGTTGTCTAATACTACAAAATCATTGCCATCAACAAAACCATCACCATTTACATCGGTTACCACATAACCCGATATGAAATTTGAATTGTCGTTGTCTAAATCTATAAAATCGTTGCCATCAATGAAACCATCTTGGTTAATGTCTCCGCTGTATATTAAAAATACACCATTGCCATCATCTAATAAATTGTCTCCATAAGCTTGAGATGCAGCGCTTGTAAAATCGTAATTGCTAACCGATTGCATCAATACTGGATTTTTACTCCAGGTGCTGATTGCATTTTTATAATTGACAACTAAGTAATAAGCTTTATTTAATACAGTAGGAGGCAAAACCACATTGGCAATACCATTTGTGTTTACAATTACTTTGGTACTGTATACTGAGTTCAAATTGGTTCCATTTGGATCGTACAAATCAAGTTGAACTGAATCGGTGATTGCTGTGTTTTGGGAGATTGCAGAATTGTTTAATACCGGTGTCATGGTTTGATTGCCCATGTACAATCCCTGAATAAATACTTTTAAATTCAAAATAACATTGCAACCAATTTGCACATAAACACTGTCTATAATGGTAGATCCATTGATAGTTTTGGCTTCAATAAAATACCAACCAGTTGTTGTTGCATACAATGCGCCATTTACCAATGCATCTGGGTCATCTGGGTTGGCTGGCAATAAATAAGTTGTGCTCAATTGAGGCATTGGGGTATTCCATTTTACAGCTACAAAACCATAACCAGGTTCAAGTAAAATGCTATCGGATTGACAAGTTTGTGCGGTATCGGGCAATACAATTGAAGTATAATATTTGGTTATTTTAAGTGGGGAAGAGTTGCTGCTGTAACAATTAGAAGTGCTTTTTACCTGAACACTATAGGTTCCGGCATCGGTTAATGTAATGCTAGAAAAAGTATCTTGTTTAAACAATACATTGTCTTTGATCCAAGTGTATTGGGTTCCAGTAGGGTTGTTCAATTGAACCAAAGCAGTACATGTATTGCAAATAAAATTGCTGCCTGATACAAATGAGTAACTATTGCTTGGATTGGCATTTACAGTTACTTGTTGTGTTCTAGATGTGTCTGTACAGCCATACACAGATGTTAATATACAACGGTATTTTCCTGAAGAATTGCTGATAAATGAATTGCCTGAACTTACAATTGAATTGGTATTGGTTTCAATCCATTTGTAATTGGCATTGGTTTGTGAATTTACACTGATTGTAACAGCACTTCCTTGGCAAAAGGTGCTATCACCTGACAATTGAATAGCAGGTTTACCTTGAGAACCAATGGTTACATAAGCACTGTCAATTCCAATACAACCATTGCTTCCGCTAACTTGTATTTTGTACCAACCAGTTTGTGAGGCAGGAACTACAATTGAACCATTGTTATTAATGGTATTGGTGTTTTGCCAGCTCCCATTGTTTTTGTATTGTGCCGCAACAAAAGTAAATCCTGATTGGTAGGCCAGATTGCTTGTAGTTGCACAACTGAGCAAAGAATCTGCTCCATTGTTTACTTGGAATACACATGAACCAATGGTTTGAAAACTTCCGCTTAAAGGGCTTGTTTTATAAACATAATTGCCATTGGTACCATTGTATTCATATATGTCAACAGAATAACTGGTGTTTAAATTCAAGCCATTTACAGTAACTGTATTGCCTGTATCGTTGTATACAATATAATTGTAATTACCTGTAATTTGCCCCATGCCATATACTGGTGACGACAAATAAGAAGTCAAATTTGTTGGAACAACTGCTGAGGATACTGTTTCTCTGACTATGACAAGTCTTTTTTTGCCATTGCCTATTGTCCAATTTAAAGTAGCATAGGTATTACCAATATTGCTGATTTGTAAATTACTTGAATTTACTGTTGGTTCAGAGATGGTGAATATACGGGCATTGGGCCTACTGGTACTTCCAGAAGTTGTTACTGAAGTTCCTGAACAAACAGTAGCTATATTGTCGGCAGTATACCACCTAGAGGTTCCAGTTGGTAAACCTGTAGTTAGTGTGGTTAGTGTACTACTTGCAGTTCCAGCATTGTTGTTGTTAAAACAAACTTCAACTATAATATTAGATGTGCCATCCCAGTAAAAAGGCACATTGAGCGTGTGCATATTCCAGCCGGTTTTTGCAGTAACTGTTGAACTGTTAAGAACAGGGGTAAAACCTGTTTGCCATGCACTGGTTAAATCGGTAACTGTTGAGTTTTTCATGCCAATGGTAAATGCCGATAAACTGCCACTTACCAATGTACTGACATTGAAACCAAATTGAGTAATCATACCAGCATTTAATCCCAAAGCTGTTAGTTCTGATGCCCTGTAAATGAGTTGGTGTTTGGCACCTCCAAAATAACTGCCATAAGGTGCAGGGTAAGTGGTACCAGTATTTGAACCTGTTCCTGTTCCCAAAGTAGCAAATAAGCCAGCTCCCGGATCATCAATGGTAAAATTGGTAGTGTTGATAGCAAAAAAGATATTGCTGATGGCTTCAATTTTAACCCGAGCAGTTTGTGAAGTTAAATCTGGAACTGTAATGGTTTCTGAGCCATCATTAATGGTACTATTGGCCAATACATATGGGAAAGTAATTCCACCATCGGTTGATAGTGAAATTTTAACATTGGCACAATTGATAGGGCTCACATTGGTCGATGCCAAATTCCAGGTAATGGTTTGACTTGTTTTTTTACCCCAGAAAGCTGGGTTACTTGTAATTGAAAAAGGACCTGTTGAAGCAACAGTTACAGTTACATTGTTGGGGTCGTAATACACACCACCACAATTGCTTCTGTTGTCTCTTACAGTTAATCTAAATGCTAAGGTTTGTGCAGCTGTAGATAATATTTCTCCAACCGGAACGGTATTGTTTAATAGTGCACTGTATTGGGGTATGGTTCTACTTGGACTGCTAGATGGGTTGTAAGTTCTGAATCTGGGTCCTGGGTTTGGAGGTGAATTGGGAGCCGTAGCTGTACCCAAATTCATTTGTTCCCAACAATAAGTCAGTGCATCGTTATCAGGGTCACTGGCTGTTCCAGTTAATGTAAAAGGAGTTCCAAATGGAATGGTAAATGCAATAGTACCTACACTACAGGTTGGTAATTGGTTATTAGATGCAGAACTTACTGCGCAAGCAGAAGCAGAACCAGTTGTAATATTGGTAATGATTTCATCAAAATTGATGGTGTGAAAATAAGGATCACTGTGCAGTTGCAAATCTTGTCCAGTGCAAATTCCAGCATAGGCCATAATGGTACTTCCACTTCCAGGTTCATAAGCAGTTGTGGCATTTCTATTAGATCCAGAGCAGCTACCTGTAGTACCATTGAATGTATGGTTTCCCCCAAATTGGTGTCCCATTTCATGTGCTACATAATCAATGTCAAATGCATCGTTCACAGGAGAAGAAGAACCCGTAACTCCTCCAGCTTTATTTGAATTACAAACCGAGGCCAAATAAGCTACACCACCACCACCAGTACTGAATACATGTCCAATATCGTAATTGGCGGAACCTATAATGGTATTTACATTGTTGATGTTTTCAGACAACATGGTTGAACCACTGGTATTGGTATAAGGGTCGGTAGATGTGGTATAAATTAAACTCGAAGTGTTTGATACCAAAGTCAAAGAAACACCTAATTCAGTTCTGTAAACACCAACAACTCGGTTTACAGTTGTAACCATTGCTGATAAAGCCAAGGCTACAGTTCCTCCCTGAAAAGTACTGTATTCATAGGTAGCAGCCAATGCCAATCGGTAAGTTTTAAGCGTTAAACCATTGCTTCTGTTTTGAATGAGATTACCCGATGGGGTATTGTTAAAATTGGGAGCAATTGATTGGTTTTGATTGTTAGGTACTGTTTTGGTGTCAGTGGTTTTTAAAACAGCTTCTTCAAAAAATTTAGCTTTGGCTTTCAAGTCTTTTTTGAAATAGCTAATGTAAAACTGGGTATTCCCATTTGCATACGGGTCTATAAAAACTGCTCCTTTAGGAGACAATACCATGGCATGAAAACCTTTTAAAGTAATATCTAAATGAACGCTTTCTGAAGGGTCGTTAATGCCTTGTCCTCTCCAGGTATCTATTTCAGGAAATTGTTTGGCAAGGTCTGGAGCCATAACTGAAGAATGGTAAACTTGAAACTGCTTTAAAGTGCCATCAGGCATAGGTATTTCTATGACAATACCATTACGAGTACCGGTGTTTTCATCAGTTGCACTGTTTAATTGCTGTTTCATTGCAGCCAACTCTAACTCATAAACACTGTATTTTTCAGGAACAATCCATCTGTCAGATGCATTGACACCTGTTGGTTCGTTCACCTTGTTCCAAAACAATGATTGTGCTTTTGACAATTGTACAAACAATAACATTGCAACAAACAAAACTGCTTTTTTCATTTTCCTTTAGGTAATTATTGCAGCAAATTAAGAATTTTGGGAGGGATTAAAAATAAATTAAACGCACAGTTTTTGAACAAAATAAAAGGAGCCGAAGCTCCTTCTACTACAAAATCATAAGCCGGGTTCTGTCATCAATTTACATTGATTGGTTATCATTTATCTAGGCTTTGAGTTGCCTCAAAGCTCATGCAGTCTACCCACTCCAATTCACTTTCCAAAGAAAGCATACAGGCGAGCAGCCTGACTATTGGAGCCTATTTGACCTTGCAACCCATAAGGTTTACCTTGCCAAAGCCATCACTGACTTTGCGGTGGGCTCTTACCCCGCCTTTTCACCCTTACCACCGAGTAAACTCAATGGCGGTTTGTTTTCTGCGGCACTTTCTGTTCTCTGTTACGAGACCTGTCTGTTAGGCAGTATGGTGCTCTGTGTTGCCCGGACTTTCCTCTGAATTTTCATTCAGCGATAACCGATTTTGCACTACAAAACTAAACAAATGGATGGTTTTCTTTTAAATATTCGTAAGTGGCCAATTGAGCCCGAATGGGTTTTGCCTCATTTGATTTGGAAACAAATCGGGTATCATTGATCCCGTCAATGATTCTGGCTTTTTGGTTATCGTCTAATTGCAATTGCAGAATGTCTAAAATGAAAGTTTTGTTCTTTTCATGGAATATAGGAAAAGCACATTCTATTCTATTAGATAAATTGCGAGTCATCCAATCGGCCGATGCCAAATACAGCTTTTTAGCCCCAGCATGGTGAAAATAATACACCCTTGCATGTTCTAAATAACCATCTATGATACTGATAATTCTAATATTACTTGAAATGCCATTGACCCCTGGAACCAAACAACAAATACCTCTCACAATTAAATCTATTTGTACACCTGCTTCACTGGCTTGATATAGTTTTTTGATAATATCCCCATCAACCAATGAATTCATTTTAGCCAATATTTTGGCTTCTCTCCCTGCTGAGGCTTCTTTAATTTCAACATCAATTAAATCGAGAAACCTTTTTTTCATAAAATCAGGTGCAATTAATAAGTGTTTGAAGCCACTGTGTTTAATTTGTGAAAAGAGTGTTTCGCATAACAAACCCAATTCGTGGGTAATTTCTTTATTGGCAGTAAATAAGGCAAAATCGCTGTAAATTCTAGCAGTTTCACCATTGTAATTTCCTGTAGATAAATGGGCATATTTAACAATTCCATTTTTTTCTTTTCGGTGAATCAAACAAAATTTACAATGTACTTTCTGACCTTGTTTTCCAAAATATACCGTGGCACCTGCTTCTTGAAGTTTGGTAGTCCAATAAATATTGGATTCTTCATCAAATCGGGCTTGCAACTCCATCAATACAATTACCTTTTTGCCGTTTTGTATGGCATTGATCAAAGCATTTACCACATTGCTGTGTTTGGCAACCCTATACAGTGTTATTTGAATGCTGACAACATCAGGGTCAAGTGCCGCCTCACGGAGCATGCGAATGAGGTAGTCAAATGAATGGTAGGGGTGGTGCAATAAAATATCATCATGTGCAATGACATCAAACAAGGTTTTTGCTTTGTTTAAAACGGTTAAAGGCAAAGGAGGTAACTTTTGGGCATAATCCGCAGCTGATCCAACTTTTGGAAAGTCCATGAAGTCTTTGAAATTATGGTACCTGCCTCCTGGAATTAAATTGACATGTCTCAATGCCATTTTGTTGATTAAAAAATCAAGCATTTGTTTGGGCATTTTCTCGTCAAAAATAAATCGGGTAGGAGAGCCTTTAGAACGTTGTTTTAAGCTTTTTTGAATTTTATCTAACAAGCCAATGGTATAGCCTGTTTCATCTTGAGATAAGGTAAATTCTGCATCTCTGGTTAATTTAATAACATATGATTCAAATTGGTCGTATCCGAAAACCGAAAATATACCAGCTAAATTTGCGCGAATGGTATTTTCTAAGAGTACAATACTGGTAGCATTATCTGATTGAGGAATTAAGAAAAACCTTCCCAATACTGCAGTTGGTACTTCTATAATGGCATGTTTGACATTGCTTTTAGAATGAGAATGTCTCATGCCAATAGCCAAATAAATACTCTTATCTTTTAACTGAGGTGCCTGCTTTAAATCATCTAATAATATAGGAAATAAATGGGGTAAAACTTGGTTTTGGAAATAGGTATTAACTGCATTTTTTTCTGCTTCATTCAGTTCAAATTCTTCCTTGATAAAGATATTTTTCTTTGCCAATTCGGGTAAAATTTGAGTCTGGTAAACATGGGTAAACCTATCTTGTAATGTTAAAACATGGCTTTGTATTTCTGCCAAAATAATATTTGGAGAAGATTGGTATTCACTGATTGGTTTTTTAGGATTGATTTTCTGAATTTTTAAAATATGAGCTACACGTACTCTAAAAAATTCATCCATATTGGAAGAAAAAATGGCTAGAAATTTAATTCTTTCCATTAAAGGATTTTGACTGTTTTCTGCCTCTTGTAATACGCGTTCGTTGAAATGTAACCAACTTATTTCGCGGTCTTTAAATAGGAATCCTGATTTTTCTGTAATCATATTTATGCAAACAAAAGTACCTCATTTTTAGATTGATTCAATTGATTTAACAAAAAGATAATTTAAAAAACATTGATTTTAATTTGATTTATTTAATTTCATAAAACCAAATTATGAGACACTTTCTAGTAGAAATGTACATTCCTGAAATTGTAGATCAGGACTTCATGCGAATGATTCCTGCGCACAGGGCATACATTGATGAATTAATAGCAGAAGGTAAAATTTTAACCTATGCTGTGAATGAAGAAAGAAGCAAAGGCTGGATCATATTTGAAGCCAAAGAAGCCGGTGATGTATTAGACATTGTACAACAATTTCCCATTCACCGGTTTCTGAGTTTTGAAATTCATGCGCTCATGGTACACGATGGAGAATCATACAGATTCCCAAGGTTACACCTCAACTAAATATAATCTATCCTAAATTCTATTGGGCAAACTTTGCTCAGCATGGCACTCACTCCACAGTATTTTTCTTTAGATAAATGTACTGCCTTGGCCACTTTATCTTGGTCTTCCAGTTTTACTTTTATTTGGTAAATCAATTCTATTTTTGAGTAAACCCTCGGATGTTCATCGGTTAAATCTGCCTTTGCCAAAAGGTTAAAGTCTGAAAATTCAACATGCATTTTTCTGAGCATTGAAACCACATCCATGCCGGTACAGCCACTCAGGGCGCTCAATAACAAAGCTTTTGGTTTAGGCCCATTGTTATGACCTCCTCCGGCTTCAACGGTATCTAAATGAATGATGTGATCATCAATCTCACTTGCAAATTCCATATCTGCAACCCATTTGGTTGCTACTTCATGTACTGTTGCCATTTTTTATAAATTTATTTTTGATTGTTTTGAATGCCTATAATAAAACCCATTGTGCAGCCATAAAGCGTGCTGTTAACAGGGCTTGAAGTAATGGCACAGGTTCCACTACCACAGCCAATAAAATACCAATAAAGCCAACCAGCTAAGCCAAAAATTAGGCTCAAAGCCAAGCTCCTTTTGTTTGATTGATAGATGCGTTTAATCATGGTATATTTTTAACAAATTTCAAATTTATTGTTTGAATGTTTATGTTTTTAACAGGAGTTTTTTCTTTTTTAAAATCAGATTCATATCAGTTGCTATGCACCCATATTGCAATTACATTGGTCTATTAATTGTATAACCATACACAGTTGTTTTTCTTTTAAACTATAAAGTATACTGGTTCCTTCTTTTTGTGATTGTAATATGCCTTTTAGTTTCATGGCAATCAAATGGTGAGACATTAAGCTTTGTTCACAACCGGTTGCAGCACAAATTTCTCCAACACTGGCTTGGCCTTTTTTGTTTAAGTAATCAATAGCAGCCAAGCGGGTTGGGTGTGCAATGCTTTTTAAAATAAATGCAGCTTTTTCTAGTTGTTTACTTTGCTTGTTCATTACAAATACAAATATATGAACATATATTCATATATGCAAAATTGAATTTTAAATTCTTTTATTTGTGTGATGCAGCCCCTCAAAATAGGATACGATGCCAAGCGGTATTTTCTGAATCAAACAGGATTGGGAAATTATGCCCGAACACTAATAGATGGATTGTCTCAACACAGCAGTTTTTTAGAATTACATTTGTATACTACCAAAATAGGAAATGGATTGAGTAAAAATCCTTCAACTGTTTTTGTTCACCAACCCCGTTCGCTATTTGGACGTTTATTTAAATCTAAGTGGCGTAACCAAGGCATGGTCAAAGATTTACTTGCAGATAACATAACCATTTATCATGGCTTGAGCAATGAACTGCCTTTGGGTATAGAAAAAACAGCCATTAAAACAGTGGTGACCATTCATGATTTGATATTTTTAAAATATCCGGAATTGTACAAACCCATTGACAGAATGATTTACAATCAAAAAGTAGCATCAGCTGTTAAGAGAGCCAATAGGGTAGTTGCTTGTAGCAAACAAACTGCAAAAGATTTAACCCATTTTTATGGAGTTCCCTCTGAAAAAATTTCGGTGATATACCAAGATTGTAATTCGGTTTTTAAAACTATGGTAAATGCCGAATTGCCTGTATTGGTTGCAAACAAATACCAGTTGACTGATTCTTATATTTTAGCGGTGGGTACTATAGAAAAAAGGAAGAATCAACTCAACTTACTTATAGCATTTGAGCAGGCAAATCTTTTAAATACTCAATTGGTGTTTGTTGGTAAAAAAGCCGATTTATACCCTGAAATGGCAGCTTTTGTTCAAGAAAAACAACTGCATAATAAAGTTTTGTTTTTAGACAATGTGCCGCTTGCAGAATTGCCTGCATTGTATCAAATGGCATCGGCTTTTGCATATGTGAGTTATGAAGAAGGTTTTGGAATTCCATTGGTAGAAGCCATGTGGAGTGGAGTTCCTATACTAACTGGAAATAAAAGCTGTTTACCAGAAATAGCAGGAGACGCAGCACTTTGTGTAGATCCTTTGAACATAGCTGAAATGTCAGAGGCACTTGTTTTTATAATGTCTGATGAGCCGCTCAGAAAAATGCTGGTTCGAAATGGCTTTGAAAGGGCCTTACAATTTGATAGCAAACAATTGGCCGTTCAATGGCAAGAATTATATGCTTCACTAGATTAGTTTTCAAGTATTGGCCATACATATTTGCTGCACAAAGCTTATTTTTGCCTTGTGATCATGCAATTGGAAGGTTTACTTTTTCAGCAGCTTGCTGCTACTACCGAACTCACCGGAACGGAAGCATATTTGGTGGGCGGTTTTGTTAGAGATATCTTTTTAAAACGCAATTCTAAAGACATAGATGTGGTTGTGTTAGGTGATGGAATAGAATTTGCAAAAACTTTTGCCAATCAATTTCATGAAGTGCATGATTTTGCTGTATTCAAAAATTTTGGCACAGCCATGGTTAAAACAGCCTCGTTTGAAATTGAATTTGTTGGTGCCAGAAAAGAGAGTTACAATAGAAATAGCCGTAAGCCAATTGTTAGCCCGGGTACATTAGAAGAAGATTTATCTAGAAGAGATTTTACAGTAAATGCATTGGCCATTGGTTTAAACAAGCATAATTTTGGCCAATTACTTGATCCCTTTAATGGCATGGAACACCTGCAAGAGCAGTTGCTTAAAACACCACTCGAACCCGGCATTACCTTTGACGATGATCCATTGAGAATGATGCGAGCCATCCGTTTTGCTGCTCAATTGAATTTTCATATACATGAAGAAACATTTGCTGCAATTAAGGCTTATAAAAACCGCATGCAGATTGTTTCTTTTGAACGAATAACTGAAGAACTCAATAAAATCATTTTGGCTAAGCAACCATCTATTGGCTTACAGCTGTTACATGATTCGGGTTTATTATCTCTTGTTTTCCCTGAATTAATGGCCATGAGTGGCATTGAATATGTGCATGGAAAAGGACACAAAGACAATTTCATTCATACCTTACAAGTACTAGATCAAGGTGCAGCAACTACCAATAATTTATGGTTAAGATGGGCCATTTTATTGCATGATATAGGTAAACCTGTTTGTAAAAAATACATACCAGGTGATGGTTGGACATTTCATGGCCATGAAGACAAAGGCAGCAGAATGGTTTCTAGAATTTTTAGGCGACTGAAATTGCCTTTGAATGAAAAAATGAAATATGTAGAGCAATTGGTAGCTATGCACCACCGTCCAAAAGTATTGGCAGAAGAGGGAGTAACAGATGCAGCCATTCGCCGCTTAATTGTAGATGCTGGTGATGCCCTCGACGATTTGTTTACCTTGTGTAAGGCCGACATGACTACCAAAAGCGAGGAAAAACTCAAGAAATACCGCAATAACCTCGATAAAGTAAGAGAATTGGTGAATGAGGTTGAAGAACGCGATGCGCTTAGAAACTGGCAACCCCCAGTAACTGGAGAAGACATTATGCGTTGTTTTGGCATAGGGCCATCTAAGCAAGTAGGAGAAATTAAAGAAGCACTCCGTGAGGCCATTTTAGAAGGGCAGGTTAAAAACGAACGACTGGCAGCATTGGAATTTATGCTAGCTACCGCCCAATCAAAAGGGATGGAGCCTGTTTTAACTATAGCTCAGTTAATGAATTAGTACCTGTGTAAAAAAAATACAAATCACAAACAGGAAAAGGTTTGTGGAAAGCAAAAAAAAACTGAAATTAGCATCCCAAATTAAAAGTATGGCAGTTTATAAATTCAAAGTATATTTCGAAGACTACGAAGATATTTACCGAGTGATTGAAATCAAATCGAACCAAACCTTCCTTGATTTCCATTTGGCAATTCTTGATTCAATTAAATTTGATAACAAGCAAATGGCCTCTTTTTACATGAGCAACGACTCTTGGAAAAAAGGACAAGAAATTACCCTTGAAGACATGACTGAAAATCCGGACAAACCTGTTCCGGTAATGGCTAAATCTAAAATGAGTCAATATGTCAATGATCCACATCAAAAAATCATGTATGTCTACGATTTTATTGAATGTTGGGCTATGATGATTGAACTGATTGGTATTAGCACAACTGAAAACCCTAAATTAACTTATCCGGCCATGGTTAAGTCAGTTGGATTGGCTCCAAAGCAATACGATAAAGTTCAAAAATTTGGTGCTGTTGATGAAAATGAGTTCGATGAAATTACTAAAAATTACCTGAACCGTTCGGATGAAATTCCTGATGAAATTTCAGATGATGAGGCCGATGAGTTTGGCTTGTTCGACAATGGAGAAGGTGAAGAAGGCCAGAGCAGTGAAGGCGGGTTTGACTCAGAAGCTTACTAACAACAACACAAATTTAAATGCAATTAAACTTAAAAAGACCCTTGGTTGTTTTTGATTTAGAAACAACCGGAATCAGTATTTCTACAGATAGAATAGTAGAAATAGCTTGTATAAAAGTTCATGTCAATGGAGAAGAAGAATTGAAGGTGATGAAAATCAATCCGGGTATTCCTATTCCTCCCGATTCAACTGCAATACATGGCATCAGCGATGCAGATGTGGCAGATGCGCCAACATTTACTCAGGTTGCAAAAGAATTGGCAGAATTTATGAAAGGATGTGATTTTGCTGGATTCAATTCCAATAAATTTGATTTCCCGTTATTGGTTGAAGAGTTTTTAAGGGCGGGCATTGACTTTGATGTTGAAAATAGAAGGTTCATAGATGCACAAAGAATTTACCATACCATGGAGCCTAGAAATCTTTCTGCAGCTTATAAATTTTATTGCAACAAGACAATTGAAAATGCACATCATGCCGAAGACGATACCAAAGCAACGCTTGAAGTCTTAAAAGCACAAATTAACCATTACCAAGAACTCCAAAACGACATGGAATTTTTACACCAGTTTTCTGGTCAAACCAAAAATGTAGATTTGGCCGGAAGAATGGTTTATAACAAAGAGGGTAAAGAGGTATTTAATTTTGGCAAACACCGCAACAAATTGGTAGAAGACGTATTGGAAACAGACCGCGGATATTACCAATGGATATTAGATGGTGATTTTTCTTTAGATACCAAACGCAGGCTTACTCAAATTAAGTTAAGAGCTCGTTTCAAATAATTTATCTCAGAATACTGATATTTCCTTTCTTGGTGTACAATTGGTTGTCCCAGCCAGTGTAATTGACTTCATAAAAGTACACATCATTTGCCAATGGTTTATTCAAATAAGTACCTGGCATTGATTCATATTTGTTTGTGCTTTCCCAGATCAATTCGCCCCAGCGGTTATACAACCTAAACTGGTAGGTTTTAATGTATACATGAAGGGTTTTAATGACATCATTCAATTGATCTCCGTTGGCTGTAATGGCATTGGGTACATACAAACTAGGTGGTTCTATTAATTCAATTTGGTTAGACCAACTGCTGTATCCTTGCCCAAAACCTTTTTCAAAAGCTGCAACCTGGTATTGGTAAAGGCCATTGTCTGGGTTGAGCTGTCTATCTTGGTGCTGGTAGGTCCAGCTGGTTTTAATGGCTAACAAAGAATCGGAATAAATTCCTGGTTCCGTTTTATACAGCTCGAACCGGTTGGTTCCGGTAATAAAATAGGTATAAGGAATCCAAGTTAAATCGTGGTAATCGTATGGGTAAACTACTCCTTTTAGTAAAATACTACAAGCTTCTTTTCCAAAACTGCCAATGGCGCCACACCGGTTGGCAACAGACATGCGGTAACAATAGGAGCTGTCGTCAACCCAAACGGCATTATCTGTAAATGCAGCATCGGTATGCTTGTTTAAGGATGCCAATGCCAACCATTGATTGCCTGTTCTACCCACTTTTTTTTCCAATAAATATGCACCAAAATTGGTACTGTCTAATGGATTCCAGTTCAACTGAATTTCTTGGTCGTTGTTTTGAACCGTTACAAAATTAAATGGAGGAGGAAACAGCAATTTGTCTTGGTCTTTGGTACAATAGAATTGAGAAGTATCTCCAGGTAAATTGCATACATCTGTGGCATAAATGGCATAACAATAATTCAGGTTCCAGTCAAACACTTTAGATACTGTATAACTCAGCAAATTTGTGGCGTTAAGCGTGGTGAGTTCTTTGATTTTACCGCCGTTAATTTGTTCTAAAATATGAATTGATTGAACATATTTTTGTTTGGGTAATGGGCTCCAGTTGAGTACCAAACCATTGTTTTCAATTTGTTTGGCACAGCCCATTTCTCCAATGCCCAATTGGGGTAATGGCTTTACAATGAGCAGTATCAGTTTAGTGGCCATATTTGAAAATGGACAATGGTTGTCATTCACGCCAATTAAAATTTTGAGCGTGTCTTTACTAATAGAACTGCAATCTGGAATCCAACGAATACGTGCGTTTACTCCTTTGTTATTTTGACTGAGTAGTACATCAATAGGATTGGTGCTCTGTAAAGGACTCAGCAGCACCTTAGCAAATACGGAATCTCCAAAATTAGAGCGCAAGTCAAAGTCAATCGCTAAGGTATCAAAAACCTGAATGGTTTGAATGATGGTATCTAAATTAGAAAACGCCAATAGGTCTTGTGCATTGCTTTGGTTGTCAAAACACAATTCATTGGAAGTATCGCTCGGAATACCACAATTGTTTAATCCTACCAATTTGTAACAAATTAAATTGTTGAATTGGCTGCCATTGGTTGGGTCTGTAAATTGGTTTTCTGAAGTGGTAGCGAGTAAAACGTATTTGCTGTTATTGGTTTTCTTGAAAATCTGAATTTGGTTAGATAGCGCCAATTGACCCGAAAGCCCCCATTTGAGTAAAACTGAGTTGTTAGAATTGCCACTTACGCAAGTTAAAACAGGGGCATCAATACTTGGTGCCAATACCACAATTTGAATTTTTCTAAAAGTTTCTTGTGGCGATATGCAGGCATTGTCTGATATTTTAACAATAAAAGTAAAAGTATCTTGTTTGTAGTCATTGCAATTGCTGTAAAAATGAAGCCAAGCTTTGATTGATCCAAAGGTGTTCAGCGTATCTGTCAATGAAAATTTGGGTGGATTGTTACCAATTAAATTTCCGCCCAATTTAATTTGCAACCAATCTGCATCTATATCAATGGCTTGAATTTCATAATCTAAAGTATCTCCTGCAATCAGGTATAAAAGCGTATAGTTGAATTGAGGTGCATGACTCAACGGCTTTGCATCAAATTTAAAAATGGCCAAGTTGCATCCGCCCAAGGTACTGTTTGGACGCTTTGCTGGATTGATCCTTGAGTGTGCATTTGAAGTGGTAGGAAAATCAGAGTAACCGCCACAACCCGCACATACACTCTGGTAAATGATGCCTTTTTTATCGAACCTAGAGCTGCCCCCATCTACATGTTCATTGCTTTGATTGCCTCCGTAATAACTGGCATAATTGAGTCCAACCATATTGGGTGCAAACACTGCAAAATAAAAATCAGAACCATCAGTTTGAGATTGAAAAGCATCAGCACTTAGTGGGAAATTAAAAATATTGCCTGTACCCAAATGGTAGTTTTCATTTACAATTCCACCCCAGCCACTGATGTATATTTTTCCGCAATCATCTACCATAAAAGCAGCAGGAACCAAATTGGGTAAAGTCACATTGCTTCCAAAATTGCTTTGCACCAAAATGGAATCTAGTGAAGGATTGAATTTACTCACAAATTGTTTTGCCCCAGAATTGGTATAAGCCGAAGCTGTGGTATTGATATTGCCCTCGGTTTGTCCCAAAACATAAGGGTAGCCACTGGCATCAGTTTGTACAAAAAAATGTTGGTCGTTTTCTGGGGTTCCATGAAAAAATAGGTGTTGAAGCGCTCCTGAGTTGGCATTGTATTTACCCAATACGCCATCTATGAGCCCAGAATTATTGTTTTCAATATTTAATATAGTATTGCTATTGGAACTGCCACAAACATATAAATTGCTATTGGCATCTAAACAGAGTGCATAGGCTGCATCATCTGCATTTCCTCCCAAAAAAGTTGAAAATAATACCCTGTTTAAGTTGGCGTTCATTTTAACAACAATACCATCTTGTTTGCCTCCTCCAAATGTTTTTTGTGCAGCATTTGAATTTACAAAATTTTGTGATTGAGTGGTACTCGCAAAATACACATTGCCCAAGTTGTCGCAAATGATTTCAGACCTAAAATAGTCGGCATAATTGTATGCTAAAGGAAAATCTGTACTGTATTTGTAGGCTATTTGCCCATTGATGCCATCGTCTTTAGTTCCACCCATATAGGTTGATCCAATGAGGGTAGTTCCATCACTGCTTATTTTTGAAACAAACAAATCGTACAAGCCATTGTAGCTATTGTCGAACGTGCCAGGTGTAGTT
This sequence comes from uncultured Bacteroidota bacterium, assembly GCA_903883965.1. Classification (GTDB taxonomy): domain Bacteria; phylum Bacteroidota; class Bacteroidia; order UKL13-3; family UKL13-3; genus CAISCU01. Next base: position 70,336 of record CAISCU010000010.1, read on the forward strand.
GGAAAATTAGAGGAAGCAGTACTGCCCAATACTAGGAGCTCATTGTTGGGATTCACAACCAAACTATAAGGTTGTTCGTTTTTTTGACCTCCCAAATAAGTTGCAAAAATCAAGTTGCTGCCATCAGCACTGAATTTAGATACAAAAACATCGCAGGCAAATTCGGCTCCTGCATCAATGCCCCCATTGAAACTCAGGTCATATGCCCCAGTGGTTGCCGGAAAAGAATAATCGTAAACAGTACCTGCTCCATATACATTGCCATCTTTGTCGTAAGTAGCTGAAAACCCAAAATTATCTGCTATGCTGCCAATATAACTCCCAAAAATTTGAGTGGGGTCTATTACCAATTGTTGTTTTTTGTTGTATTTACCCAATTTAAAGCCAACCTTGTTTTGGTTCAATGCAATTGCACAAGCAATGTTTTCAGGAGCATGCAGATTGAATTGATAGGCATAAGGAGCAGCCTCAACAATTTCTCCTAAGCTGGTACTGATGTGCAAGCCCTTATTGTTGAGTTTGATTTGATTGGCTCCTTCATAAACCAATTCAATTTGATTGGGATTGGCTCCAGGTTCAACAATGTAATTTAATTTAACTGAGTTGCCTTTGGCAAGCAATTCGAGGTGTATGCCGGGGTAAATTTCTTTGAGTGTGATTTTCTGAAAAGCCTGTACATGTGTGGCCCAATTTTCAGGATTGCCTTTAAAATAATTGAAGTAAACAGGGGATGGCACTTCTTTTACAACAATTGGCTTTGCGTTTTTATTTCCAAATTTTAACTGAATGGCATGGAATTTAGCCTTGCCAGTGGTTCTTCCATGAGACCATTCATGCAAGGCAGCTTTGTCTTCAAATACATAGGTGAGCAAACCAGCACCTACAAATAATTTACCTGTTGGAATATCGGCTTTGAATAAAATTTGTTTGTCCCATTGGCCTTTGTTTTCAACAAACAAAATGCCAGAGTTTTGATCAGGCAAACCATTTGCAAGCAAGTTAAACCTCATTACAAACAATGTAATTAAGCCAATCAAACGAATGCCGTATTGGTATGTAAAATTGCTTTTCAAATGGAGGTAAAGATACCCAATTTCATGCAAATTTGGAAGTAGGGGAATATCATTTAATTAAAAATTGAAGTAAAATAAAATGTCTTTTGGTTTTTATATGTTAGTGTAAAAGTAACGAACTAATTTTTTTAGATATATAATTCATTGTAGTCTATTTTGTAGTGGTCTAATAATTCTTTGTATTCAGCTATAAAATCCTTTTTGGCATGGTGTTCTTCTTGACGATTGATATAGTTGATAACAGTATCTAATAAATTTTGATTGTATGAAAAGGCCCCAAAACCAATTTGCCATTCAAATTTTTTATTGATGAATTGTCTTTCATTGATCCATTTTGTAGAACTAGTTTTTAAATCTCTTGCAAAGTCTGAAATTGATAAAGACGGTTTAATACTCACCAAAATATGGATATGATCTGCTACTCCTCCTATAGCATATAACTTTTGATTTTTATGTTTAATCACTCCAGTGATATACATGAAGAGCTCAGATCTCCATTTTTTTTCGATTAATTTTTCTCTTTTTTTAACACAGAAAATCAATTGAATGTAAATTTGAGAATAGGTGTTTGCCATAATTTGCTAAAATGAAATGCTAATAATTAACCAAATTAATTCAACCCAAAAATAAATACATATAAAAATGGAGTAGGGACTAATATTTAAGGATGTCCATTACTTTGAATAAACTTTTTTTAGGAATTTATTTCTCTTTTTTTAAGCTTGACGTGCCACTATTTTCTTGTTTACAAGCGTTTTACGCCTTCTTCTTCATTTTTACTTTTATATGTCACCCCTCTGGGGTTGATGTGTTGATGATGCTATTTTGTTAACAATATTTAACCCCTACGGGGTTTCCTTAAAACAAAAATAGGAGGCTAGAACTCTCAAATATCAGTTCGTATAGTATGCCTCATCATTTGTACTGAACAACTCCGTTAGGAGTTGAATGTCAAAAACCAAAAGTGGCATCTCACAACTCCGCTAGGAGTTGCATATTATTCCTATAGACAAAACTCTCGCGAAACCAAACAACTCCGCTAGGAGTTGAATATTATTCCTATCGACAAATCTCTCGCAAAACATCACAACTCCGTTAGGAGTTGCATATTATTCAAGTCGACAAATCTCTCGCTATACCAAACAACTCCGTTAGGAGTTGCATATTATTCAGGCCGACAAATCTCTCGCAAAACAACACAACTCCGCTAGGAGTTGCATATAATTCAAGTCGACAAAACTCTCGCGAAACCAAACAACTCCGCTAGGAGTTGAATATAATTCAAGTCGACAAAACTCTCGCAAAACAACACAACTCCGTTAGGAGTTGCATATTATTCAAGTCGACAAATCTCTCGCTATACCAAACAACTCCGTTAGGAGTTGCATATTATTCAAGCCGACAAATCTCTGGCGAAACAACACAACTCCGCTAGGAGTTGCATATTATTCAAGTCGACAAAACTCTTGCTAAACCAAACAACTCCGCTAGGAGTTGAATATTAGTCTATCCCTAACCAGGTTTTGGCTGTTTTGTAAAGCAATTGCTGTTTTTCTTCTAAAGTGAGCTTGGCATGTTCTTCAATAAATTTACCGTGTTCCAAATCGCCCAGAGGAAAAGGAAAATCGCTGCCCATGGCAATTCTATCGGCACCAAATTGTTTCAAAATAAAATCAAAAGTGGCTTCATCATGCACCAAAGAATCAATGTAAAATTTATCCAAATAAGTTTTAGGGTCTTCAACTTGGTGAACATTACACAAATCGGGGCGAGCATGGTAAGCATGAGAAATTCTACCTAAAGTTTGCGGAAAGCAACCCCCACCATGAGCAAACAACACCCTCAGTTTTGGGAATTTGTCGAAAATGCCACCAAATATCATGCTGCAAATGGCCAATGAGGTTTCTGCTGGCATGCCAATTAACCAAGGCAAGAAATACTTAGGCATTTTTTCTTGGCCCATCATGTCCCAAGGGTGAACAAAAATACACATGCCCAAATCAGAAGCCAATTGGTACAAAGGGTAGAAGCTGGGGTCGTCTAAATTTTTATCTAAAATATGGCTGGCAATTTCAATACCAGGTAAATTCAATTCTTCTTTGCACCTTTTGAGTTCTTGGCAAGCCAAATCAATGTCTTGCATAGGCAAAGTGCCAAGGCCCACAAACCTATTAGGGTATTTTTTTTGGATATCGGCTACATGGTTATTGTAGTATTGCGCCCATTCAAGGGTGTGTTCAGGTTTGGCCCAATAGTAAAACAAAACAGGTACAATAGACAAGGCCATGAGTTGAACCCCATGTTGGTCCATGTGCGCTAAAATGGCCTCCGGATCCCAGCACAAGCTGTCGATGCTTCTGAAAAATTGGCCATTGGCTTTCATCATATCAGCACTATTGGGGCCTGTATGTTCTAAATAAATAAAATCATCGCCATAACCATATTTGGTTTTTAAATTGGGCATTTGAGCAGGCAAAATATGCGCATGCACATCAATTTTTGGAATTGAACTCATTTGTAAAATACTACTGTTTAAAAATTAAAAGCCATCACCATCCAACAAATTACCCAATCCACCTAGCAAACCACCTTCTTCTCTGCGTCCACCAACACTGCCATAGCTGATAATTCTTCCGGCCAATCTCGAAATTGGTAATGATTGGATCCATACTTTTCCAGGGCCTCTGAGTGTTGCAAAAAATACACCCTCACCACCAAAGAAAGTGTTCTTAATGCCACCCACAAATTGAATGTCGTAATCTACCTCTTTGGTAAAAGCCACAATGCAACCCGTATCAATTTTTAACATTTCGCCAGGTTGCAATTCTCTTTCTTCAACATGCCCGCCAGCATGTAAAAAAGCCAAGCCATCGCCTTCTAATTTTTGCATAATAAAACCTTCGCCACCAAACAAACCGGTGCCTAGTTTTTTCTGAAATTCAATACCTACGCTTACCCCTTTGGCTGCACACAAAAACGAATCCTTTTGGCAAGTCATTCTGCCACCCAAACGGTTCAAATCTAAAGGAATAATTTTACCAGGGTAGGGGGCTGCAAAAGTCACTTGTTTTTTGCCATAGCCAGTATTGGTATAAGCTGTCATGAACAAGCTTTCACCAGTAAGCATGCGCTTTCCGGCCGACATCAATTTGCCCAATATACCACCTGATTGTTGAGAGCCATCTCCAAAAATGGTATTCATTTCAATGCCTTCTTGCATCATCATAAAACTGCCAGGTTCGGCCATAACAGTTTCTTGAGGGTCGAGTTCAATTTCTACGCATTGCATTTCGCTTCCAAAAATGCGGTAATCTATTTCGTGGTTGCTAATCATTTGAATGTATTTTGTTTCAATAATAATTGAAAAACGCCGCACTCGGGTTCAGATAGCTGCAATTGTGAAAAAAAAGTTTAACTTACAGCAAAAATTAGTCAATGAGGCGTGCAATGGTTGTAGGAGTTTCCGGTAACATCGGTAAACTATTGGTTCAAAAATTGGTGAACAATAAAATGTACAGGTTCATTATTGTATTTACCCGAATCAACGAAAGAAAATTCAAACACATACACATTAAAAAAGTAATTGTAGATTTTAAGCAAATTAACCAATACCAAGCAAGCTTTTTAGAAGCCGACGAAGTGTTTTGTTTGTTAGGTTCTAATTACTCGAGTGATAAATTGTTAGAAGATGCCGCGCAATTAGATTACGAAATTCCGTTGGCTGTAGCCCAAATGTCTAAAGCAGGAGGCGTAAACAGGTTTGTTTTAGTAAACCCCCATTGCGAACACAACCACTCTAGCCCTTATTTAAAAAGAAGGTGGCAGCTAGAAAAAGAAATTGCCGCATTGGGTTTTGAAGATTTTAAAGTATTTAGAGTAAACCAAATTGCCATAGCCAAAAAGTGGATGTCGGTCAGAAAAAAGCTCAAATTGGTTTATATCAATTTAATGAGATTAACCGGCAGAAAAATTGAAGGATACTTACAAGTGCCAGCCAATATTTTGGTTGAAGACATGGCCAATTGGGTCATACAACAACCCGAATTATTAAACAGCAACCACCCCATACAAAAAAAATGAAAACAGCATTGGTAATAGGTAGCTCGGGTTTGGTGGGCAAACAATTGATATTTCAATTACTCAACAACAACAACTACCAAAAAGTTATTGCTTTAACACGCAAAGACTTGGTTTTGGCTCACCCCAAATTAGTACAACTCATTGTAGATTTTAACAACATTGCCAGCATTCAACAGAAGTTGCTTGCCGATGATGTTTTTTGTTGCATAGGCACTACCAAATCTAAAACACCTAACCAAGAACAATATACCCGAATTGACCATGGCATACCCTTGGAAATAGCTCAATATGCCAAAGGCAATGGAGCAACACAATTCCTCTTGGTTTCAGCCATGGGTGCCAACGAAAAATCACCCGTTTTTTACAGCCGCTTAAAAGCCAAAGTAGAAACAGATTTAGCAGCCATTGGGTTCGATGCCTTACAAATTATCAGGCCAGCCTTGTTAATGGGAGCCAGAACTGAATTCAGGTTGTTCGAGAAACTATTTCAATGGCTATTCATACCTTTGAATTTATTGATGATAGGCCCTTTAAAAGCATACAAAGGAATAGCAGCCATTACAGTTGCCAAAGCCATGTTAAACATTGCCCTTCAAAAACCTATGGGCGTTCGTGTTTGGACTAATGACCAATTGTTTGATCAGGCAGCTACCAACCAAAAATAAATGACCAAGCCTATACCAATGAGGCCAATTCCAAGCCATTCTTTGGCACTGAGTTTTTCTTTGAAAATAAAAAAGCCAGCCAACAATGAATAAGGGAAAAAAGCCAGTTGCATAAAACCCATCAAATTCAAATTGAATGTTGAATAGCTGATGTTCAATAACCATGAACCCAGAATGGTAAAAAATGCCACCCAAAACAAGTTTTTACTTTGTTTGAAAGCCACTACAAAAGCTTGATGGCTGCCCCATACAAACGCCACCACCAACAAACACAATTCGGTAACCAAAGTAGCAAATGACGCACTACAAGTTTGCAGAGGAAAAGCAAGCAAAGCATAGCCAAAGCCCCATGCAATGGAACCGCTAACTGCCCAAATTAAGCCACTGTTTGATGCTAATTTTTTCCATTGAATGGCAATGCCAGCCATGCAAAAAAGAGAAGCCAAGTAAAACCATATTCCCAATACCGAATGTTGAAATACAGCAGCCACTGCATAATGAATCAAAGCACCTGCAATGCCAATGACAGAAACATTGGCAAAGTGTAAATTTTGCAAAGCTTTGATATAGGCATACAAACCAAAAGCATTTAGCAAGCCACAACCTATTAAAAGCGCCAATTGGGTTGGTGCTGGTACAATTACAGTTTCTTGTGTAATGCCAATCAATACCATAGACAACAGCACCGCATAAATGCTTCTAAAGCGCAAAATTTCCCAAGCCGATTGTTGGGTGCTGCTGAGTTTAATAAACAAATCGGCAATGAAATAGGCGGTATTTACCAATAACGAAAACAAAAAAATACTCATGTTTTGTAATGTTTGAGTGTTTTTAATAGCTGTTGTTGGTAGTCGTATTGCAAATCTTCGTGGAGTTTTTGAATGGCCTGCTCTATTTTTTTAATTTGACGCTGGTAGAGGTTTACCAAAATGGGGTATTTTTCATACTGCAGGGGCAATTGCTCCAAACAACTGCAAAAATGCAATAAAATTTCAATGCAAGTTTCGGCTTTACCCGAATAACGAATGTGGTTATCGGCAATGCGCAAAGCCTTGCGTATGGTTTTTTTGGCCAAGTAAACCTGGGTTTGGTTGGTCATTTCAAGCGTTTCAGAAATGCTTTGGTTTACTTTTTCAATGTAGGCAGCTTCATCTTCACTTTCAAACAACAAGTAATGCAACAAGGCCTTGTTGGCCGTTTTAAATTTGGCCAATTGCAATACCAGAGCTTCCATTTGTGCTGGTGACAATTTGCGCATTGCCAATTTAATGCTTTGTAGGGTGGAGCTGGACATGTGATTTGCTTTCAAACATACAAATACTATTTAATAAGATTTGGTCGGATTTAGAAATTAAATAATTGTCATATTGATAGTTAACTGTTACATTAAATAAATATTTTGTATAAATTGCACCTCATTTGACAATCAGCCTACCCTTGAAACAGTTCATCTGCATTCTATTAAGCATACTTTTTTGCCCGATATTCTTAAAGGCACAAACCCTTAACAACCTCAGAATTGATGGCAACCCCACACACCTGTGCAGTGGCAGTAGCTATACCATCCGTTTTGATACGACTGGGTTTGGCCCAAACCCCTCATTTAAAATTGAAGTTTCAGACCAAAATGGCAATTTTGGCAGTGGCATCTTAGATGTAAATGTTACTAAAACCAATCACAGTTGGTTGGTACCAACTAGGTCATTTGCCAGTACTTATTCTATTCGAGTAAGCAACGGAACCAAAGCCGATACTTTAAAAGGATTGACTATTTCAAAGCCCTTATCAGATTTTTCATTTACACCCAATTTTGCTTGCGCAGGTACTTCTGTCAATTTTAACAATGCATCGGCAGGTATAATTCCTTTAAGTTACAATTGGCAATTTGGAACTGCGCAAGGTGCACCTGTAAATTCAAGTTCATCAAACCCTTCAGTGAAATTCAATCCTCCCAACGGAATAGGAAGCCAAAATTATGCGGTGAATTTAATTGTGAAAGATAGTTTTGGTTGTTCAGATACAGCCATTAAAACAATCACTGTTCAGAAAAATCCAATTGCCTCTTTTTCATTTAGCCCTGATTCTGCATGTGCTGGAAGCCCAGTTTCATTTACCAATACTTCAATTGGTAATCCACCATTTTTATACAATTGGAATTTCAGCAATACCGCTGGCGCTCCAAATGCAAGTACGGCTGCCAACCCAACAGTGAGTTTTAATCCATTGTCTGGTAATGGATATGAAAGTTATACAGTTACTTTAAATTTAACAGATGGGAATGGGTGTAAAAATTCTATTAATAAAATAGTCAGTATCATTAAACCTCCAGATGTTTCTGTTGATACAACTGATATCAATATATATAATCAGAGTAAAGGTTTTTTCTTTCATTGTTTTGCAACTCGAAGTTCACCTGAATATATATTAGTTTTGAATAATACTAGTTCAACTTCAAATGATATTACAAATTATTTAATTAATTGGGGTGATGGCAGCACAAATTTAAATACAAATACATTTAACAGTCCAATTCTTCATACCTACAATGCAAGAGGTTTTTTTCAAATAACAATAACTGCAACTAATGTTCTTGGGTGCTCTAAAACGAGAAATTATCGTTTTTACAATGGAAATACCCCATCAGGAAATTTAATTAGCATTCAAGATGTAAACGATTGTATTCCTTATACGCTTACATGGCCTGTTGATACATCTACAACGAATAGCAATGCCCCTGGCACCAATTACATTTTTACAGTAAATGATGGTTCACCTCCTGTTTATTATACCCAGGACAATTTACCATTATTGATTTCTCATACTTTTAAAACTACATCATGTAATAATCCACCTTCGAATTCTTTTGTTTGTAGTTTGATTTCTATAAATCCATGTGACTCAAGTCCTGATCCAACTGCTCCAATTAAACCTTCTCAAAAACCCATTGCTTCGTTTAATGTTTTACCATCAAATCAAATTTGTATTAATTCAAATTTATTACTCACAAATACTTCAATAGGTAACTATTTTATTTCACAAACATGTTCTAACATTTTTAATAAATATTGGGAAATTAATCCAAGTATAGGATGGTCAATAGTATCTGGTACACTAAATCCAACCCTTTCAAATACATATGGTAGTAATGTCTTGAATCTAAATTTTAATATTTCAGGTGAATATAGGATTAAATTGAAAATTAAAAGACCGAATACAACTTTTCAAAATGGTCGATGTATTGAAGATTCCATTTATCAAACCATTTGCGTTCAACCCATCCCTGTTCCTAATTTTACCTTTATACAAAACAAAGGCAATACCTGCATACCCGATACCTTGCCCATTACCAATTTGTCGAACACGCTGAACAGTTGTGGCAAAACCTATTACAAATGGACCATCAAAGACAGTTCAACAGGTTTGTGGTTGCCTGCTGAAAGCCGGTATGCGTTTATCAATGGCACCTCAGATACATCAATTAACCCAGTATTGTTGTTCAAGCAAAAAGGAAATTATATCATTCGTTTGCAAGATTCCAATACCTGTGCAGGGGTCTATACCAAAGATTCTTTTATAGTTATTTCAGACATTCCTGTGGTGGGTTTGCCACCCGATATGATTTTGTGTGACAGCCAACGTTTGGTAATGAATGCCAATTACGACAGCAGTTTTGCCTCTATTACCAATTACCAATGGCGCATTACCCCAATTGGTGCCAGTTTTGTCAATGGGAGCACTGCCAACAGTAAATTCCCAACAATCTTATTTAACAACAATACCGATACGCCTATCACTTATACCCTTACCTTACAGGCACTCAATATTTGTGGTTGGTCTAAACCCGATACCCAATTGGTAAGCATTAACCCTAAGCCTAAAGTATTGGTTCAAAATTTAAAACAAGCATTTTGTGCTGGAGATACCACCAATATCAAACTCCGAACCAATTTAAAAGACAGTGCCAATGTGGTTTATATTTGGACAGCAACAGCAAGCAGTGGCAGTGTAAGTGGTTACAGTTCTAATTTAACAGGTGATACCGCCAATATCAGACAAAGAATTTTCAATAGCTCCAATACAACAGCAACAGTGGTTTATACCATTTGGGCTAAAAACATTAAAACAAATTGCAAAGGAGATTCTGTTATAGTTATAGACAGCATTTATCCTATACCTGTTATTTCTGCTTCTGGTACATCCATTTGTTCTGGGAATTTGCTTTCTATACCCTTAAGTTCTACAGTTGCGGGTAGTTTGTTTACTTGGACAGCCTATTCAACAAATAACAAATTAACTGGATATACCGCATCAACCACACCAAGTACTGGGCCTATTTCATTTACCTTATTTAATTCAGATATAGTACCTGCAACATTAATTGATACAGTAAAAACCGTATTTAGGGGTTGTTTCTCAGCTCCGCTTGTTGTGAGTTCTTTAGTATATCCTAAGCCTAAAATTACCAATACCAAAACCAGCGATTCTATTTGTTCGGGTGCTGCCATTACATTCAATTTTACGTCCTCGTTTAGCAATACAACTTTTACTTACACAGCCACATTGCTAGCTGGTACGGTAACTGGTTACTCAAATAGTACGGGCAATATCAATCAGGTATTAACCAATACGGGCAGTACGCTAGCTATTGTTAAATATGCAGTTATACCAACTGGGCCAACACCAACATTTTGTAAGGGAGATACTTTTTACTTTACGGTGTTTGTAAAACCATTGCCCATTTTAACAGTAAGCAGTACCAGTTCTATTTGCAGTGGAGACCAAACCAATATTGCCCTCAATAGCAATTTACCAGGTACTTTGTTTTATTGGAATGCCTCTTTGAATTCGGGTACAGCTACTTCTGGTTTTGCCAATCAACCAGAAGCCAACCCTGTAACAGGGCCTATTGTGCAAGCAATCACCAATATTGGCAATACCAATGCCAATGTTAGCTATAGTATTTTCCCTATATTGAATGGGTGCAAGGGTAGTAACCAAGTACATGTTGTAACGGTATTTCCAGGTGTAAAGGCAGGAAATTTAACAGATACGGCTACAGTATGTGCGGGCAACAATGGCAGCACCTTGAACCTTTCTGGTAATATAGGAAATGTATTGAAGTGGGAATATGCGGTAGCACCTTTTACCAATTGGCAAACCATTGCCAATACAGGTACTCAATATACGTATACCAATTTACAACAAACTACCCGTTACCGTGCGGTTATTAGTTCTGGCGGAACAGGGCAATGCCCATCTACCAATACCCCTGAGCTTCAAATTACGGTTGATTCAGTTTCGTTGGGTGGAAAATTATTGCCATGGGACAGTGTGTGCATGAATGTAAATGCTGGAACCATTCGCTTAAGCGGCAATAGGGGTAAGGTAATGTCTTGGGAAAAAGTAATGGTTTTTCCATTAAGCATTACCAATAATTGGCAAAGCATTGCCAGTACCATAGATACTTTGCCTTACCAAAACTTAACACAATCAACTTGGTACAAGGTAAAAATTAAAAATGGACAATGCCCTGCTGTTTACAGCGATTCTGTGAAAGTAAATGTAGATAGCATTCCTAGCGATGCCCTTGTTTCAGATGCTACATTTTGTTTAATAGAAGGCTTTCCTACTGCTTCAAATGTATTGAATGCGCAAGCCATTGCCATTGGAAAAGGCCGTTGGAAATTCTTATCGGGCCCTTCAGTTCCAATTATTTCTGATACCAGCAATAGGGCGGCTACACTTAGCAATTTAATTGCGGGCACTTATTTAATGGAATGGCGTGTGAGCAATGGGAAATGTTTTTCAAAGTCAGATACTGCGCTCATTCAAGTATTGCCGGTTTTAAAATCTACCATTGAAAAAGATACCGTTGTTTGTTACGGGCAATCGCCAGGTAATTTAAAAAGTGTACAAACAGGTGGCAACAATAGTTATAGCTACCAATGGCAAACCAGTACCAATGGCACAACTTTTATTGACATGCCTGCTCAAACCAATTCAACATTGAGTGTGCCTATTCTATATGCAGATACCTGGTTCCGTTTGAAAGTAAATTCGAGTACCTGTTCAATTTTTTCAAATGCTGTTAAAATTAAAGTGCAGCCTGCCATCACAAACAATTCCATTTCACCCAATCAAAAACTGTGTTTAAACGATGTATCTAGCAACATAATTGGTACAATACCAACTGGGGGTGATGGCAATTATTACAGTTTCCAATGGCAAAAATTCAGTGCTGGTTCTTGGCAAAATACCAACTTAGCCGATACCCTCAAAGATTATTTCCCTGGTTTGTTAACTCAAACAACTGTTTACAGAAGAATTGTGAGTTCAGGAAATTGCAAAAATAATGAAGCTTCTATTAGCAATACAGATACTGTTTTAATCAATCCATTGCCTTCTGTTTCTGCGGGTGCCGATTCCTCAAAATGTCAGAATTATCCGGCATTTCAATTGTTGGGAACTCCCAGTGGCGGTGTATGGACTGGGCCTTATGTCATCAATACTTATCAATTTAATTTAAGCACTGCACCCATTGGCAATTACACACTTATTTACACTTACAAAGACAATAACAATTGTACCAACAAAGACACCACGGTTGTTTCGGTTATCTCATTACCAGTAGTAGAAGCGGGTGCTAATATTGCAGTATGTAACAACGCCGACTCTTTACTTTTAACTGGTTTTTCGCCAAGCGGTGGAATATGGTCAGGCCCAGGAATGACTAAATCAGGTAAGTTTTATCCTAAAAATTTAAGTCCGGGCATTTACAAATTGTATTATGCATTCAAGGCTGGTTCTGGATGTGAGGGCATTGATTCTTTAGAAGCAACTGTATATCCTATGCCACAAGGTGCTTTTGTTTTGCCTACGCAATTTTGTGCATTAGACACCATTACCATTAGAAGCAACAGCAATGCACAAGCGGTGTTGGCCTCTTATTTATGGAAGGTATCAAACAATGCCTCTTTTTCAAATGGCATTCTTAGCAGCAATACCATCGCCAACCCTGTTTTAAGTTTCCCTGAAAACAAAACCAATCAAGATGTAACGTATACCATTCAACTCATTGCTACTTCCAATAAAGGTTGTGTGGATACCATGAGTCAGAATACCATTTTAAGAAGAAGGCCTTTGGCTCAATTTTCACTGAAACAAAATTTCAACTGTGGCCCTTTTACAGACACCCTTAAAATAACTACTTCAAATGTTCGCTCTAGTTTTATTTGGAGCATTACTCCAGCATTCGCTTATACAACTTTAGCCAATTCAAACGCGCTTGTAACATATCCTTTAAATACCACCAACGCGGCTATCAATTATAAAATTGCATTGTATGCCACCCGAAATGATACTACTTTGGGTTGTAGAGATACACTCCTACAAACGGCAACGGTTTATCCCAAACCGGCAATTGCTTTTTCTATTCAGCCTCAAGCTACAGGCTGTTCGCCGCTTGCTGTAAGCTTTACCAATACTTCTGATCCTAAGAATGCCGAATCACTTGGGTCTATGTCGTTTTTATGGAAAATAAACAAGCAAGTTTTTGATACCAATAAAGTAACTGCGGCTACTTTTTACAATAGAAATGGCATCATTGACAGTAGCAGTCAAATTACTTTGGTAGGCTATAGCAAATGGGGTTGTGCCGATTCGTCAATACAAAATGTAACAGTTTATCCAAACCCAAAAGCCAATTTTACGGCCAGCAATTCAACCAATTGTGCGCCATTTATTATTGGCAGTTCGGTCATTAATTTGGTGCAATACCCAGATGCAAACGATACCTATGTTTGGCAAATTTTAGATAGAACCTTCAATGTATTGAGCACTTCTAATGGAACCAGCATACCAAGTAAACAGTTGACTGTTCCAAACGATACCGTTTATTATAGATTGATTGCCTCAAATGTTCATGGTTGTAAACCCGATACCCTCACCAGAATGTTTACCACCATTGACAATCCAAAACCCAACTTTACATTAAGCGACAGTGTGGGTTGCCAACCTTTGAGTGTAACAATTACCAATACCTCTACACCAGGTGTTGCCTCAAGTTGGACGGTGAGTAATGTTTTAAAAGGCAGTTTGGCCAATCCATTTACCAATGTATTTACCAATTTTTCCAATACCTCTGATAGATTAGACAGCGTTAAATTGGTGATTACTGCTGGCACTGGTTGCAAAGATTCGTTGACAAAATATTTACGCATCTTGCCAAAACCAAAAGCACAATTCAATTTACCAGCTATTGTTTGTGCTGATAGCATTGCAACTGCCACCAATATTTCATTGTTTAAACCTGCTGCAAGTTATTTATGGAGTTTTACAACTGCTACCAATCATGTTATCAATACGCCAACAGCATCAAATACGTTTATTCAAATTCAAAATAACCAAGGCCCTGTTGACAGTACCTATACAGTCAGAATGATTGTTACCAGTGCTGATGCCTGCAAGGATACAGCAGTAAAGAGCATAACTGTTTACAGAAGACCCAAAGCTGATTTTAACATACCAACAGTAAGTTGCGGTCCAACAAACATTACCTTACAAAACAATACCAACAATGTAAGTTCAGATTGGACTTGGAGCAGCACACCGAGTTTAACAATTACAACCAATACCAGTCAGCAACCCATTGTTCAATTCCCACTGAATGC
>CAISCU010000011.1 GCA_903883965.1 uncultured Bacteroidota bacterium
CCGCGGAACTTTCTCCAATGAAAAAAATAGGCATTACAGGCAATATTGGAAGTGGTAAATCTACTTTAACAAAAATATTCTCATTAATGGGAATTCCTGTTTATGATGCCGACTCTAGGGCCAAATGGCTCATGCAAAATCACCCCGAAATTCAAAAAGGCTTAATCGCAATCTTTGGCGATGAGGTATATGATCACAACCAAATTTTAAACAGGGCTTATCTAGCCAATTTGGTATTCAAACAGCCCAGTATGTTGGCTCAACTCAACGCCCTGGTTCATCCATTGGTATTTGCAGATTTTGACCACTGGTTAGCTGTACAAAATGCACCCTATATTGTAAAAGAAGCGGCACTGTTAATTGAAAGTGAATCTTACAAACAATTAGATGAACTTATTTTGGTGCGCGCACCCGAACATATTCGCATCCAAAGAACCATGGAAAGAGATGGTGTCAGCCTAGAAGCAGTTGAAGCCAGAATGAAAAACCAAATGGACGAATCGCTTAAAATTCCTTTTGCCAAATACATTGTTCAAAACGATGGTATGCAATTGCTCATTCCTCAAATTATGCGCATTCATCAAATGCTAGTAGGGTAGTATTAACAAACCAATTAGGGGGTTAAAATTTTAAGTTTTGCAAATTTCAAAACCAGTACTTTCTTTCCGCTAGCCTCAAACTCAATATTGGCTTTGCGGTTGTCTCCACTGCCGTCTATTTGCAGCACCATTCCTTTACCAAAACGTTGGTGTTCAACTTGCATACCTTGTGCTAATTGAGAAGTATCATCGCCTACAAAATCAGGGTCTGGTGCTGGTTTATGAGTAGCTTCATTCTTTTTGGGTAGCGGTTTCAATCCACCCGATAATATTTTTTTAGGCAATCCGCTCAAAGTTCTGCTAGAAGGGTCTTGTCTGTTACTATCGGCTTGGTTGGCTTTGCCCAATACATTTTCAAAATTTAAAAACTCAGGATTGATTTCTTGTAAGAAACGGCTGGGTTCTGCATACACAATAGAACCAAAGCGGAACCTTGATGTAGCAAAAGTCAAAGTGAGTTTTTTCATGGCTCTCGTTAGGGCAACATAAAACAAACGCCTTTCTTCTTCCAACTCCTGACGGCTGTTCAATGCCAATTGAGAAGGGAATAAATTTTCTTCTAAACCTACCACATACACATATTTAAATTCAAGCCCTTTTGCAGAGTGGATGGTCATTAAACTAACATGGTCTTTGTCTTCGTTTTTGTTTTGGTCGTCATTGGTAAGCAATGCCACATCCGACATAAAATCTGCCAATAATTTGTTTTCCAAAACACCGTCATCATCGGCAGTTTCTTGCACACTGAATTCTTTGATGCCACTCAACAATTCTTCAATGTTTTCGTAACGAGCAATGCCCTCAACAGTTTTGTCTTCGTATAAATTTTTTAACACGCCACTTTGTTTGGCAATATACATGGCCACATCATAGGCATTCTTGTTTAAAATTGTTTGGAAACTCTGAATCATGGTTACAAAATCGGTGATGGCTGTTGCGCCTTTAATGCCATACTGTTCCAAATTTTCCATTACCGCCCATAAACTTTTTTGTTCACGGTCGGCCAAAACCATCAATTTGTCCATACTGGTTTTGCCAATGCCTCTGGTTGGGTAATTGATAATGCGCTTCAATGCTTCTTCATCATTTGGGTTCAATACAACCCTGAAGTAAGCCAATAAATCTTTGATTTCTTTGCGTTGGTAAAAAGACATTCCTCCATAAATTTTATAGGGGATATTCATTTTACGCAATGCTTCTTCTAAGGCCCTACTTTGTGCATTGGTTCGGTACAAAATGGCAAAATCTTCGTTCATCACATGGCTATTCATCTTTTCTTGAAAAATAGAGGATGCCACCAATTTGCCTTCTTCGTTATCGGTGAGTGCTTTGATTACTTTAATGCGATCGCCATTTTCATTGTCGGTCCAAACCGATTTTTTAATCTGGTCTTTGTTTTTGTCTATAACACTTGATGCCGCATTGACAATGGTTTGCGTACTTCTGTAGTTTTGTTCAAGCTTAAAAGTTTTTACATCTGGAAAGTCTTTCTGAAAGCCCAAAATGTTTTTAATATTGGCACCCCTAAATGCGTAAATACTTTGTGCATCATCTCCTACTACTGCAATGTTTTGGTGCACGGCTGCCAGTTTTTTTACAATCATGTACTGGGCATGGTTGGTGTCTTGAAACTCATCCACCATGATGTATCTGAATAAGTGCTGGTATTTATTTAAAATATCTAAATGATTGCTAAACAGTTTATGTGTATTCACCAATAAATCGTCAAAATCCATTGCGCCCGCTCTGAAACAACGGTCTTGATATGCTTTAAAAAGCATGCCAAATTTGGGCCTGCCACTTTCATTGTCATACGCTGAAAGTTCATCGTTCATTAAATATTCTTCGGCGCTAAGCAAGCCGTTTTTAGCAGATGAAATGCGGGTTAACATATTGCCTGGCTTGTACAATTTTTCGTCCAAGTTCATTTCATTCACAATGGTTTTGATTAAGCTTTTACTGTCGTCACTGTCGTAAATGGTAAAATTTCTAGGGTAGCCAATGCGTTCACTTTCCGACCTCAGAATTCTTGAGAAAATACTGTGGAAAGTTCCCATCCAAATGTTCTTAGCTTCTGGGCCAACAGCTTGTTGTACCCTATGCCTCATTTCTTTGGCAGCTTTGTTGGTGAAAGTCAAAGACAAAATTTGAAACGGATCTACATCATGCCTCAACATGTGTACAATACGGTAAGTCAATACCCTTGTTTTGCCTGAGCCAGCACCTGCAACAATCATCACAGGCCCATCTATTTGTTCAACGGCAGCTCGTTGTGCCGGGTTCAATGTTTGAAGGTAATCCACCTTACGAAAATAAGCCAGAAACTTGAGCAAATGGGGGCAAGATTTCAACACGCTCATGCCCCCAAATCATTCAAATTGGGGATAAAAAAAGATCCCCAATTTAAGAGTCCAAATTTCAATTCAAATCCTTCTACTTATTAGATTGATAACTTTTTGAAAATTTAATGTAAAATTAATATGCATTTATTTTCAAAAAAATATCTTTTGTATTAGTATTATGATAATATATTATATACATTCGTATTCATATACATGTAGTGTTTTACCCATTCCTTTCACTGTATAGTTAAATTTATTAGCCAATGAAATTTTTTTATAAAAAAAATAGAAACTAGAAAGACTAGCATTTATATTTTACTTTTTTTTGAATCAGACTAATCTGTTTCAATTGTGATTATTTAACAAGTAAATTTTAATGCAAATTGTTTAAATAATGAAGAAAAACTTTCAAAAGTTGAATTGATTATACATTAAATTTAAAAATTAGGATTTAACCAACTAAAAAATGTATGTGCGATTTTAGTTGTGAAAATTGTTTCCAAATGTAATATCTATTTTACTTTGAATAAGAGTAATAGTTCATTTTTACAAATCAATTTGAAAAAATTACTAGAATTAAATTTAAAGTAAAAATATTTATGCTTAGAGTAAAAAAATGATAAAACCGTTTAGCCTAAAATATCTTTTTTAAATTATATAAAAATGAAACAATCAATTACCAAAAGTCTAAGTTTAAATTTACTCTTAATGAGTGTGTTTTCCATTTTATTGTTAAATAAAGCTTATTGCCAAGTTGTACCAGAAATTAAAGTAACTTGGCATTTAGAAAATAAAGTTTTAAAGCCCTGGAATACAATTGGAGACGGATATTTAATAAAAATAGCAACAATTTATACTGACGAAGTATACAACTCTAATATTAATTTTTTACAACAATTATATCTTAATGTAACAACTTCTGGACCAATAATATCTGGAATTTCTACCTCAAAACTATGGATACACAATCCTTATATTGCTGGACCTTTTAATGCAGGTCTTAGCCCAACTGTAATCAATGGAAATATTTTTGATCCAACTATTGTTCGCACAATTGCACCATTTAGGGTTTCTTCAAGTCAACAAGGATCAACGTATGAAATTTGGATGCAATTTAATATGAACACTGAAGTGTCAAATTGCCAATGGATTAAATTTAGAATTAATACAGTATGGAATAATGCGCAACTTAATGATACTTATGATGGCAAAAGTGAATTTTATTTTGCTAGATATGCTAATAATCTAACAGAATATAATACTCCTGACTTATTTGTTAAAGATAATTCATTTGATACAGGAGTTGAACCAAATTGGCAGTCAAGTATTTCTGATATAACTAAAAGTGTAAGTATATTAAATAAATTAAATGGAGTAGCTGTTAGAGATTATAATGGATTAAATCCTCAATTAATGTTAAATAATTATGCTCAACCAAGTACATTAGGTAATTATAATACAATGAATGTATTAGTTGAAAATAGAGGTTGTGCTGCAACAACAGCAAATGCAAATCTAAATCTATATTGGACAGTTGCAAGAATTTGGGAGCCATGGGGACATGATTGGCATAACTTTTCAAATTACCCAACATTTGCAGGTAGTAATTTTGTAAATTGGCTTAATCCGTCCACTAATATGGTAGAGCAAAAACCAATGGGCAATAATATAACTTTAATGGACAAAAATAATTATAAATCTGATTCTAAGCCTATAGAAATTCCTTCAGGAATATTACACACAAGTAGAAATTTAAGTACTTTTGAAAATACAGGAGGTTTTTTAGCAAGCGTTCAGTGGAATCCCCCTGTTGCAGATTGGTATAGAAGTTCATCGACAATTTTTCATCATAATAATGTTGAACCTGTTATTTGTTATTTGGCTGAAATTAAAGAACCTTATAAACAAGATAGTGGATTTTATCAAAGTTATAGTTTAAATAGTTCTGTTAGTATAACGGACTATGCACTATATAATAATAATGTGGCAACAGTTAATTCATATTTAGCCTCACCAAATGGTCTTTACAAAAGTCATCCAACAGCTGGAAAATTTAGAAGTAATATTGGTGTAATATATGTTACAAATCCTTCGAATCCAATATCTTCAATTCCAATAAGTATCGTATTAGAAGGAGGTCAACCAATATTTCGTAATCATGGTTCTATTTATGTGATTTTTGATGAAATATTATGGCATAAATGGAATGAAAATGGGATGTCTGGTTCTGGTTTCGAAATTGTAACAGAACAAGTAGTTAAAATTACAAATGATAGTTTAGTTACTTTTACAGGTATTGAATTAGGAGAGCAAGATAGAGGAATGTTAGGAGTTCAATTTGAATATGATGGGGATAATGTTCCAGAAAATGATTTTTTATATAGTTTATCTGTTGGTACTTTTAATGAAAATCCAATGTCTCAAATTGGTTCTCCAACACATTTCATAACACACGTTCTTCATACACCAGTAGTTGATGGCGAGTCAGGTTTTTACAAAAATGGTTCAACTAATTTTTCAAATAATATCAAAATAGATTTTGTAAATATGTATCCAAACCCAGTAACTGAAAAGTTGAATTTAATGTTTGAGTTGAAACATGATGCAGGAAACATTAGTATTGAAGTCTATGATTTGCAACTACGATTAATAAAAAAACATGAACTAAATCAAGTTAGAAAAGGAGGATTTTCATATGCCATTTCTACGGATGATTTGTCGGGAGGAAATTATTTACTAAAATTAAAAGTAGAAGACTCCATTCAAACATTTAAGTTTATAAAGTAAAATTGCCTTGATAATTAATAGAAATCTAATTATATTATTATTGCTTTTGTCAAATCTAGTTGGTAAATCTCAAAACTTGGTTCCCAATCCAAGTTTTGAGATTTATACTTTGTGTCCAACCTATAAAAATATGTCTGGAGTCAAAGATAATATTCAAAGATTTTGTGCAAACTGGGAAAACATAGGAGTTCAACAAGCTTTTGCTTCTGGTTATGGGGGGCAATATTATAATGAATGCGCGAATAAGCCAGAGGATAGACCATTTTCCTTTGTTCAAAAAGCACATTCTGGAAAGGGAATGGCACAAATTCTAAATACGAATGCTGGTTTTTTTCAAGAAAGAATTTTTTATGGAATTAAATTAATCACATCATTAAAAATTGGACATCGCTACGCGGTGAGTTTTTTTATAAACCTTGCCGATAGCAGTTGTTCTGCAATGAATAATATAGGCGTTTTATTCTGTACTCAAAAAATAAAAATTATAGATACATCTAATATTACATCAGTTTGTTACCCCAATAGAGCTCAAGTCTATAGCAAAAATGTAATTGAAGACAAAATTAATTGGGTAGAGATTAAGGGGTCTTTTATAGCTGATAGTGCATACAATTACATGGTAGTTGGGAATTTATTTGATTATAAAAAAACAACATATAAAAATTTAGATTGTACGGGTGCTCTTGAATATCCTGCTTATCTAATAGATGATTTTACAGTTGAAGAAATAAATAATTCAATTCAAATAAATAATAAATTGATATGTAAAGGCGATTCGGCTATTTTACAAGTAACGGGCAATTTGTCTCAATTCTATTGGAGTTTAAACAAATCAGATACGCTCTCAACTTTAAACAGAATAAAGTTGAAAGTTGATTCTTCTTTTATGATTTATTTGATTTCAGAATATATTATCGATTCTTTGAATATCACTGCTATTGATTGGCCAGTTAAGAAAATACCAATAGATACTTTTTTGTGTAATGGTTATTATGTTGAGATCGATGGAAGTGCTCAAAATGCTATTTATAAATGGAGCACAGGAAATTTAAGTCCATTACTTAGAATAAAAGAAGAAGGAAATTACATACTTGAAACAATAACTGGTTCTTGTAACAGATATGATACTCTTCACGTTTTTTCATGTCTATATGTTCCTAATGCATTCACTCCAAATGGGGATAATGAAAATGATGTTTTTTCCCCAATTGGTTTGCGGGCTTATAATTACCATCTTTTAATTTTCAATAAATGGGGGCAGCAATTATTTCAATCAACTGATATAAGTAAGGGTTGGGATGGAGAAGGGCAAACTACTGATGTGTATTTTTATCGTATTACATATACCAGTGTTGAAGGAACTCATGTTTATGAGCAAAAAGGGAACTTTACATTGTTGAAATAAATAATACTAATCTGAAAAGTATGAAATTAAGAATTTGTCATTTCAACACGCCCAAGCCCGCAAATCATTCAAATTGGGGATAAAAAAATATCCCCAATTTGAATTTAGAATTTAGAGTTCAGGATTATTTTGAAAATCCATGTATGTATACACCAAATTGGTTTTTACCAGTTTTTTTCTTCAAGTTTGCAATTGTTACTTGGATGTAGCTTTAGACCACCGTATTCATTGCATATTGCTGAAATATCCCAGCCTCTATTGTACATTTCATATTTTAAAGATTGCAAATAATAAGAACGACTGGTGCACCAACCTTGTTTGGTAATTTCCATGTTGTAACAACGCAACAATTCTTTGTCTGAACAGGCTGCATGGTATTTGCGATTATCGCTGTTGATTTTTGAATAATCTATCATTTTCTATAAATATTGAATTTCACTTAATTGAGAAGTAAAGCTGCTAATATTCCCTTGAACCAATAATACATAGCGCTGTTGAACCAATACTTGGTATACCTGTCTGGCTTTTTTATTGACAGATATGGCACCAGTAAATTGTTTGTTTTCATCAAAATACAACAACAAACTATCCTTGATTCCATATAAATCTATCAGTGTGTTCAAATGTGAATGCACACAGTGAACAAGCAATCCTTTACTTTCACTAATTTGAGATTTGTTAACATGTAAAAATGGTTTGGGTAGTTCTACCAATTCAATTGCAAGATCTTTTGCCTTTTTATTTTTATAGGCTAGGCTAGCCATATTTTTACTTATTTTTTGTTCCATTGTTTTTTAAAATTTAATTGATGCTGAGATACAAACAAAAATGTTTGAGAGCTGAAATGCCCTTTTGAGACTGGTGGCAAACGGATACATAGATTTTTTTTCATGGCAAAAATGTTTTTTGCATGAAGAAGGCTTTTGCTCAAATCAGGAATGTGTAGTTCTAGATTTTTTGACCAGATGGCCCGCATTGCTCTACCACCGTGGATCTAACTCGGTTGGTATTCTTTTTAAGAATTCTTAATGCACTACAAAGGTAAAATAGTTTTCTTGAACTATGCAAGAAAAAAATAGTAGCCAACTAAAAGCAAGCTTTTGCTTAACTTGCAAGTGGCTCATTTTATTTTTTTTGCCTTCATTAGCTATCCAATGAAATTAAAAATTATACTGCCTTTTCTTTTATGTATGGCCTTGTTTGGTTGTGATATTGAGCCCCTTGATGAAAACGACAAGGGTTATTACCATTATGTGTCGCCATCTATTGATGCTAGAGGTCGTTTCAGAAAAGGACATATTAGAAAATCAATGAGTACAAACAAGAATGTATTCAAAAACAGGGCTCGTTCAAGGTATTATTACCAAACGAGAGGCAAGTATAGAAGAAGAAAAAAACATTAAAATGAACAACAATCAACCTGACAACATCCCAGCCATCAATACCCATTTTTGGTTCAAAGAAAATGCTGTTGCAGCAGCTAATTTTTATGTAACAGTATTCCCTCATTCAAAAGTTTTGCATACCAGTACCATGCATGCCAATACCAGTTACCAAGTTGAAATAGTTCAATTTGAACTGGCAGGTCAAAAATACAGTGCCATGAGTTCTGCAAACAACTTTAAGTTGAACGAATCAATGTCATTGGTGATTCACTGCAAAAGTCAACAAGAAATAGATTATTACTGGAGTTTATTGGGAGATAAAGGAATAGAACAATCATGTGGTTGGCTCAAAGATCAATTTGGCATTTCATGGCAAATTATACCAAGTCATTTAGGTCAGTTGCTAGCTGCTAATCCAAACAAACAATCACATATCATGCAATGCTTTTTGGGGATGAAAAAAATTTCAATTCAAGCACTGCAAGAAGCTGCTCAATAAATCAAACATGCAAACACCAGAACAAGTTTGGAATTCCAGATACCAAGATTTGGCTTACGCGTATGGCGAATTGCCTAATGAATTTTTTAAGGAGCATATTCAGCAACTCATACCAGGTAAACTCTTTTTGCCAGCAGAAGGGGAGGGCAGAAATGCAGTACATGCAGCTGCATTGGGATGGGATGTAAATGCATTAGATATTAGCGAAGCAGGTAAAAACAAAGCACTTAAATTGGCAGAAAAACACCATGTTCAAATACATTACCAAGTAGCAGACATGGGTTTATTTAGTTATGCACCACAATCGTTTGATGCCATTGGTTTGATATATGCCCACTTTCCAGCTTCTAAAAAATCGGCTTATCACCAGCAACTGGGACAATATGTAAAGATGGGTGGCTATATTATTTTTGAGGCATTTAGTAAATCACATTTAACATACCAGGAAATCAACCCTGGAGTAGGAGGTCCAAAAGACAAAGACATGCTGTTTTCTGTTCAAGAAATTGAAATCGATTTTGACAATTTTGAAACCATCTTTTTAAAAGAAGAAACAATTGAACTCAACGAAGGTATTTACCACAAGGGTAAGGGTTCAGTTATTCGTTATATTGGAAAAAGATGCAAATAACTATCAGACCATATTTAGTAACAGACGAACAGGCGTGCTTGCAACTATTTGAAAGCAATTGCCCGCTGTATTTTGATGCATCAGAGTTGCCAATGTTTGCCAATTGGTTAAAACACCAAGGTACAGGTGCTACCTATCAAAGTCCAACTTATTCAAATGCCATACACGATGCATTTTATGTTATTACCGAACCTCAATTGGGCATTGTGGCTTGTGGTGGGTTTTATATAGTAAATCACATTCCGGAGGCGAGAATGGCATGGGGGATGGTTGCTGCCAGCTTACACAATAAAGGCTATGGAAGGGCTTTGTATGCTTTTCGTAAACATGAAATTGAACTAAAATGGCCTCAGCACAAAATTACTTTAGGCACCAGTCAACATACCTATCAATTTTATGAAAAAATGGGACTGAAAGTACAACAAATCATACCTCAAGGGTATGGTCCTCTCCTAGACAGAATAGATATGGTTGCATTATAATTGACAATAGGAAATGAAGTATTTATTTACAGATAGCGTTTTATTATTTTTCATACTCACTAGCATTGCCTGTCAAAAGAATCAATCTAGTCAGGTCAATGTTAATCAATCTGACAGCTTGTTTTATAAAGGGGCAGATGTGTCATTTTTACCAGCCATCGAAAATACTTCTTTTCAATATTTAGATGCATCAGGTAAAGCAGTGCCGTTATTGCAACAACTCAAAATGGCAAATGTATCGCTCATTCGTTTGCGTTTATGGGTCAATCCTACCGATTCATTTGCAAATTTTCAGAACATGAAAAGACTCCATCTTCAAGCACAACAAATGGGGTTTCATACGTTGTTGTCTGTTCATTATTCAGATACATGGGCCGACCCCTCTGCTCAAAGTATTCCAGCTAGTTGGTCTCAAAATAATTTTCAAGAACTCAAAAAACAACTCTATGCTTATACAGCACAATTAGCTGCTGAGTTTAAACCCAATTACATTCAAATTGGAAACGAAATCAACAATGGCTTTTTATGGCCAATAGGTAGTTATTCCAATAAGGCACAATTTGTATCGCTCATTGATACGGCCATTCAGGCAGTTCGCTTGTATAGTCCCAGTTCAAAAATTGTTTTGCATTATGCCGGACACCAATATGCCGGTGCTTTTTTTAGTCAATTTACACATTCCGATTATGATGTAATAGGCCTGAGTTATTACCCAATTTGGCATGGAAAAAGTATAGATACACTGGCCATCAATTGCAATACATTGTATCAAAGTTTTCATAAACCCATTTTAATCTGTGAAACAGCCTATCCGTTTACACTTTTATGGAACGACAATACCAATAATATTTTGGGGTTAAACAACCAACTTTTACCAGGTTTTTCTGCAACACCGGAAGGGCAGAAGGCCTATATGGAAACATTGGTTCAGCAACTCAAAAACAACAATCATGTAATTGGGGTATGTTATTGGGGCGCAGAATGGGTAAGTTTCAAAGGCCCCTTGTCTACTCAAGGTTCTTCATGGGAAAATCAGGCATGGTTTGATTTTAACAACAAAGCATTGCCGGTTCTCAATTATAAGAATTAACCAATCTATTTGCTTAATTTAGTGAACAATGAACCTCAATTTATGCAAGTAATGAGTTTTTTATTAGAGTTGGTATTGACAATTTTGGCTATAGATTTTATTTCGGGATTGATTCATTGGGCTGAGGATACATTTGGGTCAGCAACTACTCCAATTTATGGCAAATGGATCGTAGAACCAAATACTTTACACCACGCGCATCCATCTGCTTTTATTAGTAAAAATTGGTGGCAAAGTTCATGGGACTTGACATTGGTATCTGGCATCATAGTGTTCGTTTCATATTTGAATGATATGTTGACATGGCATGTTGTTTTATTTGCTTTCTTAGGAGCCAATGCCAACCAATTGCACAAATATGCACACATGCCTACTGCTCAAGTTCCTTTATTGGTGAAGTTTTTTCAATATATAGGTTTGTTACAAAAAGCCAAACACCACGCATTGCATCATCAAGGTCAAAAAAACAACGCCTATTGTGTCATTACTCCCTATTTGAATCCAATATTAGATGCCATTGGCTTTTGGCGATTGTTAGAAAAAATAACAGTACCTATATTTGGAGCACCCAGAAGAGAAGACTTAAAAAAATAAAAAGATGTATACAGAAAAACAGCGTTTCAGACAAATTTGGTTATGGGTAATTTTAATAGGTATATTAAGTTTGGCTACCTTTCAATGGGTTCAAGTGAGTATTGAAACCAATCAATTGATCAATGAGCGCTTTGTTCCATTTGTAGTTTTGTTGCTAGTTTCTAATTTAATTTATGCGATTGAACTCAAAACCCAAATCAACGAAAGGGGTGTTCAAGTTCAGTTTTTTCCAATTCATTTTAAACCCAGGTTTTATGCATGGGAAGGTATTTTAAAAGCTGAAGTGAGAAATTATTCTCCATTGGCTGAATATGGCGGATGGGGCTATAGAATTGGGTTGTTTGGTGCCGGTAAAGCCCTCAATATTCAAGGTAATTGGGGTTTGCAATTGGTTTTTAAAAATGGCCAAAAATTGTTAATTGGCACGCAAACTCCAGAAAAAATGAGTGAAATCATGAATCAAATTAAGCTCAATGCTTAACGATTGCCATTAATTTTAATTAATTTTACACTTTAAATTCAAGTTATGATTAAATCCTATATCCAAGAAAATCAACAAAGGTTTTTAGATGAATTGTTTGAACTGCTTCGCATCCCTTCAATTAGTGCTGATGCCTCTTTTAAGTATGAGGTACACAAAGCAGCAGAATACATTCAAGAAAAATTAATTGCTGCAGGTGCAGATAATGTACAATTGTTCCCTACACCGGGTTTTCCAATAGTTTACGGTGAAAAAATAATAGACCCAAAGTTGCCAACAGTTTTGGTATATGGACATTATGATGTGCAGCCAGCTGTTCCTTTAGAATTGTGGGATTCTCCTCCTTTTGAACCTGAAATTCGCAAAACAGCTATCCATCCAGAAGGTGCTATTTTTGCAAGAGGTGCTTGTGATGACAAAGGTCAAGTATACATGCATGTAAAAGCATTCGAATACATGATGGCCAAACACCAAATGCATTGCAACGTGAAATTCATGATTGAAGGGGAAGAAGAAGTTGGTTCTTCTAATTTGGGATCATTCTGTATTGCAAACAAAGAATTGCTCAAAGCGGATGTGGTTTTAATTTCAGATACCTCTATGATTGCAAATGATGTGCCTAGTATAGACAGTGGCCTCAGAGGTTTGAGTTATGTAGAAGTAGAAGTAACTGGCCCTAACCGCGACTTACACAGTGGGGTTTATGGTGGGGCAGTAGCCAATCCAATTAATATTTTGGCAAAAATGATTGCCAGTATGCACGATGAAAATAACCACATCACCATTCCGGGTTTTTATGATGCTGTTCAGGAACTAACTGCCAACGAAAGAGCTGAGTTAAACAAAGCCCCTTTTGAATTGGATGCATACCAAAAAGACTTAGAAATAGATGCAGTTTGGGGAGAAAAAGGTTACAATACATTAGAAAGAACAGGTATCAGACCAACTTTAGATTGCAATGGCATTTGGGGTGGATATACCGGAGAAGGTTCTAAAACTGTTTTACCATCAAAAGCATTTGCTAAAATTAGCATGCGTTTGGTGCCTAACCAAGTATCGGACGAAATAACAGCGTTGTTTAAAAAACATTTTGAATCAATTGCCCCTGCTGGAGTAAAGGTTGTAGTAAAACCTCACCATGGTGGAGAGCCCGTTGTTACACCAATTGACTCAGTTGCTTATAAAGCTGCTGAAGCTGCAATGGAAACAACTTTTGGTAAAAAACCAGTACCTACTAGGGGCGGTGGAAGTATTCCAATTGTTGCCTTGTTTGAAAAAGAATTGGGCTTAAAATCTGTTTTATTTGGTTTTGGTTTAGACAGCGATGCATTGCACAGTCCTAACGAACATTATGGTGTTTTCAATTACTTAAAAGGCATTGAAACCATTCCTTATTTCTTTGAAAATTTTGCAAAGCTGAAACAGTAAAAGGCTTTACAATCCAAATGGATTGTCCGTATCTTTACAAACAAGTTCTTTATTGAACTATATTTTAAAGATGTATCGGATTTATACATATACAAAAAAGCTCAAGCAATGGATGGTATTAACCTACTGTTGTTTGGGCTTTTTTGTTCAATTGAATGCGCAAAATTTGGGTTTTGAATGGGCTGCAAATGCTACCAAATTACTCAAGTTTCCTGTAGTAAAAAATGGGGTTTATCGCATTAGTGGGTTGCAAATGCAGCAAGCCGGATGGCAATTAAATGACATCAAACCTGCACAAATTGCAATGTATAAAATGGGTCAAGAATTGCCTATTTTACTTCAGCTCAATAACCCGAATCAACTTCAGGTAACAGATGCCATTTTATTTAATGCAACTAAAAATGAGGGTTTGCTCGACCAACAATTGTATGAGCAAAATTCAGATCAACCTCATACCTACAATAGCCTATTGGATGATACTGCTTGGTATTTTTTAAGTATTGATACAGCCTTTCAAAGGCAAGCTATTCGTTACACTTATCCTTTACCCATAGATACTACAGGGTTGATTCCATTTTCTACATTTAATAAGCAAACCATACTGGCTCCACAAGAATATTATTACAGGGGCAAAAGACTTCCTGCCAATGAATCATATTATGTAGCTACTTATGCAGGTGGAGAGTCTTGGAGCAGTTCCCCCATAGCAAAGGGACAAAGTAGGCTTTTTAATTTCAGTGTGCCTGCATTTAAGCCTCAGTCTGAAATCAAAATGAAGGCAATTGTGATGGGTGTTTCAGATTATTTTGTGTCGGGTAACAATTTACCCAATCACCATTTTAGAATCAGTATAGTAGACAAAGTTTCCAATTTATTTTCGCTCATAGATACTTTTTATAGTGGTGCAATTCCAATTAGTATTCAAGCTTCTTTCAATTCAGATTTAATTGACACAGCATTTCAGGTTCGGGTAGAGGTAATTGATGATTTGGGTTTGGGCACAGATGTTCAAGTACTTTCTTTGATTGAAATACATTCCACACAAGATCGGCTGTCCTCAGCTATTGGTGTACAAAAACTTGTTGCAGCAGCAGGGAGTAAAGGTCTGTTGGAAATACAACAACAAAGCGCCGATTCTTTCTTGATATTCAACTTAGCTGATTTGAAAGCCTATTGGGTCAAAGAAAAAATAGCCATTCAACTGGAAAATGCAAATGCAGAAATTGCCATCTGTCACCCTGATTCCATTTTAACAATTACAGCACTTCATACCACGCAGGTTCAAACAAATTTCAATGACGATTCCATTGCATATGTCATTGTGAGTAGTCAAAAAATAGAAACCTCAGCAAAAGCATATGCCAATTACCGCTCTAATCAATACCATACAAGGTTATTTTTAATAGAAGATTTGGCAAATACCTATACATACGGTTACAAGCATCCGCTTGCCATTCAAAGATTGTGTCGTCATTTATACCTATTGCAAAAACAAGCGCCTCGTTTTTTATTTTTATTGGGAAAAGGTTATCAAATAGATATTTTAAAACAAAATCAGCAAAGCATTCTAGACAATTTAGTGCCAAGTATTGGAGATCCACCATCAGACCAATTGTTCACCGAAAAATTAAATGCCAATTCTTATTTTCCTGCATTTGCCACGGGTCGTTTACCAGCATCTTCCAATGAAGAAGTGTTGCATTACCTCAATAAAATACAAGAATCAGAAAACAATTCTAGTGCCTTAGCTTGGTGGAAAAAGCAAGCTTTGCATGTAAGTGGTGGTACCGATTACCAAACAGAACAATTGCCCTATACCCAAGTTTTAAATGGGCTCAAACCCATCATTGAAAATAACAAATTGGGCTATCAAGTACATACTTACAATCAAAATAATAAAAATCCTCACACTGAAAATCAATTGGCTCAGCTAGTCAAGTATCAGAATGAAGGGTTGCAATTGTTTACTTTTTTAGGACATGGATCCTTGAGTGTATTAGATGTTTCTATAGGAAGCCTTTCTGATTTAACCGAATCGCACAAACCCGCTTTTTATTATTTCAATGGTTGTGCAATTGGTAATCCGGCAACGCTCTCACCTCAAGGTTCAGGTAAAATTTATGCGAAGGATTATTTATGCAGTCCAAACAAAGGTGCAATAGGTTGGTTGGCGCATGCTAATTTAACCTTAAATGGTCCTTTGTTTGCACAGATGGAACAAGTTTACCAATCCATTGCAACATATTCTGGTTCAATCGGAGAACAATTGCAACAGGCCTTGAATCAATATACAGCTGACAAAGATTTGTATAAAATTGAACACGCCAGACAATTGATTTTACAAGGTGATCCGGCTTATCAATTGTATCAACCTAAGTTGCCAGATATACAAATTGACGACCAATCTATTTGGATCCAAACTCCAGCTATCCATGCACAACTCGCTCAAATTCAAGTAGCAATTTGGGTGAAAAATTTGGGTAAATCTTTTGCCGATTCTGTAACGGTATTGGTAAAAAGAACTTTGCCCAATCAAGAACAAATTCAATTGCCCAGTTTGCGCTTTCCTATACCAAATAACGCCGATACAATTGTATATACGCTAAGTGGAATTTTACCGGATCAAGCAGGTCTCAACCAATTAGATATTCAATTGGTAATTGCCGATAGTTTAAATGAATACAATACCTCTAACAACCATGCTCATCTAGTTTTTTATTTACCAGGAAGTGGCTTGCAACCCTTATTCCCGCTACAGTTTTCAAATAGTTCATCTGATACATTACTGCTATCCGTACAACAACTCAAACAACAAATTTCACCTGGTAGCATTCTTTTTGAAATTGATACAACACCTACATTTTTGAAAAGCAGTTCTGCATACCAGCAGTTTTTAAAAACATCTAAAAGCAATTTATACCAACAAACAATTGTATGTCCTGCACCAGATAGCTCGGTATATTGGTGGAGAGCCAAATCAGTCGAAGATTCAGTTTTTGTAATAGGTACATTTAAAAAAGACAAACGCTTTTCTAATCAATTTTCACAAACAAATTTTTATCAATTCATGCAAGAAAGCACCTTGCAACAGCTCATTCCAGATACATCTCTCAAGCGTTTTAATTTTGAAAATAACTTTTGGAATATTGGCATTGAGAACAGAAGATGGGACCATAGAATGATGGGAGTGACCGAGCCTTATTTGTTAAATGAAGGTGTTGGCAATTGCATATCTCAAGGAGTTGTTGCCTTGGCATTTGATCCAAATCTGGTTGCTATGCCTCAAGAAATTGCTGCATTCCCATTTAATTGCACCTACGTTCAAAATAACAAAAGCAATATCAGTAATCGGTATTATACTTTCAATACCAATACACTTTCTGGGGAACAAGAATTGGTGCAGTTTATTCAGTCAGTTCCTGATCACTTTGAAATAGCAATGTTTTCAAGGTATGCCAGTCATATTCATTCTTGGCAAATAGCTACCAAACAAGCGCTATCCTCAATTGGAGCCAACAAATCAATTCAGCTTCAAACCGATAATTCGGCTTGGGCAATTATTGGTTCAAAAGCAAACCCATTGCAATCTGAAGAAGACACGGTAAGCAATGTTGAATTGGCAGGAAATGTTCATCTTCCACCTTTGCCAAACGAAGCTCAAGATATTAATTATTTAAAAATCAATAAACAGGTAAATGGCAAATGGTATAATGGATCACTCTCAACTCAGTGGGTAGGTCCTGCTGCAAATTTTAATAAATTCAAGGCTGAATTTAAATTGCTCGAACCTTCAGATAAAATATCAGTTCAATGTTTGGTCCAAAATAAACAATCAATCGATTCAATGTTATTTGAAACAAATCAATTCGATTCCATTTCAATTGCAGATTTTACCAAACAAAAATCCCCATACCTCAAATTCATATTCAATTTTACAGATAGCATCAATAGAACTCCCGCCCAATTGTCTAAATGGACTTTGACTTATGATCCATTGCCTGAATTATTAGTTGATCCTTTTAATGGGATCCCATTCATTCCTAGTCAAATTATACAAGGAGATCAGGTAACACTTAATTTGCCTGTTAGAAACATTTCTACAACACCAGCTGATTCATGCGAAATTCAATGGAAAATAATTGATTCTTTACAACATCAAGTATATTTTAATAAGAGCCTAATCGCACCAATTATAGGGTTGGATACCACTGATGTGAACATCACTTTTTCAAGTCATTTGTTAACAGGTAAATGTGCCTTAGAGTTAGAAATCAATCCGAACCATTTGTTTCAAGAAGTAAATTATTCAAATAATTATTTGAAAACCTATTTTCAGGTGATACCAGACAATTCAGCTCCTGCATTGGAAGTACTTGTAGATGGTCGAAAAATTATCTCTGGCGAAATGGTATCAGCAAAACCTGGTATAGAATTACGCCTAACAGATTCTCACTATATCGGTCAAAATATAGATAGCATTCCATTTGAATTGAAATTGAGAAAACCCAATCAAACCCAATTTGAAACAATCAACCTTCATGCCGCAAATGTTAAATACACCAGTTCAAATGGGCCCAATAGCCAAGCCATTTTAAATTACTATCCTGTTTTTGATATGGATGGAATCTATACCCTTCGAGCTAGAGCAGTTGATGGCATTGGTAATTGGACAGTACAGCCAATTGAAATACAGATGGAAGTGAAAAATGCAGCTGCAATTTCTCATTTTTATCCTTATCCCAATCCGTTTACATCGCAAATGAGATTTGTGTTTACTTTAACGGGTTCGGAAATTCCTGAACAAATTTTAATTCGAATTTTTACTGTTGATGGAAGGTTAGTGAAAGAGGTTAGTCAGTCTGAATTAGGGAATATACATATAGGTACTAATATCAGTTCGTGGTATTGGGATGGCACAGATCAATTTGGAGATCAGTTAGCAAATGGAGTTTATTTTTATACTGTTCATACCCAATTAAATGGCAAACAACTCGAAGTCAATCCCGTTAATAACAAGGAAAATGAGAGGTATTTCAAAGCAAATACAGGCAAAATTTATTTGATGCGATAAAATGCAAATTATTGGTTAAATTTACCTCAATAAATTCAATCTTATGCCTACACTGATTCTATTATTCTTTGTAATTGTTGTCATATTTCTTTCAGTTACAACCGTACAACAAGGTTTGGTAGCAGTTACAACCATATTTGGTAAGTACAACCGCATTCTATATCCTGGGTTAAATTTTAAGGTGCCATTTATAGAAGTTGTATTCAGAAAAATTTCTATTCAAAATAGGTCTGTAGAACTGGGTTTCAATGCCACTACCATTGACCAGGCAAATGTGAATTTTACAGCCATGTTGTTGTATTCTGTTTTGAATCAAGATGAAGAAACTGTTAAAAATGTGGCTTTTAAA
The DNA here is from genome assembly GCA_903883965.1 of uncultured Bacteroidota bacterium. Taxonomy (GTDB): domain Bacteria; phylum Bacteroidota; class Bacteroidia; order UKL13-3; family UKL13-3; genus CAISCU01. The sequence continues at coordinate 19,144 of CAISCU010000011.1, forward strand.
TTTATAGATACAGGGAATTTCATGCAAGCATTAACACGTTCTGTTGAAGGTTCAATTCGGGCATATGTAGCCACTAAAAAGCAGGCCGAAATTTTAGGTCTCCGCAGAGAAATAACGGAAGCAGTAAAAGAGAATATGGATAAAACCCTCGAAGAATGGGGCTATCATTTAATTGATTTGCAAATCAACGATATCAACTTTGATGAAGAGGTAATGAAGTCAATGGCTAAAGTTGTTGCATCAAACAATATGAAATCAGCTGCAGAAAATGAAGGACAGGCTTTGTTAATTACAAAAACCAAAGCTGCAGAAGCTGAAGGAAATGCTATTAAAATTGCGGCACAAGCAGAAATGGAAGCTGCTCAACTCAGAGGTCAGGGTATTGCATTGTTCAGAGAAGAAGTTGCAAAGGGAATGAGTGTGGCTGCCAAAACCATGCAGGATAATAATTTAGATGCATCTTTCATATTGTTCAGCATGTGGACCGAATCAGTGAAAAATTTCGCAGAACATGGAAAAGGCAATGTCATATTTTTAGATGGTTCCTTAGATGGCATGCAAAAATCCATGAAAGACATGATGGCTTTTTCACAATTAGACCGCAATTCAAAAAAGTAATTTGAGAATAAAGTATATTTCCTATGGTATGCAAACTACCGGTGGATATTTACATGAATTGTTTTTTGCCAAGGCACTTTGTAAAGCGCTCGAGAAAAAACAGGTTAAAATTGAATTCTCAACAATTCGATTTCCCCAATATTTCATAGGATTATTAGCCTATTTTAAACTGCAATCCCTTTCGTTTAAAGCCCTTCATTCAGCGCAAACTGCTTTAGTTGTCAGTCGAATGGCTTGGGTTGTATTGTTTAAACAGGTATTGAAACAACATTTTAAATCATTGGTTGTATTGCATCATTTAGATTGGTCTGTACCTAGTTCCAAATTTTATAAAATATACCTTCAATCGTTTTTATATGTTTTAAATCGTTTTAAAATTCAAGGCATAGGTATCATTGTTGTTTCTCCATTTTGGTTGAAAGAACTACAACAAAATTACCCGCATCTTCGTGTTTTTTTATTTCCCAATTTGTTCAATCCAATTGATTACGAAACATACATAACCAAAACAAAATCCAACTACATACATTTAGGGCAATGGAGCTGGAAAAATGACTCTGCAATTACCGAATTAGCCAAACAATTGTACATGCAAGGTTATACATGCTACTTTAGTTCAAACAATCCTGAAGAACAATGCCATCATGAATTTTATGACGTCATATGTGAAGATCACTCTGCATATTTAAAAAGAATGGCTTCCGCACAATGGACATTGGCTTTGAGTTCATATAAAGAAGGTTGGAACAGAACAGCTCACGAAAGTATATTAGTTGGAACACCTGTTATAGGATATGCCAATGGAGGGCTTTCTGATTTGTTACAATTGAGTCATTCTAAAATTGTCAAATCTCCCAATGAAGCATTTAGTTTGATTTGTCAAAATGCTCCTCACATATCTAATTGTTCAAGCTTAATTGAGCAATTTCATACCAATAAATGCAGCCAATACCTGCAACCAATTCTTCAATTTTTGGGTTGAAAAAGTCTTTTTTAACAATTATTGCAATTTATGCCAACTAGCTATTGGCTATTTGTGAAATTTGCAATAAATACATCTTCGCATAATTGGAATTCAATTCGGTTCTGCTTTTTTAAGCTCACAACTTTGTTAAAGTAAAATTTCATACCATGAAAACAACTTTAACAAAATCAATTGTATTCATTTTAGGCTTGGTGTTATTTACATTTAATGCTTGTAAAAAAGACAGTGCTAGTTCAACGCCTGAAACAAGTCAGCCAATTGTTGAGGCTCAAAGTTGTTTAATAAATAAAATGAATTCTGACTCTATTCGGTATAATTTAGATAGCACAATTAAATCATATGGCGATGTGCTTTTTAAAAGATTTGGCGATACTTTATATACTCAATTTTATGGTATGCCTTTTGGCTATGTTGTTTATGATCAATTAAACAGACCAGAACTGATTAAATTTCCTGGTGATACATGCTGCAAGAAAATACTTAAATATATTGGCAACACAAATAAAATCAGTTCAGTAGAATTATTTGGTTACTCAAAAGATAGTTTAAATCAGCAAGAGCTTTCTTACTACTATAAACTCGTATTTACTTATTTGGGCAATAAAATCATCAATGCAAATTATGAGTTCTTAAACAAGGGAAAAGACATTGAATTGACTAAAGGTATTTTTCAGTATAACTATTTAACCAAATATACCGATAGTAGAATGCTAACAATTCAAAAATTGCTAGCACCAATTCTATTTCAATCTAATCCCATTCAAGAAATTTCACAGTATAGTATTTACCCTGTTTCTACGGTTATAGATTCACAAAATAAATTCAGCTCAAGCTTTACATATGAATTTGATACAATGGGTAAAATTACAAAGGAAACAGTGAGAGAAAGCTTTTACATTGTTTCGGAAACTTCTTATTCTTACTCATGTAATTAAATTATTTAAAACCTCAAATACCCCTCTCTTAACAAAAAAAAGGCCGAGCGCAAGCTCGGCCTACTTTAAAAAAACCTTTGGAACTATTCGTTTTCGTTTGATTTAAAAACTTCGCCTCCATTGGCTTTTTCTCTAATTAAACCTTCAATTTCATTGCAGAGTTCAGGGTTGTCGGTTAGCAATTGTTTGACTGCATCTCTTCCCTGACCCAATTTGGTTTCATTGTAGCTAAACCAAGATCCGCTCTTTTTGATAATTTCTAAATCAACTCCTAAGTCGATGATTTCACCAAGTTTAGAAATACCTTCTCCGTAAATGATATCAAATTCAACCGTTCTGAAAGGTGGAGCAACTTTGTTTTTAGCAACTTTCACTTTTGTACGGTTACCAATAACTTCTAAACCATCTTTTAATTGACCAATTCTTCTGATATCTAAACGAACCGAAGCATAGAATTTCAAAGCATTACCGCCAGTAGTTGTTTCAGGACTACCAAACATCACACCTATTTTATCCCTCAGCTGGTTAATAAATATACAAATACATCCAGTTTTGTTAATGGTACCTGTGAGCTTTCTTAGCGCTTGAGACATTAAGCGAGCCTGCAATCCCATTTTACTTTCACCCATATCTCCTTCTAATTCCGCCTTAGGAACCAATGCCGCAACTGAGTCAATTACAATGATATCGATTGCACCCGAGCGAATCAGGGCATCTGCTATTTCTAGCGCTTGCTCACCGTCATCTGGTTGTGATATAATTAAATTTTCTACATCTATTCCAAGCTTTTCAGCATAGTTTCTGTCAAAAGCATGTTCAGCATCAATAAACGCAGCAATGCCACCTTTCTTTTGAGCTTCTGCAATGGCATGCATAGATAAAGTTGTCTTTCCTGACGACTCTGGACCATAAATTTCAATGATTCTGCCCGTTGGAAATCCACCTATTCCCAAAGCAATATCCAAAGACAACGACCCCGTAGACAATGATTCTATATTGTCAATTTTCTGGTCACCCATTTTCATTACTGTTCCTTTGCCATAAGCTTTGTCAAGCTTATCCATGGTAAGCTGCAGTGCTTTTAATTTTTCTTTTACGTCGGTACTCATTTCTTTCTTTTATAAATCTTACCAAAAATACACGCAACTTTGAGTTAAAAAGATGTCTCTTACTGAATAAGTATCCACAAGTTATACCTAATTCCGTAGGAATAATCTCGATCAATTTAGCTCCAAAAACCTCATAAAATTTACAAGTTTAAGTTTCATCTGTCAGTGAATCAGAGAAGTATAATTTATGCTTCTTCTTTTTTAGGACCACCAACCAGTAACATTTCTTGTACGAGGATCTCCGAAATGTATTTTTTAACACCGTTTTTATCTAAGTAACTTCTGTTTGCAATTTTGCCTTGAATGACTACTTCTTTTCCTTTTGATAAAAATTTTTCTACAATTTCGGCGGTTTTACCCCAGGCAACCATATTGTGCCACATGGTTTCTGTTTGCTTTTCGCCATTTGGGTCATAAAATACATCGGTAGTGGCAATGTCAAAATTGGCAACTTTTTTACCTGAAGTAGTTGTTTTGATTTCGGGGTTTGCACCTACATAACCAATGAGGTGCACATTGTTTCTTAATGAATTCATGTTTTAAAAATTAGCTTACAAATTTCTGATAGCTCACCCAATAGATTCGTTTGTTATCCGTTTGTAAACGTTTAATTTCGTTTGTGTAGATGCAACGCAAAGATTTTATTAAATTAACTTCCTCTTTCACTTTATTCAGTGCTATGCAAGACATACAAGCTTTTGGTCAAGAGCTCACCGATTTTAAAAGTACTCCTATAATGCCTGTAGTGTTTATTGGGCATGGCAATCCAATGAATGCCATTCTAGATAATACATTTAGCAGGACCTGGAAATCACTTGGTAAACAATTGCCTCAGCCAAAAGCCATCTTATGCATTTCTGCTCATTGGTTAACTAAAGGGAGTTTTGTTACTACCAATGCACACCCAAAAACAATACATGATTTTGCTGGATTCCCTGATGAATTGTTTCGTCAACAATATCCCGCAACAGGTGCAAGCGATTTTGCAAATCAAACCATACGTGCAATAAAAGAACCACAAATTCATGGAACAGAAGAATGGGGTTTAGATCACGGAACTTGGTCTGTACTTTTGCCTATGTATCCAATGGCTAATATACCGGTTTACCAATTGAGTATTGATTTTTATAAGCCATTGCAATACCATTTTGATTTAGGCAAACAATTGCAGTTTTTAAGATCCAAAGGTGTTCTGATTGTAGCTAGTGGCAATGTGGTGCATAACCTTCAAAAAATCAAATGGGAAGGTGGCGAATATGATTGGGCACATCGTTTTGATGAATTTGTCAAAAATCAAATCGACTCACATCAATACAATGAACTCATCAATTACCAAAAATTGGGTAGTATTGCCAGTTTAGCTCATCCAAGTAATGACCATTACTTACCTTTGTTATATACTTTAGGGTTGAGCGACAAAAACGACTCCCATCAATTTTTCAATGCGCATTTTGATTTAGGATCTGTATCTATGCGATCAGTCATATTTAGCCCAGATACCTATCATTTTTAAGCTAATTTATATTTTGATAGAAATACCTAGTTTAATATTTCTACCAGGTGCACTGATTCCACTACCAAAAGTTCTGTAATTTTTATCAAGGCAATTTTCAATTCCGCTACTCAATCGAATTTTCTTTTTCTTATCTGGAAACCAAGTCAATTGTACATTAATTGTGTACCATGCAGGCAGACCACTTGCTGTTGCATATTGGAAATTATCTTCCCCATTTAAATAATAATCTTTTGCTGATTTATTTCCATTGAATACAGTCCAAATTTGTGCTGCTATTTTTTTATATTGATAGTTTAAACCTATTCTACCATAGACAGGTGGAATATGATCCAATGGCATTGTGCTGTCTGCAATTATTCTACCATTTGTAACAACTATACTTGCATCAAACTTTAGGTTCTGATTTAGTACGTAATTCAGTTCTAAAGAAGAGCCATAAATACTTGCCAATTGTTTATTTTGTTGGGCATAAGTTCTGGTGATTTTCCCATCATAAATTTGACTATCTGATTGATTGATTTGAATAGGAACAGTTACAATAGCATCAAATAAAAGTGTATGAAAGATTTGTGTTTGAATCGATAAAAATTGAGTTGGTTTCAATGTAATACCAACTTCGTTTGTCCATGAAATTTCTGGTTTTAATTGGTTATTGGGTAAAATGAGTTGTTTGCCCGATTGACTGTCAAAAATTTTGTTAATATCATCTATGTTGGGGGCTCTAAATCCAGTTGCAGACTGAGCCGTCATTCTTATTTTTTGTGAGGGCATCCATACCATTCCAATATTGCCACACACACCTAAATAGTTTTGGGTGAATTGATCAGGTAAAAATGAATAAAAGAGTTTGTCTTTGAACTGAGCATTTAAATGGATAGCCGATAACCGCATACTTTCTGTAAATACCAATTTATCAGAAAACTCTTTGCTATGACTGATGTAAATACCTGATAGTAGTAGTTGCGATCCGTTATCTGCATAACGGGTGCTTATAGGTGTATGTATACCTGTTGCGATATTTTTTGCATAAGCTTTTGATTGAACATCGTTCCATTGAACATCTATCCCGTATCGTATTTCGTGTTTTTGAATTTGTTTAAAACAGTCAAAATTTGAACTAATTACCTGAACATTTTCGATGCGATTGTTTTCGTTGGATTTGCCAAAATTCCGGCTAATTCTACTTTCTTCTATCCATTGGTATGCGGTATTCCATTTCCATTGATCAGCCCAATTGTTTTTTTGATGGTGTTCAATTTGATAATTGCTCATCAGTCTTATTTCAGGTCCATAATACCAAGCCCCAAAAACAGGGGTGTCATTTTTTAATTCACTCAAACGGTCAAATCTTGGCACATTCCCTGTTCTGCTGAACTGTAAATTGAATAGGTGTTTAGTGAGTTTGTTTTTTTCTAAAATGACAGATTGACTGACATCTAATTGCGAGTATGCTGAACCAATTTGTAAGTTAGGATTGTTATTTTGAAGCAATACATCTTTTCCATTCAGGTTGCTTTGATAAATTTTTCTTAAACCTAGATCTCCTATGTCAGAACTTCTGTTTAAACCTTGTAATACATCTCCAAACTCGTTGTAAGTAATTCCAGTTAAAAAGCCGATGGTTTTAAATCCTTTTTGCAAATTCAAATGAAAGGTATTACCCATATTTACACTATTGAACCGATACACTGCTTCTCCTCCAATTGCTTGGTTCAATTTTGGCTTTTTTGTCATTAAATGAACAACACCACCTAGCGCATCTGATCCATACATCACACTTGAAGGGCCATATACAATTTCTATGCGTTCTAGCATCAATGGATCAATACGAAGTATATTTTGTAAATGTCCAGCTCTGTAAATGGCATTGTTCATTCTAACTCCATCAATCACCAATAAAATTTTATTGGCTTCAAATCCTCTTATAATAGGACTCCCTCCACCTTGCTGACTTTTCTGTACATAGGCACTGCCTGATTGTTCCAATACATCAGCATTGGTTAAAGGTTTAATTTGATCGATGGTTTTTGCCGATAATACTTTTACGAACTGTGGAATATCTGTTTTTTTCTCCCAGCTTCTATTTGCAGATACAATCATTTCGTTGAGGGTATCTGATTGTTGTGCAATTGTTGGATGAATATTCATAGAATAAACCAACAGGGTTACAAAAATATAAAAAGAGTTAAGGTAGAATTTGAATTGGGTGGTTGATTGAACAAACATGTTTATTTGAAGTTATTCTATGCCGATTTCTTGCCACACAATGATACAAATAGTTGTTAACATACAAAGGCAGATACTGACCTATTAATAAAAATTTAAAGGGCCAACCCATTAACTCAATTAACTGATAGATAGCTTTAGACTGCGTATATACTTGCTGTTCTATTTCTACAATTATTGAATCAGCACTAACCAATGATGGGTGATTTAGCAAAAGTTTTTGATAGGTAATGCCACCAATTGGGGCAAAATAGAGTTGTTTTGATTGGATATGTTTAGAAAGAAAACGAACTGCTTTATGACAAAGCAGGCATTGATCATCAAAATAAACAACCATAAAAGGCTTATTTTTTATTTGCCAATGCAGGGTTGAATCTGATAGGAGAGAACCAATAAATCATCATTACACGCGCATATCGGTAGGTAAGCGGCGAAGACAATACCAATGCGGATACAATTGGGATGACATAACCATAAAATCCGGCAGATGCTCCCCAAACAGCCAATATGAATCCACCCAATACCAACATCAAACCAACAGTTAATCCATAACTGACATACATAGCACCCCAAAAAAATCCAGGTTCTATTTCAAAATGTAAGCCACAAACTGGACAATCTGGGTGCATCCCTGTAAACTTACTCAACTTGTAAAATGAATGGGTAAACATTTTTCCGCTCCGGCATTGAGGGCATTTCCCCTTTACAATAGACAAAGTTTTTGAAGGTTCGTAAGCATCACACATGGTTATAAACTAGGGTTGTTTTTTGACTTTTTGAGACGGTAATTTCTGTAATAAATCACTCCAAATACGCCTGCAATTAAATAGGGGAGTGCCAATAAATACAAAATTCCATTGTTGAGCGTATTTCCAACAGCTGTACCACCATTGGTTCTGGCCATTTCTAAATTACTTTTACACATGGCACATTGTGAAAGTACTGGTTCATTTGCCATGCAAACAACCAATACTATTGCCAATACAAACCATTTCTTTTGATGGAAATACATGCTACAAAATTAATTTATTTAACCAATGTATCTGTAACAATTGTTCCTGACTCAATAGGGTAATATGGGCTTATCATTAAATAAACAATTACACCCGTGATGGTAACATACAACCAAATTGGATAGGCAAAACGAACTATTTTCTTGTGCAATGCCACTTGCATTTGTAATCCTCTATAAAAGCTCATTAAAATTAAGGGGAGTACAACTGCTGCAAGCACAATATGAGAAATTAAAATCAATAAATATGTTTGTCTTAAACTTGGGTTGTTGTTAGGAAATTCTGTGCTTTCAGCCAACCAATGGTATAAAACATATGATACCAAAAATACCGATGACAATGCAAATGCAGTTAAATTAGTTATTTTATGTGCTTGGATGTTTTTCTTTTTGATGAAATAAAGAGAAACTACCAATAGCAAACTACATGTAGCGTTAATAAATGCATTTAATTTAGGTAAAAAGTATGTCCACGATGGCAGAACATCTGGTTTAGGCAGTACCTGTTGGTTTAAAACAATAACTGCAATGAGTACTACAATACTAATGCTCATTGCAATTTTAAAAATGAGTTTATCTTGCTGATCCTGGTGCGTGGTATTCATATAGTAATAATTTAATATCTCCTTCTAATCGTTTAATTTCAGCATCGCTTTCACTGTCATAGACACCTCTAATTCTATTTGATTTGTCTACCAATATAAACTGTTGACTGTGGTCAATTGTTTTGCTTTCATTTGAGATGGGTAACAACAAGCCTTTCCCTAACTTCACAATTGTATCATTGTTTCCTGTTAAGAAATGCCAAATTTTTGGATCTGCTTTGAATTGATTGGCATATTCTTTTAAAACGGAGACACTGTCATTTGCTGGATCTACAGTAACAGTTGCAAAATGTACTTCACTAAATTCTTTGTATTTGTCGTAAATGCTTTGCAATCTTCTGTTCATCCTTGGACAAACTTCTTCGCAGTTTGCAAAAAAGAAATTATAAATAGTGATGCCATTGCTTAAATTTTGTTGAGAGAAAGTTTGTCCTGTTTGGTCTACCAAATGGAAATCAGGTACAGCGTAATAGACTGTATCTGTTGAATGGATACCATCTGGTGGGGTTCTTTCTCCAAAAATGGGCAGTCTCTCAAAATTTTGTGTTCCAGCATTGAACACATAAAAAAAGACAACCGGAATAACAAGTATCCCGGTTGCCAGCCAAAAGCTCTTTCTGTTCATATTTTTTACCATCTCAACTGAAAGGTGTAATCTCCTTCAATCAGCATCAATGCAATAAAGAAAACCACAAAAATCATAGGTACAATAATCATGTACATCAATACTTTTCTTTCAAATTTCATGTGCATGAATACACCAACAATGTACCAAGCTTTTACTATACCCAATACAATAAACAATGCATTTTTAAGCATTGAATGAGTGCTCAACAAAGCAAAATACAATGCAATGTCAACAATGGTTAATCCCAATAAAATCCAGAATGTATGCCAGATTTTACTTTTCATATCTGCTGGAGTTTCCGTGTGCTCCAAGTGTTCTGTGTGATCCATGTGTTCCATTATCTTAATAATTTTAATGCGTGCTAAATCAAATTAAATAGAAGAAAGTAAATACAAATACCCAAACTAAATCTACAAAGTGCCAGTACAATCCAACTTTTTCAACCATTTCATAGTGGCCTCTTTTTTCATAAGTGCCATTTAAAACATTTATATAGATGATTACATTCAATACAACACCTGAAAATACGTGAAAGCCATGGAAACCTGTTACAATAAAGAACAATGCTGCAAAGGATCTAGGTCCAAATGGGTTACCATACAACCTAGCACCTTCACCAATAAATGTTGTCCATTCCCAAGCTTGACATCCTAAAAAGGCTGCACCTCCAATAATGGTTAACAACATGTAGTTTGCTACTTCTTTTTTCTGCATTCTGTGTCCAGCTTCAACTGCCAATACCATGGTAACTGAGCTAAATATCAAAATGAAAGTCATTAAACTTACAAAAAACAAAGGCAAGTGAAGTCCATGTATAAAAGGAAAATGGTTAAATACCAATTCTGGAGCAGGCCAATGATCTTGAACAAATAAGCCAGCTTTGTTCATGGCTTCAGTAAAATGTTCAGCAACATGAGAAAGGGGTTTTACTATGGTATTTTCCATTGGACTTGGAAAGCTATACCTAATGAATCCGTATGCAATGAGCAAAGACGAGAAAGTAAATGCATCTGAAAGAAGGAAAATCCACATCATTAATTTTCCATAACTCACGCTGAAAGGAGATTTGCCTCCACCCCAAGCTGTTTTCTTGTCGGTACTTAAGTTAGTTGTGTTAGCCATGTTTGAATAGATTGCTGTTATAAGTTGTTTTATTAATTATTATCTATTTAGGTATAGGAAAAAGTACAAGTATATCCAAAGTATGCCAATGAAATGCCAGTAGGTATTACACATGCTGTGGTAAATATTCATACCAGAACCATTTTTAGTTTTAGACAGCGATTGAATACTTACAATACTTAGAAATAAAATTCCTCCAATCATGTGGGCCAAATGAACGCCTGTTATCACATAAACAAATGAATTGGATGGATTAGAAAATGCAAAATAAACATTGTCTGCTATGAGTTGTTTCCAACCTAAATATTGCAATACACAGAATAAAATTCCTAATCCTAGTGTAAACCACAAAAACAAACTTGCTTTGGCATGATTTAATTTTTTTGCAGAAAGGGTTGATAACTGCATGCTCACTGATGAAAGTATAATTGCAATTGTAGAATAGATGAAGTTGCTAGGTAAATTAAATAATTCCCAGTTGCCTTCTCCTCTTCTAACAATGTATGCACTGGTAAAGCCAGCAAATAACATCACACTTGCCACTATGATTAACCACAAAACAAATTTTTTCGGGTTGATGACAAAGTCTGTCTCAGATGCGTTGGTTATGGTATTGGTACTCATCTTAGATTTTATCAATTAAATAGGCCAATTGTACAAGGGGTAAATATAAAAACGAAGCAAACATCAATTTTTTTGCTTCTTTCATTTCGCAGGTTTTGTATAATTTAAAGGCAAAATAGCTCAGCATTAAACCACCAAGAATACCTACTATTCCTGCAATTGGACCTGCTATACCCAGTTGAACAGGTATGAATCCAAAAGGTATCAATACCAAACTAAAAGCAAGTGTTTGCAACGCGGTAATTTTATCTCTCCCAGTTGTTGAAGGCAACATCTTAAATCCTGCTCGTTTGTAATCGTCGTCTAATATCCAAGCAATACTCCAAAAATGGGGGAATTGCCAAAAAAACTGAATGCCAAATAGTGCCAAACCAGAAGCATCAATTTTTCCAGTTAAAGCTACCCAACCCAATAGTGTTGGCAATGCACCCGGAAAAGCCCCAACAAATACAGAAATAGGAGTGATGCGTTTCATTGGGGTATATATGAAAGCATAAGAAAGCAATGCTGCCAATGCTAAAAAACCGGCTAATTGGTTTAAAAACAACGCAATAATAGCAATTCCGATGATTCCCAATATTGCACTAAACAATGATGCTTCCAACACCGACATTCTGTTGGTTGCAACAGGCCTGTTTGCAGTTCTGAGCATCAATTTGTCAAAATCTTTTTCAATTACTTGATTGATGCCATTGGCTGCACCTGTTACCATGAACCCGCCTATGGCAAGCATTGCAACTTCTGTCCAATTGACACTGCCATGATTGGCTGTAAAATAAGTAACCACAGAAGAGAAAACCACCAAAGAGCTAAGTCTTAACTTAACCAATTGGCTGTAGTCTTGTAATTTGCCATTCAGCAAGCTCAAGGTACCGATTTGTTTTTCTGTTGTTATCATTTTATTTATTTACGCGCTATGCGATTCAATTTCAGTTTTTGTAAATACCAAGATTGCAATGAACAATTGCAATCCAATGGTCAAGCTACCCAATGTTAAATGAATACTTTGCATTTGACCGGGAAAGCCTAGGTTACTAAGAATTACACCTGTAAATGCTTGTAAACTCATTAATAACAATAAGGCCAAGCCTGATTTGTATATGAGTTGGTGAGGATAGAATAGTTTTCTGTACTGTGTAAACAAGTAAAAACTGATTACCAAATTGAGGCTGCTCAAACTTCTGTGAAAATAAAACACTGCAGATGCATGATCAATCCACTGATTTCGATCGTCTATCATTAGCGCAATTTGATCTACCCATTCTCGCACTTGAGTGCCGCTAATAGTTTGAATCAAGCCAATGCACAAGCCCAATAACAATAGTTTATGCAAATGTTTGTGTGTTTGTTTTTGCTGAATTTTAAATTGCTGACTGCGAGTTATTGTATATATCAACAAGCCAACAATCACCAAGGCAATTACCATGTGAATGGTAATCATCCAGGTAGCCAAATCTGTCGCTACTACTTTTGCTCCAATCCAACCTTGAAATCCAACCAATAGCAATGCCAGAAAACTCAACCAAAATATTTTAGGGTCAGTTTTTCTGTATGGAAAAGCAAAAACTACAGTTAATAAAATCAAGAACCCTATTACTACCCCAATCAATCGATTGATGTACTCAGTCCAAGTTTTAAAGGCATCAAAAGGCGCGATTGATTTTCCTGCAACAGCAAACACCTCTTGGTAATTTTCTGGTAATTCGGTTACTTGAGTAGGAGGTACCCATTTGCCAAAACATTTTGGCCAATCAGGACACCCCATTCCACTACCAGTACTTCTTACCAGTCCACCAACAAATATGAGAAAGAACAAAGCGAAAATGGTTGCAATTCCAAATCGTCTGAATCGAATAATATAGCTTGGTTCGTTTTTCAAGATCCGCTATTCTATTTCAATCAACTAGTGGTTTGCTGAATTTTCGGTATTAACTGGCTCAGGCAATCCATTTGATTCATCAAGTGGATCAATTTGGCCTTTATCTGGAACATTTTGAGGAATGAAGTCTTCATTGTGTCCAGGTTTGCTGTAATCATAAGCCCAACGGTACACATGTGGAATTTCACCTGGCCAGTTGCCATGCAAATGTTCAACTGGAGCAGTCCATTCTAAAGTGTTAGATTTCCATGGGTTTTGAGGTGCTTTTCTACCTTTTAATGCTGAGTAGAAGAAGTTCACCAAGAATATAACTTGAGCCAAACCACCTAACAAAGCAGCAATGGTAATGAATTGGTTCATGTCAATAAATACATTGAACTGATCATAAGCAGTATTGGCATAATATCTTCTTGGAACACCAGCCAATCCCATGAAGTGCATAGGGAAGAATACGCAATAAGCAGAAATCAATGTTAACCAGAAGTGAATTTGACCAGCAGTTTCATTCATCATACGCCCAAACATTCTTGGGAACCAATGGTAAATTCCACTCATCATTCCAAAAATGGCAGCACTACCCATTACTAAGTGGAAATGTGCTACTACAAAATACGTATCGTGTAAGTTAATATCTAAAGCGGCATTTCCTAGGTAAATACCAGTTAAACCACCAGAAATAAACAATGAAACCAATCCAATGGCAAACATCATAGCTGGTGTCAATTGTAAATTACCTTGCCAAAGTGTGGCCAAGTAATTGAATGTTTTAACTGCAGAAGGAACCGCAATAATTAAGGTTCCTAACATAAATACAGATCCCAAGAAAGGATTCATACCAGTTAAAAACATGTGGTGACCCCAAACGATGAAACTCAAAACACCAATGGCCAAGATAGAACCAATCATGGCTCTGTAACCAAAAATTGGTTTGCGAGAATTGGTAGCAATTACTTCAGATGTAATACCCAAAGCAGGCAATAAAATGATGTATACCTCAGGGTGACCTAAGAACCAAAACAAATGCTGGAACAAAATTGGAGATCCACCAGTTCTTTCAATGCCACCTGCAAACTCAGCCACAATTTCAGATAAATAGAACGATGTTCCAAAACTTCTATCAAATACCAATAACAAAGAACCGCCTAACAATACAGGGAATGAAAGTAAACCCAAAACAGCAGTTACTAAGAATGCCCAAATAGTCAAAGGCAAACGAGTCATTTTCATGCCCTTTGTGCGCATGTTTAAAATGGTTGCAATATAATTGATACCTCCTAACAAAGAAGAAGCAATGAACAAAATCATTGAAACCAACCACAGCGTCATACCAGTTCCAGATCCTGGAATGGCTTTAGGCAATGCAGAAAGTGGAGGATATACTGTCCATCCTGCTGATGCTGGTCCACCATCTACAAATAAAGAGAATACCAATACAGCAGAAGAAAGGAAGAAGAACCAGTAAGACAACATATTCATAAATGGAGATGCCATGTCTCGAGCACCAACCTGTAATGGAATGAGTAAATTACTAAATGTTCCACTTAAGCCTGCTGTCAATACAAAGAACACCATGATGGTACCATGAATGGTAATCAAGGCTAAATAAAAATTTGGATCTAATTTACCATCTTTACCCCAATGTCCTAAAATGCCTTCTAAAAAGCTGAATTTCATGTCAGGATAAGCCAATTGTAACCTGAATATCATAGACATTAACATACCCAATGTTCCCATGATAATACCTGTAATCAGGAACTGACGGGAAATCATTTTGTGGTCCATGCTAAAGATGTACTTTGAAATGAAAGTCTCTTTGTGGTGACCGTGATCTTCGTGATGATTGTTCATATTGTGATCGCTCATATACCTATTGTTTTCTTTTTCTGATTAAATTATTTAGACGCAATTGAATTGTTTACAGGTTGGTTCGTAATTGTTTTTTGACTAGCTAACCATTTTTCGTAAGCTTCTTTAGTGTCAACTACAACCACCATTTTCATTCTGTAATGTGCACTTCCGCAAATCTTGTTACAAAGTAATACGTAATCAAATTCAGGTTTACCCAATTTATTTCTCATGTCGGCAGTAGTAACTGTTGGTGTAAAAGAGAATTTAGTCGGTAAGCCTGGAACTACGTTCATTTGTGCACGGAAATGAGGGAAATAAGCACTATGAATTACATCTTTTGATCTGAAATGGAAGTTCACTGGTTTGCCAACTTCTAAGTGCAATTCTTTTACTACAACATCGTCTTTTGCTTTCTCATCAGTAGTATCAACACCCAACGCATTCACTTTTCCGATTTCTCTAAAATTGTGTGCGCCTAATTTGTTATCAGCTCCAGCAAGGCGGGCATCCCAAGCAAATTGGTATCCAAAAATTTCAACTTCACGGGCATTTTCTTCTTTGCTGTACATGATATTGTTCCAAGTCATCAAACCTCTAATTACCAAAACGGTTAAAACAACAGCTGGAACGATGGTCCAAATGAATTCTAATTTGTGGTTATCAGGGAAGTACATGGCTTTTCTCTTGCCATCATTCTTGTATTTGTAAGCATACCAGAATAACAATATTTGAGTGATTACAAATACCACACCGGTTAATCCTAAGGTAATCATAAACATATTGTCATACTCATCTCCATGAGCAGATGCAGAACCCATTGCGAAAACGGTTAATTTACCGTGTACATAGAACTCCCAGAATGTGGCAATCAATCCAATGATGAGGAATGCCATCACCAACAAACCATTGGTTTGTGTCCAATTGATGACAGGTTTACCTTGTATTTCACCAATTTTGTTCAATATGCCAAATATTCTAGAAATAATAGCAATGAGTAAAATAGAGATGATAACCAATAACCAATTGATTTCAGTTTTGTAATCATTGCTTGTATTTGCAGTTTCGTTGGTGTTTGATCCAGCTACAGTTGCTGTAGCAGCTTGAGCAGCAGGTGCTTCACTTTCAGCTTTTACATAAGCAATGATTGATTTTATTTGTACATCGGTTAAACTTTCAAAAGAAGTCATGACACTTTCGTTGTTCTCTTTATACAATTGAACAGCTGTGGCATCTCCTGATTTTACCATGGCTTGTGAGTTTTTTACCCATTTAATCAACCATGATTCTTCTCTGCGCTTGTGTACGTCTTTCAATGCTGGTCCAACAATTTTATCGTTGATGGCATGGCATGCGGTACAATTTGCATTGAAAAGGGTCTTTCCTTCATCGGCACTTTGGGCTTTTGTAGAAAAACCAAAAGAGATTAAAATGGATAAAAAGAAAAGACTTTTAGTTAATGATTTGAAAATCTTCATTTTGCTTACTTTTTGTGAGGTTCCTGTTTGGTTTATTTTGCGTTGCAATATAAGAAAGTAATCTTTTTGTTAAAGATTATTTGCTAAAAAAGAATTCCCTGCACGCTGTTGAAATCTGCTTTAGTTGTTTATCTTGTTGATTTTAAGTGGAATTGGAGTTTTGTAAATTCTAGCTGAATCCAATTGTCCACTTGCTTTCTTAGGCAATTTGTCTAATTCAGCTTTGGCGTTTTTGGATTTGTTCATGAATTCAGCCGAATCTTTGGTCAAATTTTTACCAATTCCAGCCTTCAGCGCATCGGCTGTTTTAATTAAATTTCCTTCTGAAATGAACAAACCAGAGTTGTAGATACGAGTACCATAATTGCTCTCACTTTTTAGAGTTGTGGCCGCAGCAAAGTATTTATTATTAGCATTAAAACTCAAATCATTGATGATCAAATTTTGTTCTTCAACGCTACGAACCAAATTACCAGTTTCTGTTTCCCAAATTTTAATTGAGCCATCATTGCAACCAGTGATACAATATTTTGAGTCATCACTGAATGCAACTGCAGTAATTTTCCAGCAACCGACAGCTAACACTTTGAAAGGTTTGAATGTTTTTAAATCCCAAATAATGGCTGTTTTATCGTTTGAGCCACTTAAGAGGTACTTGTAGTTTTTACTAATAGCAATTGCATTGACATGGTCTTTGTGTCCTTCTAGTTTTTTAAATACTTGGCCATTGCTTAAATTTAGAAGTTTGATAACAGGTTCGGCTCCAGCAACAAACAAACTACTTGTATTGGTATAGGTTGCAAATGAAGTAACAGCAACTGTATTTGGAATGGTTTTGATTGCTTTTTTGTTCAATAAATCCCAAATGATGATTTTTCCTTCCTCGCATCCACTGAATAAAAATCGACCGGTACGGTCAAATTGCAAAGCAGATATATTGGCGTTGTGTTTGTTTTTAGAGTCTTCTGGAATTTTATAAGCATTGTACATAGAATCCCAAATCATTACCTGAAAGTCTTTTCCACCTGTTGCTATGAAACTACCTGTTGGGGTATAACTCATACAAGTAATTGGTGCAGCATGTGCGGCAAATGTTTTAACCAATTGAAATGGGCTATCGGCTTTGTAAACCATTATTTTTTGGTCCCATGTTCCTGTTACCAAATGTTTGTTTTTTCCAGGAACAAACTGTGCAAAACTAACGTCATTGGTTTGTCCAGATAAAATGGCACTTGGTTTCTTAATCAAGTCTTGTGCTTGTAAACCAAAGCTGATGAATAAAAATAAGTTTAAAATGAGCTTCATGATGCAAACATACTACTGCTCAGTTAAAAATAAACAGCAAGGGCTAAAATTTATGCCCAAAATGACCACATTTTACAATGACTCTAGTTGGTTATAGAAAAAACTTCAACAATACAATGGCAAAGCCATATAAGAATGTTGCTAATATAATGCCTTTAGCAATTTTAAAACGTTCAAAATGAATGAACAAATAGAATACGCCTAAGTTAATGACGCAGCAAAGACTCAGCAATGGAGAAAGTAATTTTTCTTTGATAGAGAGTTCAATGAATTGACTCAAATTATGTGCATTGAAATTGAATGCATAAAAGCCAAATATACCTATAGAAGGAGCCAGTAAGCCCATTAAAAAGCCGATGATGAGTAAGTCTTTAATTTTCATGTTTAAATGTCCATTGGTTTAAGTAGGCAATTGCATTGTGAGCTGTTAAGTCAAATTGAACCGGTACTATAGATGCATAATCGTTTGCCAATGCCCATTCATCGGTATCTTCACCTGCATCAAAGTTTTTGAATTTTCCGGTTAACCAGTAATAACTTCTTCCGTTAGGGTCAGTTCTGTGGTCAAAATTCTCTTCCCATTTGGCCAATGCTTGTCGGCCTATTTTAATGCCTTTGAATGAAGCCTTGTCAACTTTTGGTACGTTCACATTTAACAATACCCCCTTTGGTAAGCCATTTTCAATAACATTGAGGGCAACTTGATAAGCAATTTCAGCAGCCAAAGTAAAATCGGCATGGTAGTCAAAATCACACAAGCTAAAACCAGCGGCAGGTATTCCCTCAATTGCGGCTTCTACAGCTGCACTCATAGTTCCAGAATAAATGACATTGATAGCACTGTTTGAACCATGATTGATACCTGAAAA
This sequence comes from uncultured Bacteroidota bacterium, assembly GCA_903883965.1. Taxonomy (GTDB): domain Bacteria; phylum Bacteroidota; class Bacteroidia; order UKL13-3; family UKL13-3; genus CAISCU01. The sequence goes on from CAISCU010000011.1 coordinate 37,900, forward strand.
AACAAAATCTGGTTTGCGGTGCAATACTTTGTCTACTGCTATTTTTACACAATCTGCAGGTGTACCACTGCATTGGTAAGATTTGATAGCTCCAAAAATAGTTGTTTCGCTCAACCTCAGTGGTTTAGAGATTGTTACTGCATGTCCCATGCCACTTTGAGGTCCATCGGGTGCAACTACTACAATTTCGCCCAAGCGTTTCAATGAATGAACCAAAGCATGCATTCCAGGAGCTGTAATGCCGTCGTCGTTGGTAATTAGAATCAATGGTTTGTTTTCCATGTGCAACAAAGGTAAGCTATTTTATTGATTGCCTAAAATGCTTGCTTGTTGTTTAAAATTTGTAATAAATCAGCTTCAAAACTCACTGATGGATGTTCTATGATTCTGCCAATTTCTTTTCCCTGCTTGTAAAAAATAAAACATGGGATGGCTTTCACATGTATGGGTTTTGTTGCAAAAAAACGGTTTTGTTTATTTCTATCGACCAGTTGAATAGCTATTAGACTGTCGTTGATTGCAAGTTTTTGGAGCAAACGCATCATTTTAGGCAATTCAATTTGGGTATCGCCACACCAAGTGCCGGCCACTATCAATACACCCAAACTATCAGTAAGCGGTTTCAGGTTTTGAACCAAACTGTCATTAGGATGGTAAGCGTTTTTGCCATAATAATACCAAGGAAATGTGTTGGCATTGTCTAATAGTTTTGACGAGGTGTGCCCGAGCAGTATCTTTTCTTTTTGAGATTTTACCCAATAAACAGCAGACGGAGACTTGCAGGCAGAAAGCAGGTTCAAGCCCATTAAAAACAAAGCAAGGAGAAGGTGATGGTATTTCATAAATTAGAATATGGAGTAACAAATATGAATATTCTGAAGCAAATCTTTACTTTTGGAATAGTATTTGTAAAACAAGATTTAATCTAAAATAAATTCAATATGAAACATTCAATTTTACTGGCGGCCATTTCTTTTACCTTGGTTTTTTCAGACTGTAACCAATCTAGACAAGTTCAACGAATAGATCCCAATCAAGTGATTGATTTGAGTGGCAGATGGAATGATGTAGATGCCAAATTGGTAGCAGCAGAGATGACCAAAGACGTATTAACCAGGCCTTGGAAAAGTGTTTACGAAGCCAAATACAATAAAAAGCCTACAGTAATAGTTGGTCAAATCAAGAACAAAACATCTGAACACATTGATGCAACTAATTTCATAAAAAACATTGAGAGAGAGTTTATCAATTCTGGAACTGTAAGTGTGGTTCAGAGTGGAGACGCAAGGGTAGAGGTGAGAAATGAAAGAAACGATCAACAAACTTTTGCAAGCGAAGAAACACGTAAAAAATGGGCAAAAGAAAAAGGTGCTGACTTTATGCTAAATGGGGTAATGACCTCTGTGATTGATGAATACAAAAAAGAAAAAGTGGTATCTTATCAAATCAACTTAGAGTTAACAGATTTAGAAACCAACGAGAAAGTTTGGTTGGGCGAAAAACAAATTAAAAAATTTGTGAAGAACTAAGCATTGATGTTAAAAAGCAAGCTGTTTTTAGGATTGTGTTCAATGTTTTTAATGTTGGGACTTGTTTCCTGCATGAGTTATTATCAGCAGAACGATGCACTGATGCAAGCTGTCTACAATGAAAATTATAGCAAGGCATTGTCATTAATGGACGAGAAATCTAAAATGGCAACTGTTAAAAGAAACCGTTTGTTGTATTACTTGAACAAAGGCAGTGTATATACATTGAATAACCAACCTGATTCGAGTTTAATTTACTTTAGAAAGGCCGATTACTTCATTGAAGATTTTTCTAAAAACAGTACAGAGTACATAGAAACCATGGTGACTAACAAATCTTACAGTACCTATGAGGGTGAAGATTTTGAAAAGGTATTGTTACACTATTATGCCGCCATGAATTATTTGCAATTAAACAATTTAGACGAGGCTTTAATTGAAGCCAAACGCATGTTGCTTAAAATGCAGAAAAATACAGATAAGTACCAGTCTAAAAATAAATACAAAAGAGATGCATTTGCCCATCATTTATTGGGGATTATTTATGATGCACAAGGGGCTTATAACGATGCATTTATTGCCTATAGAAATGCTTTGGAAGTTTATACTACAGACTACCAACAGTTTTTTAGTACTGAAGTGCCATTGCAATTAAAACATGATATACTGAGAACAGCCTATTTGAGCGGATTCAAAGAGGAATTTGATAAATACCAAGAAGATTTTAAACTGCAGGTGCAACCCCAAAAATACGCCAGTCAAAAACAAGTTTTGGTTTTTTGGAACAACGGTTTGTGCCCAGTGAAAGACCAATCGAGCATCAATTTTTTGATAGTGCCTCAACAGAACGGAGCTTATCAAATTGTGAATGCAGAATTAGGTATTTCAATTCCATATTATACTTCTGATAAAAAGACCAATGCAGATTTATTAGATATGCGGTTCATTCGGATTGTGATTCCAAAATATGTATCTAGGAAATTGAAATATACCTCCGCTTCGATTACTGCAAATAACAATGCCCAATTTCAGTTTCAACTGGCAGAGAATATTGATGCCATTGCCTTTAAATCATTGTCTGATAGAATGCTCAAAGAACTGGGAGAATCATTGTTAAGAACCTTTTTAAAACAATTGGCTGTATACCAAGCAGAGAAGAATAAGAAAGATGGGTTAGCATTTGCCGTTAGTTTATATGGGGCTTTATCAGAACAAGCCGATACTAGAAATTGGCAATTGTTGCCCTCACAAATTCAATATGTACGCGTGCCAATAGATTCGAGTACCAAACAGTTGACATTTAAAGCGCAAACAGTTGAAGGAAATACAAATTCTATGCAAATTAATATCAGAGGAGATGAAAAATTTAAATTCATTCAAACCATTGATTTTAATGGTTTCAAGCCATAAACATGTATAGCGTTTTATTTGTTTGTTTAGGAAATATTTGTAGGTCGCCATTGGCTGAAGCTTTGTTCATGAAATTGGTAAGTGAACAAGATTTAAATGCAGTTTTTACTGCAGATTCTTGTGGTTTGATTGATTTTCACAAAGGCAATTTGGCCGACCCAAGAACCCGACATACTGCCAAGCTTTTTGGTATTGATATTTTGCATAGGTCTAGACAAATTACACTGAAAGACTTTGAAGCATTTGATGAACTATTGGTGATGGATGAATCAGTCTATACCCAAGTAATGGCAATGAAGCCAGCAAGTTTTGATGGCAGTAGAATTAATTACCTACGTGCTTTTGATCCGGTTTTTCCGGGAAACACAGTGCCTGATCCATATTACCAAGACCAAGCAGCATTTGAAGAAGTACATCACATTTTGGAAAGGTGTATTGCAAACTACCTACAAATGGTTCGCCAATCAATACCTCCAAAAAACCATACTTAAAATACCAAGCAACATCAACAGTTTAAAATAAAAACTGAGTTGACTAAATGCTTTCTTGGTATCAGCTAATTGGATCAACCTGAAACAAAAAGCCAAAGGTAATACCAACATGACAAGCATATAAATTTGGTAACCTGTGTTAGACCAAGCTGAACTATAAGAAATGGATTTAAACATTGCGATATTGAGCAAACAAAGCACCATTTCAATGGCAACCATTACCAGCAAGACTTTCTTGGTTTTTCTAATACCTGACACAATTGGAATGGTTTTACTTTGGTAAGAATAATCACCTTTCATGTCTTCCATATCCTTGATAATTTCTCTGATTAAGGTGCTTAAGAAGGCAAATAATGCAAACCAATAAATACCTGTAGCATGCAGTTCGTTTGGTTTAAAAACAAACAGAATCATCAAGCTAAATGCACTTAAAAAGCTAACCAATAAATTACCTGCTAAATATGTTTTCTTTAAAAATTGAGAATAGATCCAGAGTAAAAAAGAACAACCCAAAACAGCAAATGCAATTTTTTTACTGATTGTGATACCAATGATAATAGACAAAGATGTGAGCAACAAATGCAAGAACATGGCCCATCTTCTTGAAATATTTTTACCTACAATGACTTGCTCAGGTTTGTTGATCAAGTCAAGTTTTACGTCCATGTAATCATTGATGATATAACCTGCTGCGGCAACCATTGCAGTACAACTGATGAGGCGTAAAAAGTTAGGTTCAAATAAATGAAACAATTGAATATCTGGATTCAAAAAATAGTAAGTGAAAACCTGTGTCAAGGCAATCATCAATATGTTCTTGTACCGAACCAGTTTCAATAAATTCAAGAGCATGCTCATAATTGTTGTTCTTTTTCAGGTTGGTTTAAATCACTTACACCTCCTGATACGATGAGTTTCATAAAGGCACTTGAACTGCCTTCGTAGATGCTAATTTTATTCTTGTTGACCAAATAGAGATTGCCCGAAAACGCATAACTATGAGGCAAATATACAGCTACCAATTCTTTTAGTATGGGTTCATCAAAATCATCTTGAGTAATAAACCCGGGTTTGTATACCCCTTCAGACAGCTCAACAATGACAGGCTTAGAGAACTTGTTTTTTTCGCCAACAAATGCCCCAATTAAGTCTTTTACTGCTCCATAAATAGTTTTTACCAATGGAATTTTATTGAGCACTTCATCCACCAATTCAAAAATAGGTCGGGTAATGAAACTAGATCCAATCATGCCTAAAATAGTAATCACGGCTATTACTATTACAAAGCCAAGACCCGGTGTCTCAAGCACCAATACTTGGTCTATGCTCTCTAATAAAGACCTGATAATTTTATAGGTGGCGTATACTGGTAGTGTAATAAGCAGTCCTTTTAAAAAATAATTAAATAGTTTTTTGAATTTGAGTTGAATCAGTCTGAAAAATGATTGTTTTGACATAGTCTATTTAGTTGGTACTGTTGCAAAATTAATATTCAATTTCTAAACCTAATGTTTGAACCAGTTCGGTAATGAGTGGTTGCTTGTCGGTCATGTTTTTAAGAATATCTGTTTTGCTTATTTTTTTAGTTTGTTGAATTAAATCAGTGTTAATGGTAAAACTGAATTCAATTTTATTGTTTTTGAGTTGACTTCTGAAAAATGGAATCATGTCCAATTTTTCTTCATCTAGTAAATCTTGTTCCAAATTACTTTTCAATTCCAATTCTATTTTAAATTGATTGATCCTGTATTTGGTGTTTTTTAAAAAGCTTGAAATTCTTGACTTGGCATTTTTTTCTAAATGAACAATGTAGTTGTTCCAAACAATTGCAAATTCTTCAATGGTAAATGCAGCTAGCAGTTCTGGTTCATTTTTTTGTAAAATGGGTTGGTTATTGTCTTGGGCTGCTTGTTGTTTTTCGAGGAGTTGTTTGCGTAGATTTTCTATATGGCTTCCTCTGTTTAAATTGAAATTGACAGCATTGCTAGTTGTTGATTCTTGAGGAGTTTGAACCTGAATACTAATAGGTTTGGTAGCAACCGGATTGGGCAATTCAACAGTAGTTTCTGAAAAATTGGCTTGATTAATTACAGGTGCTTTGTGAGCAATTTGTTCAGGGTTTAGTTCAGGTTTTTTTTTTTATCATCGGGATTGCCCGAATTGCTCAATTGAATGGCTCTGTTAAGGTTACAGAGTTTCATCAATGCCAATTCCACATGCAGACGTTGGTTTTTACTCAATCTGAATTGGAAATCGGTTTGGTTCAATAAATTGAGTGCATTCAATAACCAACTGGCTGAACAAGCTTGAGCCTGTTGACCAAATTTGGCAGCTACATTTGGGGCCAATTCCAATAATTTAAGGGTATCAGGATGTTTACAAACCATTAAATTTCTGAGATGTTCTGCAAATCCTTGTAAAAAATGTTGTTCTTCAAAACCATTGTTAATGATTTCGTCAAAAAGCAATAAACTGGCAGCTAAATCCTCATTGAGGAGGTAATTGGTTGCTTTGAAATAATAATCGTAATCGAGGATATTTAAGTTGGAAATGACATCCTTGTAACTGATTTGATTCCCACTGAAACTTACAATTCTATCAAAAATTGACAAAGCATCACGCATGGCTCCATCTGCTTTTTTAGCAATGACATGCAAAGCTTCTTCTTCTGCTTCAATGTGTTCATTTTCACAGATTGTTTTCAGCTGCTTAACAGCATCTTCTATTTTAATGCGATGAAAGTCAAATATTTGACACCGAGATAAAATAGTAGGAAGAATTTTATGTTTTTCGGTAGTTGCCAAAATAAACTTAGCATAGGGAGGAGGTTCTTCTAGTGTTTTAAGGAAAGCATTGAATGCCGCAGAACTGAGCATGTGCACCTCATCTATGATATAAATTTTGTACTGTGCGCCTTGAGGAGCATAGCGAACTTGCTCTACCAATGCCCTAATGTCTTCTACGGAGTTATTAGAGGCCGCATCTAGTTCGTATATGTTAAACGATGCATTGGCGTTAAAGGCCCTGCAACTGTCACATTGGTCACAGGCTTCAAAGTCGGCCGAAAGTTGTGTACAATTGACAGTTTTAGCTAAAAGTCTGGCGCTGGTAGTTTTGCCCACACCTCTTGGTCCACAAAATAAAAACGCATGGGCCAAATGCCTGTTTTTAATTGCATTTTTTAAGGTTTGAACCACATGTTCTTGCCCTATTACAGTGTCAAACCGAGATGGTCTGTACTTACGGGCACTCACCACAAAATTTTCCATGCTGCTAAACTAAAACAAAAGATACAAACCTTTAACACATTTTCTACACGAATTTTCAACCAAAAATTGCGCTAATTTTGGATACATGTTGAAATCAAATTAAAATGATACTTGTTTAAATGTAAGTGCATGTAAATGAATACTTTGTAGTGTTTTTGATGCTTTGTCAAAAACATTCAACCTTAAAATTTGAAAGATTTGCGGTTTTTTTAGCAAAAAGAATCAGAGAATTATTGATTCATAGAAAATTATGCCTATCTTCGCGGTCCTAAAAAATTAATTTTTCCAGTAAATGGCAACTAAAACCAAATCAACTAAAAAAGAGTCGGTTGTCTTAAAAGACTATGAGTCAGTGATTATTTTCACTCCCGTACTCTCCGAAGATCAGTTGAAAGATGTGGTATCAAAATACCGCAACTTCATCACTGAAAATGGCGGAGAGCTGGTTCATGAGGAAAACTGGGGTTTAACTAAACTTGCTTACCCGATCCAAAAAAAATCGACCGGGTTCTATCATCTATTCGAGTTTAGAGCAGCTTCTGAGTTTATTTCAAAATTTGAACTAGCATTTCGCCGTGACGAGCGTATCATGCGTTATTTAACAATTTCGCTTGACAAACACGCTTTAATTTACAACACCCGCAAACGCAATGGTGAATTCAACCAAGGCAAAAAGGATCAAAAACAAGAAGGAGTTAAGTAAGTATGAAAAAGAAGTCACAAATTAACCCGGCAATGGTGTTCAATACCACTCCGGAAGCTCCACAAAAAAAGAAATTCTGTCGTTTTCGCAAGAATGGAATCAAATTCATTGATTACAAAGACGCTAATTTCTTGATGAAATTTGTAAACGACCAAGGTAAAGTATTGCCTCGTCGCTTAACTGGTACATCATTAAAATACCAACGTAAGGTAACTCAAGCAATCAAACGTGCTAGGCACATTGCTATTTTGCCTTTCGAAGGGGATTCATTAAAATAAAGGAGGCCTACACATGAAAGTTATTCTTAAAGAAAACCTCAAAAACCTAGGTCACCAAGGTGATGTAGTAGAAGTTAAAAACGGTTATGCAAACAATTATTTGTTCCCACGTGGTATTGCTACTATGGCAACTCCTGGAAACTTGAAAATGTTGGCAGAAAACAACCGTCAAGGTGCAATGAAACGTGAAAAGTTAAAAGCAGATGCTTTGACTTTATCTGAACAATTGAAAGATGTTGCTATCCAAATTGGTATGAAAGCCGGTGCAAATGGTAAAATCTTTGGTTCAATTACTCCATTGCAAATTTCACAAGCTTTGAAATTAAAAGGCTTTGAAATTGACAGACGTAAAATTGAAATCAGCGATGTAAAAACATTGGGAACTTACGAAGCAACTTTAAACTTGCACCGTGATGTAACAGTGAACATCCAAGTTGAAGTAATGGGCGAATAAGCCAATTGCTTCTTAAAAATAAAAAAACCGATGTGCAACATCGGTTTTTTTATTGCCTAAAAGCCAGCTGTTTGGCAATGTACTTGCCTAAAATATCGAATTCAATGTTCACGGATGCGCCAATTGTTAAATTGGACAAATTGGTATGTTGCCAGGTATAGGGAATGATTGCCACTTTAAAGTTCAATTGCTCGCAGTTCACAACAGTTAAACTAATGCCATTGATACAAATACTACCTTTTTCTACTACTAGCAGGGCTTGTTCTAATGACGACAGCTCAAATGTCAACTCCCAGCTCCCATTGCAATCTTCAATGGCTTTACATATAGCCAAACCATCTACATGGCCTTGAACAATATGTCCATCAAATCGGCCATTCGCAGACATGCAACGCTCTAAGTTTACTGGTTCGTTAACTTGAAGTGTTCCCAAATTTGTTTTTTGAAGTGTTTCACTGATTGCCGTTACTTTGTGCATACCTGGTTTTAGTTCAACAACTGTTAAGCAGACCCCATTGTGAGCAACAGATTGGTCTATTTTTAATGAGTCACTGATGTTTGAACTGAACCAAAAATGGAGGTTGCTGCCTTCTTGTGATAGGCTATTTAAAATTGCTGTTGTTTCGATGATTCCTGTAAACACGCTATTATCTGATTAATTGGATACTGCCTCTCATACTTCTTTGCTTGTCGCCACTGAGGTAACTCTCAGTTATATCACAAATGTAATAATAAACACCAGCTGGGCAATCAATACCAGATTGTTGGTCGTTGCCATCCCAATTGATATTGGGTTCATTGGTTTCATAAACCAAATTACCCCAACGGTTAAAAATTTGGGTTTTTACCTGAGATACAAAACGGTAAGGAAATGGTTTAAAATAACTATTGATGGTATCGTCTTTAGCCGGTGTAAATACATTAGGTAATTGGTAATAAGGACAATTTTCTATACAGGTAGGTGTGAGAATATTGCTTTCATTTCCACTTGAGTCAGTTGTGGTTAAAGCATAACAGCCATGAATTGCTTTGCTCAGCTCTGGTCTGTTGTCGGTATATTGAAATTGGGTATTGGGTATTTTGTTTAACAATGTCCAATTGTCGGATATTTTTTGTTTCCAATAAATGCTGAAAAAAGCTTGGTCTTGCTCGCAATTAGAGGGGTATCTCCATTTAAGTAAAACCTGATTTTCTGTCATTGAAGAATTGCAAGGGGTTTCAATTTCTAATAGTGATTGACAAGGTTTTACGGTATCTAAAGGAATGCCACAATTTTCTTGTGAGAAATTTTCGATGGTACTTGGATACAGTTCTTTGTTGTATTGGCCAATGCGTTTTACTTTGTAGCAATAGGATTTACCATTTTCCAACTGCACATCTTTAAAGGTAGATTTGTCTGTAGTGGCAATTGAATCAAAACGGCCATTGGTTTTTTTATAGATGACTGTTTGTGTATTGGTCCATGGAACTGTTTCATTCCAACTCAATAAAATACTCTTGTTTGAATTGTATACATTTAAATATACAGAACTGGCAGGAATGCTATGGTTCATGGGTTTAAATTGTCCCTGTTTTGTATAATAAAATGCAACTCGATAATCGAAAGCATTCATTGCTGTTGGCTTGAGGGTATCGGTATATTTTTCTTTTTGGAGTGCTGCAAAATTTGCATACAAAAATGGATTGCCAATTTCCTTAAAATTGTTTTCATTCTTATTGGCAACTTCTAATTGTGCTTTGTAAGGAGCCGGAAACTGGTCTAAAGTGTCTATTTCTTTAGGACTTAGCCATTGGATGGTTATTGTGCCATTGACATTGGATGTACTGTCTACTGTTACTTGTGTAATGATGGGCTTAGTTTGTAAGATGAGATCGCACCATTCAATGCTACTGTAACTTTCAACCGGTTCACTGTAAATGATGGTTCCATTTTCGCTTCTAGGCGGGTACATTGCAGTAATACGGTAACAGTACCTTACCAGTGGAGAAAGACCTCTGCCAAAATCATTGTCAAAATACCGGGTATTGTTGAGCCCTGAGGTGGTATCTAATAATGTAAAGCCTGTGTATGCAGGAACACCTGTTTCGCACAAAGCTGCTTGCCAATGACTTGAATCAATTCGTCGGTAAATTTTATAGCCATAAGCCATGCCGCAGGTATCAGGAGACCAAGTCAATTGAAAACCATTGCTGTCTTGGTTGATTTGAAAGTTTTTAGGAGCAGGAGCAACAACCTGAATATTGTAATAACGGATATCACTCAAGGGGTCTACTGGGTGGTTATCTGTTGCTCTAAAAACTGCTTGGTGAGGTCTGAATCGAATAGCATTGCATGAAGGTGTCCAGCTGAATTGGGTTGTAAGTGGAGAAGCCCCTGAGTTGGGAACTGGACTGATACTTGCTGCTTGATTCTTTTGAACAAATGGCCCGCCGAACGGAGTTAATGTAATGAGTTGACCGGCATCAGGGTCGGTAGTTACGAAAGTTTTTTTGAGCAATTGATTGGCTTCAATACAAGTATCTGTTACAGCACTTATTTTTGGTGGGAAGTTGATACAATTGTCATTGATGAAGATTTGCATATCGCGCACTACAAATCCGATTAATATTCCTTTACGGAATTCCTGAATTTTAATGGCAATATTATAAGGCCCCGAAACAGTAGGCATGGTCCAGGTAACTTGACCATTTTTTTGATCCAATGTAAATGAATCACTATACAATGGTGTGGTGTAGTTTTCTACATCCGTGCCTCTGGCTTTTTTGGGTGGAATTAAGGTAAAGCTTAAACTGTCGCCGTCAGGGTCGTAAGCAGCTGGGTTATGAGTGAAAATTCTATATTTACAACCAATATCAATAGGGGGGAGCAATAGTACAGGACTTTGGTTGAACCCAAATCCAGCAAAAATGTTTAAATAAGATTCTACATAAAATGCAATGTCAACAGAAAGGCCATTGTTGATATTGCGAATACCTGCAATTCTGTTTTGGTCTATGATACTGATGAGGTATTTCCCTGGGCCAGGATAGGTATGAGAGGTTTTGTAGATATTCTTTTTAATGATATTGTTAGGGTCTGTATTGACAATTTCTCCATTCCCATTTGCCCTGGACACTGTAAGGATTGTATTATCTCCTAGGTCAATATCAATTTCAGGTCTGTCTGCTGCAGTATTTCTTGGGTCGGTATAGGTTGTTGCAATAATTTCATAGGTGGTTAACGCAATTTGTCTGTATGTGATTTCGCCTGCTCTGTAATGCGTAGCAAATCCAATCCTACTAAGTAGGAAAAATAGAATGGTTATACTGCCAAGTTTGATTAAATGCACAAATGCTTCGTATGAGTTGCTAATTTAAGTAATAATGTAACACGCTTGCAATTAAGTTTGTTTTAAACAAAAACGCCTGCACCGAAGGTGCAGGCGTTCTATCATGTCATTCTAGTTATTTGGCAGTAATTTCAGCTGCTAAAAAATCACGGTTCATACGGGCAATATTGGTTAATGAGATTTCTTTTGGACATTCAGCACTGCAAGCACCAGTATTGGTACAAGCTCCAAATCCTTCATTGTCCATTTGAGCAACCATGTCCATTACCCTTTGTTTTCTTTCAGGTTGTCCTTGAGGTAACAATGCCAATTGAGAAACTTTTGCAGATACAAATAACATAGCCGAAGCATTTTTACAAGCAGCTACACAGGCTCCACAGCCAATACAAGCAGCAGCTGCAAACGATTCATCAGCATTGTCTTTGGCAACTGGAATGGCATTTGCATCTTGAGCATTACCTGTGTTTACTGATATAAAACCACCAGCAGAAATAATCCTGTCAAATGCAGAACGATCTACCACTAAGTCTTTGATAACTGGAAATGGTTTTGCTCTCCATGGTTCAACCACAATAGTTTCTCCATTTTTGAAAGACCTCATGTGCAATTGACATGTAGTTACAGCTTGCTTAGGACCATGAGGACGGCCATTGATAAACATGCTACACATGCCACAAATACCTTCTCTACAATCGTGGTCAAATGCAACTGGGTCTTTGCCCTCTTGAATCAATTTCTCGTTTAATACATCAAACATTTCTAAAAATGACATATCCGTAGAAACATCATTCAGCGGATAAGTTTCGAAACCACCTTTGGATTGACTGTTGCGCTGTCTCCAAACTTTTAAGGTTACATTGATATTTTGTTCGCTCATACTAATTTTTTACTAATGGTTATTTATAACTTCTCTGTGCAATCTTGATATTGTCGTAAATGAGGTCTTCTTTGTTCAGTTCCCAATTTCCCAATTCAAGCATTTCCCATGCTGCTACATATTTAAAGTTTTCGTCGTCACGCAATGCTTCACCTTCTTCAGTTTGGTATTCTTCTCTAAAGTGACCACCGCATGATTCGTTTCTTTTTAAGGCGTCTAAACACATCAATTCACCAAGTTCTAAGAAATCAGCCACACGGCCAGCTTTCTCCAATTCAGGATTCAATTCATTGGCAGCACCTGGAACTCTTACGTTATTCCAGAATTCGTTGCGCAATGCCTTGATTTCTTCAATGGCTTCTTTTAAACCTGCTTCGTTACGGGCCATACCGCATTTGTCCCACATGATTTTACCCAGCTTTTTGTGGAAATAATCAACTGATTTATTCCCCTTTATAGATAAGAATTGGTCTATTTTATCTTGAACAGCTTTTTCTGCAGCAACAAATGCTTCATGGTCTGTAGAGATGGCTTTGGTTCTAATTTCGTTGTTTAAATAGGCACCTATGGTATAAGGAATGACAAAGTATCCATCCGCTAAACCTTGCATCAATGCAGATGCTCCTAAACGGTTTGCACCATGGTCTGAGAAATTGGCTTCACCCAACGCGTACAATCCGGGTACAGTAGTCATTAAATTGTAATCAACCCATAAACCTCCCATGGTATAGTGTACCGCAGGATAAATCATCATTGGGTTCTCATAAGGGTTTACTCCGGTGATTTGTTGATACATGTCAAACAAATTGCCGTATTTCTCTTTGATTACTTCATGACCCAATGATTTGAGTTGTTCTTCAGTAGGGTTACTGATGCCTTTTTTAGTGGCTTCAATTTTACCATACTTGTATTTCATATTGAAAGCAAAGTCTAAGTAAACCGCTTCACCTGTTTTGTTTACTCCAAAACCAGCATCGCATCTTTCTTTAGCTGCACGGCTGGCAACATCACGCGGAACCAAATTACCAAAAGCAGGATACCTTCTTTCTAAATAATAATCTCTTTCTTCTTCTTTGAGTTGGTTAGGATTTAATTTACCAGCTCTGATAGCTTCTGCATCTTCTTTGCGTTTAGGTACCCAAATTCTACCATCATTTCTTAAAGATTCAGACATTAAGGTTAATTTTGATTGGTGATCGCCCGAAACCGGAATGCAAGTAGGGTGAATTTGAGTAAAGCAAGGATTTGCAAACATGGCACCTTTTTTATGCGCTTTCCATGCAGCTGTAACATTTGAACCCATTGCATTTGTAGAAAGGAAGAAAACGTTTCCGTATCCGCCAGTACACAATAAAACAGCATGTCCAAAATGTCTTTCTAATTTGCCACTAACTAAGTCACGGGCAATGATACCTCTGCAAACACCATCAATATTTACCACATCTAACATTTCGTGACGGGCAAACATTTGCACTGCGCCCATTCCTACTTGTCTTTGCAAACCACTGTATGCTCCCAATAACAATTGTTGACCGGTTTGGCCTGCTGCATAGAATGTTCTTTGTACTTGGGTACCACCAAAAGAACGGTTTGATAACAACCCCCCATATTCACGGGCAAATGGAACACCAGAAGCCACACTTTGGTCGATGATATTCGCACTTACTTCAGCCAAACGATATACATTGGCTTCGCGGGCACGGTAATCGCCACCTTTAATGGTATCGTAAAACAAACGGTAAACTGAGTCTCCGTCATTTTGGTAGTTTTTAGCAGCATTGATTCCACCTTGAGCGGCAATACTATGCGCTCTTCTGGCCGAATCTTGGAAACAAAATACTTTTACTTTATAGCCCAGTTCTGCCAATGTTGAAGCTGCCGAAGCACCTGCCAAGCCAGAACCAACCACAATAATTTCTAAACTTCTTTTATTGGCCGGATTGACCAAAGGAACAGTAGAACGGTATTTACTCCATTTTTGTTCTAAGTTCCCTTCAGGGATTTTTGATGCTATTTTTGATGAACTCATAACGCTGTTTAATTTTTTACTTGAAGAAAAAGTACAATGGCATGGCAGCAAATCCGGCAGGAATACCAATTGCAAATATCCAAGTGCCAATAAAGTTGACAATACCATTTATTTTTGGATGGTTGATTCCAAATGATTTGAAAGCACTCTGGAACCCATGGTACAAATGGAAACTGACAGCACACATTGAAAGTAAATAGACAATTACCAACCAAGGTGATTTAAAGCCTTCTGCTACCTCTAAATATAAATCTTTAACGATGGTTACTTTGAACTGTCCTTCAGGGGTAATCATGGTTGTTTCTTCCAACTTGTTGAATTGTTTGTAATCGGGAGGGGTTGGAATCAATCTGACTTCGCCGTCTGTTAAATTAGTGGCATAAGTGGCGTAAGGTACATGACCAAATTTGTATTCAAACCAAAAGTCGCTCAAATGAACGGCTATGAAAACCAATAAAATGGTACCTAGTAAACCCATATTTCTGCTGGCCCATGTACTGCTTGCTTTTCCTTCATAAACTGCGTATTGAACTGGTCTTGATTGTTTGTTTTTGAAGACCAAGTAAATGCCTTGAATGGCATGTCCTATGATTGACAAATACAGCAAATAAGAAACTGTTTTAATAAATGGGTTGGTAGTCATTAAAACGGCATACAGATTGAAAGCCAATCCTTGGTCGTTTTTAAACAATTGCAAATTCCCAATCATGTGAACGACCAAAAAGGTGCAGAGAAATAATCCGGTAAGACCCATGACGAATTTCTTACCCAATGATGATGAAAATAATTTAGTTACCCAATTCATGTTTGTTTGTGGTTTTTTCGGTGCCTGCGAATTTAAGATGCCTTGTCATTATTAAAAGTTTTCGACACATTTATTTTGAACATTTTACACATATTTATAATCATTCTAAATAAATCTTGCCTAAACTTTTGATTCAATGCTATAAACCAACCAACTAAAGAAAAGTTTATTCAATACAAGAATTCAGTAAAGTTTGAATATTTGGTGTAGGAAGGGTTAAATTTGTTAGCTAAAATTACCGTTTTGTACAAGTTTATACGCAGTCTTTTATTTTTACTCCCGGCCGAAACGGCGCATCAATTTACTTTTTTTTGTCTCAAATGGGCCTGTAAAGTACCTTTTGTTAAAGCTTTAATGCATCAATATTACTTTGTCGAAAATTCATTTGAATTTGAAGGCATTCGTTTTCCAAACAGGGTAGGTTTAGCTGCTGGATTTGATAAAAATGCCGCCTATTTAAATGAATTGGCTGCTTTGGGATTTGGGTTTGTAGAGATTGGAACCGTTACCCCACTGGCTCAAGCCGGAAATGAAAAACCCCGATTGTTCAGGCTTAAAAAAGATTCGGGTATCATTAATAGAATGGGCTTTAACAATGATGGTGTTGATGTTGTTATTGAACGATTAAAAAAGAGACCTAAAAAATTAATTGTTGGAGGAAATATTGGAAAAAATAAAATCACTCCAAATGATGAAGCTGTAAATGACTACCGCATTTGTTTTGAAAAAATGTATCCTTATGTAGACTATTTCGTGGTAAACGTCAGTTCTCCCAATACACCTGGTTTGAGAGAACTTCAAGAAAAAGGCCCATTGACAGCTATTTTAAGTACATTGGTAACTTTGAGAAACCAATTTATAAAACAAGATTTTCCATCGAAACCTGTCTTTTTGAAAATTGCACCCGATTTAACCCATACTCAGTTAGACGATGTCATTGAAATTGTAAAAGAAACAGGAATCAACGGAATTGTTGCAACCAATACCACTATAGAGCGCAATCATTTGCAAACAGATAAAAACCTTTTACAACAAATAGGCAATGGTGGATACAGTGGAAAGGCATTGTTTGATCATGCAACAGCGGTTTTAAAATACATAAACCAGCAAACAGAAGGACAATTGCCATTGATTGGTGTAGGTGGCATAAATAGTGTATCTTCTGCTGCAGATAAGGTTAAAAACGGCGCTTCATTGGTTCAGCTCTATACAGGCTTTATATACGAAGGGCCGGGATTGGTTAAACAGATCAGTATGGCACTCAAAAAAATCAACTAACATGCAACTTATTGAACTTACAGAGGCGGCAAAAGCAGCCATCAAACAATACCGTTCTCAACTCATTGTTCCAGAAAATTATTCATTGAGAATTGGGATCAAGCAAAAAAATGCAACAGACAAAGGCTTGGTGATAGGTTTTGATGAACCAACAGACAAAGACCAACATGCTGAAGTAGACGGCATTCAAATGATTTATCATCCGGGTCAGGTTTTTTTCTTTGCAGGGATGGTGATTGATTTTATTGAAAAGAACGAAAAAAAAGGTTTTCAATTGGTTGAACGCAGTCAGCTCAATACAAAGTCATGACCATCAAAGAAAATATAGGCATCGCTTTTAATTCAATCAAAGGCAATGCACTAAGGGCTGTTATTACGGCTTTGATTATTTCTTTGGGTATTATGGCTCTTGTAGGAATTTTAACGGCTATTGATGGCATTAAGTCGTCTATTAATTCCAATTTTTCGAGCATGGGGGCCAACACATTTAATATCAAAAACAAAGGTCAAAGTGTCCATTTTTCGGGTAAAAACAGACAACAAAAAAAATACAAAACCATTTCTTATACAGAGGCAAAATCGTTTGCTAGTGAGTTCCATTTTCCGGCTACTGTTTCTATGAGTGTCAATGCCAGCTTTGCCAGTACAATTAAACACGAATCATTGAAAACAGATCCCAATGTAATGGTAATGGGAGCCGATGCCAATTACCTAACAGTAGCGGGTTATGAAATAGATAGGGGAAGAAATTTTCAGGAAAAGGAAATCAACCATGGCGCCAGTCATGTTCTGATTGGTAAAGAAATCAAACAAAAATTATTCAGAAACAAAG
Source organism: uncultured Bacteroidota bacterium (assembly GCA_903883965.1). Lineage (GTDB taxonomy): Bacteria > Bacteroidota > Bacteroidia > UKL13-3 > UKL13-3 > CAISCU01. The sequence continues at coordinate 55,184 of CAISCU010000011.1, forward strand.
AAGCCATAGGTGAATCTATATTAATAGGTGGTGCCAAGTTTAAAGTAATAGGAGTGCTCAAAGAAAAGGGGTCGAGTATGGGTTTTGGAGGCGACCGCTTGGTAATTGTACCAATTGATGTTGCTTATCAAGCATTTTCAATGCCCAACATGAGTAGTGTCATTACGGTAATGGTAAAAGATGCTCAGCAGCTCAGTATTGCCATAGAAGAAGCCAGTAGTTTGTTTCGAAAAATTAGAAAATTACCGGTTGTAATTCCAAACAATTTTGAAGTGTTTAAAGCAGACAGTGTTTCTGAAGATTTAATTGGTAACCTCAAATATGTAACCATGGCAGCATCCATTATTGGTTTGATTACTTTATTGGGAGCCGCTGTAGGTTTAATGAATATTATGCTGGTTTCTGTTACTGAAAGAACCCGTGAGATTGGAATTAGAAAAGCCATTGGTGCAACTAGCAGTGAAATTAAAAAACAATTTTTAATTGAAGCAATTGTCATTTGCCAAATTGGTGGATTGGGTGGAATAGTTCTTGGAATTAGCATTGGCAATGTGGTATCAGCATTGGTTGGTGGAGGTTTTATAGTGCCTTGGTTGTGGATGGGAAGTGGCATAGTTTTGTGTATTTTAGTAGGTTTGATCAGTGGCATTTATCCTGCAATTAAAGCTTCAAAACTTGATCCAATAGAGGCCCTGAGATTTGAATAAATGGAAAAAATGCGTGGGTTTCTGAAACATATCTTTTATCAGAACAAGACGATTGTTGTTCGCTTGTTGTTATTGTTGATAGGTTATGCTTACGCACGCTTTGTTTTTTTATACTTGAACCCTGCTTTTTTTGAACAATCAAATTGGCAAATTTGTTACGCGTTTTGGATAGGGATGCGGTTTGATTTGGCAGTGATAATTTATACGAATGCTTGGTGGTTATTGCTTGAACTGTTTCCAGTTAAAATGCAATGGCACCAAAGAATGAAGCCTTTGATAAATTTTTTGTTTGTTGGAATCAATGCCTTCGTATTGTTTTTGAATTTTATAGATGCAGTGTATCTAAAGTTTTCTGGCAAAAGAAGTGGCATAGATTTATTTTATTCAAGTAAAGAATGGACTGGTCAACTGGCAATATATATGCAAGATTATTGGTTCATAATGGTTTTGTTTTTGCCTGTTTTAGCATTATTGCTTACTGGCAATTATTTATTAAAACAATACATCCCACAGCAGCATTTTAAAAATACAAACAAATTACAACTGCTATTCAGAAGCACTTTCATTGCCCTTTTGGCCTTTATTGGCGCTAGAGGTGGAGTTAAATTATTGCCTTTGAATGCAGCAGATGCAGCCAAATATACAGGCGCAAAAAATACGCCGCTAACACTCAATACGGGTTTCAATGTATTGATGTCTATTCAGCAACAAGGTATAGATCCAATTGTGTATTACGATGCAGCAACTATAGGTGCCATTTATACACCTGTTCATTATATGCAAAAAGAAGGTTCTGGTCATGCCAATTTAGTGCTCATTGTACTAGAAAGTTTTGGAAAAGAATATTTAGGAAAACAGGCCAATGGAAAGACCTATACCCCTTTTTTAGATTCCTTGATGCAGAAAGGTGAAAATTATATACATGCATATGCCAATGGCAAACGTTCTATTGAGGGAATTCCTGCTATAGTGGCGGGTATGCCAAGTTGGAAGGGAATAGAATACATCAACAGTTTTTATCAAAATAACCGATTAGATGGCTTGGGAGCATACCTCAAAAAAAATGGTTACGATTGTAGTTTTTACCATGGAGGTAAAAATGGGACAATGGGTTTTGATAATTTAATTTCTATCTCCAACAATGGGGCATATTTTGGATTGAATGAGTATCCAAATGCAGCACATTTTGATGGAAACTGGGGAATTTTTGACCACCATTATTTCAATTATTGGGTCAATGAATTAGGAAAAAAAAGAAGGCCATTTTTTTCTACTTTGTTTACCCTTTCTTCTCACCACCCATACACTATTCCTAAAGCATTTGAAGGTAAATTTACAGGTGGAACCTTACCCATTCATAAGACCATTCAATATGTAGACGAGTCTTTGCGCCAATTTTTTGAACAGGCTTCAAAACAAGCTTGGTTCAATGAAACAGTTTTTATCATTACAGCCGATCATTCTTCTGAAAATGAAAAGCTTTATTACCAAACCGCACAAGGTAAGTTTCAAATTCCTTTATTAGTTTATCAACCCAATACAAATAAGCAACTAGCAATTACACAAACGGTATCACAACTAGATATTTTGCCATTGGCAATGTCTGCTTTGAATTTGTCTGATTCTGTATTTGGTTTTGGAGCTTTCCCTGAAGACAGTTTTGCAGTTCAGTTTCAAGATGGCTATTTCCAAATGGTTCAATACCCTTGGGTGTATCAGTTTGATGGCAAGCAAGCTATTGGCTTGTTTCAAATAGAAAATGATAGCTTACTGTTGCAAAATTTGATTCCTAAAAATTTACCAATTCAAGAACAGTTAGAAAAAAAATTGAAAGCAGTCATTCAGCAATACACTTACCGTTTAAAAAACAACCAAACTCATTTGAATTAAGGAGTCAGTACCGCTATTGATTTGGCATACATGCCAATGTTTAATTCTGCTTGCATCCAAACAGGCTCTCCATCAATATTTACAAATCCTGGTTTTACTCTTTGCAATTGAATTGAATGGGCTTTTAATTGTTTGATTTCTTTGACCCAATTTATTTTTTTTAGGAGCATGCAACCTGCAATAAATGGTATTTTCCAAGCAGGAAATTGTTCGATGATTGTGATATCGAATAGCCCATCTGTTAAAGTGGCATTAGGAGCAATAAATGCATTGTTGCCAAATTGAGGGCCGTTACAAATACTAACCATGAAAACCGTACTTTCAACACTCGTAGTGTCGGTTTGAATATGAACCCGTTCAGGTTTAAAGTTTAGCAATTCTTTCCAAATGATAGATAGGTAGGAGCGGAGCCCTCTTTTTACAGAGCCAGCAAACAATGAACCCACATGAGCATCAAAACCAATGCCGCATAAATTCACAAAAAATTCATCATTGATATTGCCACTGTCTACTTGTGTACTTTTGCCTTGATTGATAATTTGAATGGCTCTTTGCGTAGATCCATACAGTTTCAGTTCTCTTGCAAATCCATTGCCTGATCCAAGTGGAATGATAGCCAGTTTTGTTTGGGAATTTTTAGTGAATTTTGCGATGTTGTTGATGGTTCCATCTCCACCTACCGCTACCAATATTGCCACTTTTTCTTCGACTGCTTTTTTTGCCAGTTGCAAGGTATGTTCTGCCGATTGGCTGGTTAAAATATGCGCATCATACATTTGTATATTTAAATACTTGTGAATGGTTGATGGTATGTGGTTTTTGTTTTTTCCTCCAGCTATTGGATTGATGACAAACCAAATTATTTTTTTAGCCATTACACTTCTTTAAAACAACCTGTTTTTATAACTGGGGCCCATACCCAAATGTCTATAAGCTTTTTCAGTGATTTCTCTTCCTCTAGGCGTACGAACCATAAAACCCTCTTGAATTAAATAAGGTTCATACACCTCTTCAATGGTGCCAGCATCTTCACCAATTGCAGTTGCAATCGTATTTAATCCTACTGGACCTCCTTTGAATTTTTCGATGATGGTTTTTAGAATTCGGCTGTCCATTTCATCCAAACCTTCTTCATCTACATTTAAAGCATTGAGCGCAAATTGAGCGATGGGTAAATTGATGGTGCCATCTCCTTTAATCTGAGCAAAATCTCTGGTTCTGCGCAACAATGCATTGCCAATTCTGGGTGTTCCTCTGCTTCTTCTGGCAATTTCAAATGCAGCTTCTTCGTCAATGTAAGAATTTAAAATATCGGCGGAGCGACCAATGATGCTGCGCATTAAATTTTTATCGTAATATTCGAGTCTTGAATTGATCCCAAAACGGGCTCTTAGCGGTGCTGTTAATAGTCCTGAACGGGTGGTTGCTCCAATTAAAGTAAACGGTGCTATTTCTATTTGAATGCTTCTGGCATTTGGACCACTGTCAATCATGATGTCAATTTTGTAGTCTTCCATGGCTGAATACAAAAATTCTTCTACAACTGCACTGAGGCGGTGTATTTCATCTATAAATAAGACGTCTCCAAATTCGAGGTTGGTTAATAAGCCAGCTAAATCTCCTGGTTTTTCTAAAACTGGTCCACTGGTGGTTTTGATATTGGCTCCTAGTTCATTGGCAATGATATGTGCCAAAGTGGTCTTTCCCAAACCTGGAGGGCCGTGCAACAATACATGGTCTAAGGCTTCTTTGCGTTGTTTAGCCGCCTGAACAAATACGTGTAAATTGGCAAGTATATTGGCTTGACCAGTAAAATCTTCAAATGATTTTGGACGCAATACCCGTTCAATATCTTTTTCAGTATTGTTCAGGTTTGTTTCTTCAGGGTCTAAATTTGGGTTCCTCACAGCACGAATTTAATTGTTTTTTGTGGAATGTTGATACGGATGTGCTCGCAGTTCAATTGAATCAAATCAAATCTTATATTCGTTGATGTATTTCAAATAAATACAACCATTATGCAAACACCCTTATGGCTTGTGAGCCCTTTTTTTATCTTGTTGCTCAGCATTGCTATTTTACCTGTCATGCAACCAAAATTATGGCACAAGTGGTATAAAGTTTTGTCTTTAGGCTTAGGACTATTGGTTGGAATGTACTATGTTCTTTTTATAGGAAATATTGCATTGCCTATTGAAGCCTTTTCAGAATACTTTTCTTTTATTTCATTAATGGTATTGTTGTATGTGGCAAGTGGTGGTATATTTTTGTTTATTGATAGGCCCTCTAATGTATTGAATAATTGTGTTTTCTTATTGCTGGCTGCAATAGCAAGCAATTTAATTGGTACAACTGGTGCTTCTATTTTATTGATTAGACCATTTATTCGCTTAAACCGTTACAGGGTAAAAGCCTATCACATTGTCTTTTTTATATTTATTGTTTCAAATATGGGGGGCATGTTAACGCCCATTGCCGATCCCCCTTTATTTATTGGGTTTTTAAAAGGAGTTCCTTTTACATGGACATTGTTTCAATTGTGGTTGCCATGGATAACTGGGCTTGGTATGTGTTTACTTGCATTTTGTTTTTTTGATAGCCGGAACAAAGTTTTGAATGCAATTGATAGCGATACAAAACACAGCGGCAAAATTGTGATACAAGGTAAAAGGAATTTTATTTGGTTAGGCATTGCAGTGGGTTCAGTATTTCTAGATCCTGTATTATTCAATTGGATTCCTACAATTCATTACCATGGGCAATCCATTTCATACTTGAGAGAATGTTTACAACTAGCAATTGCATTTATTTGTTACCGCACTGCCAATCAGAAGGCATTACTTAGCAACGATTTTAATTTTACCCCAATTGTAGAAGTGGTGTTTTTATTTTTTGGTATTTTTTTGAGCATGATTCCATTGGTAGAATGGTTAACATTGGCTGTTCAAAATAGTCCATTGGCCTCCAATGTGAATATGCCAATGTTGTTTGGCTTAACTGGATTTTTCTCGAGTTTTTTAGACAATGCCCCAACTTACTTGTGTATGTTTACCATGATGCTAGCTGCCAATGGCCTTTCAGTTCATTCAATAGCAGATGTTCAGGTATTTTTAAATGGAAATGAAAGCCAATTGCTGGCTGCTATTTCTGTGTCTTCAGTAGTTTTTGGCGCCATGACTTATATAGGGAATGGTCCTAATTTAATGGTTAAATACATTGCTGAACATGCCGGTATTAAGATGCCGTCATTTGGGGCATATATTTTGCGTTTTTCCTTACCCATTTTATTGCCCATATTTGCGGTGATGTATTTGCTGTACTTTAGATAATTTTATGCTGAACGGAAAGAAAATAATAGTGGTATTACCGGCTTATAATGCTGAAAAAACACTCGAAAAAACATACAAAGAAATTCCATTTGACATTGTAGATGATGTTATTTTGGTTGATGACGCCAGTAAAGATCATACCAGTGAATTGGGTGCTCGTATTGGAATTAGACACGTTATCAGACACGAGAAAAACAAAGGATATGGTGGCAATCAAAAAACATGTTACAACAAAGCGCTTGAATTGGGTGCAGATATTGTAATCATGTTGCATCCCGATTACCAATACACCCCGCATTTAATTCATGCCATGAGCAGTATCATTGCTTATGAGGTGTATCCAGTAGTATTTGGTTCTCGAATTTTAGGAATGGGCGCCTTAAAAGGAGGTATGCCATTGTATAAATTTGTTTTCAACCGCATGCTCACTTTGTTCCAAAATATTCTCATGCACCAGAAACTATCAGAATACCATACTGGCTATAGGGCTTTTAGTGCAAAGGCATTGCAAACTGTTCCCTACGAAGTATGTAGTGACGATTTTGTGTTTGACAATGAAATTACGGCTCAATTGTTCATGCACAATTTTGAAATTGGAGAGGTTACTTGTCCAACAAAATATTTTCCAGAGGCTTCTTCCATTAACTTTAAACGCAGCAGTATATATGGATTGGGTGTCATTAGAACATCAATTTATTACAGGCTACACAAGTGGGGCTTAGGCTCATTTAGAATTTTTAAAAAATAACAAACAACGCATGCAGCCTGAATTAGGAAAGACACTCACGCTTAAAGTGAAAAATAAATTGAATACCGATTGGGTCATTCAAGCCGGAAATCAGGTAGTGCTTTTGCCTGAAGAAGAAGCACCTCATGGATTACAAATTGGCGACTTCATTAGTGTCATTTTGTATTTGAATACAAAAGGTGAATTAGTTGCCAGTGCGCAACCAGCCATTGCAGAGGTGGGGCAGAATGCCAGTTTAAGAGTGGTTGCCAGTTCTGAAACAGGAGCTTTTTTAGATTGGGGTTTGCCCAAGGATTTGTTTTTACCAAGGACCAAACAAAAACGCATGCCTGAAGTAGGAGAGTATGTTTTTGTAAGGGTGTTTTTTGATACGTTTAGCAACCGTTTGGCTGCTTCTGCATTAGAAGAAGATTTATTTAGCAATGAAAACCACCAATTAAAAGAAATGCAATTGGTAAAATTGAAATTGTTTAAAAGTACCCCTATGGGCTATTTAATGATTGTCAATAACCAGCACATTGGTATGTTGTATAACAATGAAGTGTTTGCTGCTGTTCAGCCCAATGTGGAACTTGAAGGGTATGTGAAAAAGGTAAAAGAAAACAACCTCATTGACGTTGTTTTGGGCAAGCCGGGTTACCAAAAAGTGGGCGATCAAACCCAACAAATTTTACAGTTACTCAAAGAGGCCAATGGCTATTTACCTTATCATGATAAATCAGACCCTGAGGAAATTTATAGGGTGTTTGGAATGAGTAAAAAGAACTTTAAAATGTGTGTAGGAAATTTGTTCAGAGAAAAGAAAATTCAATTGCTTTCTGATGGCATTGAGTTGGTAGGAAAAACCAAAAAACCTTAGCTGTTTTGTACAGCTTGTAAAGTATTGAGCAAAAGTCCTACTCGGGTCATTGGCCCAACTCCTCCTGGTACAGGTGTTATCCAACTGCATTTGGGTGCTACATTGGCAAAATCAACATCCCCTTTTAATAAATATCCTTTTGGGTGATTGCTGTCTTCAACTCGTGTAATACCCACATCAATGACGATGGCACCTTCTTTTACCATTTCAGCTTTTAAAAATTCTGGAATGCCTACTGCGGCTATAATGATATCTGCTTGTAAGCAAATTTCTTTCATGTTCACTGTTTTGCTATGGCATGTAGTTACCGTGCAATTTTTTTGCAACATCAATACACCCATAGGCTTGCCAACAATATCGCTGCGACCAATAATGACACAGTGTTTGCCGGTAGTTTCAATGTTGTAATGTTCGAGCATTTGTACAATGCCATAAGGAGTAGCCGGTAAAAAGCAAGGCAATCCTTTGAACATATAGCCTACATTCATAGGGTGAAAACCATCTACATCTTTTTTAAAACTGATGGTTTCGGTAATTTCTTTTTCAGGAATGTGTTTTGGAAGTGGCAATTGCACGATCAAGCCATCTATTTCGGGGTTGTTATTGATTTGGATGATTTCTTGAATAAGGGCTTCCTTGCTAATATTGGCGTCAAAATGCAATACAGTTGATTGAAAACCAACTTCCGCACAATCTTTTGCTTTTGCGTTTACATAGGTCATGCTGGCACCATCTGAACCAACTAAAATAGCTGCCAAATGAGGTGTTTTTTTGCCAGCTTGTTGAAGTTGTTCAACAGCTTTTTTTATCTTGCCTTTGAGTTCTTTGGCTACTTCGTTTCCGTTTAAAAGATTCATATTACAATCCAAATTGTTTGAGGTGATGGTCTAAGTGTTTGTACATGCCTTTGCCATATTGTTCTGGGCTTATTTTACCGTAAAATGGATTAGGATGTGTGGTACATGCAGCTTCACCTGCAACAGAAAAATTGCGCATAATTTCTAGCAATTTTGTTTTTTCAATTTCAAATTCAGGCTGGTTACTGATGATATAATTGGGTGAAGTATGAGTGCTTTTAGGCCAAGGTTTATCGTTGTAAAAGCTCGATTTGAACAATGGTCCTAAAATTCTACCAATGAACAGTCGTTCTTCTTTGATACTGCCATTGGCAACTTCAAATGTTTTGTAACAATGCAAACACATTTGTGCTGCATTCATTTTTCCCCACAAGGCTTTGCTATTGGCTTCTAGTCTCTGCAGTCTTTGGGTCAATTCAGCAAGTACAATTGGGTCGTATATACTTTTCATTGCTTGTTGTTTTTAGTCAAGTTTCAATACTGCCATAAATGCAGATTGAGGAATTTCAACTGAACCAACTTGTTTCATGCGTTTTTTACCTTCTTTCTGACGTTCCAATAATTTTCTTTTACGGCTGATATCACCACCGTAACATTTAGCTGTTACATCTTTGCGCAAAGCCTTGATGGTTTCTCTGGCAATAACTTTGGTGCCTATTGAAGCTTGTACTGGAATTTCGAATTGGTGGCGCGGAATGAGGTCTTTCAATTTTTCGCAAATGCGTTTTCCCCAGTCATAAGCACGGTCTTTGTGAATGATGGCAGAAAGGGCGTCTACATTGTCTTTGTTGAGTAAAATATCCAACTTTACCAGGTCGCTTCCTATATAGCCAATAGGGGTGTAGTCAAAAGAAGCGTATCCTCTTGATATGGTTTTGAGTTTGTCAAAAAAGTCAAATACAACTTCTGCCAATGGCATGTCAAATTTCATTTCTACTCGGTCGGTAGTCAGGTAATTTTGTGTTTTTAAAATGCCTCTTTTGCCCATGCACAATCCCATAATGGCGCCAACATAGTCTGTTTGTGTAATGATTTGTGCCGATATAAAGGGTTCTTCAACATGTTCAATGTAATTGGGTTCGGGTAAATCAGAAGGATTGTTTACCACAATCATTTCGCCTTTGTTGGTATAGCAGTGGTAACTTACGTTGGGAACAGTAGTAATCACTGTCATGCCAAATTCACGTTCCAATCTTTCCTGAATGATTTCCATGTGCAACATACCTAAGAAACCGCAACGGAATCCGAATCCCAAAGCAGCTGAAGTTTCAGGTTCGAAGGTTAAGGAAGCATCGTTGAGTTGTAGTTTGTACATGCTCTCACGGAGTTCTTCAAAGTCTTCAGTATCTACTGGGTAAATACCCGCAAATACCATAGGTTTGACATCTTCAAATCCTTTGATGATTTCTGTAGTTGGATTGGCAACTGATGTAATGGTATCTCCCACTTTTACTTCACGGGCTTCTTTGATGCCTGAAATGATATAACCTACATCTCCAGCTCTAACTTCGTTTTTAGGAGTCATTTCGAGGCGTAAAATACCTACCTCATCTGCTATGTACTCTCTCCCTGTAGCAATGAATTTAACTTTTTCTCCTTTTTTAATTGTGCCGTCCAATACCCTGAAATAGGCAATGATACCTCTGAATGAATTAAAAACCGAGTCAAAAATTAAGGCTTTGAGTGGTGCCTCTGGATTGCCTTTTGGAGCAGGAACTCTATCTACAATGGCTCTTAAAATTTCATGTACACCAGCACCTGTTTTACCACTGGCTCTTAAAATTTCTTCTCTTTTGCAGCCAATTAAATCAACAATTTCATCGCTCACTTCTTCTGGCATAGAATGGGGCAAATCAATTTTATTGAGAACTGGAATAATTTCCAAGCCCTGATCAATGGCCAAGTACAAGTTACTAATGGTTTGTGCCTCAATACCCTGTGAAGAGTCAACTATCAACAATGCGCCATCACAAGCAGCAATTGACCTAGAAACCTCGTACGAAAAATCTACGTGACCTGGTGTGTCGATCAGGTTCAGTACATATTTTTTTCCATCGAGCACATAATCCATTTGAATGGCGTGGCTCTTGATGGTAATACCGCGTTCTCTTTCCAAGTCCATGTCATCAAGCAACTGGGCCTGCATTTCTCTTTTACTGATGGTTTGGGTATATTCTAACAAGCGGTCAGCTAAAGTACTTTTACCGTGGTCGATATGGGCAATGATGCAAAAATTTCTAATATGGTCCATTGTCTGCAAAAATAGGCTTTTAGTTTCTCAATTTGGCATCTTGAAACATATTTTTTAGGCAGAAAATAAGCCTTTTGAAGAGTAACAACTTTTGGGTTTGCAGCATAAAAAAGGACGGCGGCGA